>JANPMK010000105.1:0-85086 GCA_031422775.1 Akkermansiaceae bacterium | reverse complement strand
CGCGCAAAGAAGGGTGAATACCAGCGCTTGGACGAAGCCGACGAGGAGCTCCATAAAATAGAACGGAAGCGCCGGAAGGAAGGCGAGGTAATCTGGCACGAGTGCCATCAGCTTCTCAAGTGTCTGCTCACCACCGTATATGTTTCCGAAGAGACGGAAGGAGAGCGCGACGGGGCGGATGGCAATGGAAATGATTTCAAGAAAGCCAACGAATATGAACAACGGCATCAGCGCCCAGAACAGGAATCCTTGGACGCCTTTCGGGGCGAAGATGTGTGCGATAAAGCCTTTCAGGCCATTTTCCGAGATCGCCCAGTAAATCCAGAGAATCGCAAAGGTGAATGCCATTGCTGCGGTCATGTTGATGTCAGCATTTCCGCCACGGAGTATAGGCGTCCCTCCATAAGTTACTGTGCCGACTCCAGGAATAAGCCCTAGATAGTTGGTAACTAAGATGAAGAAGAAAATCGAACCAAAGAACCAGAAGGTGCGCTTGGTCAGGTGGGCTCCCATAAGTCCTTCAAGAAAGGTATAGAGAGACTCAACAACCCACTCCGCAAAGTTTTGAAATCCACTCGGGACCAAACTCATTTTACGAGTCGCAATCTGACAGAAAATAACGATCAAGATAACAGCTAGCCAAACCATGGTGATGGAGTTGGTAATTGGCAAAGATTCGTGGAGCGGCTGAGCGTCCAATGGTAATGCATGCCCGCCCCCCGCGCCGAAAGCCGATGCGAATGCCAGAAGCCAGAGGCCTAAAGTTGTGACTAAAAAACGCTTCATGGGTGAATACAGGGAAAGGTGAGGCGACGGGTGATAGCTATCCCCTCTTTACACCGCAAGAGCTATTTGTGAAAATTTTCACAAAGTCGGATTTTGGGTGGAAAATCCACGTGGAATCAGGGTTTTTATGTCACAAACCCGTAACTCCATCGAACAACGCTATTTCATAAAACCAAAATTTTCTGCGTGGAGTTTGCGCGTGTACGTCTCTAGGACCGCGAGTCTCCAGACTCGCATGCATTTGAATGAGTCTAAATATCGCTCATGCTCATTCATGCTCATGCGTGTCTGAGACTCGCGGTCCCAGGATCACGCTCCCAGTGACTTCTATTTTTCCTGTTAGAAACGACCTAACCTCACCCACATAACGCGAAACAATTTCTGTTAGAAACGCTGCGCCCGGCCCGCAACCCCTCGCCAATTTAGGGCGCACAACCGATAAATCGTCAGGAAGTCAAGCAGCTCGTTAAAAAAAATCCTTATGTTTATTGAAGATTTTGTCTTGCCAAGATGAGGCCAGATTCGCACAAACGCCTTTGCCATGAACAAAGCAGAACTTATTGAATCCATCCAAAAAGCCCTCGGAGCAGACGCAACCAAGCGTGCCGCTGAACAAGCCCTCGACGCAGTCCTCGACTCGATCGCAAAAGGCGTGAAAAAAGACAAGAAAGTCCAGATCATCGGATTTGGTACTTTCGAGGTTAAAAAGCGTGCAGCACGTATGGGCCGCAATCCTAAGACTGGAGAAGCTCTTAAAATCGCCGCATCCAAGTCGGTTGGTTTCAAAGCATCCTCCGTTCTTAAAGGAAGCCTCTAATGTATTAGCGGGTTACCGCTAAACAAAAGATCTTCAAAACCTAAAAAACCTCGGCCTTCACTGGCCGAGGTTTTCTTTTTGAAAAATGATACTTATTAATATTAGAACCAGCCTCTGCGACCGACAACGTAGGTGGCAACAAATTCGTCATCGGATTTGGTGAGGTAGAGGATTCCTTCAATGAGACCGATGACGCTGACCGCGAATGCAGCTAACGGAATGCCACACAGGGCGACCGTTCCCACTAGGCTCACCCCCAGCATGATGACACCCTCGACCGTGTAACCGAGGTAGAATTTATGGATGCCGAGGGCACCTAGAAGAATTCCAAGAATACCCGCGATAATTTTTTTATCTTTTTGTTCTTTGGTAAATCCCGACGCTGGTTGTGGTGCAGGCGTTGGCGCTGGCTGTAGTGGCGGAGTTGGTGATTCGGGAGTTGGAGATTCTTCTGACATGGTGGTTGTCGATTATCAGAAATTGTTCATTCTAGCAAGCAGTAAGCCGACATGAAACCACGTATCACATTAGCCGCAACCATCGTAGCCGATGGCTCACCTCTCGAACTTCAAGAACACGACGGTCGTCGTTACTTACTCGTAGAGGGCCAGCAGATCTGCGGACCCAGCACGCGATCTTCGGAAGAAGAGTTGGCAAAACTTGCCGCAGCACCGTTCCGCCCCGCGCGTCAACCACGGATTTGGATGATAGGCCTCGGCCTCGGACACATGTTGCAATCCATCATCCAAGAGTTGCCGCAGAAACGTGCCGTTTACACCGTCGCAGAAAACCGCAAAGAGCTGATCGATTGGAATCGCAAATTTTTTCCTGAAACTCCTCTCAATGATCCGCGTGTGGTGATTGAAAACGATCCCGGTGCAGATGCGCTCAACAAGCAATCCGGATGCTTGCACGCGATCATGATCCATCTCGACTCCGCCCCGCTAGCTGGGAAACAACGACTTTTCGTAAACGACAAACGTTGGATCGCCGCGACCTATGAGGCGCTGCAGCCCGGCGGTTTATTGGCGATTGCTTCCACCCGCCCCGTTGCGAACCTGACTCGCAATCTTGAACGCGATGGGTATGAAGTTGTGGAGCATTTCGTGCCCTCGTCGCCGATGGCGAAAAAACCTCGTTTTCTGCCGATCTGGTTGGCGAGAAAATCGCGTGGTGTTGCTTGAGTTGTTATTTCCCCTCTTTTAAAAATTCCGCATTCACGATCATGACCGCATTCCATTATTTACTCCCCGCCCTTCTCGTCACCGCCGCGCATGGAGGCGAACTCACCTTGGAAACAAAAACTTTTACCGTCAGCCACAGCCTGAAAGCGACCGCCTTACCTGAATCTGTCGTAACGATCCGTCTGGATGCCAAAGCATGGGAGGTTTTCAAAATCGTTTCCATCGTCGATCACGGCAGCGTAGTCAAAAAAGGTCAGCCGTTGATCGTTTTCGAAACCGATACCGTGGATCGCAAACTTGCCGATTCCAAACAAGCCCTCACGGCCGCTGAGCTTGGAATGGCACAAGCCGAACTCGATCTCGCGACTCTAGAGAAAACCATTCCCGAGCAACTGCTGCGCATGGAACGCGGCACGAAAGCGGCGGCTGAGGAGCTCGCTTATTTTCAGGATACCCGTCGCAAAGCCGAGGAAGAATCGACGGATCAAAGTTTGAAACGCCAGGAGCAGATGCTCGCTTCTTACCAAGAGGAACTCAAGCAGCTCCTTAAAATGTATGAAGCGGATGACATCACCGAAGATACCGAGGAAATCATTTTGAAGAAACAACGCGACTCTGTGGCATATGCCGAGTTCGCGTTGCGTATGGAGGTCCTTGATCACAAACGCACAAAAGCGGTCGCGCTACCACGTGAGTTGATTGCCCTAACAGAAAAACGCGACGATACTGCGCTGCAACTTTCCAAAGCCAAACAAGACCTGCCGCGTTCGTTGGAGCTAAAAAAAATCGAAGTCGATAAACTCAAAACTTCCCTGAAACGCCAACGCGAGGAACTCGCCGATCTTGAGCAGGATCGCAAACTTTTCGAAATCAAAGCTCCAGCCGATGGACTGTTTTATTATGGCACCATCGAAAACGGAACCTGGGTGACGGGTGAAATCCTCAAAGTTTTAGTTCCAAAAGGTGCGGTGCCCGTTGGGAAAAATCTCGCATGTTTCATTCCCGCCGCTTCCAAGTTAGTGATCGAAAGCTTCGCAACCCAAGCCGATGCTGAAGCTCTCGTAGAAGGCGCGACAGGCTTCGCGGTGCTTGATGGAAAAGATGATGTTTTAATTCCGGTGACCCTTTCTAAATCCTCTGAGACTCCAAATTCCCAAGGCACCTACCCCACCACATTCACTGCCGAATGGCCAAAATCGCTCACCCCTGTTGCCGGCCAATCTCTGGATGTGAAAATCATTTCCTACACCAACGAAAAAGCCATCGCCATACCCGAGAAAGCCATCGAGCTCGGAGCCAAAGGCTGGACGATCGAAGTGAAACTCGCCGATGGAAAAACCGAGCGCCGGGTCGTCACCCGCGGAAAATCCAATAACGAAATCACCGAAATCACCACTGGCGCCGAAGCCGGTCAGGTGGTGATCGTCCCTTAGTATAATTACACAAGGAGGGGCTGCATCCTGCTGCCCGGTATTTTCAAGAGGGCGGCAAAATACCGCCCCTCCTTGTCTTTTTTACTTTCCCAGCACTGCTTCGTCTGCTAGATGCTACAAATCGTTTTCAAACTTAACTAGAACCCAATAAAACCATCATGAAGGCTATCAAATATTTAATGTTAATCACCATGCTCCCCGTCTGCATTGCAACGGCAGACGATAAAGATGACTGGATGAGAGAGGCGATTTCCAAAGAGCGCACGCGAGCTCAAGAGAGTGCGAAAAATCACTCGAACACTGAACGTCTTGAGGAAAAATTCGGCTCAGCAAAAGAAAAGCAACCGGATCTCTTCGCGGCGTTGATGGCCGCCAATAAAAAAGCCGCTGAAGCTTGGACGAACGTGCTTCGTAAAGCTGAAGACGCTACGAATCCCGATGCTTTAGCTGAGGTCAAGCAGATCGCCAGCACCGCTAGCGCCGATGTCTACCTAGCGGAAATGACTCTCAGATACGCCGGCTATGCCTCAGACCGTAAAGGTATGATGGATAAAACACGCGACCGGGATGTCGCTGGGTTAATTTCCAAACTCGACGCGAATGAAAAAGCCATATTGTTAGCAACCCGCACGAAAAACGATGCTCAAACCGCCGTAGAGAAATTATCTATCGAGAACCGCACCCTGAGTAACGAACTCCGCAAGACATACGATGAAGCGCGTAAAAAAGATGAGGGAAAAGATCAAGGCAGAGATCATGATAAGGAACGCCGCGAAAAAGAGCGCGCCGAAAGAGAGAAAAAGAACAACCCCCCGAATAATGACAACGGCGGCGGTGGTGGTGGTGTGCTAGGAAGATAAAACAAGGAGGGGCGGTATCCTGCCGCCTACTTTAGTTTCAATCTTTAACAAAAACGCACGCTGTGTCGGTGAAATCTTTGATTTTGATTTCGCCAAACACTGGAACGTTTTCGATTTTGAATTCGACTTCGTAACGATTGAACTTACCGGAATTCGGCGGCCCTTCTTCCACAACTATCGCCTCAGCAATTTTATTGGAAACGACTGAGCAGGATGTTGCGGGAACATTGTGAGTCGCAACAGGCTCGGGAACATCGGGGAAAAGACCGCATGAATGTTGGTTGTTGATCCAATTCGCTAAGACCTCAGCGGTGACTTCTTTGGCGAAGAAATGAAGCTTACCAGTCATGGGGAATTTTTCGCTCTTGTTATCGATTCGTATGACGAGCACAGCCTTTTGTTCAGCAAGGGTGTAAAACAATAGCGTATCGCGATAGCCGATCATCGATTGAGTCACTTGGGTTTTGGTCGTGGTTTGCGCTTTGGGATCGACTGTGGTTTCAGCGGCGTAAAGCGGAGCAACTCCTAACAGAAAAGTGGCGAGCACAGAGCGGGATAGGATTTTTGATTTCATAGGGATGTGGGGTTATAGGAAAAAGTTTCAGCGGTAATATGACACAGGACGCGGCACCACGCCGAGTTTTTCATGATGAAATCCATGGGAGAGCGGTTGGTATTCGCCGACGTATTCAACACTGCTATCCGCTTTGATTTTGTCTTCCATGTTCAAACCCCAATACACGCCGTTGATCACGAGCCGGCGCAGGCCAGGGCTCTGGAAATCCTTGCTGCTGCCCATGGTGGAATGCAACACGCGGGCTTCTTTGCCGGTGCTGGTTTTCCAGTTTTTGAACCAAACGACAGGGAGCGGTTCTTTTTCAGGATTGTTCGCGCCACCTTGCTCACGCCCAATGAGTGGCTGACCGTAAACGAGGGCCGTGCAACCTTCTGGCAAACTACCGCCTACAGGAAACGTGCGATACACATCGGTCAGGCCCCAGATGTCTTTCACGCCCGTGACAATTGGATGGGCTTTCATTTCTGGAACGATGTCACCGCGGGTGGAATCGGCCTGCCATTCGCCGTGATGATTCATGAAAGTCCCACCAAAAATTTGGCTGAGGGTGACTTGTTGGTCGTTGATTTTGTAGTCGAGTTTGCCCTCGAATCCGTGGTTGGACGTGCGCAAGGCGATGATGGGTTTGCCGGAATCAAAATAATCCACGATGTGCTTTTCTTGTTCCAAGGGCAAACTGATCAGACGAGTAAACAAGATAAGCAGATCAGCTTTGGCAAGTTGCTCCAAGCCGGGAATGTTATGCTTTCGAAAAGTGGTCTCGTCTTTGCGATCTGGAGTCGGAAGCGTAGGATCGACCAAACCATCCGTATTCACACTGAACAGCACAGTGGTATCAAAACCATGATGCGTGGAAAGAATGCGGGCCAGCATGGGCATCGCTTGCTCGCTGCGGTATTCTTGCTCGGCTGCAATGATGACGACGTGTTTGCCTTTTCCCGGGCCTTCCCCGCCTGGGTAACTCAACCATTGGAGTTTTTCGGTGGTTTCTGACATGGCTGATTGGGTGAAACATAGAGCGGCAAATAAGCCGTAGAAAGATTTGGATTTCATGTTGAACGCATATGTAAGGGTTAATTCGGTGGCTCGCAAGGTTCAGGATATTGAAAAACAAACTCGGCGATCTCAGTATCCTACCTGCTCGACTACAAAAATTTGTCATGAAACCCAATATTCCATCCAAGCTTTCCCTATTCAAAGTAACGACTCTGCTGACTTTTTCCGGATTACTGTCAGCCGCCGATCACAAAGCCGATGTGGTGGTTTATGGCGATGCCTCAGGCGGCGTGACCGCAGCGGTGCAGGCAGCCAAGATGGGCAAGAGCGTGATTCTGGTTTCCCAATACGGCCACCTCGGCGGCCTAACTAGCAGCGGCCTAGGTTGGTCAGATATCGGAAACGATTCGATTCTCGGTGGATTATCGCGGGATTTTTACCATGCCGCTTACCTGCATTATCAGAAAGACGAGTCATGGAATTTTGAAAAGCGCGACACCTTTCCGCAAATGGCCCAAGGCACCCCGGCGTTCAATCCGAAGAACGAACTCGCATCGGTGTTCGAGCCAAAAATCGCCGAGAATATTTTCGATGCGATGGCAAAAGAAGCTGGAGTGAAAATCATCAACGGACGCTTGAATTTGAAAAAGGGCGTGGTGATGGATGGCAAACGGATTACAAAGATCCTGTTAGAAAGCGGCGATGCTGTTGAAGGAAAAATGTTCATCGATGCCTCATACGAAGGCGATCTGCTCCCACTTGCTGGTGTCTCCTTCACCATCGGTCGTGAACCGAATGCGAAATACGGCGAGACCGGCAATGGCATCACCGGCGCGGCGAAGAAGAATCAATTACCCAAAGGTATCGACCCCTATCGCGTCAAAGGCGATGCAAGCAGCGGCTTGCTTGCCGGCGTAAATCCCGACATGGGCGGCGAGGTCAGCGATGGCGATGACAAGCTCCAGGCCTATTGCTACCGCATGGTTCTAACAGACGTTCCGGAAAACCGAATCATGATCGAAAAGCCAAAAAACTATAACGAAGCGGATTTCGAAATGTTGTTCCGCTCCATCGAAGCTGGCCAGAAGACCGGATTTTTCAAAACCACCATGGTGCCGAACCGCAAATCAGATTCTAACAACACCGGCGGATTTTCATGCGATCTGATCGGTGGAAATTACGGCAAGGACTGGAACTGGGCGACCCTGAGTCATGCGGAACGCGAAGTGTTGGCGGCAAAACATCGCGCCTATCAACTCGGCCTGGTGTGGACCGTTCAGAATCATCCGCGTGTACCTGAGGCAATTCGTAAATCCTATGAAATGTGGGGCTTAGCGAAGGATGAGTTTCCTGATAACGGCCACTGGCCTTATAACCTTTATGTCCGCGAGGCGCGAAGAATGGTTTCAGATCTCGTAATGGACGAAGCTCACTGCAAACTGAAAATCCCGGTCGAAGACCCTGTAGGACAAGGCGCTTACACACTCGATTCCCACAACACCCAACGCTTCGTGCATGACGGTATGGTCAGAAACGAGGGCGACATCCAAACCCATCTCAACGGAAAACCTTACGGAATTTCCTATCGCTCCATCGTCCCGAAAGTGGATGAATGCGAAAATCTCCTCGTGCCATGGGCGCTTTCTTCCACCCACATCGCCTTCGGCTCTATCCGCATGGAGCCCGTGTTCATGGTGCTCGGACAAAGCGCTGGAACCGCCGCGTGCTTTGCGATTGATGAGAAAACTTCCGTTCAGAAAGTATCTTATGAGAAGCTACGGGAGAGACTCATCGCGGATGGTCAGAAGCTGTGATGAAACCGTGGCGGCAATGGGAGCGAAACTTACATGGAGGTCTAAGTGAAGATTTACGCAAGCGTATCGTTGTTAAACGCAATGAAGGGTATAGCACCGCTGAAGTCAGCATGATGTTTAAAGTCATCGCTCCAACTTATTCAATCACGCCCAATACAAAACGACTCTAATAAAAAATGTCCTAGCTCCCTCAAGGGCATTCAATGGTTTCCGGTCTAGAAAAATAGGACCTTGTCTGGTTGGGACTGAAGAAGAAATTCCCTTTCACAAAGCGGTACGCCGCTTGCGCAGGAGTCTATACACGCCAAGCAGCACAAGGAGAATTGATCCACCGATGATCCATGGTTTTGTCAGGGAGAGGGGAAAAAATTCTTTATGTTGATCTTTGCGAACATGATTGTCGGTATTCGATGATGGAATCTCGCCCCGCTCGGGACTCGGTTTGTCTTTGAGACCCAGCCGAGCCCTCAGATCACTCAGTGCACTCGTGACGTCATGAGCCACATAGGGACGCTCTTTCAGCACCCATTCGAGTAGTGCCTCATCTTCTTTTGTGCCATGTCGCCCGAGTATGTACAACGCACCACCCGCCGAATAGTTGTTCATGGTTTGCGTGCGTTCGCGCAGCAACTTGCGTGCGTATTCCAGAAATGGTTCGATGCGGACCGTATCGAGATGCTCAATTCTGAGGAGAATTGAAAATTCAATGCCGTTATCGTAATTGTCAGCCATCAGTTTGAGTAGTACCGGTGAGACCTCCTCCCCCCGGCGGCGCATGTCTGCGAGCACGAGATCCCAAAACGGACCTAACTGTTCAAACGCACCTACAGAGCGCGTAAAAACGCAGACATAGGCGTATTTTAGCAAAGGATCTTCCAAAGACAACTTCGCCAAATCTTCGGCTCCCAAATTCTTGAGCATCCTTTCATCAACCGCTTCTAGCTCAGCGGACGCGGGGCGGGGAGGGCCGCCCCTGTTGTTCTTTTTATTGGATTCGCGATGCTGTGCTGCGGTTTCGGCGTTCGAATGCTCACTTAACGTGCGAGAGTCCTCCTGCGCAGAGGCGCATAAGATCATCGCACACCAAATGCCAAAGACTGCTTTTGAATTAATTGGGAACATAAAAAGTTTTGCTTTTACTTATGATATCGAAGTCTCCCGACTGGAAACGTTTGGAATTTTCAACTGCCTTAAAATCATCCCAGATGATGGGGTAGCTTTCCTTGTCTCCTTCCTTACGCCCTCTCATCAGCCATCTCTGCCAATTGGTAGAAGCATGATCTAGTCCGAGCGTATGACCCACCTCATGGGCGGTTACACCGAAAAAGAACCTTGCCTCTACGTCCAACGAAATGATGATGCCATCGGTGTTTATGAATGTGAAACCTCGTGCATCCTCAGGATCCCCAAATATGGCGTTGGTATTGAGCATCAATTTGGCATCCACGAAGCCGATCCTGATTTGCTTTCCAGGAACTTCAAGGCTACGAACCACATTTCTGGCTAGGATACTTTCCGCGTGCGTTAATAATTTCGCATCCTCTTTCGGAACCGCATCAGGCCGAGGATCGAGCCACTCTTGGGGCACTGCATGGCCAACAATATCGGAATAGTCTACTTGGATACCAATCTGGCGGTAAATCTCTTTCATGTTATCTAGGTGAGCTTTGATGAAATCCTCCATCTGCTCAGTCACGTCGCCAGCGGGCGAAAGATAGTAAGGCTGTATTTGAACTTTGCCGAGAGCCTTTTGGGCGCGAAACACTGCTTTGGTATTCGTATACTCGGGCAGGGTCACTTCGATTGGTGAATCGAAATCTGCTAACAGGGTTTGGTCGTTAGTTTTATCGTCTTTTCCTTTGCCATTGTAATTCACATCGTCTTGGTCATCTCCTACCAATAATATCCAAGTGCTTACCATGGCACCGTTTTCTGGCTTCATTTCGATCTCGTAGTCGCCATCAGTCGTCTTAGGGGCATCCTCACCGTTTATCGCAATATTGAGGCTCGTTGATTTGATTTTTATTTTTGTAAGATTTGGGATGATTACCGGAAATCTAAACCTGAAACGATCTCTATCATTTTCGGCACAATCTTGTTTAAAAGAGTCATCGGTAAAGGAGTCCAGCCACCGACAAAACTGGATTCCATTCTCCAACGTATCGTTTTGTTGTTCTACCTCCATCGGCAGGAGGCTCACATACACGCTTACACCATCAATATCAACTTTACCGTCTGTATATTTAGCCGTAGGGTTTGCGGTGTTTTTGTATACGAGGTCGAGTTGGTATTTGCGGCCCGGAGGTAGAGCGCGGCCCGGAGATACAGGAGTGGAGAATTCCTTGTAGGATTTCGGGTTCCATAGTGCGGTGCCTTCTACTTTGTAAGTATCGGTAAATGAGGTATGCCCTGCCGGTTCGTTTCCAGTGGGTATTTCTGTTATGGTGAGTGTTGCGATATCATCTACAAGAATGGCAATTATGGCAGGCAGAACCGTATTTGTTAGATCAAGTGTCCCATGGTAGTCCTTGGTTTCGCCAGAAGTTTCTGAAGAATCACCTAAATTGCCTCCATTGGAATTGCTGTCTCTGACCATTACCGATACGTCTCCTGCAATCGGTTTCACCGTATTATGTTTATCCTCTCGGATTTTTGAGATGGTCCAAACTTCAAGAGAGCCATCTCCTTTTTTGAAATCTGCCGCATAGGGAATATTACCCGTGACTGTCACTGCTTGGGCATGACTCATGGTCATCAGGGCAATATAGCCGATGAAACCTATAGCTAATTTTGAAAGCATATGATTTAGATTCAAAAATGTAGTCGGTTTATTTTGTTGTGGTGATTGGTTTGAATGCATGGGGGATCCAGGATTACTTGTTATTTTTTTTGGTGGGCGGTTTAGGAGATGGAGGGTAAGCAGCATCAAGGAGGGCCATGTATTTCTTATGTTCCTTGGGACCTTCTACTTTGCCGTAAATCCGATTGAAGAGGTTCTTAACCGCAACTGCGGAAGAGCCTTCGAAAGGCCTTACCTCCTCGTGCAGGTGATACCAGTATATGATGTAGTGAAACATTTGGTTTTCCGCACAACGGTTGCCGACCATGACTCGATTGAAATTCAAGTCGCTCTCCAACTTTTTGAGCACTTCAACCCGCAACGACCACTTGAGGCATTCGATGTACGAAGCTGTGTGCCCGGTGCTTGAAGTGACTCTTGCCAGGGCATTGATCAATATCTCCGGAACGTAGCCTCGCATGTTCTCAGGAAATTGATTGGCAATAGCGATGCCGATATCAAATGTGGCGGGAATTTCGAGTTCTCTACCATGTTCCTTGCGTCCTGTTGCTTCACCCCCTGATACCGCAGCCTTGAAAGATTCAGTTAACAAACCGAATCCATCAATTCGATCCTGCTCGGAACCGCAGGCAAAGATGTAATCGATCACAAGAAGTGACTCCAACCAGCGCTTGGTGAATACAGAGCGCTCCCCTTCAGGTTGGAAATAATTCCCCTGAGCCCAGCTCACTAATTGGTGGTGTTTATCGGAGATTTCCTTGGCCGTTCCTTGGTATATGGATGCATTTACCTCCAGAGTGATTTTTTCCTTTTCCAGAAGACGTTTCACCCATGGATAACGCTTCGGGAACAACTTGCGATGAGCCTTCATCCCTTCGACATCGTTAAAGACTGATTTTGGCGAGGTAGAAATGACTTTAAATTGCGGAGCTTCGCCGCGTGTTTCAAAAATTTCCTTTTGAACTTCAGTTGGATTGTCCGGCAGGCGATTGAAAGTTTCGATATAATCCCAAAAAGCTTGTTGCGCGGGGGTGATAACGTCGTTTGCGGGCCTGGCTGGTAGCTCAGGATTTATTATAACTGGTATGACCGCACGTGCCGTTGAGCCGCTATTTTGTTGTTCAGAAGAGGACTTTTGTTTGCAACCTGGTAGTGCTACAAGACACAGAGTAACGGCTACAGCTTTACTCCAATCCAGCCTACTGCCATTGAAGCAAGTGTTAGAGCAAAAGGAGAGTGATGTTAGGTGGAATTCCATGAGAGGGGTAAAGGAGAATTTTCATATCTATGGTCATGGCAATCAATAATTGGAAATACTACATTATGGCAATACAAGACAAACTGGTTAATCTCGGAGATCGAAATTTGAAAGACTGTGACCTCAATCGGCAACGTTTTGCCAGATCCGCTGCTGAATCGATTTTGAACATCAATCAGAAAGCCGAGAGCCGTTCCGAAGATGAGTGACGAATTAGGCATGGACCGCGTGACTCCAGTCGCGCCCCGATGGAGTCGGTGGTCGCGCCCTTTCGTCCTGCGCGAGTGGACTCGCGCGGTCCATAAAATCTAACAAACCATTCTACCCGCGCATCATCGCTTCGACATCATCGATCTCGCGCACGATATCCGCCGAGAGATGTTCGTATCCTGTCTCGGTAATCACGACATTATCCTCGATGCGGAATCCGATGTTTTTGTCTTCCATGTAGATGCCCACATCGATGGTGAACACCATGCCCGGCGCGATGGGTTCTCCGGGCGGGCCGACGTCGTGGACATCGAGTCCGATGTGGTGGGTGCCTTTATGCCAGTAGTATTTGCTGACCTCCTCGTCCTTCCCGAGGTATCCGGCATCAACCAGTAATTCCCCAACCCGACGACGCGAATGAGCCTCGATCTCTGGAAAGGAAATTTTTCCAGGAACAAGCAGTTCCATCAGTTCTTTGTTCACTTTCAGTGCAATAGAGTAGATTTCCTTTTGCTCAGGCGTGAACTTGCCATTCACAGGAAAGGGGCGAGAAATATCACTGACGTATTGGTTTTTCCTCGCGCCCACATCTGTAAGTATCATTTCGCCATCGTTGAGAATTCCCATCGGCTCTTCGTAATGGATGTAGAAATTGTTTCGTCCTCCGGAAACGATATTGGCGAATGCTGGTTCGCGCACTCCGGCATCGGCCAAGACCTTGTTGAAGATCCCTTCGAGTTGGTATTCATACATGCCTGGCTTCGCCGCTTTCATCATCGCGTGAATTCCATCCCGCGTGAGGCTCAGGGCATTTCGAATTTCAGCAATTTCGCCAACATCCTTAATCGTGCGTGCTTCGCAAATCACCGGATAGGCGTTTTTCAAAGTCAGCCATGGATGATTGGCTAGAATAGCTTCGCTATGCTTGTTTTGCGGAGCGTCTTTACGTCCTTCATCGTACTTATCAAAATCGTACCACAGGGAGGAAACCGATCCCGATTTCAAGATATCCGATAGAGCCTCATCGAACTGCTCGAGATCCATGATCTGTTCGACGCCGGAACTTGCCGTTGCCTCCTCATGAGAGATGCGGTAACCGTTCCAACGCTCCGCCATGGGGTCCTTTGGATGAATAAAAAGAGTTTCCTCCACTTTGCCATCACGGTTGAAGGCCATGAAGATGCTGTTCATCTGGAGAATGCCAGTGAGATAGTAAAAATTCCGATTCGTAAAAAAAGAATAGCATGCATCAGCTGATTTTCTCGGGGCCGATCCGGCAAACAAAATCAGCGCCTCGCCTGTATTCAAATTCTTATAAAACTGCTTTCTGCGCAGCTGGTGTGAACCATTCATGCGCACATGCTATTTTTCTAAATGCAGACGTAAATATTAAAGCTATTTATTTAATCCTCTAAGCTCCACCGTTTCCGTAGAGCTTTCAATTTTGGCGAGAATGGCGGTTAGTCGGTCGGCGTGGACTTTGAGGTTTTTGGCTTCGCCGTGTTTAATGAGGTCTTGTTCGAGTTGGCGTAGATCCGGGAGGATGGATTTTGCGGCAGGGCCGTAGGCTTCGAGGGCGTCGAGACAACGTGGTATGCGATCCGCTTTGCCCCAGGATTGGATGTCCATCACCTTGATGATCTGTGGCAGGCCTTCGCGGATTTTGTTTTTGGCTAACAAATTTAAACCGGCAAGGCGGACACCGGCAGCGAACATTTCGCCGCTAGGCGCGGGCTTATCAACCGCTTCATAGATGGCGGGAAGCAGCGGCTCAATTTCCTCAAACTTGTATTTGGAATACACACCTGCGACCTCGGAGCGAGCGCGACCGTCTTGGTTTTTCAGTCCGGCTTCAATCGCTTTTTGCAGCAGTGCGCGATCCACTCCATCGATGGATTTTTTGAGCATTTGACCGAAGACGACTGAGGAAAGGAAACGTTGCTCCATCGCACGGGGATCGGATGGAGTCGCGCCTTTTGCCAACATCGTGAGGATTTCTGGTAAAGCGACCATTCCGGGATCGCCGATTTTTCCGAGCGCCTCCGCGGCTTTAATGCGCAACCACATGTCTTCATGTTTGAGAGTTTTCACAAGGGCCGGAACGGCGGCGGCGGCTTTCTGTGACCCGATCGCATCGCATGCGCCGTAACGTGCGAAGAGATTTTTTGAATCGAGCAACTCGATCAACTTCTCCACTGGAATACTTTTCTTTCTGGCAAGCGCCATCGCGGCACGATCTCTAACAATTGGCGACCAACTACCGAGTCTTTCAAGAAGCTGATCATCAGTGAACGCGTCGTAAGCGCTGTTGCGATCTTTGTTCGACCAGCCACGACCCTCGATGATGATGGCTTGTGCGCTTTTCTCATCGAGTTGCGGAATGTTGCTGGGACGTTTGCCGGTAAGCGCGATGGCTTTGCGCGGCATGGCGTATGCGAGCAAATAGGCTCCCGTCGTGTCCCATCCGCCGGTTTTATCTTTGGTCATTTCAGGTGGGCCTTGATGGATAAACGTTCCGTCCCAGCGGCGTGCGAGGTCGAACGACCATGCGCCGAATTCCTGCATCCATGCGCCCGTGGCTTGAGGGCCGGATTGGGCGACACCGGGGATGGCCCAGGTCATGTTCCAGAAATTTCCGGTATGTCCGGTATCGCGCTCAGAGCCGTGACAAGCGAGGCTCATACGGGAAAAATATTCGGCTTCTTGGGTTTCTCCGAGGAGGTTGAACAACACGGCGGCCATGCCGTTTTTGCCATTGTCATCATGGTTTTGAATCCATGGACTGTGATCGCCATATGGAATGGAGCCCTTGCCTTTATAGAAACGAAGCAACTTCGTGCTGCGCTCGATGGCGAGATCGAGTTCAGGTTTCTTCACTCCGGCAAGTTTCGCCAAGACCAATCCATTTGTTAGAGTAACGCCCGGAGCGTTCATCATGCCGTAGCCGTAAAGACGTCCATCAGGAGTTGCGAACTTGTGTCCCCATGAACCGACGTTGCTCTGGCCTGTCGATGCCTCCATGGCGAGCCTTTCCAGTCCAGCCATCGCCGAGGCGTCGCCCGTGGCCATGGTGTATTCGGCGAGAAACATCATCACATAACCGTAATACCAGGTCGCCATGCTATCGGCGGAAAATCCTTTCGCCCAGTCGGCTTCCTTTTTGATGAGCTCCATGTATTTCGGATCGCCACTGGCTAGTAACGCGAGAGCGTTCAATGAACGTGGAATCGGACTTTGGCGCGCGTAGTTCGGATCATTTGCGATACGTGCTGCCAGGGCCTCACAACCCGCATCGAGAATCTTTTTGGATTTCTCACATTTGTAGGGAGCCGTTTTGCTGTAAGTGCCGAGCACAGGGAGCTTGAGCACGATTTCATGAATCACGACTTCATCCGAGTTGCCTTTTCCCCAGCGCGTCAGCTTAAGTAACCCATCGCTAGCTTCGGCAGCTGTTAGAGCTTTGCCGAACTCGGTGCGGGGATCATAGGAAAAGGGTTTTCCACCAACCCCGAGAATCACGTCGCCCACTGCGAGTTTTCCATCGGCGGGAGATTTCGGATCGACCTTGGTGATGGAGATCTGTCGAGCGTCAACGGTGCAGAGTTTTTCCGAATACATCCAACCTCGGGTTCCGGTTGCGCCGAGTGTCCAGTCGTGGTTTGCACCTTCGGGAATCGGATCACCTTTGGTGAAATCGGGTTTCGTCATCGTCGCTTTGGGCGCGGCGTGAGCCGACGAGAAAAGCAGTGCCGCCAAAGCGACTGTGGAAAAAATAGATTGTTTCAGCATGGTATGGGTTTTGGGAAGAGTTTCGATTACGCGATTAAGGCTCCAATTATTTCGGGATTTCGTTCACGGTATAAAAAGCAAAGTTGTGAACCAAGGTCTCGCCATCACGATCGAGAATGGGAGCGAGGTTGAATTCGTGGATGTGGCCTTGGGTGATTTTATCGAGCATGATTTTCGCGCTTAGGCCATCTTTAGCGACAGCGACTTGAGTGACCTTGGCATCCGTTGCCTCAATGACAGGTCCGCCGTAGCCTTGATGATAGGGATAAGTGAAAGAGTTGACTCGATAATTTTCAGGAAGGGCCGCTGTTTTAGGATCAACCGGTTTGGTGAACTCGATGTTGAAACCGGTTGAGTTGATGGTGATGCGTTTGATTTCAAACGGAGTGACGCCAGTCCATTCCAAGCGTTCGAGCGCGTAGGGTTTGAGTCCACGCACCGGCCAACCGCGATTGGTTCCGCCAGAGATCAAACGACCTTGCGGGGTGAAATGGACATTAAGTAGGCCAGTGGAAAGTTCCTCGCGGAACGGATAACACGCGCCCTGCCATACGCCGTTCACTTGCTCGGTGGTGGCACGGAGGATGATGGATTGCGTGTAATCTCCGAGAAAAATTTGGTTTTCAAACGGACCGAATTTCCCGCCGGTCTTATCGACCACAAATCCACTGATGGATCGGCCCATGCGAATGTAGGGAAACACCACCGCGTAGGGATCGAGTTGGGAAATATTTTTACTTTCTGTTAGAGTAGACGATCCGTTTTTGGGTTCGATGGGAGCAGGGCCCATGTTTGGCGCATACTTATACCAATTGTAACTGATGGGATGACCCATGAAGCCGCCCTCTTTGACGAATTTCAAACTGCACGCGGAATTCCACGGACCTTGGCTTTCAATGTAAAATACAGCTCCGTGTTCATTGAAACCAATTCCGCCCGGGCTGCGCACGCCGCTCGCGTAGGGAATCGATTTCCCCTCGGGCGTAACTTTGAAAACCCAACCACGAAACAATTCCTGTGAGTGATACGAGCTCGATAGACCCAGCGCGACGAACATGTTTCCTTTCGGATCGAACTTCGAACCAAACGCGTATTCGTGATACGTGCCGTAGCCCCATGCATCTGAAATCACATCGTAACGATCCGCCGTGCCGTCGTTATTGGTATCGAAAACTTTGGTGAACTCTGCGCTGTGCGTGACGAACAACGCGTTGTCTTTCCATGCGAGTCCGAAGATTTCGTCAAGTCCGGTGGCGAAGAGTTGATACTTGGGTTCGGGATTGGCGGCGTCAGATCCAGTGATGAAATACACTTCGCCATGACGCGTTCCAACCGCAATTCTGCCATCCGGCAAATCGCAAAACGCACCGGCTTCGATGACGATATTCTTCGGAATGGGAAGATCGACTAGGCGGTAGTATTTGCGTTCGCGTTCCGCTGTGCCCCACCGCTCGCCGACTTCTTCGGCGATGGCTGTAAGAGGAAAAATCGCGGCGAGGGCGATTAAGAGTTTAGGGAAGAATGACATAATCGAGTGAGAGGGTTGAAGTTCCGGCGGGCAGATCCAGCTTGAGGATGAGCTCTTGATTCGATCCTGCGGCGCGAAGGATGGTAGAAAACTTGGCGGTGGATTTTCCAAGGTTGAGTTGGAGTTTGGGGATTTTGAATGAACTCTCTGAGACCGATTCGATATTTCCTGACAAGACACGGAAGTAAATCGAACTGGCTTTGGTGGAGGTGAACGTCAGGGTGCGATTCAGCGTGTTGCTTTTACTCGCTGCAATCGATGTGTCCTCAATCGCCACTTCGTCGCAACGATAACGCAGGGTCGGCACTCCTTTTTCACCGATTGAATATCCTTGGAAAGCATAGCCGTGCTGGGAGGGATAAGTCGGATCTGGATTGACCGGGGCTTCCTTGGTGCGGATGGGTCTGAGCGGCCATGCTTCCGGAAGTTTTGTTAGAAACGCAACGTCTTGCGCGAGTTGGATGGCGGGTGAGGCTGGAGTAAAATTACCGGAGCCTTGGCCTCGCCAGCCGACAGTGATGAATTTCTCTGGCCAGATGGCGGCGAGAGCGCCGTTTTGAGCGTCGAATGCATAATTCATTCCACCGGGAAAACCGATGGCGATGCCGCGGTAACCCGCGACCGTGCTGCGACCGCGATAGGTGCGGGTTTGATCGGTGACAATAAGTTCGGGGTTTTCTGCGCGCAGGCCGGAAGGATCGCGAGCAGAGCGGCCGAGCGTGAATTCGTTCCATAGCGCACGGATTTGTTCATCGGCATTTCCAGCGAGGATCTCATTTTGCGCGGCTTTGCCGTCCGGCCAATACGACGGCATGATGATGCCGGGGCGGAGTTTCGCGGGGTTTCTGAGAAACTGATCGAACCATGCGGGTTGCAGGCGTTGGGAAGAGGTCATGATGTCCAGACCTTTCATGCCCGGGGACTCCTTGCCGTTGTAGTTGTGGCAGGCGATGCAGTTCAGTCCCTGATCCCCTAACAACTGGTGGGCGGCATTGGTCATTTCCGTTTTCGATTCTTTTTCGGGCGGCTTGAATTCGAGTGGCGGGAGTTTATCGACCTCACCTAACAGTTGGGTAAGGCCATCGAGCGCCGCGTTTCCGAATTGCGGCATGCGGGTGATCATGTAGGGGCGGACGGTTTCGCCTTCATAGAGAACCTTGTGTAGCCAGCCGGGTTGCAATTTTGCGCCGACAAGCGTGAGTTCGGGCGGGATGCGCGCATGGTTGCCGAGAGCTTCCTCGGTGCTGTGGAAATAACTGTCGAGCGCGGGTTTCACTCCACCGAAATCATCGCGTTGGTGACAGGAAATGCAGTTCAGCTGGGTTAGGCGCAGGTTGATAGCTTCGGCGGGCGTGAGGGTCTTCGGCTGTTCTGCTAGAGCCGCACGGATGGCATTTCTCTGAACATCGCTGAGCTGATAGTTCGGTGTTTTTCCGGGAGTCGAAGAAAGACAACCGGCATTTAGATCAAGTTTGGCTTTGGCCGGAATAAGAGTCGGCTTGGGACTTGAATCGACGTTATGGCAGGCGTTGCAGCTCATTTCCGTGAACGCCTTTTTCCCGGCCGCAATGGTCGAGGGTGAATGGGTTTCAGCTTTCGGCGTAGCTGCTTCAGAGCCGATCATGAAAGCGGCAAGAAGTTCCGATTCACTGCGACTCAGGCGCATGTCGGGCATCCGGCCATCGGATCGGACTTTCAAAGGCTCGTGTAAAAAATCAGCGAGGCCGGTGGGATGATATTTTTTTGAAACGTGAGCCAGGTTCACGTGACCTGTTAAAGCTTTGGCATCCGGGTTGTCATCCTGCGGGCTGTGGCAGGCAACGCAGCCGACCTCGTGAAACAATTTTTTGCCTTCTGCCGCTTTATCTTTCGGGAGGGCTTCGGGTTTTGCGGGTTCGTTTTTCAATGAGAGCAAATACGCACTGAGTTCGGTAGCAATTTTTTCCTGCTCTTCAGCCGAGCGCTTGCCGAAGACATCGGGCATCGCTGTGCCGGGATCGTGGGCGGCGGGGTCTTGGATGAATTTCTTCAGAAACTCGGGTTGGATTCGCGAACCGACCTCACGCAGATCCGGACCGGCTGCGTTGGATTTTGACATCCCTTCATGGCAGGAGGCGCAACGCAGTTCTTCAATTAGCACCAAGCCTTTTTGAGCTTCGGTCAACGGATGCTTGTGCTCCAAGCCCGGGATGATGGGAGCGGCATGGAGATTTGCTGTGATCAGGCCAAAGCAAGCAACCATGGCCGGAGTTGTTGAAAATGTAATGCGCACGGCGGGAATATATCGCCCGTTTCCCAGAGGTCGAGCTAGTTCAGCGGGTCAGTTTGTCTGGATAAATGAATCGCTAGCGGTTGGATGATTCGGCTTTGATGCTCTGCGCTATTGCCAGAGGAGCTCGCCAACTCTTCCTCTCCCAAGGTTTGTCCGTCAAATGAAACTGTATGAAATGAATCACAGATCTTAACTGTTGTGCCGTATATCTGCTCAAAATTGTCTCTGTCAAACCATGAATAAAGGTCTCAGGCACCGTGTCAGCGGATCCTGGATCTCGGATGCTCTCAATCATGTAAGCTGGTGTGAAATATATTTGTGCATCTTCGGTCATGAATGTGAACGCACCGTCTTGGCTCTTCAAATATCTCGCATCGCAGGTCCACCAATCTCTGTGGTGAAAATGTCTACGGACATCAGGGTAGTCACCTTCGTCAGAATCAATTGTAATTCTAAGTCCGCGTGGGCAGGAATTCCGCCCAAACGCATATTCGATCTCGGAGATTAATTCTTCTATATTCATTGAACGTAAAGCACATCCACCGCTAGGAGCTGGGGCGGAAGTCTCTCACGGGGTTTAGGTTGTAGTTACGGTAAATCATGTCAACAGAACGGCTCCTAGCGGTTAAATGATGCGGCTTGTTCTGCTCTTCTTTTTGTTCGGCATGCCTTGCATTCTTTTGGTATTGAATCCACGTAGAATCCATAATCCTCAAACCATGCACGCTGCTCAGTGGCAGTCCACAAAAAATCTTCATTACATCCTTCGCAGCGGAAAGTAGCATCAATATACCAGTGACGTGGGCATACCGAGTAATTCTGCTTATCAATACTTGCTCGAATGGCAGTTGAGTGGTCCAATTCTAGTGCTCTATAAAACAAATGCCTAGGCATCCGGTCAGATGAACTCCACCCGAAAACGTCTCCTTCTGTGTTATTGTGATCCACTTCCATCCGCTTGTGTCGCCATATGTCTAATGAATCGTAATGACTGCTTGAACAAACCCCTAAGACATACTGCTTGCCGTCCTTCCACTGAATATGCACCACGGCGCACTCAGTCGATTCTTCATTGAGGATGAAGAGCGTATCGCCGCTCTGGTCAATAGTCTCTGCTATTGGTCTGTGGTATCGCTGATACAAAATATGATTAGCGGGTATAGTTCCTTCAATGTCTCGCATTATTGCCGAGGCCGTATCTTCTTCCAATGGCTGCCATGGGACTGAGTATTCCATGTGATTTCTTATTTATTTTGCAGAACAGTTATTTTACGACTGGTCGCGACGCAAAGCGACTAGTCGATTTTGATGGGGTGGAAAATCACATCATGAGGAATTGGTAAGTTTGAGTTTGCGGTTCATCAAGGTTGAATTTTTAGGAACAATCTCAGAATCCGTGTTTATCTGTGTTCATCCGTGGTTCGTCTTCCTCTTACGGTCAATCGATTCTACGGTGACTTCGAATTGCGCATCTCATCTGCATAACACATCGGTCGGCGCGGCGCGACGACCCTACCTTTGGGGAATGGCGTAGAATTTCTCTGCGTTGCGGTGAAATAGTTTTTCGCAAACTTCGGCTCCTTTGGGGGTGAAGTAAGAGCGGGTCAGGGTTAGCACCGAAGCATAGTCGCCGGTTGTTTCGGTGACTGGCCAGTCGCTGCCATAGACTAAGCGATCTTCGCCGAAGCATTCGAAGGCCAGGTCGAGGATAGGCTTGTAGTAGGCGAGGTCTTTGGGTGCGGGTTGTTTTGCGACTCTGCCATACAACGCGGAAACTTTACAGAAAACGTTCGGTTGTTTTGCGACCGAGCGGAAATCCGCTATCCATTCGGGTTTGAGCGGATCGCCATTGAGTTGCACGCCGCCGAAATGGTCGATGATGATGCGTAATTCCGGCACTTTTCTAGCAACGGCTTCGACTTCTTTCAAGGTGTAGCCGCCGAGCAAGAAATCCACGCTTTTACCTGCGGTGGCCGTGAGTTTAAGGTCGCGGTAGAAATCCTCATTGATTTCATTTTTGGGACGACCTGAAAGACGGTAGCCGAGATAGCGTGGATCGTTGGAGAGTTTATCGAAGAGCGGTTTGAATTCGTCAGTGCCGATGACAAGTGAGAGGTTTCCTACGACTCCGCGATACAGATGTTTATGATTGGCGGAAACATCGAGATTCCATTGGTTATCTGGAATGCTTTGGCCAGCTTGTACCAATACCACTCCGCTCACACCGTTGGCTTTGGCGATGGGCTCGTGGGTTTCTGGCAGGTGATCGCGATACAGTATCTCGTTGTCTTTTTTGATCCAACCGATTCCATCCGGCCGTTCCAATGAGTAGAGGTGCACGTGGCAATCAATCACCTGAGTGATCGGTTCAATTCCCAAAGCTCCTTTGATTTCTGCGATCACTTGTTCAGCCAGTTTGGCTGAAGCTTGAGGTTTGTAATGCACGTCGCCCTTACCGGCAAAAAGTTCGGGAGCAAAAGACGCGGTGGTGGCATGGAGATCGTTGATCGAGACTCCATGTTTTTTCATGATGCTTTCCGCGGCGGTGTTGTATTTCACTTCGTCTCCAACGAAGCGCCCGACCTCACCCTCTGGAACAAACGTGGTGCTTGCCCATATCAAACGGGCTCCCGTGGCTTTCAAACGAACGACCAATTTTTCCAAGTTCGCTTCATAATCTGTTAGAGGAACGGAAACTTTGCCTTTCTCTTTATCGCGGTTGCCTTGTTGTTTTGATTCGGGATTGCGGTAGCAGAGATCGTGAAGTCCCCAGTTGAAATGGATGACATCCCATTTGGTATCGCCGAGCCATGCGTCGATATTTGCAAGTCCGGCGCGGGTATCGCCACAGTTGGCTTTTGGCCGCAAGACGTTTGCTTTGCCGGCGAGTCCATCGCGGACCAATGGCGTGTAAGCGATGGAAATTGAGTCGCCAAGAATCAGGACCTTGGGCAGTTTTTCATCGATGACGGTGTCTTGTTTCAACCCCTTCTTGTCCTGCTCTGGAGTGTAGAAGGTTCCTGATTTTTCAGCGGCAACTGAGAGCAAAGACATGACCGCCATCAAAAAGGCGATGAGCGGCGAACTTTTCAAAAAATGGGTTGTTTGAGTTTTCATGGAAGCAAGAGCAGGCGGAAGCTGCAGAGTGCTGCAATATCTCAGAAGGACCGACGGGACGGCGAGCCGAAAGATTTGGTTGCGGAATGTAAAGAGAAGATCGATGCATGGCTTGAGGAGTGAGCACTTCAATGGACTAGGCTGCAGAAAACACTCATGAAAAACCATGAACTAGATGCGACATAGACCGCGTTGATGATGTTGAAGAAGTCCTTAGAAAAATTGAACTCATGATTTCTCCGTAACAGTGTCCAGAAAAACACCAATGCCATGATGATATTGATCGGCACACTGTAGGCGAGTGGATAGCATACATATTCGTTCAGGCTGACGTCATGGTTTGATAATCCAATGTGCTGTCGAAGGGCTTCGAGTTGATTTGCAACTGCGTCCTTTGTGGCATAATTGATGATTTTTACTGCGATAAACAGAGAGACGTATGCGAGCTGCGAGAAGATCAGCCAGCCGGTGATTTTATTCAACATGATGTGCGATCGTTATTTTTTCTCCTTCGGCTTAAGCGATTTGTCCATGGTGTCGGTCCAATGCTGTAGGAAGAATTTCTTCTCGGTGTTGAGAAACTTATCGGACGTTCCGAGAATGGGTCGCAGGCTGGTGGAGAGTTGCAGGGTGACGAGTAGGAAAATGCCGCACCAGATGGTGAGCGGGGCGTTTTGAGTGGCGCCAGTTTCGCGGAGTGCAACGCGCAGGAATCGGAATGCGAAGATCAAGGCGACGAGCCATGATATCAGCGCCAAACCACCCATGAAGCCGAACGAGCTGGTGCCTTGTGCGAAGATCCAAAGCGCGGGAGCGAATCCCATCAGCAGCAATCCAGCCATCGCCAGCATGCCGCTGAGCAATCCGCCCATGCGTGCGGCCGATGCGTTTGATCCCGCGAGAATAGAGAATATATACAGGCTCGGGAAACAGATGATTCCGGCAAACAGCAAGCCTCCACCCATTTTCGCGGGAGCTGCCCAGAGTTGATCCTCGTAGGCAAACGTTCCTAACACAAAACCGAAGACTAGGATCGATAACAACGCGATCAAGCCGAAGCGCAATAGCGTGGGTTTTTCCTCACAGACTTGATGTCCCGCGAGTTGTGCGGGCCTGCGCAGCAGGATTTCAAAAAGGTCGCGGATGTTCGGATTTTTCGGGATCGGCACATATTGTGTCGGATTGAGCGGTGGCGGAGTGGGATTTAACGGTGGTGGAGTTGGGATGCGTGTTGGTTCTGGATGTTCTTCGTTCATGGTTTTGGTTTGGTTTGTTGGTTTCTAATTTGGAGAATAATAACGAGGCAGATGCCTGCTGTTAGACCGATGAATACCATTCCATCGAATCCGAAGTTTTCGCACACGCGCTTCAGAGCATTCCACACAGTCTCGTAAAAATTTCCTTTCATGGCATCATCGCGTAAGAACTGGACTTTTAAGCCGGGGGATCCAAAAAATGGCCGGAGCACCCATGAAAATTGGCCGCCGAGAAATGCGTTACCAGCGATCCATGCAGCGAGGGTTGCGCGGGCGATGGCGCGAGACGGGCTGTAGGATTCGAGCAGTTTGGCGAGTCGGATCACTCCGACGAGCCCCGCGATTCCAATCAAAGAAACATGCGTTAACAAATACGCGGAGTGCGAAGTGACGGCTTGTTGAGAATCGTGCGCAGGAATGTTTAAAGCGATGAAGTATGTGATCGGTGCCACCGATCCGAGGATGAGCCCAGTGATCGCGAACCCACTAAGCAGCGCATGCAGAGATTGTTTGAATCCAAGACCGCTTCCGAGCAATAGGCCCAACAGACCGTTCAGCAAGCCGTTACAACCTAGAGTTAACGCGATCAACAACGGCATTTTCACCGCCACGTATAAACCCATCAACGGCGACCTCCAGCAACCCACCGTCAGGCCATAGACTCCAAAACCAAGCGCGGCGACCAGGGCGGCCCGCAGAATTGCGCCGGGCTCAGGTTCTCTTAAACGCTCAGCAGTGGGTGTGAGTAGATCTCTCATCGGATGGACACATTGCACACTCCGTTTGTGAAAGCTTGATGAAGTTACCGTGAAAAATTCGCTAAAAATCTTAGCAGCTAGGGATAGCGAAAATCGCTCGCGTACCGGTTGGATCCGCCGTTTCCAACGCAATATTTCCAAGATGCAGCTCGGCAGCCTCACGCACCAAAGTCAGGCCCAGGCCGGTTCCTTTGCGACCGGTGCGCAGATGGCGTAGGGAAAAGAAGCGATCGAACACCTTCTCCATCGCGTAATCCGGAATCCCCTCTCCTCTATCCTCGATGATCACGCGATGGAAATCCGAATCACTTTCCATTTTCACCAAGACATCTTGTCCTACTGGCGAGAAATCAATCGCGTTTTCTAACAGGTTCGTGAGCGCGGCTTTGAGAATAAACGCGTCACCGCTGATCATCATCGGTGAGCTGGGTTTGGAAAAATTGATTTTCACACCGGCGAGCTCAGCCATGGCTTTCAATTCATCCACGACTCTTCCCACAAGTATCGTCAGGTCGATCACCTCGGTGGCATCGAGCTGGGTTTTCCCTTCAAGCGCAGACAGCTCTAACATTTTCCCGAGTAGACGATCAGCCCTCAACGTTTCAGCAGCGATGTTGTTGAGAAAGCGGCGCCTATCCTCCTCGGGCATTAGCTTACCATCTTCGTTCAACAGCTCCGCTGCGCCGCGAATTCCAGCTAAAGGACTTTTCATTTCGTGCGTCAGCGTTTGCACATAACGCTCGGCAAAACGCCTGCCTTCTAAAGACTCCCGCATCGACTCAAGCGCGTTTGCCAATGTATTCACTTCTTTACCAAGCCCGAGATAAGGAAGTGATCTGCGCTTCCCTTGTTCGATGTCGCGGGCGTATTCGGTGAGCCGGGAAATCGGAAGATATTGCCAAACGAAAATCACAGCGACGCAAAACAAGATTCCCCCACCGACAAGCCCGGTTCCCCACCAGATTTCTGAAACTCGCCTGCGAATGATGGGAAGCGCATCGGATTGTTTTTTATAAACCGTAAGCACGCCTATAGGTTTGGCTGCATCGCCGATAGGTGCGGCGACGTGAAGCACGGAACTCGTCTCATCGCTTTCCCTCAAGCGAGTACTACGTGCACCGTATTTTCCACGAAGCGTCAGATACACATCTCGAAACTGCGAGAAATCTGAATCCACTCGCTCCGGATATCCTGAATCAAAAAGCACTTTTCCCGTGGAGTCAGTGACATACACCTCCATACCAACGCGGATTTTGGAATGATTGTAGATGCTTGCATCGATTTTTCGCGCTCCAGCCGCCTCCATCACTTCTTGAAACTGGCGTGCGTCGAAGCCATCTGCTGTGAACTCACGCTCGGCAAAAGCAGCCAGCACATTTGCCGAATCAACCATCGCTTCTTCGGTTGCCTGAAACAACTGTGGTTCAACATCCGCTAATTGCTTTTTCACTAACAGATTAAATCCAGCCAAGATAATCAGCGCTATGATGCAGAGAGTGATTCGTGTCAGTCGCATGAGATTAAGGATTCAGCGGTGAGTAAGAATATCCCAAGCCCCTGCGGGTTTCGATCATTTCCTCAGCGCCCGGTTGCGCGGCTTTGAGTTTGGCGCGAAGGCTTTTGACGTGAGCATCGACGGTGCGATCCGTCACCGCACCCGGATCATCCCATGCGTTTTCCAAAAGTTGCTCTCTGGAAAAAACCTGTCCCGGATGGCTGATCAGCACCGATGCCAATCGAAACTCATGAGCTGTTAGATCCAATGCGGATTCGTTTAACATGATCCGCTTCGAGTGATCATCGATCCTGAGGCCTGTTCCCATCGCATGCGAAACGGGCGAGGCGTTTGGAGTCGGGTTGCCGGATCTTCTCAAAATGGCTTTCACCCTAGCCGTGACTTCGCGTGGCGAAAACGGCTTGGTCACATAATCATCCCCGCCAATTTCCAAACCGAGAACCCGATCGATCTCTTCACTTCTTGCTGTTAGAAATAACACTGGTATACGCCGCATCTCCCGGAGTTGGCGGCAGAGATCGAATCCCGTCATGTCCGGTAAGCCAACATCCAAGATCGCAAGGTCATGCTTGGATTGGCTTTCCAATTTCAAAGCCTCCGCACCCGTCATCACATGCACGACTTCGTAACACTCGCTCTTCAAGGCGTAGATCAACGTGTCTGCAATCGCAGGTTCATCTTCAACAATTAGAATGCGGGGCATGGATGGATTCTGAAAATGATTCGCGCGGCAGTCCAACAAAGAATTCAAGTCACCTTGCGATTCTGCTGACGGATGAAGCGTGCGGAAATGATGCAGCAACCCAGGCTGACGAAGAGAAGAATGAATCCGCAGAACTTCATGGTCTCGATCTGGGCGTTTTTGGATGCTTCATCGATTTCGAGTTTTGAAATCTTCGGCAGCAGGTAACGATTTTTAAAATCATCGGGATCCGGAACAAACCAATCGTAAAACGGAATAGGCTTCTCCAGGGCGAGGAAAACGTGGCGCGGCTTTTTGTTGCGGTAGTCGTTGCGGAAAGTTTCGGCCTCACGAACGAGGAGTTCGATGCGATCGTTCACGAACCATTTGTAAGTGGGGCGGACATCATCGCCTTTTGGCCATACTTTCATGGCGGAAACTTGGATGGGCGTTCCGGTGTCGACCATGCGACGAATTCTGGCAACGAGTTCCTGCGCTTCTTTGGTATCGCGTGCACCGGAGGCGAGGAGGCGGCGAAGACCCTCTTTTGTCATCTCTAAGCTTTCGATTTGTTCGGGAGTCGGTTCCTCTTTTATCTCACGGAAACGATCGATTTTTCGCTGCAAGCGGATGCGTTCGATTTCGAAAGGGTTACGGGTCGCTTGTCCGATGAGCATACCCTCGAAGGCGTAGCGCAGCGGCATGATTTTAGCAGGGACAGGAACGCCGCCGTTTTCGCGTTCGGTTTTTACATCTTCGAACAAGCCGCGATTCATTTCTTTGTAAGGTACAAGCGCGCCGGCGAGGAGCATTTGTGGAACGAGCAGAAGCGGGACGGCTGTTAGAGCGGCGCGTTCGGTGCGGACAAGGGAAGAAACCAACAGCGCCATGCCGGTGCCGGTCAGCGCGGTCAGAGTCATCCAAATCCAGTGATAGAGCAACACTCCTTCGATTTCCAAGAAATGGTTGCCGACGATGAGATAGAAGTAACATTGCACGGCGGCGACAATGCCAAGGGCGAGGAATTTGGAGATAACGTATGACAGGCCACCTGGATGGCAGTTTCGTTCGCGACGAAGCACGGCGCGATCACGCAGGATTTCCGTGGCGGAATTGGTCAGTCCGAGGAACATCGCGACCGTCACGCTGAGGAAAAGATAAGCAGGAATATGGAGCGCCGTGGAAAACTGGTAAGGGCCTGAGGGCGATGAACGCAGGGTTATGGCAATCAACGCAGCGAGAATGGGAGCTTCCAAAAACGTGCTGTAAAGCGTGCCGCGATTTCGAAGTTTGGATTTAAATGAACGTTGAAATTGCGTGACAAAAACCTTCAACACCGCGCGCCAACGGCGAGGCGGTGTTGGTGGAACGGGCAATCGCTCTTGGGAGCGCATCTCACCCAAATGCGTTGGCAAAGCAGCATCTCCCTGAAGCGATGTCAGAAGTGACAAGCTTTCAAAGCGTTCTTGCCAAAAGTTAGGAGAAAAGCGGCGAGCTGCACCGGTGTTTTCGGAACCACCAATTGCACTGATCGGCGTTTCCAAAATGTCGAAAACGAAGTCCGCACCTAGCGGAGTTTTAGCAACCAGGGAAGGATGTGAAACAGTGTGCTCCACACAGGCTTCGCGGAAATACGTGACCATTAGCGCAGGAGTCCCGAAATACGCAACTTTCCCTCCGTTATCTAACAACAATACTTTATCAAACAAGCGCAACACACTGGCACCCGGCCGATGAAGAGAGGCGATGACGATTTTTTCTCTAGCAAGTGCGCGCAGAGTTTCTGCCACGTGCTCGGAATCTTTCGACGACAGCCCAGAAATGGGCTCATCGAAAAGAAAAACCTCAGCGCGACTACCGAGATCGAGGCCGAGGTTTAGCCTGCTGCGCTCACCTCCGGAAATAGTTTTCTCACCTGGAGAACCGACTCTACGGTGAGCGATCCCTTGCAGGCCAAGTTCCGCCAACATGCTATCGACGCGCCGTCCATGCTCAGTCCTTGCTAGACCCGGACGGCGGATCACCAATGCGTGACGCAGGTGCTCACGGACGGTGAGTTGCGGATTGAGAGATTCTTCCTGCGGCATGTGCGCGACGAAGGGAACCAAGCTTTCGCGATGATCGTAGAGAGAAAGGCCGTTGAGTTTCACTTTGCCACGGGTCGGCCTGCGTTGTCCGGAAAGCGCGGCGAGCAAGGTGCTTTTTCCGCTACCACTAGGACCAATGATGCAAAGCATTTCACCTCGTTGAACCGAGAAGTTGATCTGATCGAGCGCGCGGAAATCTTTTCCGAAATCATGCACCAAGCCTTCGACATCGAGAGATTCGATCTGGGTTCTTTCCTCGTCGAGAAAGCCTTCAGAAAAACGGCAACGCACGGCTTGGCTACCGGAAAGCCGGATCAGCGAACCATCGCGCAAGCTGGCGAATTGCCGGACTGGAAAACCATCGACTAGGATCGGTCCATTGGCTTCACGGATTTCGAGTTCGCCTGATGTGCCGTCACTGGCGAAACGGATGAAAAGCACCGTGCGTGGCGCGAGTTTACCCCCGAGCAAAAGATCCCCACGACTCAGTGCTGTGGCATCGTTGGAAACGAGATATTCTTGGCGCTCGGCGACCAAACGGAAACGCCTGCCTGATTGCAGGGCGCGTTTACGGAGATCGTTAATGGTTAGACTAAAGCCATTGTCGCTGCCGATGCGCTCGTGATAGAGGCAGCTGACGATTTTACCTTTCTGTAAAACGCCGTGAGTACCAACCTCTAGTTTGGTTTCCGCAAGCACTTCGACTTCCGCCTCTAGCCCAAAACGAACGCAGAGTTCGCTGCTGCGCGAGCGTGTCCGCTCGGCGATGATGCCGCCTTCACCTGCGGCGAGATAAATCGCGGGGCGGGTTTCCATTTTCCCGGTATCGAGAAAGAAACGCAGTCCATCGTAACCTATCGTCCAGCCTGGAAGGACGAGTTCTTGGCGCTCACGAATGCGCAGGAAGGCACCCGGCGGCATAGATTTTCCGCGAACCCAGAGCGCAGTCGGACCGATATTGCGCAGAAGGATGATATCGCCCGCACGATAAAGACGGAATTCATGATCCACTGCCGCTGGCGGCAATTTAACATCCGGTTGTATCCCACCAAATATCAGGCGTTCAAACGGTAAAGATTCGCCACTCGCTAGCGGCTCATCGCTTGCATGCATTTCACGCAAAATCGCAGAACCCACTTCCGGCCTGCCAAGTCTGCGCATGAAAACTTCATAACTCGCGCGACTCCGCTCAGAGCGACCCGATGCATCTACCAAAGTGAAAAGTTGCAGACCAATGACGACTTTATCAGTCTCATCGAGACTTTGTCGCAACTCGCTAGCCAGGCCTTGCAGTGGCTGTGGGCTGCGGACTGCGCGACTCAACCTCCTTGCCAACCATGCGTGATCCACATCGGGAAACGCACTACGCAACATATCGAGAATCAAATCCGCCTCAACCGCACTGAGCACATCATCCAGTGTAGCAAACGCGGCAAACGCATCGACCAACGCGCCCACTTGCGCCTCCGAGCGCTTCGCCATCCGGCGCGATCTGCCTTTCGCCAACAACCACGAAAAATAATCCCGCAACCAACCACGCCTCTGCGGCTCCGCTGGCAGCGGCTTGATTTCCTCATCGTCGTCGTTTTGCGGACCTTCCATGTCGTGCCTCATTTCCACCCATCAGCGGCTGCTTGGCAATACGCTTTCTTAGTAGCAATAAATGGAACATCTGTGGAGAATTGACCAATCGCCATCAAATTGCTCTCTTGCTTCGTGCTCAAAAATATCATTTCCCAGCTCACTGGTGATCAAAATCTGCCACAGTTCGACCCATCACTTCTACAAGATCCGCTGGCGATGAAAACCGCGTGGACTCCGTTAGCGGGTGGTGGCAGCAATTTCAAAACCGCAGGACTACATAGCGTCGACGAGCAACGCATGGAATTCCGGGCTTCCGCAGGCATGAAATTGATGGCCGTGGTTTTTGTGGTCATGGGCTTGGTGCTTGCGGCGATATTCTTTTCCAAAAAGCCAGAAACCATGAGAGATTACATACCAGTTGCCATGGGCGTGATATTCGCAGTGAGCGGAGCAGGGATGTTTTATTCCGCATGTACCCCGACAGTCTTTGATCTTGGCCACGGCTACTTTTGTAGAAGCCGAAAAAAACCCGAACGCATGATAGCGCCGTCAAAATTGAAACGCTACGCTCCGCTTAATCGTGTGCACGCTCTGCAAATCATCGCCGAATTCTGCAAATCGAAAAATAGCTCTTACTACAGCTACGAACTCAACCTCGTGCTCGACGATGGCTCACGCGTCCACGTTATCGATCACGGTAATCATCTCGCCCTCCGCACGGATGCCCAAACACTCTCCCATTTTCTCAACAAGCCTCTTTGGGATGCGAGTTGATAGAAGCGCACCATCTACCATTCATTCCCCGTGTCTAAGATCCTCATCCTTTTCATCCGCTTCTATCAGCTCGGCATCTCGCCGTGGCTGAGGTTTATGAGCGGTGGAAACGGCGTGTGCCGGCATGATCCAACGTGCAGCCATTACGGCATCGAGGTGCTCAAAGTGCATGGGCCGTTCAAAGGTTCATGGCTGACCTTGCGGCGTTTGCTGCGTTGTCACCCATGGGGCACGCAGGGTTATGATCCCGTGCCGAAGAAGAAATAAACTTTAGAGAAACGCTAAATTTTTTGAGCTTCTCTCCCAATATGCAATATATATACCCATCGCTTATGATCCCAAAACTCGCAATCCTATCCACCCTTGCCGCATTCAGCTTTGCGACAGCTGCTGAAAAACCTGTCAAAGTCTATATTCTCTCCGGCCAATCTAACATGGTCGGAATCGGGCAAGTGGATGGCGGCGGCACGCGCTGGGGGGATGAATTTCTCGAGCCCACCCTCTACGTTTACGAAGGCGCTTACGATGCTGCGGCTGACTACGATAAACTCACTCCCACCAAAACCCTCGCGCTCGAAAGCTTCGGCGGCACCAGCCCAACCCCCTTTCCCGGCGGCGGTGTGCAAATCGTGCGCGGTTTCATCCAATCCAAAATCACCGGCGTGTTCGAATTCCGCCCCGGTCATGGCGCCTCGGAGAACAACATCATGGTGGTCGATGGCATCGAGGCCCACCGCCAGGAACCCGGCGGCAAAGCCGTGAAAAAATCCATCAAGCTGGAGGCAGGAAAAAAGGTTCCTTTCAAAATCACCTATCTAACTGAAACCGCCGGCGGCCTCGGTTGGACATCCCGACTCGATATTCCCGGCACGCTCACTACCTTAGTAAAAGAACAGGGAAAATTCCCCTACCTCATCGATAAAGACCGCAACTGGGCTTCACGCGATGATGTCTGGTACAAAGGCGTCGTCACCGCTACAGGAAACAAATGGCTCAGCATCGGTTGCGGTGCCAGCGATGGCCAAATCGGCCCCGAACTCGGCTTCGGCTGGATGATGGGCGAGCATCACGGCGAACCTGTCCTGATCCTCAAAGCCTCCCAAGGCAACCGCTCTCTCGCGTGGGATTTTCTCCCTCCCGGCAGCGAACGCTACCTCGCCGAAGTCGCCGATAAGGACGGCAACAAAACCCAAAAAGTCATGGCCGGATACAAAGACAAACCCGACTCCTGGGACGCAGATCCGGCCAAAGGTCTTGCCACTCCACCTCCAGCCGAGTGGCTCGATAAAAACGGCAAGCCCATCGATTGGTATGCGGGCAAACAATACGACGATTGCGTCAACTCCGCCAAAGCCGTGCTCGAAAAATTCGATGAGTCCTTTCCGCACTGGAAAGGCCGCGGCTATGAGATCGTGGGCCTCGTCTGGTTCCAAGGTCACAAAGACACTGGCAGCGATGTCACCGCAAACCGCTACGAGCAAAACCTCGTCAACCTGATCAAAGCACTACGCAAAGATTTCAACGCGCCGAACGCCCCATTCGTCGTCGCGGTCGGTTGTGGAAATGAAGGCCGCGAAGGCACAGGCCTCACCATCGCCAACGCCCAACTCGCCGTCGATGGAGCCACCGGCAAATACCCCGAGTTCAAGGGCAACGTCAAAACCGTCGACACCCGCGACTTCTTTCCAAAAGTCGAAGACTCACCCAAAGAACAAGGTTTCCACTACCACCAAAACGCTGGCACCTACATGCAGATCGGCGAAGCCATGGGCAAGGGTATGTTGGAACTGTTAGAGAAACCTAATTGATAACTAGGCTTTTTGGGGCTCGCGGATATGCAGCCACGCGTGAACGTGTGGCTTCCCACGGAAATAGGAAACCATATTAGGCCCTTCGATTTGCCAAACATCCCAGACTTCATCGTCGCCGATGTTCTCGCCTTTGTAGAAAGAGAGGTGGAGGTTGTCCATACCGCCGGCCTCGATGTGTTTCAACGCTTCATCCGTATCCGCTTTACGGAATGGAGCGAGGATGTCGGTGATGACTTTTTTCAGGTGGTCTTTCTGATCATGCGAGAGATCGGCAACGCGAATCCCGGCAAGACCCTCTTTCTTGCCTGTCAGGGCAACCGTATCAAGCCCGTTCTCGCCCCGGCTTTCGTCAAGCAAGGCGATCTCACGCTGCTTGCCATCAAGCATCTGATAAACCTCATTCGCTCTCACAGCCTGATACCAATAAGCGTTTCCTTCATGCTTGGGTCCCTCTCGAAAACCTCCCGCCGCATGACCGTAAAAATCGGACCGGCGAAGGCCGCGCCTTCCATCGAGTCCCCATCACAACGGCGGGTGCAGTGACGTCCTGTTAGAACAAATTCAAACTTGCCAGTGCCAGGCTCTCCGAAAATCGCGATCGATGATCCGCCATCGAAGCCATCTTTTCCACTATCTGAAACTACTTGATCATATACCTTCTGCGCATATTCCTCGCTATGTAGGCCCATGAAAATTTCAGAAATCATCGCCTGCTGATCCTTGGTGAAATCCTTTACCATGGTCTTGGTGATGTGCCAGTTGTTATCGACCTCCAGGCGTAGCTTGTTGTCGTAAGCAAAACAGATTTTCGCTTTCTGCTCTTCACTCAAGCTATCGTAGAGAGTTTTGACGAGCGTGTCGGAAGTCGGCTTGGCCTTTGGTTTCCCGTCTGCATAGCAGGGAATGATTCCGCTAGCTCCAATCGCTGCGGTAGCAAGGCCAGCCTTTTGAAGAAACGAACGGCGAGATGTTAGATGCGAATGATCGGAATTCTGGAAAGGATTCATAAGCTAGCACACTGGCAAAATCTCAGAGCGGAGTCGATGGGAAAATGGGATCTGGTTTTCAACGCAAAGCCGCTAAGAACGCAAAGTGACGCTAAGCCAGCATGATGAAAATTTTCTTAAGTTTTGAAAAGAAGCCTGAAAATCTATAAATCCATACAGACAAGTAGTTCAAAGAGAACACAACCCAAGCTTTGCGCACCTTAGCGTTCTTAGCGGCTTTGCGTTGAAAATCACTTATCGCGAACTTGGCAGTTTTTCACCCCAACTCATCCGCAATGAACTCAAGCACGAGGTCAACGAGTTCATCCATGCCCGCGGGAAGTTCTTCTTCGATGGTCGCGAGGTAATCGGATTCTGTTTCACTGTAATCTTCACGGTCTTGCTTGCGGGTCTGACACCAACGACTCGCGTTCAACGCATCGACAATCGTTGACGCACCGATCAGATCGAAAGAATTAATCACGCGTTGGTGATCAATACTGGATTGCCAGAATTCATGCAGGCAGTCCCGACTTTCAAGAATCGGCACAGTTTCATACACATCCATCAACGCCCGTTCTTCACGACTCAGCTCGCGTGAGATCGATTCGCCCTCCAGATCATCGATCAGAATTTCAATTTTATCAGGCCACTCAATAGGTTCTTGGGAAAACATTGCGCGTGGGCTTAATGCAGAGAAAGCACCTTTGCCAAGCGAATCTTGTCATCCGATAACGCGGACGCCCTACCTCACTTACCTGTGAGCGAAGCTTTCAAATCGACTTCGATGATTTTCTCCTCTTTGTCGGTCCAGCTTTCGAGAACCATGATGAGTTCTTCCTGTTTGGCGGAAAACTCATATTCGACTGTACCAGAACCGTTGCCATTGAAGCCCATCCACGAGGAGCCGCCTTTATTGGATTTCACTTCTTTGCCGTCTTTGGTGAGAAATTTGACGCCGGCGAAACCATCCATTTTCATGTTGGTGGAGAATTCGATGGCCAAGACGTTGTCGCCGTAATTGGGCTTGCCTGACTTGGTGATTTTGAGTGTTGGCAGGGCTTTTTGATCGGCAGGAAAAACGATGGCCTCGCCAGCTTTCACAATAAACGCCGCGCTGCGGATCTCGGCCTTGGTGCTGGCGATGGTGACGGGTAATTTACCTTTCACTTCGAGTTCTCCTTTTGCGTTCGGTTGGACTTTGCCCTTCGTTTCGAATTCCAACTTCATGGATTTTTGGTCATCCGAGAATGACATGTTACTCATGAAAAATCCGGTTTTCGATTTGGCGCCGCCGATGGTGATTTGCGCCTTGTCTTCATCGAATCCAACCATGGGTTTGGCCGTGCTGCGCACGATCAATGCGACTTTGTGGCCTTCTTCCATATTGAACGTGCGGAACCCATCAAAGTCTTTCTCTCCGGAATCATAGACCACTTGCAAGCCAGCGAGCTCCGCTACGGGATCAGCCATAACTAAACCTGAACCTAACGACACGACAGCGAGAGATAATGCTTTCATACATGCAGTCTGACAGGGTGGTCAAAAGGAGTTCAATAAAAAATCCACTCACACCGGACTCACCACTGGCCAGCCATGGTTCCAGTGAAGCTTGATGGGGATGCCGTAAAATTCGCTGAGGGTGGTGGAGGTGAGTATCTTGCGTTTTGGGCCATCGGCGATGATGCGGCCGGCTTTCAGAAGAATCACGCGATCCATTTCCGGAAAAATTTCCGAGGGATCATGAGTGACGAGGACGATGCTCTTCGTCGTTTTCGTCATGGTTCTTAATTGCGCGAGTATTGCCAAACGTGCGGCGAAATCGAGTGCGGTAGAGGGTTCATCTAACACTAAAATTTCCGGAGCATGCACCATGGATCTGGCGATAAGGAAACGGCGTTTCTCACCCGAGGAAAGATGGCCGAACTCGCGGTTTCTGAGATCGGCCACGCCGGTGGTGGTGATCGCGTTGAGGGCGCGTTGTTTTTCGCTCATGCTGAAACGCATTTCACGGGTACGGCCGTACGCGCCGCGGAAAACTGATAACACAACGTCTCCAGCGATTTCATCGTCATCGAATCGACTGACCTCTTCCGGCATGACGATGCCGATCCGGTGTCGCAACTCTTCCAGGCACCAGAGATCTTCTCCGAAAAGCTCGCATGAGCTGTTAGGTCGTGCTTCCGCGCGCAGCTCGCCAGTCATGAGTTTGAGCAAGCTGCTTTTCCCCGCGCCATTCGCGCCCAGAATGGCGACGTTTTCATTTTCTGTTAGAGATAAGTTTAAATCGTGCAGCGCAAGCACATCGCCGCGCCAGACATTGGCTTTTCTGATTTCGAAAAAGGGTTGATTCATCGCTCTCATTTTTCTAACAAACCGCTCAACTTGAGGTCATTCCCCAATGTTTCCCAACGAGCATTCTTCATTTTCAACGATTTGGAAAACGCCTCGCCCGCGAGAGCTGGGGTGGTTTCGCCGCAAAGAATCGGCGCGTAGTAAATGACGGCTTCATCGACCAAACCGGCGCGCAGCATGGCAGCGGAGAATTTTCCGCCGGCTTCGATCATGACGGAAAGCACGCCTTGCTCGCGGACGAGATCTTTCAGCATGGTTTCTAAATTTTCGGGAGATTTTACCAAAGTTCGGTGTTTCGAGTCATCGCAGAAAAGCGGTGCGTCGTTGGGCAGGGTATCGGGATGGTTTGTGCAAATGATGCGCCAAGGTTGTTCGCGGCCTTCTAACAACTCCGGCACACGTATGGTTAGAGCAGGCAGATCGCGTCGCACGGTCTCGCCGCTGGTCAGGATGGCGTCGACCTCGCTGCGGAGTTTTTGCACATCCGCGCGGGATGCTTCGCCGCTGAGCCATTGGCCTTCGCCGGGAGGGCGGGTGATTTTTCCATCGAGAGACATCGCGCATTTCCAGATCACCCATGGCAGGCCGGTGCGTTGGACTTTGAAAAATGGCCGGAGAATTTGCTCGCAAGCTTCGTTGAGTACGCCGGAGACCACTTCGATTCCAGCTTGGCGCAGCATATCGTCGGCGGCACCTGCGTGATGCGGGTTGGGATCTTGGCAGGCGTAAACAACCCGTGAAATTCCCGCTTGGATCAGTCCAGCAGTACACGCCGGGGTGCGGCCTGTCGTCGAGCAAGGTTCAAGAGTGATGTAGGCAGTAGCGCCTTTCAAATCATCCGCGCCGTGGGCGGTTGTGGCGGCGTGGATTGCTTCTATCTCGGCATGCGGCGCGCCCGCTTTGCGGTGCCAACCAAGGCCTAACGACTGATCATTTTTCACGATCACGGCGCCGACGGGAGGATTAGGAGCGGTTTTCCCCACTCCCTTGCGCGCCTCTTGCAAGGCGCTCTGCATCCATTCGGCATCCGTCATTGTTTTCGGAAAATGTCGCAAGCTCCCAGCCACGTCCAGCCCGTAACTTGGAATATGCGGCGATCGCTCGATAAATTACTGTTGCCAAGTTGGAGCGGTTTCATAAGCTCTCATTATGTTCAGCCGTATTTACACATTCGCTCTAGTGGCCATCGCCTCGCTTGCCCTCGCATCTTGCTGCTGTTTATTCTAATCGAAATCCAACTTCATCCATTTCATGAAAAAATACTTTTCCCTCCTCGCCCTAATCGCCATTTCTCTCGGCTTTTCCTCGTGCTGCTCGATGTTTGGACTCAGCGGCCAAACGGCTGGCTATCGCACCGAGACTCGCCAAGTAAAAACCTGCCACTTCGATACTGTTACTGAAGAAATCCATTCCGGCGGAAAAGGCGGCATGGTTCAACTCGTTGAGAAGCAAGTTCCACGCTACAAGACCGTGACCCATAAAGTCCGTATTCCTTGCCAAAAGTGCACACGTTACTATTGCCCGAAAAAGGATTGCTGCGGAACCACGTCGGAAAGCACCATTAAAATGGCCACTGCTCAGGGCCCTACCGGCAGCCCGAACATCGGACTTATTCCGACGATGAAAGTACTCGCTCCATAAGTCTGAATATACCCTCATTTTTCAAAGAAGCGCGGAGTGGCAGATGCCCTCCGCGCTTCTTTGTTTCGACATATCACAAAAATGGCTGGAAATACTTGGCGCAACTCGCATCCTAAGCGCCTAGCACTCCTTTTCTAAATCTCATGTCAGCAAAAATTGAAATGCCCAAGCTCTCGGACACCATGACCGAAGGCACACTTATTAAATGGCACAAACAAGTCGGCGATTTTGTCGAAATTGGCGATATCCTTGCCGAAGTCGAAACCGACAAAGCCACCATGGAAATGGAAGCCTTTGACGAAGGCACCCTGACAGAAATCTTAGTGCAAGAAGGCGAAAAGGCTGTGATCGGATCCGTCCTCGCAGTGCTTGATGGCAACAGTGATGAAGGTTCGGCCGCTCCCGCCAGCGCAGCTCCTGCCGCAGCTGCTCCTGCTCAACCAGCTGCATCCAACCAACCCGCCGCCGCTTGCACAACTCCATCTTGCTGCGATGGCGAACGCATTAAAGCCTCTCCCCTCGCCCGTAAAATCGCCGCCGAACTCGGTGTCGACATCTCAAATGTTTCCGGCACCGGCCCTGGCGGTCGCATCGTCCGCGAGGATGTCGAGAAATCCGGTAAATCCCCTTCGAAAGCCGCATCCGCCGCCGCAAAACTCACCGAGGCCGTCAAAGCCCGCGTCACCGCACCTTCCTCTCCTGTTTCAGCGCCGGCCGCCGCGCCACAAGCGCTTCTACCTACCGCGAAAGAAGGCGACGAGCGCATCGAGCTTTCCTCCATGCGAAAAATCATCGCCTCGCGCTTGTTGACCTCGAAAACCACCATCCCGCATTTCTACCTGCACATGGAAGTCGATGCCGAGCCTTTGATGGCGATGCGCAAACAGGTCAACGAACAAGCCGAGAAAACACACGGCAACAAATATTCGGTCAACGATTTCATCCTCAAAGCGACCATCAACGCCGCCGAGGCCGTGCCAGCCGTAAACGCCTCATTCGCTGGTGACCACATCGTGAAATTCAAACACGTCGGCCTCTCGGTCGCGATAGCCGTTGAAGATGGCTTGGTCACTCCAGTGATTAAAGAAGCGGAGTCGAAATCCCTGCTCGCCATTTCCCGCGCCGTGAAAGACTTCGCCGTCCGCGCTAAGGACAAAAAACTCAAGCCCGATGAATTCGACGGCGGCACGATCACGGTTTCCAACCTCGGCGCATGGGGCATTGATTCTTTCGACGCCATCGTCAATCCACCGCAAGCGGTCATCCTTTCCGTCGGCGCAGCGATTCAAAAGCCGGTCGTTAAAAACGGTCAGCTCGCTGTTGGTTTGCGCATGAACATCGGGATTTCCGCAGATCACCGGGTGGTCGATGGAGCAGTTGCTGCTTCGTTCCTCGCTGAGGTCAAAAAACTCATCGAGAACCCAGCGCTCATGCTGCTCTGATTCAAGAAATGGTAAAAACTCTGCAATCCTCGCACGCTACTTTAACAGTGCGCCCTCACTCATAAGTTCCCTCCCCAATAGCCTGATTCAATCTCTCGAACTTTTCCAACATGCCTAAAGCCACTGCTAAAAAAATTGCACCCCCAAAGCCACCGATTCTTTTTCACGCGGACGCACATGACCCCGACATGTTGTATTTCAGCCGCTTTAGTGCATTTGATCCCTATCTCGCGTTTTCATTCGGCGGCAAAAAAATCGGTATTTCACACAGTATGGAATATCAGCGAATGCTGACAGAATCCAATTTTGATGAAGTCTTGCTTCTCAACGAAGTCCAAGCAGATGCAGCCAAACTTTTCAAGGTTTCCGACTACCGCAAAACCAGCATCTCGCAACAGGTGCAGCAAATCGCCAAGCGATATGGGATCAAGGAATTCCGCGTCGGCTCGCGCTTTCCAGCAGGCTTGGCCTTCGAGCTTCACGCGGCCGGAATGAAAATTTCACCTGAATCCGATGGCGAGCTGTTTCCTGAGCGGATCGTGAAATCAGCAAATGAAATCGAAGCCCTGCGCAAAGGCAACGCGGCAAGTGCGGCGGGATTTAAAGCTGTTAGAAAAGTGCTGGCAGAATCGAAAATCAAAGGTGACACGCTCATCTATCAAGGCCGTGTGCTGACCTCGGAGCGCTTGCGCGAACTGATTAGCATCGCCGCCTTGGAAAAAGATGCGATCGCCCTGCACACCATTACGGCTGGCGGCGACCAAGCATGCGATTGCCACAACGCCGGCTCTGGGCCGATCCGTCCGAACGAACTCATCGTGGTCGATATTTTCCCACGTCGTCCTTCCGATGGTTATTGGGGCGATATGACCCGCACGTTTCTCAAAGGCAAAGCAAGCGATGCGCAGAAGAAGCTAGTCCGTACTGTGAAAAAAGCACACAGCTTAGCTTTGGATCTGATCAAGCCGGGAGTCTCCGGTGGTAAGGTTCACAATGCGATTCAGGCATTTTTCGATAAAGAAGGTTATGTGACCGAGCGGGACTGCCCGGAACCCAAAGGCTTTTTCCATGGCCTCGGTCACGGCATCGGCCTCGAAGTGCATGAGGCTCCGTTCATGCGCGCGACCGCAGATTTTAAATTCAAAGCTGGTATGACAGTCACCGTCGAGCCGGGTCTTTACTACAAAGGCCTCGGCGGCGTGCGGATCGAAGACACGATCCATGTCACCCCCGGTGGAAATGAGCTGATCTCCAGCTCATCCTACCAGTGGGAGATTGCTTAAGTTTTGCCCCAACGGGGCAGACGGTGAAAGCGAAGGGTGCCGCAGTCACCCTGGAACGACATCTGAAAAATCATCCGCGCCCCAACGGGGCGCACGGGTGGGTGGAATCACAATCAGAAATGCATACATGGTTCCGTGCGCCCCGTTGGGGCGCGGGAAAATGGGGGCGTCATACCAGGGTGAATCCTGGATGGATTCACCCTTCGCTATCACCGTTATCCCCTTTGGGGAAAAGAACAAAACTCCAACTCAGCTCCACTATTTAGGTTTCGTTTCGAAGCGATACGTGCCGCTGCCGAGTTCCATGCGATGGGCGCTTGGCGTAGATTCTAACATTTTAATCTCTGGCGATTCGCTCAGGGATTTTCCGCCTTCGGTTAGAATTTCATCCGCGCGCACAGGCAACTCGGCGATGGCGGTAACTCCTACGGGAATGATGAATTCAAAAACTCGCTCATCACCATTCACCGCCCAGTTGGAAACGATTTCTCCACGAACCGATTGGTGAGAGGTTTTCACCCAGTCGAGACCTTGCTGTAGCTGAGGACGCAACATGATGCGATTGAAGCCAACCGCGTTATCGGCGCATTGGATGCCACCCAGCCAGCGGAAATACCATGTCGAGATCGAGCCGAACATCGGGTGATTGTGCGAGTAGGTGGCTTCTTCTTTTTCCCAATGCTCCCAAAGCGTGGTTGCGTCATTTTTCAGCATCCATTTCCATGAGGGAAACGTCTCACGATTCGCGAGGCCGTAAGCAAGATCACTGCGGCCGTTTTTCGAAAGTTGTTCGAGCATGATCCACGTTCCGTAGATACCCGTCGTCAGGCGCGGGCTGTCTTCGGTAGCGGTTAGATTGGCGACGAGTTGGTCGAACACCGCTTTGCGCGATTCTTCCGGCGCAGCACCAAAACCCAACGCGAAGGCTTGAGTGGATTGCGCACCATCAGCAACTTTTCCGGTCGCTGGATCGAGGAATGCTTTCGTCCATGCGGTTGCGGATTCCGTAGCCATTTGATCCAAACGCACGGCATCTGCTTCATTTCCGACGATGCGAGCCAACCTCGAGATCCGGCGCGCGCTATCGATAAACATCGGCGTAAGATGCTCAGGGCCTCGTGCGGAAATGAGCGCCTCGTGATCGCCGAGGCCTTTCACTACCAAGCCGTCTTTTCGTGCTGCGGCAACCACATCGATCCAACGCATCGCAACAGGAAGTTGTTCTTCAAGTAATTCGCGGTCGCCGTAGTATCGGTAAAGTTGTTCTAATAAAAGCGGATGCACCATCGCCCAGCCGACTCCGCAGTAATCAATCCCGACGAATGGCGCGGTATCGGTGAGGCGACCATCCGGTCGCACTGCATCGCCCCAATCGCGAACGGTTTTTGCGTAGAATCCCGCCATGTCGAAATTCATCATGAACGCCTCACTAGTGGCGACGATGTCACCGCCGTAGCCAAACCGTTCGCGGTGTGGGCAATCGGATTGCACCGTCATGATGTTGGAGAGAAACGTGCGACGAGTGATTTCTTGAATCCGGTTGAAATCTTCGTTCGAGCAGGAAAAGGAACCGACACTTGGCACATCCGTATGGAGCGGAAAAGCTCGGAAATGCTCGACTTTAGGCGTCCCAAGAAGCCCGGTGATTTCCATGTAACGGAAACCATGGAACGTGAAACGCGGGACAAAAATTTCCGTGCCGCCGCCGCGCGCGATGTAAACATTTTGCTGCCATGCAAACTCCGGCGCACCGGGCCCGCCTTTCGGAACTTTGGTCCCGTCCGGACCATCCTTCAGCCCTTTGATTTGCCCAGCGGTGCTTGTCAGGAAATTCAACGTGCCATCCTCATGCAACAGTTCGCCAAAGCGAAACACAATCTTTGTCCCGGCCGGGACATTCATGGCTATTTCGGGCACGCCCGTAAAATTCACGCCGAAATCGACGATGTGAACTCCCGGCTGCGGGGTGGTGATCGCTTTGGCTGCGATCGGCTCTTGTAATCTAACAGGTTGCATCCGCAACGGCATGAGTGGCTCCAGTGGGTGATCGGTCAGATGAACGGGCTGCCAATTGGCATCGTCGAATTCAGGGAAATCCCAACCCGCAGGATCGAGTCGCGCGTCGCGCTCTTCGCCGAGATAAATGCTGTTCCGAATCGTCGGGCCGCTTGTCATTTTCCAGCCCTCTCCGCTTTTCACGGTGGTGGTGGTGCCATCCGGATGATCGATGACTAACAACGCAATCGCGCGGGGACGACCCGTCGGAATCGAGTCTCGAATGTTGCGGTGGCTCCACATCCGCAGCGGGAGTGGATTATACCAACCATTGCCGAGCATCAGTGCGAGACAGTTTTCGCCTTCCTTGAGTTGCGCTGTGACATCGTGAGTGCGGAATAAAATACGCTTGTCGAATTGCGTCCAAGCGGGATCGAACACTTGATCGATGACTGGACTGCCGTTCATGTTCGCCAAGCCAAGACCGAGGCCGGCGAAATGCAGACGGGCTTTGGCGATGGGTTTGGAAACGGTGAACTCATGTCGCATCAAAGGCGCGGGATCGGGTTTGTAAAAATCTTCATCTTGAGTGGGGACAGGTTTCCCATCGTCCATCCAACGCGCGCCCTGCCAATCGGCCACGGTTGCTGGCGCAACTTCAAAGGTCGCAATTTCACTCCATGGCGAAGGATTTCCCCCAGCACTCCACCAACGCACCTGCCAATGGACGCGAGATCCAGCTTTCAGGGCTTTTCCCTCGTAACTCACACCCGGCAATTCTCCGGCTACGACTTTTCCCGAATCCCAGAGATCGGCGGAATCTTTCGCGAGTTGATCCTCGCTGGAGGAAACGCGGACTTGCCATGCGGTTGACTGCTCGCCGCGCTTGGGGCTGGAAACCTGCCAAGTCATAAATGGCTTAGGCGAAGCCGCGAGCGGATCCAACGCGCCGTCGCAGCGTAACTCGATGGGAGGTAAAATGGCAGTTTCCACAGGTTTTTTCGATGAGAACTTAGAGATCGTGACCAAGACGCCAATCAAAAGTAACGAGAATAGAATGAGTTGCCGGTGTTTCATGGGTTATGCGGAGAGCGTGAAACACCCAACGCCACTTGCCAAAGGTTTTTTTGAAACCTCTTAACAGTTGAACTTTCCCAAAGCTGTTTTAATAAACTAAGCCATGTTTGAATCAAATTCCCTAAACCGTCGCCATTTTGTCCAACTCAGCACACTCGCCGCTGGTGCCGCTTTACTCACCGATCGCGCTTCTGCTGAATCAAGAGTCGCCCTGCCTGCGTTACCGCAACTCCCTTACGCCTACGATGCGCTCGAGCCGCATTTCGATGCCCGGACCATGGAAATTCACCACAGCAAACACCATGCTGCATACGTCGCTGGGCTAAATGGCGCTCTAACTAAGGAGCCGAAATTTCAAATGACCGAACCCACCGCTCTGCTCGGCATGTTGCCGGATATCGAAGACGAAGGGATTCGCACCACCATCCGCAATCACGGCGGCGGCCATTGGAACCATTCATTTTTCTGGGAGACCCTCGCGCCTGCTGAAAAGTCCGGCGCGCCTTCCGAGAAACTCAGCGCCGCCATCGTCTCGACCTTCGGCTCTATGGACGCTTTCAAAAAAGCTTTCGGCGAAGCTGCGGCAAAACGTTTCGGTTCCGGCTGGGCATGGCTGATCCTGCAAGACGGCAAACTCAAAATCACCAGCACCCCCAACCAAGACAATCCATTCATGAAAGGCATCGTCCCCGACGCCGATCTCGGCAAACCCATCCTCGGCCTCGATGTCTGGGAACACGCCTATTACCTCCACTACCAAAACCGCCGCCCAGACTACGTCGGCGCATGGTGGAACATCGTCAACTGGGCAGAGGTTTCCAAACGCTTCGAGGCGAAAGTGTAACACGAAGATTTCTCTCCGGAATTCGGGGGATTGTTTGTCATTCGTTAGGAAGTTTGCTGTGATAGGGCGCTTCCCAATCATTATATGAACACAAACATCCCCCCGTCGACTAGTGGTTTCACACGTCTCGCGAAATCTATTTTTCGCTTCTTTGCACTGGTTATAAGTGCACTCATCGGAACCTGGCAGCCACCTGTTTGGCTGCGTTGGTCTTCTAACAAAGTTATCGGAACTCTAACAAAAAGACCCAAGCTATGGTCGGGGCTCGCGTTGGCAGCGATCCTGATCACGGTCGGCATCCAACAATGGCAGAAATGGTGGGAGATGCATCGCCCGCAAGAACGCCAACTCGTCGCGAAACGCGATCTCACTTACACGATCTCCATACCATCCGCGACATCATGGCATCAGGGCGTGCCGACGCATGGTTCGCTGTTCATCACTTTCAGCGATGCTGCTGCTCCGTTAGAAAAAATCGAACAAGTGGTGACGGATGTCGTGAAGATGAATCCAACGCCTCCCGGCTCATGGAAATGGTCGAACGATCGCACGTTGCGCTTCATTCCGGAAAAGGAATGGCCGGCAGGACAAAAATATGCGTTGAGTTTCAACAAGAAGGGATTTCCCGATGAAGTCATTCTAACAAAAACTGAAGCGGATTTCGAAACGAGCAAGCTGACGATTTGGATAAATGATTTCAATTTTTACACCCAGCCGGATCAACCTGAAGTCCATGAGCTGACCGCAACGATCACTTCAACCCACGCGCTCACCCAAGAAGCTTTGCAGGCGCAGATGACTTTGGTTTCCTTGGCAGAGAAGCCACAGGCGTTCGGCGGAGCAAAACCCAGCTACACGCTTTCTCCCAGCGATTCGCCGATGAGATGGTTTTTCCGCAGCTCCCGTGTGCGGGTTCCGGAAGAAACCGAAGAAGTGAAACTCACCATCGCAAAAGCCCTGCGCGCGATGAGTGGCGGCGAGGCGACGACGTCCGATCTCGTTGCGAAGGCGCGCGTGCCCAGCAAGTATTCCGCGCTTTACATCGATTCGCAAAACATCGAGATCATCAAAAACCAGCAAGGCGAACCGAAGCAATTTCTAACATTTGAATCCACGCTCGGTGTTTCACCGGCGGAGGTGAATAAACACGTCAAGCTCTGGCGCTTGAGTGAAGCGGATGACAAATGGCTGATAGATAACGATAAATCTGCAAATGACATCACGCCCGAGATGCTGACCCGCGCCAAGCAGGTTCCGTTAGAACGCGTACAAAAAGAAGATGAGTCGCCGTTTCCCACGGAACATGCCTATCAGTTTTTCTCACCTGTTCCGGGACGCACGTATTTCCAAGTCACGAAAGGTATGGAAGCGTTGGGTGGATTCGTGTTGGCCGAGCAGTCTCACAACTTCATCTCCGTCCCGAATTACCCGAGAGAACTGGAATGGACCGGAAAGGGCAACATCATCGCCTTGAACGGCGAGCGAACCATCCAGTTTAAATCACGCGGCGTGGAATACATTTCCATCACCTGCGGCCGCATCCGCGCGGGCGAGATCAATCACATGATCACACAAAACGATTACGGTGATTTTTCCGCTCCATCACTCCAAGGCGATTTCGGAAAAGACAGCCTGGTGCGCACCCAGACCTTTGTACTGCGGGTGAATAAAAAGAATGAATGGGATGCCTGCTTCACCGCCTTCGATCTCAACAAAGCCATGGCCGCGGTCGATCCCAGCGATCCAGAAATCTCGCGCGGTTTGTATTTTGTCGAGGCGCAAGCCGTGAAACCCTCACTGCCGGGCGAGCCTGACACCTCGATTCTTTCCCGTATCGATCAACCCGAATTGGATTGGGAATTACACGATGAAACGAACAGCGGCGGTTATTACAACATCGATGAGAACCTGGCGAAAAAGATTTACGTGAACGCCGATGGCTCGATCACTCACCCGAGCAAGTGGTTTTCCGATGTGAAACCAGATGGAACGGTGAACTGGGAACGCCAAGGCCAGCAAGCCGAGCGTTTCGTGATGCTTACGGACCTCGGGTTATTGGCGAAGACGAATGCCGATCTCAGCCGGGATGTGTTTGTGATGTCGCTGAAAGAACAAAAACCCGTAGCGGGTGCGAGCGTGGAAATGCTGGCGCGAAATGGCAGCAGTTTGGCAAAAAGCACGACTGATGCGTTGGGCCGCGCCTCGCTTCCGAAACCAACCGTCACCGCGCGTGAGCAACAGCCCGTCGCCATCGTGGTGCGACAAGGCAAAGACCTTTCATTCATCCCGCTGCGTCCGGGGCATTTGCCTGCGCTGGATTACTCGCGTTACGACGTGGACGGTGTGCTTGCCTCACGCACCAAAGCCGTCGAAGCCCATCTGTTCACCGAGCGCGGCGTCTATCGCCCCGGCGACAAAGTCCATTTTGCCTTCATCGTCAAACGCCGTGACTGGCAATCCGTGATCGAAGGCCTGCCCGTGCACGCTGTATTACAGGACTCAGCCGGACGTGAGATCGCATCTCAAGATTTCAAACTTCCCGCCGATGGTTTTATCGATGGCGTCTTTGAAACCATGGAAACCCAACCCACCGGCCTCTATGAGCTGTCACTCTGGGTCGGCGATCATGATTCGGTGGATTTTATGTTAGGCCGCATACCGCTGCGCGTTGAAGACTTCCGACCCGACCGCATGAAAATGAAAGTCGAGTTCGAGCCTACCTTGCCAAAAGGCTGGGTCAAACCGAGCGAGCTGACGGCGAAAATTTCGTTAGAGAATTTGTTCGGCGCAGCAGCGGGAGATCGACGCGTCACAGGCGCAATGCATTTGCAAGCCGCGGAGTTCCGTTTCGCCACATGGCCGGACTACCAGTTTTACGACAACACTGCATCGGAATCCTATTCGATCGCCGGTAACAAGGTCGAGCTGGGCGAAGTCAAAACTTCCCCCGAAGGCCTCGCGGATATGCCGCTGGATCTTGCTAGATTCGACAAGGTCAACATGAGCGTCTCGTTGCAACTCGAAGCTTTTGAAAACGACGGCGGCCACGGCGTGCAGGAGCAACGCAGTTTCCTCGTTTCTGCAGGAGACTACGTCGCTGGCTTCGATCCTGATTGCCAGTTGGATTACCTCGGCAAAGACGCGGGAGGAAAAGTGAAATTCATCGCGCTTGATCAAAATCTCCAAGCCGTTGCTGTCGAGAACCTGCGCTATCGTATCAACGAAGCAAAATACGTCTCCGTGCTTCGCAAAGACGACAACGGCAACATGAGTTACGAATCGGAGCAACGCGATACGGTATTGAGCGAGGAAAAAGATATTCGCTGGGCCGCCGGTCCTGTGGAGCTGAGCATGGACACCCGCAAGGTCGGGCATTTCACCTTCCAGGTAATCAACGATGTGAACGATGTCATCTGCGAGTTTGCCTACCGCGTCGTTGGTAAAGGCGATGAGGATAAAAATCTCGAGCGCGAGGCGGAACTCACACTCACCATCGCGCAACCCAAAGTCCAAGCAGGTGGTGAAGTGGAAGTATCCATCGTGGCGCCGTATGCAGGCTCGGGTTTAATCACGATTGAACGTGAAAAAGTTCTGCATGCGCAGTGGTTTACTGCCGATACGAACGCAAGTGTGCACAAAGTGAAAATTCCTGCAGGGCTGGAAGGAACGGTTTATTGCAATGTTTCCTTCGTGCGCTCTATGGATTCGCCGGATGTGTTCATGACCCCGCTGAGCTACGCCACCCAGCCACTCACTATCGAGCCAACGGGTAGAATTCTCAATGTTGAACTCTCTGTGCCGAAAGAAGTGAGACCCGGACAGGAATTGAAAATCAACTACCGTGCGGATCGCGCATCACGCATCGTGCTGTATGCGGTGGACGAAGGCATACACCAGATCACACGTTACAAACGCCCTGATCCCTTAGGTTTCTTTTTCCGCAAACAAGCGCTCGAAGTCCGGACCCAACAATGGTTTGATCTGTTACTGCCGGAATACCGTTTCATCAAAGAACACGCAGCCTTCGGCGGCGACGGCGATGGTGAATACGGCGAACTGTCGATGACGCTCAACCCGTTCAAACGCAAACGCGATGCACCGGTCGTCTGGTGGTCGGGCATCAAAGAAGCCGGACCGGAAAGCAAAGAAATCTCCTACACCGTGCCCGACTACTTCGCCGGTAAGCTCACCGTGATGGCAGTCGCAGTCACCGAAACCCGCGCTGGCTCCGCGCAAACCGCCGCGCTGGTTCGCTCGCCTTTAGTGCTCACGCTGAACTCACCCACCACTGTCACTCCCGGTGACGAGTTTGTGGTTTCCGTGACTCTGACAAATCTGTTAGAAAAAGAAGGTCTCTCGAATATTGCACTTCGCGTCGAGCCATCGTCGCATCTGCAGCTCATCGGCGATGCCGGGGCAGCAGTTTCTGTGGAGAAATCACGCGAAGTCACTCGGCGTTTCCGCTTCAAAGCCCTCGATACTCTCGGCTCGGGCAGTGTGAAGTGCTATGCGAAATCTGAAACGGAATCCTCCGTACGCACAGAGACAATGAGCATACGCCCGGCATCGCCGTTCCGCACGCAAGTGCGCAGCGCCTACATCCGCACCGCGAAACACGAGCAGGAAGTCACCCGTAGTTTGTATGACGCTTACCGCCGCAGTGAAGTGGTCGCGTCTCCGTTACCGGTCGTGCTCGCGCTTGGCATGCGGGATTACATGAATGCGTATCCTTACGACTGCACCGAGCAACTGACAAGCAAGGGCATGACTTTGCTATCGTATCGCGCGATGGAGGCTTTGCCACAACAAGGTGATCTAACCACAAACACCATATCAACCATCATCGACCAACTGAGTAGCCGTCAAAGCAACAGCGGAGGATTCGGCTACTGGCGCGGCAGCACCAGTGAAAGCGATGATTTCCTCAACTGCTACGCCACGCATTTCCTGAGAGAAGCACAAGAATCAGGTTTTTCCGTAGACTATGATTTGCTCAACAATGCATCTAACAAGATGAAAAAGATCTGCGAATCCGGAGAAATCACCAATCTGGAAATGGCCGACCGTAAGGCCTACGCGATTTACCTGCTCGCGCGGCAAGGGGAACGCCCGAATAGCTTGGCATCGCTTCGGGAGTCGCTGGATCGCACGCAAAAAGGCTTATGGCAAAACCGCCTGTGCGGCAGTTTCATGGCAGCGACGTATCTGCTGCTTCAGGAAAATGACAAAGCCGATGAGATTGTGAAAACATGGAAACTCGCAACAGCCGATCAATATAAAAATGGCGAAGACTATTGGTCGCGCCCAGATGTGGACAAACTAATGTCGTTTGCGATACGCGCCCGCCATTTTCCCGATGCAGTTAAAAACTACGGCTACGCCGATTGGCAACAGCTCTATGGCGTCTTGTGGAAGGATCAATACAACACCATCACCGCCGCTTGCGCGACGCTTGGCATGCGCGAGTTTTCCAAAGTCGTGAAAGCCAATGCGTTTGAATTTGAAATCAACGCCCTGCCACGCGCCGGCACCGCACCTATCCCACTTCTGAAAACGAAGGAGATTTTCGGAATGGCGCCGTTTGCGGAAAACATGAAAGCGCTTCAGTTCAGACTCGATCAAAAAGACGGCGATCAAGGATTGTTCTATCAGGTCGTCGAAGAAGGATTTGATCGCCAACTTCCAATCAAGCCGCAGAAGGATGGAGTCGAAGTATATCGCGAAATCACTACGAAGGATGGCAAACCGATCGAATCCATGACTGTCGGCGACTCGTTGAAAATGACCCTGCGGGTTCGTAACATCAGTAAGATACCGTTAGGAAATTTGGTGATGATCGACCTCCTTCCCGGTGGATTTGCCATGGAACCCGGCGACATGAAAGCAGGTGTCGGCACGGTGTCGGGAACGGAACGAGTCGACATGCGTGAGGATCGCAATTTGTTCTTCTTCTCCCTCCAAGGAGTGAAAGACTTGAAAATTGAATACGAACTGCGCGCCACCAGTGCCGGAGAATTCGTGGTGCCGCCGTTGTTTGCGGAGTCCATGTATGACCGTGGCGTCAATGGAGTGGGGCTGGGTGGTCGCATCAAAGTCGTCACACGAGAGTGAAAAGCAAACGGTTCAGAATCCTACGCAGATTGATTTTCGGCAGTTGCATCATATTGCTGCTGCTGGGAATCCTTTGGCTGACGATTCCACGTTGTGAACTCTACCGCGAAGATCTCACGTGGTCGCCGGTGTTGCGGGATCGCGATGGCGCGGTCCTGCACCTTGGCTTGGCGAAGGATGATCGCTATCGCATCCGCGTGCCGCTGGATGGGGTTTCCCCTATCATGCAACGCGCAACGCTAGCCTATGAAGATGAACATTACTTCTCTCATCCCGGGGTGAATCCCTTGTCGATGTTACGTGCGGCGGCGGGTCGGTTTCAAAGCGTCTCACGTGGTGGTGGATCGACCATTTCCATGCAGTATGCGCGGCTACGCTTTCAATTGAAAACACGAACGATTTCAGGAAAGCTCCAGCAAATTCTCTGCGCGATTCAGTTAGAAAAATATTATTCGAAAGAACAAATCCTCGAAGCTTATTTCAATACCATTCCGTATGGTGGTAATGTAGAAGGAGTTTCTGCTGCAAGCCTGCGCTGGTGCGGAAAAGAATCTCGCGAGCTAGAGCTCGCTGAGTCGGTGGCGCTGGTGATGGTGCCCCAGCGTCCTGCTTCGCGCCGACCACGTGCGGGCTCCGATGAATTGCCCGATACGCTCGCCGCCCGTAGACGTCTGTTAGAGAAACTTGGACATACAGATAAAATGTTGGCGGAGTATCGCTGGGAGCCCATTCCTTTGCCGCGTCAAATGCCGCACCTGGCGCGTCTCATGAGAGGCGCTGGATCGGAATCGACGATTGATAGCAATTTGCAAACCGTCGTCGAAAAAACCGTTCATGATTATCTTCTGCGCGTTGAGGAAAAAGGCGTAGGCAATGCCGCGGTGATGATCATAGATGCGCCGACACGTGAGGTGCGCGCTTATGTTGGCTCGGGCGGGTTTTTCAACGATATGATCGAGGGACAGATTGATGGCTTGCGCACGAAGCGCTCGCCTGGCTCGCTCTACAAGCCGTTTATTTTCGAGCTGGGAATTGAGCAGGGATTGCTGCATCCCAACACCCTACTTGCCGATGCGCCGATGCGTTTTCATGACTACAATCCTGAAAACAATGAACGTGATTTTCTCGGTCCGGTAAAAGCAAGCGAAGCTCTCTATCGAAGCCGAAACCTGCCTGCACTCGCATTAATGCGTAGGTTGAATGGAAAAGGCCTGTATGGATACCTAACAGATTCAGGGCTGGATTTTGATCATGGCGCCGGTCATTACGGACTCGCGCTTGGCTTGGGAGCTGCACCTGCGACCGCCGAGGAGATGGCGATTCTATACGCCGCTCTTGCCGATGACGGGCAGCCACGGCCGTTGGTTTTTGAACTTGGGGCGAAAGCAGTCCCTTCGGAAAATGCTGCTGTGCTGAGCGATGGGACGCGTTGGTTGGTGCGTCACATGCTTGCCGATCCCGCACAGCGCGAACCGTTTACCGAGCCGACGATTTCTTTCAAAACTGGCACTTCCCAAGGTTACCGCGATGCATGGGCCATAGGGATCAGTGGCAGATCGGTGATTGTGGTATGGATTGGAAATTTCAATGCGAGTTCCAACCCCGCGTTGAAAGGTCGGACGATGGCTGCGCCATTGATGCATGATTTGTTTCATCGCACGGAATTGGCCATGCCTCTGCCGACCGCTCCGGAAAGCGTGAAACAGATATCGATGTGTGCGGTTTCAGGCATGATCCCCAGCGAACATTGCAAACACCGCAGCGGTGGATATTTTCTCTCCGGCGTTTCGCCCATCGTGCCTTGCGATTTGCATCGCTTGATTTGGGTCGATCAACGTAGCGGTCTCAGAGTTGCGCCACGCGATGGCGATCCTCAGGTGAACGCGCAGGTATTTGAATTTTGGTCGCCGGAGTTTCTCGAACTCTTCCGCCTCGCCGGCCTGCCGCGTCGCGCGATTCCCGCAAGCGCCGAAGTCATTTTGCACTCGAACGATGCACCGCAAATTCTCTCACCCCTGAGCGGTCATCTCTATCAAATCGGCAACGGCTCTTCCGGACTCATCTGCAAAGCCAAAGCAGCAGCGGGAGTGAATCGATTGTTCTGGTTTGGAAACGGTGTTTTTCTCGGTTCCACCGGCGTGAGCGAAGCTTTCGTCTGGAACGATGCCGATGGCCCCAGCGAAATCTACGTGATGGATGATCGCGGAATGTCCGCAAGGACGCACGTGCAGGTGGAAAGGTGACGTGGTATGTTTGGTTGGGCGCTCTCGCCGCAGAGCGCCGTGCGAAGCGAAGCGTTTACGATTTTCCCAAGAAAGATCATATTTCTCTCTCATTCCATGCGGCGCCCTCGGCGATGGCACCCTACCGCAGATTCGCTAACGCTCACTTTCCACAGCACTGTTTAAACTTCTTGCCGGAGCCGCAGGGGCATGGGGCATTTCGGCCGGTGGTTTCGATGGCGAAGGTGGGCTTGCGTTTTGGAAGGTTCAGCTTGAGTTCGCCGCTGCTGGATGAGTCGACCTGTGAGGGATCGATATTTTCCAAGCTGCCGCTGATCGCCATGTTGTTCTGGGTGAGTTGGGTCTCGCTGCTCTGGAGTTGTTTCGGCTGGCTGTGAAGCTGCTTGAGGAAATCGGCAAGGTTTGAGGCGGAACGGAACAAGTTGCTGAGGGCTTCTTGTTTGATCGAATCCATTAATCTAACAAAGAGCCCGTAAGCTTCGTTCTTGTATTCGATAAGCGGGTCCTTCTGACCTTGTGCGCGGAGGCTGACACCTTCGCGGAGTGCGTCCATGTTGTAGAGATGTGCCTGCCATTGTTTGTCGATGGCAACGAGCACCATCCGGCGCTCTTCTTGGTCGAGCACTTCGTAAGGCAAATTACCCACTTTGATCTCGTAGGTTTCTTTGACCTTGTTGACCAAGTAATCGGAAATCTGCTCGGGCGTTTTCGTGACGTCGAGTTCTTCAATGGTAACGCTGATCGGCAGCGTTGCGTTGACCCAGCCGAGAAGTTCCGTGTGATCCGGCGCATCATAATCGCGATCGACGAGATACTCGTTCACTTTCGCAGGGATGGTTTCCTCGATGATTTCGGTCACGAGATCGCGTGGAGTTTCGGTGGAAAGCACTTCGTTGCGATAGCCGTAAACCACTTCGCGTTGGCGGTTCATCACATCATCGAAATCTAACACGCGTTTACGCCAAGTGTAGTTGCGTTGCTCAACGCGTTTCTGCGCGGTTTCCACGGAGCGGTTCAACCAAGAATGTTCAAGGGCTTCGCCTTCTTTCATTCCGAAGCGCTCCATCATGGAGGTCATTCTATCCGCGGCGGCGAAGTTGCGCATGAGGTCGTCTTCGAAAGAAATGAAGAACTGCGAGCGGCCCGGATCGCCTTGTCGGGCGCAACGGCCACGGAGCTGACGATCGACGCGGCGGGATTCATAACGTTCGGTGCCGATGACAAACAGTCCGCCGACTTCGGAGACGCCTTTGCCGAGTTTGATGTCGGTTCCGCGTCCCGCCATGTTGGTGGAAACGGTGACCGCGCCTGCCTGTCCGGCTTGGGAAATGATTTCCGCTTCTTGTTCGTGGAACTTCGCGTTAAGAACAGAGTGCGGGATTTTTGCACGTTGCAACATCCGCGCAAGAGTTTGCGATGCTTCAACCGATGCCGTTCCGCAAAGCACGGGCTGGCCTTTTTCGTGAGCTTCTTTGATTTTCTCGATCACCGCATTGAACTTCTCACGGCGAGTTTTGAAAACCTGATCGTTTTCATCGACGCGTGTGTTGGGGCGATTCGTCGGGATCGGCAACACATCGAGGCGATAGATATCGTGAAACTCCGCAGCTTCGGTTTCCGCGGTTCCGGTCATACCCGCGAGTTTTTCGTAGAGACGGAAATAGTTTTGGATCGTGATCGTCGCGAAGGTCTGCGTTTCCTTTTCGATGGCGCAACTTTCTTTGGCTTCGACGGCTTGATGGAGACCATCCGACCAACGGCGACCTGGCATTTCACGACCCGTATTATCATCGACGATGATGACCTTGCCGTCTTTGACGACGTATTGGACGTCTTTCTCGTAAACGCAATAAGCTTTGAGAAGCTGGGAAATGTTGTGGATTTTTTCCGCTTGGGTATCCATCCGCTGCTGCGCCTGTTCCTTTGCTGCGATCTTTTGTTCTTCTATTAGATCGAGGTTGGTATCGATGTCCGCAAACAAGGTGCCAAGATCAGGAAGGGTGAACGACTCTGGATCTCCTGGAGAAAGAAACTGGCGGCCCATCTCCATGAGATCCGCATCGTTGCCTTTTTCATCGATGGTGAAGTAGAGCTCTTCTTTGATCTCGAAGAGATCTTTTTTGCGCGCGTCTTGATGTAAGGAGAGCTCGGTTTTCTCGATGAGGCGGCGGTTTTCCGGCTCTTCCATGAAACGCATCAACATGCGGTTGCGTGGTTGGCCGAGTTTGATTTTGAAAAGCAAACGACCCGCGCCGTCCATATCACCCGCGTCAGCGAGCTTCTTGGCTTCGGCTGCGAAATCATTGCAGAGAGCCGTTTGTTTTTTCACGAGCGACTCGATGAGCGGCTTGTATTTATCAAATTGGTGGGTGGATTGTGCAGTCGGCCCGGAAATGATGAGCGGTGTGCGGGCTTCGTCGATGAGGATGGAGTCAACCTCGTCGATGATGGCGAAGTAATGGCCGCGCTGGACTTGCTCGTCTCTAGCGGAAGCCATGCCGTTGTCGCGGAGGTAATCGAAGCCGAACTCGGCGTTGGTCCCGTAGGTGACGTCGCACGCGTATTGCTCGCGTCTGTCCCATGGTGCCATTTGGTTTTGAATACAACCGACTGTTAGGCCGAGATAGCGGAACAGCGAGCCCATCCAATCCGAGTCGCGTTTCGCGAGGTAATCGTTGACCGTGATGACGTGAACGCCGAGGCCGGTGAGTGCGTTGAGAAAAACGGGAAGCGTGGCGACGAGGGTTTTTCCCTCACCGGTTTGCATTTCTGCAATCATTCCGCGATGCAGGGCGATGCCGCCAACCAGCTGCACATCGAAGTGCACCATCTGCCATTCGATCGGGTGATCGCTGACTTGAATTTCCTGACCACACATGCGGCGGGCACCGTTTTTCACAACGGCGTATGCATCGGGAAGAATGGTTTCCAAATATTTCGCGCGGGCGCTTTGGAATTCTGGCTCAATTTCATGGAAGGCGGCTTTCGCGGCTTCGATGGCTTCTGGAGTCGCGGCGATAGTGGCGGGAAGAGCTGGGAATTCTCCGCGAAGGCCTTTGAGGCGTTCTTGTAAATCGCTAGCGGTGGCGGAAAGCTCCTCAGCGGACATGCGCGCGATGACGGGTTTCGCTGGAACTTGAAGCTCATGATAACGGGCGAGATGCGCCTGCCACTTGGCGGTCATTTCACGCAGTTTCTCCTCAGGCTCGCGCTGCAGGGCTTGCTCGATTTCGTTAATACGGGTGACGGTCGGGCGAATGCGACGTATCTCGCGCATGTTTTTGCTACCGACGATTTTTTGGAGAATCCACTTGATCATGAGAAATTTGGCTACGCCCATTACGGGCTGGGAGGGGGTGGATACACTGAGAGCGGCTGGGACGCAAGCGTAGGAATGCGTTGTTCTCAGCCTCCCAACCGCCTTACAAATGACTCGTCTCCCCAGCCTAAATCCCAGTCTAAGCGTGGTCGCGCGCTTTCGGTAACAGCAGGGCAAAAATCGCCGCCGGGATGAACAAATACGACGCAGTCAGTAATACCCCAGCATAGTCGCCCTCCACACGGTTGAATATTCCGAAAAATACCACTCCCGCTGCCGACAAGACACGTCCAATATTGTAACAAAATCCCGCCCCTGTGCTGCGTAAAAGCACGGGAAATAGCGGTGGCAAGCACATCGTGAAAAGCCCAAAGCAGCCCTGCATCACGCCTATGCAGGTAAACAGCACGTAAGTCATAGTGAGGCTGTGGGGGCTGGAAAACGTGAACCACATGATCACGAAATAACCGAACAGCATGAGTGAGATCGCCCGCGCATAGCCCATGATTTGAGCCAAGCCGCCCGCCAGGAAATTTCCTATCAGCGAGCCAATCATGATCCATAACAAAGCCATCACCGTCACATGGTCTTTCTCCACTTTCAAATTTCCCACCTCTGGCAAAGTACGGATATAACTTTGCTGCCAGAACAAGAACGTCCAGTGGGCTGTCAGGGAAACCGCACAAATCAGCATGACCGTCCACGTCACCCTTCGCACTTCCGGCCCAAAAAGCTCGCTAAGCCTCGCTGCGGGCCTATCTTTTTTTGCCTCTATCCACTCATCCGTCTCAGGCACCGCCTTGCGGATCCACAAGGTGATGAAGGCAGGCAGGACACCTACCAAGAAAATCCATTGTGGCGGGTGACCTTTCAGCAAGACCCCTGCCAAACAGGCCAACAAAACGCCGCAGTTCACTGCGCTTTGCAAAGTCGCGGCAATCCATGGTCGCCATTTTTTCGGCCATGTTTCCGAGAGCAACGACGCTCCTACCGCCCACTCACCACCGATTCCGAGTGCCGCAAGAAACCGGAAAATCAACAAATGCCACCACTCCTGCGAGAAAAACGAAAGTCCTGTGAAGCACGCATACGTCAAAATGGTCAGCACTAGCGCGCGGCTCCGACCGATCAAATCCGCCACCCGTCCGAACACCGCACCGCCAACTGCCCAGCCTACCAAAAACGCCGCTTGGATGATCGATGCCTTTTGCCCCACATCCGGGTCGCTCTCGCTCGTCATCAGCAACTGCGCCACAAACGCCGTCGCCACCAAGGTATAAAGATGCATATCCAGCCCATCGAAGAGCCACCCCAGCCACGCCGCGACTCCGGAACGCACTTGCTGAGGTGAAAGATCACGAAGACGACTGATTTCTTGTTCTGGGACTGGGCTTGGGTTTGGTGCTGAGCTCATCGTTGCATAAACTCATTGAACACTCCCCATCCTTTGACCAGCCAATTCCCAAATTTTCCATTGGATAATCATTTAGCTGAGTCGAGCCACTAACCAAAAACAGCTCTTCTCGGCTACATCGGCGTGCAGGTGCGCAGGGTGACTTGAATAGCTCCTAGAAAGCGACTAAGCTCACGCCGTGTTGTTTGATTCTCACAATCATTTGCAGAGTGAGCGGTTTGGGAAACCGGTTGGGGAACTGATCGCTGAGATGAAGGCGGTTGGGGTTTCCGGGTGCGTGGTGAATGCGACAAGGGAAAGCGATTGGGCGTGCGTGCGTGAAATCGCGCAGGAGTTTCCGGATTTTGTGAGACTTGCCTATGGAGTGCATCCGTGGTTTGCGGATACGGTCGAGGAGGGCTGGGAGGAAAGGCTAAGGGTGTTGTTGATCGAGGACTCGCGGGCAAGCTTGGGCGAAATCGGCGTGGACGGCTGGGTGAGTTCGCCATGCTTGGAAGTGCAGCGCGAGGTGTTTATCAAGCAGGTCGCCATTGCCGTGGAGCTGGATAGGGTGATGACCGTGCATTGCCTGAAAGCTTGGGATGAACTTTTTCAATTGATGGATGAAGCCGACGCATGGCCGGAGAAATTTCTCATGCACTCCTTCGGAGGATCGGTCGAGGTCGCGGAGCGTTTGCTTAAACGTGGTGCGTGGTTTTCGTTTTCTGGATATTTTCTACACGCGCGGAAACGTAAAGTGTTAGAATGCTTCAAGCGGTTGCCGAAAAATCGCATTTTACTGGAAACTGACGCACCGGAAATGGCACCACCGCAGGAATTGATGAAATTTCCGCTGGATGGTGAATGGAATCACCCCGCGAACTTAGGGGAGATCGCGCTAGCATTTGAAAGAGAGATGGGAGTCGGAATCCTTGAGGAGATTGTCGAAAACAGTAAACTCTTCTGGGGCCTATGAATCTAGAATCCACAGTTGGCACTAAGGTCTTTAGGATCAAAAATTCTTACAGAAGGTAACGAAGAGAACGAAGGATGTTCCAACCCTTCATTCTCAAATCTCCTGCCAAACAATCATATAAGCAAAGCAAAGGCCGCAGCGCGAAGCCCCTTCGTTGACTTCGTTACCTTATGTGAAAAATTAAAGACTCTTACAGAAGGCAACGAAGAGAACGAAGGATGTTCCAACCTTTCATTCTCAATTCTCCTGCCAAAGAATCATATAAGCAAAGCCAAGGCCGTAGCGCGAAGCCCCTTCGTTGACTTCGTTACCTTTTGACTCGGTGCCGCCTTACGGCCCCTCGCCCTGCGGGCACATCGCTTCGCTCTTGTCTAAACTGCCTACAAGCCTTCAGCAGTTTTGTGAAAAAACTGAACCCACATCCTATTTGAAATCCAGTTCTCCTTCACCCACCGGGTAAACCTAAGATTGGCAGGTATTCGTCCTCAACCAACGCTGGATTAAGCATTATCGCTCCCCATCCTCAACCTCAACTGCGGATTAGGGGATGAATCAGCTCTGAGCACCGGGATCTATCCCCAGTTCTTTATATAACATGACATCCAGCTCCGTTTCACTTGGCTTGATGCACTCCGTATCTCCAAATTTGATAATCTGTAACTGCTTCGCCGTCTCGCCGATCACGAGATAGATATCCTCTCTTCCGCGGAGGCCGACGTACTGCGTTGCGGTCACCTTTCCAAAAAATCGACCGTCTCCACCCTCACTCGTCATCATCTCTCCTGACTGCGATGTGTAGTTCTTAAATTTGGAGCGTATCGCCGTATCGATGTATTGCTGGATTTCCTGATGGTTCATGGGATGTGGGTTTAATTAACTCTCTGATAATAAATTTGGCGCAAACTAACCACCAGAGAAAACCGGATTGAATCCAGCTTCTGTTAGAATGCGTTTTACTTCGTCTCGTTTGTCGCCTTGGATTTCGATGCAGCCATCTTTCACGGTGCCTCCGACACCGCAGGCTTTCTGAATCTTTTTCGCGAGGTCTTGCTTTTCAGCAAGTGAGATTCCGATGAAGTTCTTCGCGATCGTAACTCCCTTGCCGCCGCGATGCGCGGTCTGGCGAATGATATCCACGCGGCCTCTCTTAGTGTTTTTCTCGCCGCGCATGGAGGTTTTCAGAGGGATGACCGGGGCCTTTGCTTCAGGTGCCGCAGGCAGATTGCTGAGTCCATCCAAGGCTGCGAAAGCATTGTTCTGCAGTGGCACATTTCCAGGAAGCGCTGGCTTATTCTTATTGTGACTCATTCCAACGATTAAACGCCAAATCCGAAGAAGCTCAAGCTTGATTCTATTTTTGCATCCATGGCGGGAGTTTTTGGGGATCCGCATTTACGATAGTTGTTAGATGCTTGCCTTGATGATCCGTGCTGAGAAGGAGCATGTAGGAAGCTCGTTCGCGACCACGAGCCACTTCGCCGATGAGTTTGCCATTGTGTTGGATTTGAAATCCCCCGCCCGTCCATTTCGGAATCTCGGTGACTTTCGAAAATTCGAGTTCGATGGATTCACGGGCGAACTGGAAGTGATTTGTGTCGGGTAGCATCGAAACGGCTTTTAGGGAAAAACCTTCGGATTCGTAAGCGGGGATGGAGGCGAGACGAATTTGAGGAGCCAAGGGCTTCCCGTCCGATTGCAGACGATCGCTGGATTTGAGATAAATCACGATCAGGTTGGAAGCTCCTTCGATGACCGAAATGTTAGAACTGAATTTTTTATGTTCTAGGTGATTAATGGAAATGGGTTGAGAGCCAATGGGAATCATGAACCAACCGGTTTCAGCGGCGGACTTCAAGCCACTTGGAACGAGATTTTTCCCTGCGAGATGGATTTCGCAGGCGCTGGCGGAAGGAATCATGTTCACCACGTTGAGAAATCCATAACGCTCGGCTTCGGCTGCGTTAAGAGGCAACATCAACCATGCGAACAACGCTGTGAATTTATAAAGAAATTTCATAATGCTTGGTGATGCGGGGCTTGCCGTTGGGGATCGCCTGGCCGTTTGCGTCGCGTTCGGGTTCGATCGTGAAATGGTATTCGCGCGTGGCACGGGCGAGACGTTTTCCAGATTTGGAAAGCACTTCTCCAGCTACGACGATTCGAAAGGTTTTGGATTGGAACGTCACGAGATCCATGACTTTGCGCATGAGCTCTTCTCTTCCCGCGTCGTCCCATTCGATGAGATCATTCGGATTGTCGTTATCGATGACGCTTGGAACTTGTTCGATATAATCAGAATTTCCAAAAAATGGTGTATGCTCCAAATTCGATTCATCACGCATCTCGAACGGTTCACTCCGCATGAGATTGAGATCTGAATAACCGCGTAACGGACTTATATTACGATGACTGATGACGCAGTCCGCAAAGAGATCACCTATACTTTCATCATAGCGAGGTGACGCATCAGGCGCTAAAGGATCGGCTTTTAATGAAACACCTGCGATCAAACATCTCAGCACTTCGCGAGGTGCGGTGTTGATATTGATGCGGCGAGCGTTGGGATATGAGGGAGGATTTTCTGGGGAGAGAGAAAACAAATCGATGAGTTGGGCAGCTCGTTGTCCTTCGGTATCGAAGGCAAGAAATTCAGGACGGCCGATGGCTAGAGAAAATCCACCGCCGGCTCTGGGGCTGGCGGTGGAGTTGCGCGAGTGAACATCGCTCCATTGGGCGGGGTCGTAGATATTTCCCAGTTCACACAGAGAATCATAACGACCGGAATTTGAAATGAAAGCCGGAGCGCGGTCGGGTTGATTCGCCGGATAAGCGCCACTGATGTATGGCGTGCCGTTTGAATTCATAATCGATATTACGCCGGGCCGCCTCTGATCACCCACCGGTCTCACGCCGGGCAGCGTGCTTGATCCGCTATCGGGCCATTGGCTAATGCGGACTTCGGCGTAAGGCAAGGTCGGCTTGGTAGCTGCGATGCCATGTTTCAATGCGCGGCCGCCCCAATTACTATTGGCATCGTAACTGTTAGCAATGATGGGGCTGTTGATGTAGATGGAGGCCCGAGGATCGCCGAACTGACCTATCCTAGTATCGTGCGCTGGAGAAGCATTCCCCTTCCATTTTCGTTCGCCCGATCCTGCTCTCAAAATTCCTGTGGTGCGTTGCAAGCCGCCGCGGGCGAAATCGATTTCGCGGTTGTTCCATTTCAGGGAAAAATTACTTTCGATGGTTTCAGTGAAATTCAATTGAGATGGCATGAACGCGCCCTGAGGAAATGCATGGATGTGCTCACCGATGGGAATGACCAGAAATCCATTTGGCGGCATGGTAATCGTGAGTGGTGGAAACTCTACGGAAATAAACTCGTGTTCGGCTGCGGGTGGAATGTTGATTTTATGGCGATTTACATTCGTGAAACGAATTTCACCACTGATAGCAAGCTGGCTGGGATTCCATAGCTCAACGAAAGTTTCGACTTTGATGTTTACGTTGCCGTCACTACTGGCGACCCATTCGTAGCGGTCGAAGAGTTCGTTAACGAATGGATAGGAATCGATGCCGCGGTAGCCGGTTCCGATGGTTGCGTTGTTATCCTTATCAGCGTAATCAATGATCGATGCGGCGAGATATTTTAGATAGTCCTCGGATGCTGGAAAGCCGCCTCGACGCATTGAAAAGTACGGCAGGTTGCGGGCGATGTGATCGGTGAGTTCCGAGACGTTGGCAGATGAAATAAGTTGATTCAGATCCGGAGCCGGCTGTCCGGCATCTTGGTATCCGAAGCCATGAGGAATCATCTTCTTAGGCGCTGTGTATACAGGGAGATAAGCGATGTATGGCTCGATCCGGCTTACTGTGATTTCATCCAAGAAGCTGCGTAATGATGCAGATGTGCGGAGTTGGTCACGTTTTTCATCAATCACTGGCGGCGTCATTCCGGATGAAGTTTGTGGATGGATGATCGTAGAAAGATCGAGTTCGGCCGTGCTGATGCCTGGGTCACGAATTTCTTTACCAACATGTTTTGCATCAATCCTACCACTCAGATCTTCGATCCAAAATGCGAAGCGAATAGTCTGGTCGTTGGGAGTTTCAGGATCGGTAGGAAGCTCGGTCCATTGAGCACGTGGAATATTTTGATCGTGTTTCGTGATTGAGATAAGTGGCTCTACGGTAGCGGCGTATTCAGAAAGTTTCTCAGTGAGCTCTCTCGCATCAATTTGACGATCGCCAAGCGTTTCGCGCGGAGCGGCGCTGAACAATGGGATGGCCTGCCATGCATCGTTTTCAAATAGCTCGCCGTAAGTAAAGAATTGCTCGCGATAACCAAGGGGTCGCTGATCGCTGGCGAGTTGCGGTTGGTTGGGATCATCGATGCGGAAAACCAAGGAATCATCGCGGGAGGAAATTTCTGAGATAACTGCAAGAGCGTTGGCGAGGCCGCTTTCTAGGGCGAGTTCCGCGCGAGTGGTATCGGAATAGGAGCGGGCAGTCTTTCGTTCGAGGCCAATGACCATGAGCATCCCGACCATCAACATAAGTAGGGCGCCGATCGACATCAGAGCCATAGGCAATGCGATGCCATGCTTAAAATAGATTTGATGGAAGCGTGATGTCATATTCAGAACGAAATCTTGTGTGAAACCGAGCGGATCATTTGAAGCTCGCTTTTCTTAGGTGATATCGCGATTCGATTCCATTCGGCTTGGTTCATGAAGCGACGCGAGAACGATTCATCGAGCGTGCGAATGAGGAGTTCGATATGAGAAGGTGCATGCTCGATGGTTTTATCCCACGGCTCGTCATTTCCAGTTTCTAGATTTCGATACATCGGGGTAGCTTTAAAGCACAGCACAGAGTCGACGACAGGCTCATCAAGGGTTGGGTCAACTTCTGGAAAGTCGGCTTCGTCTCCAGCATCCATGAGGTTTTGTGTTTCCGTAGGATTGAGTATTTTGCGAAATAATTTGGGGAGAATTCGTTGATCTGAGTCTTCGGCGAATGCCACGTAATAACAGCTGGTGGCGAGATCGCCTGGATATTCAGGATATTGCTCATCATTTGTTAACGTTCTAACAAATGCAATCTGATCCGAGCTTTCATCGGCGATGAGCATGGCAGAACGATGGACGATAGGCGTTTCCGACAGGCGAGTTGAAAGCTCGGACTCGACGAGCTGTAAGAATGCGCGAGCTTGAGAGAGATGATTCACGGCGCGCTGTGAAAGCGCGTAACCATCGGTTGTCTGATTGATAATTACGGCCAAGGTAATCAGTAGCACGGATGTAATTGACATGGCGACCAATAGCTCAAGCAAGGTGAAACCGTTGCCTCTCGATTGGGGTGATGGGATTTCATGGTTCATAGAATTCCTTCGCGTGCGCTGACGAATTGATAAGTCAATTTCTTGCGGTTGTTAGGAGCGGCTTTGGCTGGGTATTGAATATTGATTGTGATCAATGCCAGTGATGACGCTGTAGAATGATTTGCGTTCGTCATATAGGTTCCAGCTTCTACCGTAACGAGATAGACTGCTTGATCGATGTCTTCGTCTGTAATTAACGTTCCATCCTGTTTGTAAGCCAACTCCATCGTGGCTTCTGAGGAATCTCCAGAGGGAAAGGGAAATGAAATTTTCGGAACAAAAGGTTGTGCGATTTCTGACCACTCGTTGTTGATTATTCGCTGCACATCGCGCACTAACCATGCGGAGCGGGTATCAGCTTCTGCATCTTGACGAGAACGATGCGCTCCGCCTGTTGCAGCGAGGATCAGTGGGATACTGAAAGCGATGACGGCGATGGCCATCACGACTTCCGCCAGTGACATGCCGCGTTTCAGCATGATATTTTGATATGATTTGCAGATCATGGTTTCATGCTTCGGGTTCTGGCTGTTAGACGATTTACCAAAAGCAGATCAACCACTGGCTTGTGGTTCGAAATTTCACTGATTTGAAATGAGTTTCGATTGCGGGCTACTTCTGCCAAAGCGATATGAATCGGCTCGCCGGAGAATGGATAGGCGATCTGTCCATTGGGCGTGAAAACGATCATGTGGCATTCGATCTCAATCCCGCGCTGGCTAATGATTAATGTTTTTTCGTAATCCAGCACAGTTCGTTGCTCAGATTGGATCATGGTGTTGGTGACGAAGTGGAAATTTTTAGGGAGTTCCATCCATCGCTGGAGTGGCGCAGTGCTGCCATCTTTCTTTTCCATCGGTACGTAACTGCCATCCACTTTTTCAACTTCAATCAAGGATATCGTGCGGAGTCCTGACTTGCCGCTTTCTCTAACAGGAATAATCAGCGCTGTTTGATTGCGTGTTGCGATGGCATGAGCACGTGTCTGTTGGAGATGTATTTTGACAATTTCGCGTGAGATTTGGCGGGCGTTATGAGATGAATCACAAATACCAGAAACGGTGATCCCAGCCAAAATCATCAGGATCGCCATTACTGCAAGTAACTCGATGAGGCTGAATGCCGAAAGACAAGGAGTCTTCCGACACGTTTTGGATACACAGGGGGGCATGTGAACGCGCTTAGTCATGCGCAGCCTTTTTTGCTAGAGTGAAAATGTAAATCGAATAATCGCCAATGAGTCGATTATCTTGAGATTTATTCTTCTGGTGGCTTTTCGGCCTGGATCTGTTTGATCTTGGCATCTGCCATTTGCAGCAGAGTGGCATCATCGGCTTTGCCCTCATCATCTTCCAAGATGAATGCGAGTAATTCCTTAGCTTGATCGCGAATTTCCGGAGATGAATGATTCAAAAAATCCTTGTAAGCACGAATTTGAAGGGCCGGATCTCGGTTTTCGTTGATGACGTGTTGAAGAAGATCCTCTGCCATTTCTGGGGGTAGTTGGGCATCTGCTGCCATCTCGGCAAATGTGGCCAAATCCAATATCACACCATGTCCGAGCGCCTCGGCTCTCACATTTTCAGGCATACTTTTGTCCTTTGCAATCCCACGAAGCTGTTCAGCGACTTCTTGGTTACTGAGCGTTTGATGAGTGATGAGACGATCGATGCGCTTCATTCCCGAGTCCTCTAGAGAACTCGGACGGTTTTTCGGGCGGTTTTGATTTTCTTTCTCTCCAAAGCCTAGCAATTGCCAGCCTATTCCTTTTCTAGAGTTGCCAGATTGCGTGCTTGTCGTGTCGGCGGATTGACCCGATGCCTGCTTCGGCTCCGGCCATGCAAGCCAGATAGAAATCAGCAATAAGAAGCCGATCAGAATAAATTTGAATCGTTGCTTTTTCATCTTAGCTGTTCCGAGGCCAATACCCCTAAAAGCAAACATCATCCATTTCTATTATGAAATGGATGATGTAACTTTACAGTGAAATTAGCGGCTTCCCGTATAGTTCTGAGTGATATTGTGGTTGATGCCGGCGATCTTGACAGTCGAGTAGAACCACAAGTTGGTGGTATTTTCTTGAACCGTGATTTTCACCACTCCGTTACCATTTCCGACGCTGCCAATTCCACCAGATACGATTTCTGCTGTGACCCAAGGTATTTCGATCTCTACTTCTTCGGTAGTATCTGGGGTCCCTTTAATTGGATCGCCTGGTATTGTAACCGTATTTGTGACGGTGATTGTTTGCCCAGTAGGCACAACCACTTCCCACGCACCCGGTGTATTAACTTGAACGAAATATTCCGTAAATCCAACGGGCACTGCTTTGTTGCGTGGCGAAATATCTGTAATCGACGGAACGGAACCATCATTTTCAGTTACTGTGAATTGACCTGTTGAAAATGGACTGGTGTAGAATCCACGCATTTGCTCAGGTTTCTGAAGCACCACGGCATAGCCACTGGCCGTTGTTTTCGTTCCAAGAGTCGCATCCGTCTCAGTGAAACTGTAGGAAATCAGACCTGTTTTAGGGACAAAACTAGCCTTATTACTTCTGGTAGGTGAGCCAGGGATATTAATCTTATTGCTCACTCCCCACGCTCCTATCTCAGAAACTCCATCGAAATTACCTTCAACTAAGTTGAAGCGTGTATTCCAACCGCTCAGAGTTGCCTCAAAGTATGGAGATAAGCCTTTAGTTGCCATTCTATATGCTGAACCGAGCACCGAGCGCTGTTGATCAATCACTCCGAGATATCGACCGTTAACAAATGCTGCTTGAGCATACAAACGCACGTTTCCGTCATAATCTAGTGAAGTTCGGTCAGAATCCATATTAATGGCTCCAACGAGAGCGGATTTTTGACCACTGTTCGACAAGGCATTCATTACATAATAATCTGAATTCAAGATTGGGCCAGAGGAGGTAGCACGTGAGCCATTGGGCATGTAAATATTAAGTTTTACACTTCCAGTGTTGCTGATGCTGCCTGTCGCTACGCCATCTCCTAAAGGTTCAGACGGTTCGGATGCGGGCAGTGAGAACGCCATCGTCACTGCGGTCGCTGTATAGGGATTGGCCTTGCTGTATTGCGCGGAGCGCAACTCAAATCCTAGTTGATTCCCATCTGCGCGCTCCATGACGCCGAATATAACCCATTCACCTGATAGTTCCTGCTTATATTGCATGTCTACAAAGTCGATGTCATCATTACCAAGGTACCCAGTTGGGCCACCACCAGAATAGGAGCCGTTAATAAGGAAGCTACCGCGTCCACTTGCTTTAATGGTGCTGATCAAGCCATTAAAGTTGTAAGTGAAGGCACCAGCGGTTGAGACTTTCATTGTCATGTTGCCGATATGCCCTTGTTCAGGATCATACAAGAGACCATAAAATGTGGTGGCGACTCTTGGATCGGTGAAAGGAACCACCGGAGGCGGAGTTGGCAGTTCTGGGACTGCTGCGAAACCATCTGTCTCTGTAGGATCGGTGCCATTGAGACGCTCGTCCTCGTCGGCAACCCCATCTCCGTCCGTATCTTCATCCGTTGGATCGGTGCGTGGATATTCGATCAAGTAAGCACGAGTTTGTGTCACTGGACGATCTTCAAATAACTCATCGGTTCGTAGGATTAGACCATCAGCATTATTGGCATTATTGGGTCTTCCAGCTGCCCAGGGAACCACTGTGGTAACAGTCTGTGCGTGGAATCCTGACCAGTCAAGAGGTCCTGGAAGCTGCCAATTTGCGCTATTCAGGATCGTGCTGTCATCGTCACTCCAGCGCCATGTGCCTTCTGTGGTCTCGTCCGTCGCACCCAGCCAGAGAGTGCTGGTGTTGGCATTCCCTAACCTCCGCACCATCGCGCTGTAATCGTCATGGTTACTGATGACCGCAACACGGCCACCACGAAGGTCGGCATCGGCTTGGGCTTCCTCCCAAGTGAAATTGCCATCGATGATGTAGTATGGATAAACTTCATCAGCATCCGAGAGCCCATCACCATCGGTATCTGCCGTATTACCGTTTGTACCAAGTGTAAGCTCGATCGAATTTGGTAATCCATCATTATCCGTGTCACGATTGGAGAAGGTTGTTAACCCATAAGAGCGGATGGTGGTCGTAAGACTTCCTGTTTTCTCTAGAGTTTTGAACGTCCAATCAGCAGGATTCGGACTGAATATTGGGGTAGCTAGCACGAATTTACCCGCGATAGAAGATGAGATATTTCTCGCAGCTAGGGCGTCTGGTCCTCTCTGATAATGAATCAGTTGGATATTAGGGATCACACCGCCAAGACCCACAGGAGCCTTGGCATTATTCCAAACCAATGCCTGATTAGCGGAAACAAACATTCCTTCGGCGCGGCTGCTGGATGGGAACAAGGTTAGATTCTGTGCGCTTGTGCCGATATTGCCCACCCAGATTACACTATCAATGTTATCTGAGCTAATGATCGCGGATCCGTCTTCAGGATTGATCTTCTTCACCGTTGCGAATTCATCGAGGATAACACCTTGCGGTAATTCCGCGCGGTAATTCAGGACAAAACCATTGTTCGTGAGGGTGTAAACCAAGATCTCATCCCTATTCGTGTTCAACGCATAGGCCCAGCGAGTATCACCAGCGATGGTCTGAGTCGATATTTGCAGGAAGCGGAAGTAGTCCTGCTCATCGGGAGTGATGTCATTGTTGTCACCAGCTATAAATCCAGTGAATGCATTGCCTCGTGCGTCAATGATACGATTACCTCCTGCGGAGACAAGGCTTATTAAACCCGTTGTTGTATAGTTCTCATTGCCGACAGATACGGTAGGAATGTTTATAACGAACGTGCTAGGACTAGAAACTGAAGTGACCGTGTGAACTCCGTTTATCACAACGGCAAGTTCTGTAATGGGATTTACTATGCCTCCTGCAGCTCCTGAAATTGCAATGATATCTCCTACGGATAAGCCGTGATTAAGAAGCGAGATTGTCACTGCGGGTCCATTACGCTGGATATTGATGGGCGCGCCGATAGGGATCGATGTGCCGGGAGCAACAGTAGGAGTGATGCTCTCGTAGACAACGCGAGTTGCTGATGTGTAAAGAATCCGGCTACCGAGTTGGCCTGCTTCTGAGGCGGCGGTATCGACGAGTTCCTCCCATACTCCGGAGGTTGTCGCCGCGCGGGCACCGTCCACCCAGAAAATATCTTGTGTTCTCAAGTCCGGAGCTCCTGCTTGTCCCTGAGTGAAGAAAACTGACGTGCCATCCGAGCCATGTCCGTAGACACGTGCGCCCTCACGACCCGCTTCTGCAGTATCACCATCAATAATCGTGCTGACTGCCTGAACGTTTCCGTCCAGTGTGACGCGGTAGATTCGATAAGGATTAGCTCCGTTCACTTCAGAAGTAATGAGATGATAGGCGGTGGACGTGGCGGTGATCGGCGCAGTCGCCATGATGTTTGCACCGAGCATGCGAAGTGTAGTTGCGTTTGAGACCACAACTGGAGCAGAAATGATACCTGTAGCTGGATTGATATTATAGATAAATACCTCGATTGGGGCTACGCCGTTACCGTCTCCGGGCACCGTATCTCCTGCATTGTCAAATGCATTTTGCCAGATCATCGCCTTGTTATTGGAGACAATCAGAGGAATCGCCTTAGTAGAATTGGGAATTGGGGTTACTTGGCCATTCTGTGTCTGCCAGAGCAATACGCCACTGGCGTCTGCATAGATAACGGATCCATCATCTGACCAGCGGCTGTTGTCTGTGCGTTGGCCGAGCGGAGACCAAACAAAATCCAGAGGGATATCCTGAGAGTTGATGTTTGTGACCTGATTGAATTGATCCTCAAGAAACAAATCAGGAGGGACGACGGGGAGCTCATTAGGATCATTTGGATCCGATCCATTACACACCTCAAGGCCGTCAGAATATCCGTCACCATCGCTGTCACGCAAGTTTGGATTGGTTCGGGTACCAGTTGCACTGAACACATACGGAGATCCACAGATGTAACCTGCAACCTCGAGGTAGTCAGAAACTCCATCCCCATCGGTATCCGCGAGTACAGGATTGGAGGTAATCTGGTTGGTGCTCAAATCTAGAACCATTGTGCTCGTGAGCGAATCCCATCTATATCCACGCACTTCGAGTAGATCACTAATCAAATCTAGATCAGTATCAGACATATTAGGATTCGTTCCGAATTGTAATTCTTCTGCATCTGCAAGACCGTCGGTATCGGTATCGACCTCGAGCGGATCACTGGTTTTGAATTCGAAGATGTAGCCGGATTGATTCGTAAGTGGTGCCATTTCCCAGAGGAAATCCGAGCGCAAGAGCATGCCATCGGCATTGTTTACATTATTGGGTTGACCAGAAGCCCAAGGAGTTAAGCTTGCTAAAATAGATAGAGGCGTGCCTGTTGGAGTGCCGTTCGTTAGGAAAAACTCTGCCGAGGAATTCATCCATTGGTATTGGCCTTCACGAGCGCCGATGGAGCCATTCGGCACATCTTGGTCGGAGCCACCAATCCAGTATTTGGTTCCTAAGGCGGGATTGCCCACCAAGCGTTGGATCACTGCCAGTTTCTCTGCCGTATCAAGCACAGCAAGGCGTCCGCCGCGGCGGATCGCATCTTGGCGGGCCTGTTCATAAGTGAAGACACCGGTTGTCAAATAGAATGGGTAAATCTCTAATCCATCATTGATGCCATCACCGTCGGTATCCGGGTTATTGGGATCCGTGCCCAAAGTAGCCTCTGTAGCATCCAACAACGCATCAAGATCGCGATCCGATGTCGTAGTGGTGCGCAAGCGATAGGTTCGCATTACCGTTGTGCGAGCAGCGGTTTTCTCAAAGGTCGTGACGAACCAGCCCTCGGTATCGGCATCTAATGTCAAAGCCGGAACCCTTGCAACATAGCGACCAAGGATAGGAGGGGAGATCGAAGTCCTGATAATGCCTCCAGTGGTGGATCGAGTGTAGTGTGAAATCTCTGCAACTGGAACGACACCGGGGTTTGGCAATGTTAGTGAGGCGGGAGCGCCTGCATTACGCCAGGTGACTGCTTCGTTCGTTGAGACGAAGAGAGGAGATGAAGTAAACTCTGAGGCCAGAGTTCTAGCTGTGCCGAGGCCCTCAACCGCGGAGGTTAAAGAATTCAACACCGATGGGATCCACATGCTCTGCCCATTGTCATCACGGATCAGAAGGGATGCATCTCGCGGGTTACGGACAAACACATTTCCTGAACTGATACGCGATGGAAGATTAATCGTGGCGCCAATTCGCGTGAGGCTCTGATCGAAGCGGAATAAAGCAAGGGTGCTTGTTGTTCCTGATATTCCCGTGGTGTATATGTAAGCGGGAGTTCCAGCACGTGAGTAAGTGTTGAGCGCAAGAATCCTTGTCTGCAGATCGAGTGACACTGTATTGACAAGAGAGATAGCTCCGTTATCCCGGATCCTAATATCTTGAAGCTTGTTGTTGCCATTGCGTAATCCTGTTAGGGTGCTGATCACGGCCGTCTCAACAACCAGCCGCTGATTGGATATGTAACCGACTTCTGTAATAGGATCCGTGAGGGATGACAGCGGCACATCTGTAAGTTGTTCACTATCGGGATTCCACGTGGCCCAGATGCCAGATTCCTGAGTTTTGAAACTGAAAGGATCCGCGTCGAGTGGGCTGTCGAAGAAATCCAAGGCGGTAGTCATTACCAACAATTGCGAAGCATCGGCACCCGATGCAACCACGCGTATGCCCTCGACGTTCTGAGAGCCAAGTGGGACGTAATCGTAACGATCCGTTAGTTCTTGGATTTGTCCATCAAAGGTCAAGCGATAGCCAGTTGTGACACGACCATCCCAAATATCGATATCGCGAAGTGCGTAGGTAGGACCAAACGCGTTGGCGCCATCCTGATACTGTTGGACGGATTCAATAATCGGTATACTGATGTCCGTTTCAGCTGCGATTAACGTGAAGCCGAAAGTTGCTGGAGAAACTCCTACCGTTTCCAAGAGCGTTCCGGGAATAATAACTTCAGGAGAAGCAGTAACAACATTGGTTGCGTCCTTACGATAGATGACGACGCGCGAGACCGAACCGCGTTCGTTGTAGGTGCCCTCGTAACGGTTTTTCCAAACGACACACTCGGAGTTTGAAACGTAAAGAGTTTTAGCCAAAGCTGTTTCAGGTAGGACGACGGATTGACCTAAGTTGTCCACCCAAATGATCACGCCATTGACATCACGAACCGCAACCGAGCCATCTTCACTGACCCGATCTGTATCGGGGCGGGTGCCGAAGGGCCCGTAGGTCTCAGGGATCGTAATTTCTCTGCTTGGTCCAGTCGGTTCTGGAGAACTGTGGAGAAGTTCGTTCACAACAACAGCCACTCCACCGCTAGGGCGGTCAGATGCATCCAAAGGATCAGATGGTGGTAGCGCATTCACCTCCTCAGAGTCCGTGAAGCCATCGCCATCGGTATCCACCAACAGCGGGTCTGTTAAGTGGATTAAGATTTCTTCATCGTCATTTAATCCATCTCCATCGGTATCAACAATGAGGGGATCGGTGCCATGTGTGTATAATTCATCGTAGTCATCAAGCCCATCTCCATCTGTATCCGCGAGATTAGGATTAGTCCCCAATTGCGATTCTTCTTCATCTGTAAGGCCATCGCCGTCGGTATCGATGAGGAGCGGATCGCTGGTTTTGAATTCGTAGATGTAGCCGTATGTACTAAGCAGTGGCGCCACTTCCCAGAGATAATCTGAGCGCAGGAGAATGCCATCGGCATTGTTTACATTATTGGGTTGAGAAGGAGCCCAAGGCCTTAAGCTTGGACTAGGAGATAGAAGCGTGCCTGTTGGCGTGCCGTTTGCTAGGAAAAATTCTGCGGAGGAATCCATCCATTGGTATATGCCTTCACGAGCGCCCGGAGAGCCATTTGGTGCATCTTGGTCAGAGCCGCCAATCCAGTATTTGCTTCCTAAAGATAGACTGCCCAGTAAGCGTTGTATTGCTGCCAGTTTCTCTGCCGTATCAAGCACAACAAGACGTCCGCCGCGGCTGATCGCATCTTGGCGGGCCTCCTCATAAGTGAAAATTCCTGATGTCAGATAGTATGGGTAAATCTCGAACCCATCATTGATGCCATCACCGTCGGTATCCGGGTTATTGGGATCCGTGCCCAGAGTAAGCTCTGCATTATCTAGCATTCCGTCGCCATCACGATCCGATGTCGTACTGGTCCGCAAGCGATAGGTTCGCAATACCGTTGTGCGAGGAGCGGTTTTCTCAAAGGTCGTGACGAACCAGCCCTCGGTATCGGCATTTCTTGTCAAAACCGAAGTGTCCGCAACGAAGCGGCCAAGGATAGGAGGGGCGATCGGGGTCCTAACTAATCCTCCAGTGGTGGCGCTGAGCGTGTAGTGTGAAATGTCTGCAACTGGAACGACCCCGGGGTTTGGCAATGTTAGTGAGGCGGGAGCGCCTGCATTACGCCAGATGACCGCTTCGTCCTTTGAAACGAAGAGAGGAGTTGAGTCAAACTCTGAGGTAAGGATTCTAGGAGTGCCAAGCCTCTGGACCTCAGAAGTCAGCGAATTCAACACCGATGGGATCCACATGCTCTGCCCATTGTCATCACGAATTAGAAGAGAGGCATCTCGCGGGTTACGGACAAACACATTGCTTGAAGTGACAGGAGAAGGTAGAGTAATTGTAGCGCCAATTTGTGTGAGGTTTGCATCGAAGCGGAATAAAGAAAGGTCAGTTCCAGATGTTCCCCTTGTGTATAAATAGACGGGAGTCCCTGCACGTGTGAAGTCGTTTAACGGAAGAATACTTCTAGTCGGAGCAAGTAAGACCGAATTCAAGAGGGTGATGGCTCCCGTATTTTGAAGCCTCATATCATGAAGAACGCGGTTGCCGTTGGCGAGTCCTGTTACGGGATTGAAAACGGCCGCCTCAACAATCAGCCGCTGGTTAGATACGTAACCTATTTCTGTAACGTAATTCGAAGGGGAGGCCAGCGGTATATCTGCAAGCTGTTCAGCATCGACATTCCATGTGGCCCAAATACCGATTTGCTCAGTTGCAAGCGCTTGGGTGTTGCCTAATTGGGTGGCTAAATCTTCTAAGCGGCCTCGATATGCCTCCATTGTATAAAACTGCGAAGCATCTGCACCAGAGCCAACGACACGCATACCCTCGTTGTTGCCGAAAGCTGCTGGGACGTAATCAACACGGTCTGTTAATTTTTGGGTTTGCCCATCAAAGGTCAAGCGATAAGCCGTTGTAGTACGTAGCGATATGATATACGGCTGGCCGACGAAGAGTTGAACGCCTTCAGCATTATCAGCCGCGATCAACGTAAAGCCGAAAGTTGCTGGAGAAACTCCTACCGTATCCAAGAGAGTTCCGGGAATCACAACTTCAGGAGAAGCGGTAACAACATTGTTGTCGTCCTTACGATAGATGATGAGGTTCGAGGTTGAGGCGAGCTCGTTGTAGGTGTTATCGAAACGGTTTCTCCACACCACACACTCGGAGTTTGAAACGTAAAGAGTCCTGGCCAAACCTGTTTCAGGGAGAAGGACGGCTTGACCTAGGTTATCCACCCAAATGATCGCACCATTCTGATCACGAATCGCAACCGAGCCGTCTTCACCGGACCGATCTGTATTGGGGCGGGTGCCGAAGGGCGAGTAGGTATCAGCGATGGTGATTTCTCTGCTAGGTCCTGTGGGCTCTGGAGCCTTGTGAAGAAGTTCGTTCGGAACTGGTAAAGCACCACCTGGACGGCTGTTTCCATCCAAGGGATCAGATCCTCCTATTGGCGACAGCGCATTTACCTCCTCAAAATCCGTGAAGCCATCGCCATCGGTATCCACTAAAAGCGGATCTGTCCCATAATCATCAACTTCCTCAAAGTCAGTTAATCCATCTCCATCGGTATCTGGATTCAAGGGATCGGTGAAGTTGACGTAGATTTCGAGGAAATCATCGAGTTCATCTCCATCGCTATCTAGATTCAAGGGATTGGTGGTGAATACGAATAATTCATCGTAGTCAGAGATAAGATCCAAATCCGAATCTGGATCGAGAGCGTCGGTGAGAGGAAGCTCCAAAACATAGCCATACCGAGTGGTAAACTGGGCAGGGCCCCAAGTAAAACCTGTTCCGGAATCGAGGTAAATGCCTTCTGGAACATTTCGCCGGTTGCCGGGTAGGACGGTATTCCAGTTTGAATACGCATGAGGATCGAGAGTCCCATTCATCGTGGCCGTTGCTGTGGCGACCGTTGTCGGGATGTTTCCAACAACAGGCACTAAGGTAATGGTTGGCGCGCTGGAGTAGCCTGTGCCTGGATTGACGACAGTCACAGCGGTAACCTGGCCGGCACCATTGATACTAGTAACAGCAGTTGCTGGGACTGTAGGGGAGCCACCCGTAAAATTAACCGTTGGGGGCGATGTATAACCCGCACCTGGTGTGCTCACGGCAATCGATAAAACACTGGGAGGAGTTGCTGGGGAGTATACCCGCCCTTGAGGAACAAACATATTCGCCGTTGCCGTGGCGCCCACGCCTGGATCAGCACCAACAGGCACTAAGGTGATGGTTGGCGCGGCGAAGTAGCCTGAGCCTGGATTGACGACAGTCACGGCGGTAACTGTATTGCCAGTCAAAGTAGCAACGGCAGTTGCTGGAGTTCCAGTGGTACCACCGGCAATAAGAACCGTTGGGGGTACTAAATAACCGGCACCTGGTGTGTTCACGGTAATCGATGTAACACTGGCGGTTTCTCGAGTGGTGAGTACAGCATTTGCAAGTGCTCCACCACCACTACCACCCGTAAATCCAACGGTGGGCGGGTTAACAAAACCCGTTCCAACATTCGTGACAACGACAGAAGTCACGCGTTGCGTAATAGGGTCAATGATTGCTGTCCCGGTGGCACCGTTGGAAGGCGTAAATGTAACGGTTGGTGCCGTAGTGTAACCAACCCCTCCGTTCACGACAACCACTTGACCCACGCCGGAAGTAAAGTCCGATGTGATAGGATTGCTCAGGGTCGCGGTGCGGGCGGGGACATTGATTGAACTGATGGTGGTGCCTGCGGGGATGCCTGAGGCAATCACTTGGCGTCCAACTGTCAGTGCGTTGATATTCACTACGTTTCTCAGCAGGCTCTGACCAGAATACATTTGAGCAAATACGGCAGATCCGATTTCTGGCCCCCCAAATAATTCATTGGTAGGGGTAACCCAGTCACGCGTGGACCTAAGCCAGCGGAATCTACCGTCTTGCTGACTGTCATGGCCACCTATCCATAGGCGCGATGCGAGGTCATTTGGTGGGTCGTAGTTGAAAGGCAGGACAGCATAAGGATGTGGATCGTCGTAAATACCCCGCTTGAGTTGATAGAGACGGTCCGAAGTTTCGATCGTAGCGATTCTTCCGCCTCGACTTGCAGCGTCCGCTTGGGCTTCTGGGAAAGTGAAGGCGCCATTGACGATGTAGTAAGGATAAACTTCTTTTCGATCTGTAATGCCGTCTGCATCTGTATCTGGATCGTATGGATCCAGACCGAGGACGAGTTCTTCGTCATCGGTGAGTCCGTCGTTATCCGTATCGCCAGGGTTAGAAAACGAAAGGTTTCCCACGACATTGTAAGCTCCGATGCTGGCGTAAGCTTCATAATCCCCGTCAGCCCAAGTGCCATGGTTGCCTGCTGAGATCTCGAGGTAATACGTACCCAAACTCAGCGACTGGGAGATGACTGCGGACGTAGTGCCGAGATCATCTATGTCAACAACGACTGCACCGTTTTCATCGAGAATTCTTCCTCTGGCCTTGAAGTTGTGAGTTTCCAAATCGCCCGCTGGCGAGATAGTGAACTCTGCGGTTCCAGCAGATACTTCAAATTGTAAGATATCTAAGTCTTGTTCGCTAGAAATGATACCAGAAAATGAAACTTGCCCATCGTCACCCAACGGTAGTGGGGTAGCCAAAAACGTGCTATCTCCATAGTCATCCACTCTAAAGGTAAGAAAGCTATCAATAATCGCAATGTCATCTTCTTGATTGTTTGCATCTGGATATTCTCCCTTGCTCCACTGAACCACCGGAGAATTAAAAGGAGCGCCCATGATGGCTCCCCAAATGACGCTGCCACCATAATATTCATCCGCACCCACAATCGTGCCATCGTGCTCAAGGTTTAAAGTATGGCCGACCTCATGGGAGACAGTCATCGCTGCCGCAGACACTCCGGAGTTGAACGTCCATGAGGGTTCTTCGGAGACGAAACTACCGAGGTAGGCGACTCCGCCAATGGCAAATCCGATATCATCCGTTATCCAACCTTGATCCGGAGTGATGATGTTCATATTGCGCGTGCCGGGGGCATAGCTATCATAGACGGCCCTGTCCGTGGTGACCGTCACATCGAAGCCGCGGAAGTCCTCCGCAACGATATTGGCAATCCGTATGATCGCCGCGTGGTCGTAGCCTTCCGGCGTTACGACAATGGGCGCGCCGCCATTAAAAGCAGTATTCCAAGTGGTGCCGGTAACCGTCTCACCGTCAAAATCGAGATAAATACAATTACTGGCGAGTGGATTGCTGTTGAAAAGCGGAACGCTGGTGAACACCGCGCCTGATGTCCCATTAACATATTGCTGACCAATAGTGACTTCTTTTTTGTCTTTGTCCCAGCCGGCGCAAAGCACTTGTGAAATGGCAACACGTGTTAGAGTATAGTTTTCCTTGTTGCCACTGATTTGGTATGCCACCGGGTATTTCGGTTTGGTCATCGTGCCCATGACACGGCCATTAGCGAACTCCTTCAAATGCATGTTGAATCCTGTATCGCCGAGTTTCAGACCGAAAATCTGGGTTCCATCTAAAAGGGTATTACGCAGAATGAGTGTTCCATCGAAAGTCGCCTTATCTCCAAAACGCACAGTGAATGGATCGCCTACTTTCGCGATCAAGGCCTGACGGGGAAGGATATCTTGATAAGGAATTGCGATTCCATCCCACCATTGTTCTTCTGTGATATCCTTGAAGGAAGCGGCTACACCATCGGCTTCAGATGTGGACATCGCCTCACGGATAGCAACTGTGGTTGGGTGGACTTTTTTGCAAGACGCACAAGAATGGCCCTTCACATTGTGATTCGTTTCAGTAGTCGCAAGTTTCTCAGCTTTCGCAGGAATAGCAGGGATAGCAGTGACATCTGTCTCTGGCTTATTTTCGGTGACTAACCACCATGTGCCGACGGCAACCAAGCATACTAACATGCTCAGAGTAACGTAGCGGAAAAGAAGCTGGCGGGAGGTTTTTTTAAAAATATTCATACAATATATTAACCGAGATCGATGTGATTAGGAGATGGGTTTGGGTATAACTAAAACGATGAAAATGGTACATTCATAAAGAACTCAAGATAGAGAACTTCAGAAATTTACAGATTAAAGCGGTGTTGTCAGGCAAGTATTTCTCGTGAAGACTCGCTTTTTATGGCCTTTTGCCAAGTTTTTTTTTGAGGTTTTTCAATAAGTAGTCCTACTACCTTGGCAATAAATGATTGCTGTGGAGCGAGTCGGCACGGCGGATCCATATGTAATGGAAGTCTATGCAATGTAAATACTTCAAGTCGATCGCCATTCAGAGCAAATCTTGGAACCCGCAAAACATCCGAGAATCGAGGGCGGGAAGGTCAGCCAAGGGCAGATCGTGATCAAGGTAGGAGCGAAGGATTTCGTCAAACTGCTCAGGGGTTTTCATGCGGCGGATCGCGTGTTCAAAGTCCGGATGGATCCCGTCGCAAATGTAGATCAGGGTCTTTTTCATGCGTTGGATGTGGCCAAGGGGATCGAAGGATGGGGCTTCTTTGGCTAGTTCGTCTGAGAGTTCGTGGATGTAGGCGAGTAAATCGCGGTAAGCGGGCTGGAACGGGGTGGTATTTTCAAAGGCAGCGCTGATTTGTGAAAACAGCCATGGATTTCGGATCGCGCCGCGGCCGAGCATGAGTCCGGCGGCGTTGGTTTGTTGGTGATAATTTAGTGCGGTGGTGGAATCGACCACGTTACCGTTGGCAATCACGGGGCAGGAAAGGGTTTCGACTGCTAGTTTCACCAAACTGGGGCGAACGGGGGTCTGATAGCGGTCGGCGACCGTGCGACCGTGGATCGTGAGGCCATCGATGGCGTGTTTGCGGAACGTTTCCAAAATAACGGGGAATTCATCCGGGCTGTGGAATCCAAGGCGAGTTTTCACGGTGAAACGGCCCGGGATCGCATCGCGCAGGGCACCGAGGATGGCATCGATTTGATCAGGAAACCGCAACAGGCCACCGCCGGCATTTTTCCGATACACGACTGGCGCGGGGCAGCCGAGGTTGAGATCGATTCCTGCGACGGGAAATTTGGAAAGTTCTTTTGCGGTGCGGGTGAGCTCCTGGATATCGCAACCGATCATTTGCGCGAAGATGGGCCGACCTGTGGCGTTTTCAGAAATGGATCTGAGAATGTACGAATTCAGGCGAGAATGCGGGTGCACGCGGAAATATTCCGTCACAAACCAATCTGGCAAACTGCGTCGCGCGAGCACTCGCATGAAGGGTAGATCCGTCACGTCCTGCATGGGTGCGAGCACCAAGGCTGGGCGGTGATTTGGGAGCAGATCGCGCATGGCTGGATTCAGGAAATGGTTTGACAATCAAACAAGCTTCTCAATGGTTGGTGCGAAGAACAACCAAGCAAGACTAGTGGAAAACGATTTGTTGCATACGGAAAAAATTTTATCGGATCGGAAAACCTTTTTTCTCGATCTGAAGCAAAACTCTCGTGGGATGGTTGTTAAGATCACGGAAGACGTCGGTGGCAATCGCGATACGATTATGGTGCCTGCGGAAATTCTCGGAGATTTCATCGCCGCCCTCACAGATATCAAGCTGACTGCTGATGAGCATCAATAAGCTGTCGGTTAGATTGTCGAAATGCGCCAAAGGCAAGGTTTCAGCTTGATGGATGGCTGACTTATCACAACCATTGACTTTACTGGCATGAACCAACGCTCCGTCAATATCGCCCGTCTTGTCTATTTGCTCGTTTGCCAAGCAGGCGGTGTGGCGATCGCGCTGAGCACTCAGGACGCCGGTTTTGATTTTTCGATCACAAGCGGTTTCCTCGCAGGCTCGGCAGTGGGGCTCATCTTCATCGGGATCGATAAACTCATGGAGGGTTTCACTCTGCGCGGATTTTCGACCGCAACCTTCGGCCTCGGTGTCGGCTTGTTCTGCGCGTGGTTGCTGACGCGTGTGGAAATCTCTGCGCTATTAGAACTTGCCATGCGAGAACGCATCGAAGCCAGCGAGCACGGCCAAAACTTGGTCGATTCTTTACGCCTCGCCATCGATGTGACCTTGTTTTCCAGCTTGGGATTTTTGGGTGCGATTCTAGCGCTGCGCGGAAACCGAGAAGACTTTGCTTTCATCATTCCCTATGTGCGTTTCCGCGAGGATGCCAGTTCTGGCCAACCGATTGTGTTAGATTCCGAGTCTATTATGGACGGGAGAATTCTTGGGCTGATCGGATCAGGATTTGTTGGCGGACGCTTGGTTATTCCAAACTATGTGTTAGAGGAAATTCAAACCTTGGCAAATGAAAGCGAGAGCGGTCAACGGCAGCGCGCGCAGCGAGGACTGGATCATCTGGATCGCATGCAGAAAACTCCGGAAATACAGGTATCTATTCATGATGTGAGGAGCACATCTAACGAAAAACCATCTCACTCACGCCTCATTGAAACTGCCAAATTTCTCAGCGCTCGATTGCTTACGTTAGATGAAAGCCTGGCTAAAATTGCCAAGCTTCAAGGCGTGGCCGTTTTGAATTTAAATGAACTCGATCTCGCATTAAGGCCTTCGATCGCGGTTGGCGAAAAACTACGTATTGCTCTTGTTAGGCCGGGCAAAGAAGATCATCAAGCCGTCGGTTATCTGCCAGATGGCACGATGGTTGTGGTCAATCATGCGGCGGAAAAAATTGGTATGTCTGTGACCGCTGTCGTCACATCCACCTTACAAACTCAAACCGGCACTTTAGTTTTCACTGAGCTGCAAAACTAAGCCCGCTGACCCCATTCTCCTTTATCCATTTTGAAAATGACCCTTCAAGACATTGCTTCCCGCTTCATTTTGCCGGGTCCCGTCGTATATTATGAGGAGATTGCCACTGGACTGATCAACACGACTTTTGCGATCACTTGCCGGAGCGGAAAAACCGAAACGCGGTTTATTTTACAATCGATCAACTCCGCCGTTTTTCCTGAGCCAGAAAAAGTCATGGAAAATATTTTCCATGTCACCGGACACATCGGCACCCGGGATCCTCATACTGAGCAGTTATGTTTGATGCCGCTGCTAGACGGAAGGAGCTGGTTGAAACTTCCCGATAACACCGTTTGGCGCTGCTATCCGTTTCACGAAAACACTGAGACGTTTGAAAAAATCAATTCGCCTGAATTGGCTTATCGCGCAGCGGCGGCTTTCGGACATTTTCAGGCACGTCTAACAGATCTTGATCCATCAACGCTTCACGAAACCATTCCGAAGTTTCATCACACTCCCACCTATTTCGCAAAATTACTCGCAGCTGTGGAAAAAAATCCCGTTGAGCGCCTCGCTGGAGCACAGGCTGAAGTCGATTACATCAGCTCGCAAAAAAATCTAACGACCTTGCTAACCGATGCTGGGCTTCCGCAGCGCATCACTCACAACGACACTAAAATTTCTAACATTTTATTTCCTACAAATCCCAACCTACCGCCCATCGTCATCGATCTCGATACCGTGATGCCGGGGCTCGCGTTGTTTGATTTTGGCGATCTCGTCCGTTCCGCCGCCTCAAGTGCTGCAGAGGACGAGCAAGATTTGAGTAAAGTTTACGTCGATGAAAAATTGCGCAAGGCATTGACCGATGGATACCTTTCCACAGCCAGCAATTTCCTTACCCCCGAGGAGCTTGCGCTGCTGCCGCTCGCCCCAAAAGTCATCACTCTGGAGCTCGCGACTCGCTTCCTCACCGACCACTTGCTAGGCGACACCTATTTTAAAACCAAATACCCCGGCCACAACCTCGTCCGCGCCCGCAACCAGCTGGCGTTGCTGAAATCGATGTGAAATTCCAATTCTCAAGTTTCAAAATTCAAATGGGATGACGCGGGCTCTCGGTGGGTATCTGCAGTGAAAGATAAGAATCTGAACCACGGATGAACACGGATAAACGCGGATAGAATAACATGTTATCAGGTATTAGACCATGATCTGGCGTTATCATACTTCTAGATCATATGAGATGGTTCTCCAACCGTATTTTATCTGTGTTTATCTGCGTCCATCCGTGGTTCTCTTTATATTTTAGTGAAAATGTATCCAATGTAGGCGCCCTGATCCCGCTCTCAGCCGTCCTCCGTTGCCTCCGTTTAAAATCTGTGAACATATGGCATTAGGGAGCCCGCAAGTTCTGCGTTTTTTTTCGCTTCATTTGCTCAGCGCTGATTCCTCCTTGCGAAACCCCGCGTTCCGAGTCGAAGCTGTCGCAGGAAATCAACCACTCACTATCATGGAACTCACTCAAACAGCATACGGAACATGGAGCGGCGGACGCTTCATGCACTTTGGCGAAACCCTCTCCGAAGAACGTTTTCTCGGTTGTATCAAGACTGCCTACGAATCTGGGATACGGACATTTGTTACTTCAGACGTTTATGGAAACGGCAAAGCCGACGAATTGCTCGGCAAGGCCTTGGCTGGGATTGATCGCTCCACCTATTCCCTGGTCGGTATGATCGGGCATGATTTCTATGACGGTCAGCGCAAAGGCTCGCAGGGATACCCACGGTTTACCGATCCTGAACTACGTGGCGCTGAGGGTTATGATGAATTTGTCCAACGCGCCACCAAGCTCTCGCTCGAGCGTTGCGGCACCGATCATTTTGATCTCCTCATGCTACACAACCCTGATGATCTGGGCTATACATCTGAGGCAGTTTGGAAAGCCATGGCTCGCGCCAAAGAAACTGGCCTCACCCGCCAACTCGGCATGGCTCCTGGTCCCGCCAACGGCTTCACGCTCGACCTCCTTGCTTTCTTTGAGAAGTTCGGTGAAATCATCGATTGGACTATGTTGATTCTTAATCCGCTTGAGCCATGGCCTTCAAACTTACTCCTTCCAGCTTGTCAGAAACATGGAATCAAAGTCCTCACTCGTGTCGTGGACCACGGCGGCATTTTCCACGACGATCTCGGTGGACCTGACCACGTTTTCAAACCCGGCGATCACCGCACCTACCGCCCAGAAGGCTGGGTCGGGCATGGCATGGAGAAAGCCGATAAAATGCGCCCCATCGCAGAAAAATATAGCCTCAACCTTCTCGAGTTCGCCTGCATCTGGAACCTCAGCCAAAGCCCCGTCGAGTGTGTCGTCCCCACCTTCATTCAAGAAGCTGGCGAAGGTGCGCGCCTTATTGAGGACAAGATCCGCGAATTCGGCAAAATGCCAAACGTCCGCCTCACCCCAGAGGAGGTCGATGCCGTCCGCCAGATCGGCGACAACACGGGCTGCATGAAACTCAAAGGCGCGAGCAAACGCCACGACACCAGCGAGCGCTGTGACGAATGGCCGATGCGCCCCGAACTCCTCGAACTCGCCCAACGCGAAGGCCTAACCACCGATTGGTGACGCGCGCGCTTTTTGTCATCACGAAATTTCCTTGATCTCCCGCGACATCGGGTGCATATCGCCCCCGCGACTCGCTTGAGTTTCCCTAACGGAGGGGTGGTAGAGTGGTCGATTGCGCCAGTCTTGAAAACTGGAGAGCCGAAAGGTTCCGTGGGTTCGAATCCCACCCCCTCCGCCATCACCCCTGCCCAGCTCGTCTGGGTAGGGGTGATGGCGTTTCAGGGCTGGGCCGAGAACTCCTTGAGCATAGCGAAATGGGTTTGAAAACAGGTAGCCGCTCGTAGCGGCGGCATATGTCCGCGAGCAACGCGAGCCAAACTGGTTTGGACGGAGCAGAGCGTAGTCAATCCCACCCCCTCCGC
>JANPMK010000104.1:0-17040 GCA_031422775.1 Akkermansiaceae bacterium | reverse complement strand
CTCCTAACAGAACTCATTACCGAACAACGCGGCTTCTTTGAAACAAAATCCTCAGACGCTATCGCTCTTCTAAAGATTGGCGATGCGCCTGCAGACGCCGCGCTCGATAAAACCGAACTAGCCACCTTCACCACCCTCGCCCAAGCCCTCCTCAACCTAGACTCCAACATCACTCTCCGCTAATTATGTTTGATATCACACGCCGCCATTTCCTTTCTAAGCTCTCCACCGGTATAGGCGGAGCTGCCCTTGCTTCTTTGTTACCACAGAATAGTTCTGCTAAATCACTTGGTGAAAGACTGATCGCCAATCACGCACCAAAAGCTAAGCGGGTGATCTATCTCTTTATGTCTGGCGGTCCATCGCACATGGATCTCTTCGATTATAAACCGAAGCTCAATGAACTCAACGGCCAAGAGCTGCCAAAAGAGGTACGTGCTGGCCAGCGCCTCACCGGAATGTCTGGGAATCAGGCCACCTTGCCCCTCGCTGGCTCCCAATTTAAATTCGCCCAACACGGAAAATCTGGTGCATGGGTCAGCGATATTTTACCCTACACAGCAGGTGTTGTCGATGACCTATGCTTCGTGAAATCCCTCTGGACTGAAGCGATCAATCATGATCCCGCAATGACCTTTTTCCAAACTGGCTCGCAGATCGCTGGTCGCCCCGCACTCGGCTCATGGGTCACTTACGGCCTCGGCTCAGATAATGAAAACCTCCCTGGCTTCGTGGTTTTAGTCACCAAAAAACCGACCGATCAGCCTCTCGCCTCCCGCCTCTGGGGAACTGGCTTCATGGATTCCCGCCACCAAGGCGTTCGTTTCTCGTCCGGAAAAGACGCGGTTTTCTATCTTACCAATCCTGACGGGGTCTGCCAATCTGGTCGCCGCGCCTTGTTAGATAAACTTTCTTCTCTCAACAAAATCGATTTCCAAAACGAGCTGGACCCCGAGATCGAGACCCGCATCGCCCAATACGAAATGGCCTACCGTATGCAGACCAGTGTCCCAGAAGTCACAGACATCAGTGGCGAGCCAGAATCAATTAAAAAACTCTACGGTCCAGATGCAGAGAAGCCCGGCACATTCGCTGCTAACTGCCTTCTCGCACGTAAACTCGCAGAACAAGGTGTCCGGTTCATCCAGCTTTATCATCCGGGCTGGGACCAGCACGGAAACCTCCCGGCCGGCATCCGTAACCAAGCCAAAGAAACCGACCAAGGTTGTGCGGCTCTCATCACTGATCTTAAACAACGAGGAATGCTAGATGACACGCTCGTGGTCTGGGGTGGAGAATTTGGCCGTACTGCCTATTCTCAAGGAACTCTCACAAAGGACAACTATGGACGTGACCACCACCCGCGCTGCTTCACCGCATGGATGGCAGGTGCCGGCATCAAGCCGGGAATTACTTTTGGGAAAACGGATGACTACGGCTATAACATTCTAGATTCCGATGGACACCCCATCGCCAAACCATCAAAGGACGGTAAAACCCCAGACGCCGTTCATGTCCATGACTTTCACGCCACCATTCTTCATCAGCTCGGCATCGATCACACTCGCCTCACGCATTCCTTCCAAGGTCGTCATTTCCGCCTCACAGATGTGCACGGTCGCGTCGTAAAGGAGATTTTAGCGTAATGAAGGCTCGCCTTTGGAAGCAAGGAGCAAGGAGCCGCAAGCGTGGTTATGAACGAAAAAGCTCTGGCATTCTATCAGTCTAAACCAGCTTTTAGGGATGCTCGAAGTTCCACTCTAAACTCAGGTGTGGACGTAGTCTAATCTTGAGAATGCCACGTCTAGAGTCTGAGGGAAACGACACCATCAAAACGGCATCGCCAGGCCCTTCGTGAAGCCGCAGGGCACTCACTTCGGTTAGGGATAGCTGGGTGATAAGATGTGTGGAATTTCCAATCCTTACCTCTAAGTCTCCGTTAGCTGGCGATCGCTTTAGGATCCGGTGATTCTTCTTTTGTAAGGTGATTTTCTATTTAGCGCCGACTGGTTTGAGAGTGAATTCCTTTACGGCGACGCCGGATTGCGGGGCTTGATCGCGCCAGAAGCGCAGGGTGTTCTTGCCTTGCTTGAGCGTCAGAGTGACGGGCTCGCTCTGGTTCCATTTGCCCAAGGTGAAGGGTAACTTGATGGTGGCTGGAGCGCTCGCGTCATTGACGGCGAGTTGCAGGGTTTGATTGTAATTCGAGGTGCACACCTTGGCGGTCAGGATGTAATCGCCTGCCTTGGGGGCATCGATGGAGAATTCCATGTTTGAATAGGTGCCGAGGCTCGGCCCGGCCGGATCGACTTTGGGGCTTACCGCGTAGTAGTTTTCCTGATGTTCGTCGCGGACGAATTCGGCGATGTTGCCATACATGTCGTAGAGTCCCCATGAGTTCGGTTTTTTCTGACCGACCGGATGGGATTTGCCTTCGGCGTTGTCTTTGAACCAAGCGTATTCGCCGAGCTTCGATGCGTCGTCGCCGAAAAACCAACGGGTGGTGGTGCCTCCGCGGGCGGCGTATTCCCACTCGGCTTCGGTGGGTAGGCGAACTTCTCTACCAATCTTGGACGAGAGAGTATCGCATAGCAGAAGCGCGCGCGAAGGTTTCACACCGTCCACCGGATGGTCCGGGCCTTTGGCGGAGCTGCCCTGTTCCTTGCCCATGACCGCAGCATATTGCGATTGGGTCATTTCATATTTTCCCAAATAAAAGCCGCGGGTCAGGGTGACATCATGCTTGGGGGTGTCAGCAAGGATGTCGCCTTGTTTCTGCGGTCGGTCACCGCCCATCGTGAACTTGCCAGGCGGGATGTAGACAAAATCCATAGTCACGCCATCGGCCAATTCGATCTTGAATTCCTTGTCCGCCTGTTTGCCGTCCGGTGTGACGGCTAGGCGCAGACCGCGCATGGGGAAAGAGTTTTTAGGACGTCGGCCTTTCCAATGACGCGTCGCGGATTCGCATAGGGCTGCCTCATGCTTCCATGTGCCGCCCCGGACCAAGATGGGTTGTTGCTGATTGAAGGTCGGTAGGAACAACTGCATACCTCCACCAAAACTTTTCATGGCGATGACATCATTCGATTTTTCCTCGTCGTCCTCTTTACCTCCCTTCGACTGCGCGTAGGCTGCCGCTGGGATAGTGATGGTGCCGTCCGCACCAAGGGTGATCTTGCTGTCCTCAGGATTGACGGTCGCGGCGATGACTCCCTCCGCAACGTTGGGGCCGTTGGCTTCTCCAAACTCCGCACCGAGCGCATCAAGTGTGACGGCTTTGGAGTCTTCGATGATCCGCCCTTGGGTCGCCAGTGCGACGGCATTCCAGAACGCTGGGGCGGTGCGATTGTTATGCTCGCCGAGTGTGCGAGCTTCTCCCATCACATCGCCGACCCAGTAGGCACGTTTCACTTTCAGAAATTCTCCTCCGCGGGCGCGGGCCTGAGTGGTCGCCAAGAAATTGAGGTCGGTGCCATAGCGAGTGGTGGTAGTCCCACTGCCCCAGCCTGGGCCTAAAACGACGACCCATCCCTGAGGAGTCCAGCGGGCAGAAGCGCCATGGCCGCCGCTCGGACGCGCGGTGGCCGGAACTCCGAAGGCACGGCAGATGTAGCGCGCGAAAAACGCACGGCGACCGCAAATCCCGCCGTTCATCAGGATGTTCTGCATTCCAGACAATTCAGGTCGGTCGTTTCCTACGTTGATCGATCCATATTGGACATCGGTATTGACGAGATTTGCGTAACGCCAACCCTCGTTCTCCGTCGTGACGTGATCGGGCCGGTAGTTGCGCGACATCTCACGCCCCCAAGCAAGCACTTCATCTTGCTCCAGTGCGCTGACGACAAATCGCAGCTCCCAGACGCTAAGGAGCTCAAAGTTTTTATCTAGTTCCCCAGCTTCGTATGCCTTTTCAAAATGCAAGTAGCGCTTCACTGGATCGATCGCCTTGGAGGTACCCGGCTTCGGGGCGTCGGCATCTTTTTCTTCTTCTTCGGCTGGTTCGGCCGGCCCGTTGAATTCAAGGCTAATAGCCAGCGCCAGGCGTTGGAGCACTCCCTTTTTCGCCTTGGGACTGGTTTGTTGAATCGTGCTGTAGATCTCCATCACCTTGCCGTAATTGGGTGGCGTCTTGTCATTGCCGTGCACCGGTAGCGCGCCGTCCGCAACGGCGATTTCTAGCATCAGTTTATCGTCCGCAAGCAGGGTATCGATGAGCTTTTTTTGCTCCGCTCCCTTGGCGGTGAAATCCGAAAGGGCGGCAGGCGTGGCTTCGTTGAGGATGAAGAACTTTACCAACTTGGCATCGAGCCCGGTGTCGGAAAGCAATGTATCCAACGCCGAAATTTTTCTAACCGCCTCCACCCTGGCTTTCGCGTCCTTGGCCTCGACGATGCTTTTGCGCGACGCGTCATCGATGGTCGGTAGTTTCGCGCTGATTTCTGAGCGCAGCTTTTCGTGCATGGCAGCATAGGACTCGGCGGCCTGTGCGCAGGTGAAGGAGCTCAGGCACACGATCATCGACAGCGTGAGAGTGATGCGGCAGCGGAGATTTGGGGTTTTAGAATAAAGGAATGTCATTTTGATAATGGATGGTTTTACTACTTGAGAAATATTATTTAGGCTGTTTTTGTTGTCTTAGCGCATCGATTTCCTTTTGGATTTCAGCGGCTTTGGTATCGGCGTCGCCGAGCGGCTGGGGGGTTACGATTTTTTCACGGGTGTAACCGATGTGTTGCATCCAGCTGTTTGAGCGGTGCTTGCACAGTTGGGTTACTTTTTGAAACAAAGGATTTGAGGCGATGGTAGTTGGCGCTTCATCTGGGATCTTCACGCCAATGCCCTCGAGGATCGTCTTTGCCATCAGCAAGTGGCCATCATCGCCGGGATGGACTCGGTCACCGGAGAATGGTTCTTTGCGTGCATCGCGCGCCTTGCGCATCGCGGTGTGGAGATCGATGACATGCACGTTCGGGATTTTCAGTGTCATCTGCCAAGCGGCATAAGCGCCATGACTTTATCGTATTCTGTGACGACTGCATTTGGATCATCATGGATGGGTGGGGTGACTAGGAAAATGTCTTTCACGCCTGCTTCCTTGCATTGCGTGATAAGTTTATTCACCCCATCCTGAAATGCAGCGAAGCGCTTTTCATCGAGCGGTTGATAGATCCCGCAGTTGATTCCGTAGCAGGCGAACACGACATCGGGTTTCGATTTTTCCAATAATCTTCCTAATCGCTCGAAAAGGTTTGGGCGTGGAAACCTACCTCCAGCGTGATTTTCCTCGCTAAGTCCAGAAACCATCTCGCTGGAGAGACCTAGACCAATGATATCAAAGTTCTTGTCCGGATAGAGTCGGTTAAGATAATAGCTGGCGTAACTGACATAGCGACCATCTTGGGTGATGCTATCACCAAGGAAGACGGTCTTTTTTCCGCTCAGCGTATCTATATCTTGTGCTCTGAGTGAAGTCCCTAGTCCGATTAAAACGAGGGTTACGGCGAGTATGTTTTTCAGTGTCATTTGAGTTCAGGGAATATGGTTGTTAGATCGAGTTTGTCATCGTAGCGTTTTTGTAATTCTTGGAACTTGGCGAAGAGAGCTTTTTTGCGATCTGCCATGGCTGGATCTGCGGCGAGGTCTTTGAGTTCTTGCGGGTCTGCGGTGAGATGGAAAAGTTTTGCGACCTTTGCTTCGGGATAAAGGATGAGTTTCCAGCCATCGTGGATCACGGCGCGTTGTTTATCCATGTAGGCGGCGTAAACGGCATCCAGCCCACCTTTTTCACCAGCGAGGAGTGGGCGGACGCTTTGGAACTCGATGCCTTCGCGGTCTGCTCCAGCTACGTCAAGTGCGGTGGCCATAGCATCTTGTAAGTGGATGGGGTTATTGATTTTTACGCCTGCTTTCACGCCGGGACCGTTGATGATAAAGGGCACGCGCAAGCTGTGTTCGTACATATTCTGTTTGCCCATGAGGCCATGGTGACCGCAGGCTAGACCGTGATCAGAAGTGAAGATGATCCAAGTGTTATCGGCCTTACCAGATTTCTCCAAAGCATCTAGGATACGCCCTACCTGTGCGTCCATGTGGGTGATGATGGCGTAATATTCCTGACGATTTACCTTGATGGCGTGTTCATCGCGTGGGAAGGGGGCGAGCTTTTCATCGCGGAGTTCCTTGCCGGCTGCGATCTCTTCTTTATGTGGATACTCGGGGAGAAAATTTTCTGGCATTTTGATTCGGTCGAGCGGGTAGCGATCTACGTATTCCTTAGGCGACTGGCGCGGGTCGTGCGGGGCATTGAAGTGGAGTGCCATGAAGAAAGGTTTGTCTGATTTGGCTGCTTGTTCGAGGAATGCGATTCCGTTATCACCAAGCACTTCGCTCCAGTGTTTTCCGCCTTTCCAGAAACCCTCAAACTTTGGGTCACTGGGGTTCCATATATCAGGTTTGCCAGTGATTGGGCGGTTGTAGCCTTCTTTTTTATCATTCGCCATTCCTGGGCGTTTGTTTACGACGTGGTCGAAGGCTTTTTCAGCATCGGCTGAAATATGCCATTTGCCGGAGAAGTAAGTTTCGTATCCTTGAGCGGCCATGCGTTGGGGCCATAGGCGGCCTGCCTCGACAATGGCTTTCTGGTTCTTCTCATTCTCTTTCGCGTGCCAGACTGTTTGGCCGGTGAGCAGCATGGAGCGGCTGGCAACACAGATTGCTCCGTGCCATGCGCCCATGTTGTAGGCGTGGGTGAAGGTGGCGCCCTTAGCTACAAGGCGATCTAGGTTCGGTGTGTCAATATCTGTGTGGCCAAGTGCGCGGATGGTTTCGTAGCTCTGATCGTCTGTGAAGATGAAGAGGATATTGGGCTTTTCCGCAGCGGTAAGGAGAATGGCGGTGGACAGAAGTAGGAAAAGGATTTTCATGGCTGGTTGGATTATTAGGGAATCAGTGAGTGATTGTTAAATTAGTCGGATTTATTTCTTTTGCGAGTTACTTTTTCCCATGGATTAGGTTTTCTCGGCTCGTAGATGGGGCGGGCGTCAATGTCAGGCAGAAGATTGACAACGGCTTGGAACTTCTGCACCGCAGCTATTTGTTCTGCCGTCAAATCGCCGATTAGTAGAAGGTTGGTTTCCTCCTGCGGGTCTCGAATGAGGTCGTGGAGTCGTTCGATCTTTTTATTAGTATCTACCCAAACCTTGAAGCGTTTGTCGCGGATCACGCGGGAGGAGAAATCGTTGACTCCGCGGATCCCTGTCTCATCGAGTTTCGCATTCCCGTGACCCAGTGCCATGATCCATTCGCGGGGGGAATCCTTGGTTTTTCCGAGGATGAGCGGGGCTAGAGATACGCCGTCCACTTCGAGGTCATCAGGTACTTTTCCGCCGGCAATATCCACAAAGGTCGGGAGAAGATCCGTGAAGTCGGTGAGTGCGTTGGTTTCTATCCCGGCGGGAACTAATCCAGGAGCATTGACGATGAATGGACTGCAAACACCTGCTTCCGACTTATTCATCTTCGCTCCGGCTACTTTACGTCCATCGCGGGTGCCAGTGATGCTGTGGGTAGATCCGTTGTCTGTGGTGAAAATGATAATGGTGCGCTCTCGTAGGCCTTGTTCGTCTAAGGCGGCGACTAGTCTTCCTACCTGCTTGTCCATGTAGCGAACCATGGCTTTGTGTTTCTCCAAATTTGTCTTGGCACCAGGTTCGTCTGGTGTCGTGGTAAAGGGAGTGTGTGGTAGGGCCATGGCGTGATAGAGGAACATGGGTTTCTCGCGGTTCTCTTTCATGAATCTGATGAGGTGATCCGTGTAGAGATCAGGACCAAAACCATCCTTGTGGATCGTGCTGCCTTTCGGGGTGTTGACGTAGGGGTCTGCATAGCGGTTGGCGCTGGCTTTAACGCCGGTTTCATAACCAGTCCACATGAGCCAATCATCGAAGCCATGGTGTTTCATAGCTAGCGGATCGGTGCGGAAGTCGTTGATCTGCCATTTGCCAGCGGCGGTGGTGGAGTATCCTGCGTCCTTGAGGAGACGAGCAATTGAGGTATTGCGCTTTTGTTTCCAGTCGAAATACCCGACTCCCCATCTGGGCACATCCCAGTGGTTCACCCAACCATTGCGCCAGGGATAGGTTCCGGTGAGGAAGGCGACACGCGAAGGTGTGCACTGCGGCATCGAGTAGGCATTGGAAAATTTCATTCCTCCTTTGGCGAGGGCATCAATGTGTGGTGTCTGTATGTCTTCCGCACCGTAGCAACTGATCCACTCTTTGCCGAGATCATCGGCTAGGATGAAAAGGATGTTTGGCTTTTGCTGCGCAAACGCGGGTGTCACAATGGCAAAGAGGACAAGGAGTATGTTTAATTTCTTTATCATGGACAGATGGATTTAGAACAGCTCACGGCACAGGCCATTTTACATTCGGTTCGGCTGCTTGTTTAGCCCCAGGGGTGCTACGGCCTTCGGCGATGTAGCGCTTCATTAGGGAGGTAAGTTTTTCAACAGTTTCTGGGTGATCGGAAGCGATGTTTTTCGTTTCACCGATATCGTTCTTCAGATCGTAGAGTTCGACTTTTCCCTTGGTGCTAAATATGATTTTCCATTGCCCTTTGCGGATGGCGAGCTGTTGCTTAACTTGTTGGTGGATGATGGCTTCGCGCAGGGGTTCCGTGGCGGTGCCGAGTAGGGCGGGCAAGATGCTGAAGCTGTCCTCGCCGGCGTTGTCTGGGAGTTTCTTGCCGAGGATGTCGGCACAGGTGGCGATGAGGTCGTTTAGGCAGATCGTCTGGTCCGAAACGGTGCCCGGCTTGATCTTACCAGGCCAGCTTGCGACGAAAGGCACGCGGTGGCCGCCTTCGTAGATTTGGGTTTTGAAACCGCGAAGTGGTGGGTAGGGACGCCCTGACGCGCCGTTGTCGGCGGCGATGATGACCAGGGTGTTTTTAGCGAGGCCTTTTTTCTCTAGGGTGTCGAGGATTTGCCCGAGCATGTGATCGCCCTGATAGACCCAGTCGCCGTATTTAGGATCCTTTTTCACCGTGTCCTCCGCGCCGGATTTACCGATGAACTCTGGTGCTGGAACGACCGGGGTGTGGGGCGGGCACATTGGGAAGTAGAGGAAGAACGGCTTGCCGTCCTCGCGCTTTTCGAGCCACTCGACGGCTTTGGCGATCATGCGCGGCTGGTTTTCCACTTCCTCAACGTGTTCGACGACTTTGTCCTGCTCGATGATGGTGCCGATGTTGCGGGCGTGGGTGAAGCCGTAGAAATAGTCGAAGCCGAGTTGGTTTGGGCCGCTGAGAACGCGTGAGCCGATGGGGACGTTGCCTTTGGTTTGTTGGATATTGTCCCATTTTAGGCCGAGGTGCCATTTACCGATGCAGGCGGTTTCGTAGCCGTTGTTTTTGAGGAAAGAGGCGACGGTGACTCGCGCTTCCGGGATGATGGGCGGATTGTAAGTCTCAAGCACCCCGTATTGACCGATGCGCGATGGGTAGCGGCCGGTGAGCAGGCCGTAGCGGGTGGGCGTGCAGACGGCTGCGGCGGAGTGGGCGTCAGTGAAACGCATGCCCGCTGCGGCTAGACGATCAATGTGTGGGGTTTTGAGTTTCGATTCAGGTCGGTAGCAGGTTGGTTCACCGTAGCCCATGTCGTCGAAGAGGACGAAGACGATGTTGGGTTTCGGCGCGGCTGAATCGGCGCGGCTTAAGCCCAGTGAGAGAATGAGAAGGGCTGCGATGAGGCGCGTTGTGGTTTTGTGATTTCCCAGTAGCATCAGCAGTTTCAATTCATCATGTTGATGTTAGTTTTTTGGATCTCGCATGGATTCACGGAATGCCTCATACTCGCCTGGCTTCATGGAGACGAGGTTAGTCTCTGCAGGGAATTTTCCACCGTTCACGTCATCGATATATTCACGGAAGGCAGCCACTCGCTCGGCTTGGAGGCGGCGGTATTCTTCAAGGAAATTGCGATAGGCCTTAGCATGGCGTGGCAGGCGCTCATCGTATTCACCGAGGATGTCATCGGAAAACAGAAACTGGGTGTCACAGCCAGCGCCTGAGCCAAGTGACATGAGGAGCATCGAGGTATTTGTGCAAAGCAAAGTGGCTAGCTCATGCGGGACGCATTCGAGTTCGGCGGCGTAGGCACCGGCATTCTCGAGTGTTTTCATTTGCTGATAGAGTTTCGCTGCTTCGTTTGCCGTCTTCCCGATGGCGCGGTAGCCGGTCCAAGTGACGTGGCGCGGTACCATGCCGAGGTGGCCGACGACAGGGATACCTTCGCGCGCCATTTGTTCGATGAGAAACGGGCTGCCTGAGCAATACACCGAGCTGGCGCCGGCTTCTAGTGCCTGGATTGAGATCCGGATTGCCTCCTCGGCGGTGGCCATGCCGTGTGGGGTGGCGCAAGAGAAGAAGCTTTCTGGCGCAGCTGCGATGAGCAAAGGTAAACGCGCCTGTGCGGCTGGGTTATCATAGCTACAGCTCATGAGATCCACGCCAGCGGCTGCCGCTGCTGTTGCTTCTTCGGGTGATTTTACGTGGATGTGGGCGAGTTGGCGTTTGCCTTTTAGCTGTCGGAGATCGTGAACGGTGTATTTCTTGCGTGGTCGAAGCATGTGCGATGAAAGTTGAGGATTGGCTACGATTAGGGTTTTTTCCATGTGGGACGAGCTTCGGCAGTGATGACTGCGTTAAGTTCTTTCATCCGTTGGCTTAGGCGTCGAACTGTATCAGGATTATCTGTTGCTAGGTTATTTATTTCACCGATGTCATCCGCGAGGTTGAAGAGCATGGCGGTTTTGTGATTTCCAGGTTGTGCTAGCAGTTTCCAATCGCCTTGTCGGATGCCGGCTATCTGTCCTCCTTGGTAGTAGAGAAATTCCTTGCGCGGAGACTCTGCATCGCCAGTGAGTAGTGAGGAAATGTCGAGGCCATCAATTTTTAGGTCTTTGGGCAGCGGGGTGTTGGTGAGGGCGGCAATGGTGGGGAGGAGATCGATGGTGGAGGCAAGTGCGTTGGTCTCGGTGCCTGCTGGGATACGACCAGGTGCCCACATGATACAGGGAACGCGTTGGCCACCTTCAAAGTTGCTCATTTTTCCATCGCGCAGCGGACCTGCGGAGCCGCCGTGGTGCTTGAAGGGGAGCCAAGGGCCGTTGTCAGTAGTGTAGATAACGTAGGTTTTTTCGCTGAGTTTTAGTTCGCGCAGGGTATCGAAGATGCGGCCGACCTCGGTATCGATATGCTCGATGGTGTTGATGAAGGCGCGCTTAGGATCTGGATCACGGACATCATCTGGGACATAGAGGGGAACGTGCGGCATGGAGTATGGGAGGTAGAGGAAAAAAGGTTTGTCTTTGTTTTCCTTGATGAAGGCGACTCCGCGGTCCGTGCAACGGCGAGTGATGGTGCGTTGATCTACTGGTAGCTCTACGATTTTCTCGTTTTCCATGAGTGGGGTTTTCCACTTAGTGAGGGTGGATTCCGGATCATTCCAGAGGATGTCCATACCTTCCACTCCGCTCTTCGGTCTGCCTTCGTTCTTGGGATGATTCATGTCGTTCGAGTATGGGATACCGAAATAGACATCGAAGCCAAGCTTACGTGGGAGAGTCTCAGGATGGTGGCCGAGATGCCATTTCCCAAAGCAGGCGGTGGCGTAGCCTTGATGATGGAGGTGGTCTGCGATGGTGTGTTCCTCTGGATTTAGTCCAGTGTTAGAGACGGGAAAGAGGACGTTTTCAATACCTGTGCGCTTGGGGTAGGAGCCAGTGAGCAAAGCCGCGCGGGATGGCGAGCAGACAGAGGACGCAACCATGAAGCTAGTGAATTTCCGGCCTTCTTTGGCAAGGCGATCGAGCTGTGGTGTGCGAATGGTTTTTGAACCAAAGCAGCCGAGATCACCGTAGCCCTGGTCATCGACGAAGATGAGGACGAAGTTGGGCTTTTCTTGTGAAAATGCAAACGTGGTGAGGATGAAAAATGCTAGGATAATTTTCATAAACTCTAGACTAAACAAATTCGCTTATCATTGGAAGCATTCTTTTATTTAAGCTAGGTGTAACTAATCCTTTAAGCAGATAGGATATTGAATGAATTTATCGAAGGGGAACAGTTGTGGATACGGATTGGAATCACCAAGCTAAGATTCCGAATGGCCGGTGATTTGTAGGGAGGGAGTTAAATTCTCTCGCCTATACAATTCTGCCTCTCTCTCCAGAATCAGTGCACCGATATCGGTTATTTCGTCTCGGGGTGGGTAGCTGTTTTTTCACCACCATCTTGTTTTGCGAGTTTTGTATTGGAATCGGCCAAGGACACCCATGTAACATTGAAAAAATCGGAAGGCAACTTCTGTAACGTATGCTTGAAGACACCAGCGATATCAACAACATCCAAGGTAATCTTCTCGCCACCCACGTCTCCTGCTTCAAGTACTGGACTCCCACCTATTATACTTGCGCCAACTTTGTCACTAGCCAACAAGTAGCCGTATCGATTATAAGTTCTGACCGTGTATTGCGGGAAAAGAGTTTTCTTACTGTCGTTCTTGTAGCTCGCAGTGAGGTAATCTGGCTTAACAACGAGTAGCTTAAGGACGTGCCCTTCTATTTTGGCCTCTCCATCGGTCACTTTAAAGAATGCCTCATCTGCTGATTTTGGTGCTGAGGAAAGTGGTTTAAATACTATTTCATTTGCTATCGCATTAGGGCAAAGTGCGGTAGCTAAGATTAGGGTAGATGCGTAAGTAATGAGGCGTGTCATATTATTGTAGAACGATGAGTGTTGGCTCCGGCGAGTTCAAGCACCGATTCCAAGAAAAACCTTACCCGCCGTTGGATGAGCCGACTTGTTGTGCTTTTGGTGATATCCAGCGACCCGCTTCCACTGACAGCACCAAATCACGAATCCGCAATTCGGGGTGCGGCATAGTGAATATCTTGCCGACTGCCCAAGTAGTTGTGAATGGCACCAAGAGAGAGATCATGATTATGATCCACATAGGAGTCTCAGGGACTGTTGCAATCATAAGCGCAATGCTAACGAGCGCCATCACTAAACTGCATAGCATTTCAAGCGGTGGTGTTCCTTCTGGAGTGATGTGATCGTCACAATCGAACCCAGATATATCGACCCCAAGTTCCTCGCCAAGGGTTTCTAGTAATTCGTAGGTGTCGTCTCCAACAATACCCAGATCTGATTCAAGCCGAGAATCGCATTGTAGATTTTTCCGCTTGATTCCGAATTCGCGGCCCATCAAGTCGATGACCTTCTTGGCAGCCTTAGCCCTGGTGAAGATTGATGCCATTATTTTTTCGCAGAACAGTTGAGGTAGAGATATTTACTAATCGTTTATCAGTAACGTAGCTTATTGAATGAATGTCATGAAAACATTGATTGATCAAGGATTTTATTCGCAAGAGCGCGTATGAGGGAAGTGCTTGGGTTGTGTGCTTGTTGCAGATGCGGACGAGACGTCCACGCCCCTGTTTTAGCTACTAGAGGTAAGTTTTAGGTAACTTGTAAATGGCAACTGATAACTGATAACTCAATAATACCAGCTACTCTTCTTCTGGTTCCGGAGGTAAGGTTTCAATGACTTCTTCCCTTAGTGTTTCCTTCAGTGCTTCTTCAGGATCCATGCTGGTGCGGAAGAGCCCGACGAAGCGCCCGTCGTTGGTGTCAGGGTTGGAATCATAGAGGACGTAGAAGAGGAGTCGGCTAGATTTATCGAGTCTGAGGGCGGTATTGTAAATGACTTTATCTTCCTGCCCGTATGCGGCTGCGATGCGATGTAGCTCGAGTCCCTCGATGTTATCGTAGGACTGAAATTTGCCGGAGGGAATCATTTTTAGGTCTTTGTGAAAGATGCTTTTTACGGGTCTGCGACTAAGGTTTAGGATGGCAAGTTTTTTGGTTTTGAGCTCATCATCTAACAGATTTATTTTGAATTGTCTCGGCTCTGGAACCCAGCGATTATCACCGGTTCCTGATGGGCGAAGTAGGACTAGGGTCATGGAGCCAGGCTCGAGCGGATCGATGCTGATGTAATCGGTTGGCTCAATTTCCATGGATTCTCTGCGCTGGAGGTTGAGAGTTTTGTTTGGTGTCACATCGATGAAATGAGAGGGGTTATTAAACGTGACGTTGATGGATTTTAAATTGGAGTTTTTTTGGTTTGCTTTGTCAGTTGCCGCGGTGGTTTGCTCGGTTGGTTTTTCAGCTCCAAAATATAATTTCCTAGGTGGTATCTCGCCTGGCTTGGGAGGGAGGAGAGCGGCTGCGGAATTTGCTTTACCTTCATCTGCTGAGCCAAACCTCCGTGGTGGCTTTGGCCCGATAGCGATGATGGCGAGCTTGGCTGGGATGATTTCCTTTTTGTTAGATACTTCTTGGGCATTCGACAAGAGGGAGCAAGAAATGGTGATGAGAAGGAATGGGTAGAGGTAAGGTTTCACTTGGATTAAGTTTAAAGTTTAAAGAGGTAAGATTCAAGTCTTTGGTTGAGTATTCGCTGGTTACAAATAACCAATCACTAATAACTAATCACTATTCTATATCTCATCCTTGTTTAGCCATCGGAAGGATTTGATCTGGTATCTTCTGCCTAAAGCCTTGTTAATTTCTGTTAGATTGCCGTTGGTGATATTTCCTGTGAGCGGATCTTGATTAAGGATGCCATCAGTGGGAATGTTAGCGTTGCTATTATTGGAGGTGTTATCGATAGATTGATGCTGGATGTAGTGTGGGCTGCGTTCTACGACGGCCTCGATGTAGGCACGAGCGATGACGATTCCATTTCTCTTGGACTCACCGTAGGCCCGGATGGTGAAGGTATCTCCTCTAGTGGTGAGTGCAGGGGCGAGTGGCTCTAACAGATCTGACTGCATGAGAAAACTTGGTAGCCCCCAAGTCTTGGTGGCGGCTTGGCTGGTCTTAGTGTTGCCGCCTGAGGTGTAGAGGTATTCGTTTTTGAAGAGGGTTTCGTTGTTATCGCGTGACTCAATATCAGTGCCTCGGTTGATGATGCTGGTGTCGTATTTTACATCGCTATAAAAAGCTTTGTTTAGCTCTGCTTTAAAAATGGCGGCATCAAGCGTGCCCATGTGTGAAGTCTCATCATCTCTATCGGTGAGTCTTCTATTCACGAAGTCTGCAACGGAGATGAATGGTCCACGGAGTTTTACTTCATCGACGATAGCGGTGGCGAGATTACTGATTTCATCTTCTGTTAGAGAGCGAAGTCCACGCCATGCATCAGGGTTTTCTGGATCTAGTTGGCTTGAGTCTGCCGCTCCCGTAGGCTTCCTGTATCTGGCGAATCCTGCTAGTCCGTTGTTGAGTGTGGAGCCATTCTTGAGTTCGCGATTTATGCCGAGAGTATTTGAGAGAAATACGATCCATGCGGGGACGGATGTGGAGTTGAGGTTAAAGGCGTTATCTTTTCTGTAGTAATAGCCATTGAGCCAGAAGCCATTGTTGGCTGCGGCAGCATTTTGCGTGAGTTTTTCTGTTAGATCTGTGGTTGAGACTTCTGTGTCTGAGTTAAGTTGATTGCGCTGATTGAGTGAGGTGAGTGATGAAAATTTATCTGTGTTGGCATTGAGCGGGAGTGAGGATACGAAGAAGCTGTCCCAGATGTTTTGATTGATTTCGTAGGCGATGTCGTAGGGTAAGATGTCATTTCTGGAAGTGAGTGATTTTGAATTTAGAGTTCTGGTAGTGGCTGCGGTGCCTATCTGCAGGAGATTATTTGAGTCATTTATTGCATTTGCTGCACCATAGCTAAATCCAGCTCTGTATCCGCCAATATGCTGGTCCCAGTGGTTTCTCACAAGAGAATCCGCCGAGCTAACAACATATGGGTGGGTAGTGCTATCAGCTGGGGCATGCGGGTCTCTGAGCGAATGACCAATGACGTAAGTAGGGTGCCATGAATAAGGGCTGAGCATGGCGTGGCGCAGGGCAGCGAGTGAGTGGATACCATGATCTTGGTGTGGTAGGTCAAAGAGGACGACGTTTGGAGATGAGGCATGATTGATGGTGAGGCCAAGCGGGTTTTTGATGAATGCAGTATTAGTGGAATTCAACTGCGGGCTATCGTTTGGGTCTTGAGGCGTCTTGGGGATGAACTGCAAAATCCACGGGCCTGTATTGAAGAGATACCATTTCTCGGCGCATTGAGCGATGGGTGATCTGCTGGTGAGTTGCGCTCTGACATTCCAGTTTGCGATGGTGGCTGGATGATAGGCCATGTGGTCTTTGGTCCAGCGTGTCTGAGTGGTTGTGCCGTACCGGAGAGGCGCCTTATCTCCCTCAGTGGTGGACTCATCTAGCCAGATCAGCTTCGCGCCGACTTGGTGAGTTCCAGGTGCGTCTTTGTAAGGCGCGTCTTGAAATGTCTGCATAGAACCAAAGGCGCCAATCGTGTTTGCGCTTCCCCACGGAGATCCTGTGTAGGAAAAATAATACGATGGCGCCACACCGCCGGTGCCGTTATTGACTAGCTGGAGAGTGGGGTGAGCACGGGAGGTTTGAAGGCCGCTTAGCACCGGAATTGCACCGTTAGATGCCTTGAGGATGAAGGGGAAATTTTCCGCCAAGTCACCTGTCTCAGGGCGGTAATCATGGATCATTTCTAGATTTAATTTATCTTGAGTCGTAACAGCTAAGGAAAGCCAACTACCGCTAGATGACTGCACCTGAAAACGCGTGGCCGGCATGTCGTAATAGAAATGATCTTCGCCTTGGGTGGCGTCTGAGCTTAGGACGTTTTGTGCGATGCTATCTTGCTGGTAAACAGCTAGATTTACACCACCTGCAGACACACTTGGAGAAGAAATACGCGGAGAAAAAACATGGCATTCACCTGGCGCGAGAGTGGTGCCCTTGAGTATGAATGCCAGATAACGTCCGCGGGGAAAAAGTCCATCTGTCCCTGAGGCATCGAGTCGGGCTTTGAATTGATTACCAAGTGGACTAGCATCTCGTTTAGTCCATCTGTGTATATTGTCAGTAGTG
>JANPMK010000103.1:0-91704 GCA_031422775.1 Akkermansiaceae bacterium | reverse complement strand
CTCTGGCAAAAGCACGCTGGTCAATCTGATCTGCCGTTTCTACGACGTGGCAGAAGGTTCAATCCGACTCGAAGGCGTAGACATCCGTTCACTAGCCGTTTCCGATTACCGTCGCAACATCGGCCTAGTGTTGCAGGAGCCGTTTCTATTCTTCGGCACGATCGCCGAAAACATCGCTTACGGAAAACCCGAGGCAAGCCGCGAGGAAATCATCGCTGCTGCCCGCGCCGCTCACGCCCACGAGTTCATTCTGCGCCTGCCGCAAGGCTACGACTCATTGGTCGGCGAACGCGGTCAAGCTCTATCAGGTGGCGAACGCCAACGCATTTCAATAGCTCGTGCGTTGCTCATCGATCCACCCATCCTCATCCTCGACGAAGCCACCTCATCCGTGGACACCGAGACCGAAATGGAAATCCAAGCCGCTCTCGACAACCTGATCCGCGGCCGCACCACCCTCGCCATCGCGCATCGCCTGTCTACCTTGCGACGCGCCAATCGCTTGGTCGTGCTCGACCGAGGCCAAGTCGTGGAAGAAGGCCAGCATGAAGAACTGCTTGCGAAAAAAGGCGCCTATTACCGCCTCGACCGCGCGCAGACAGAATCATTCAATGGCGGATCTCCTCCACAGTCCGAAGATGACGGAGACGCAGCAGCGCTCGGTTCACTCAAGGAAATCTAACACCTCATGACGCCTGACTTCCAACTTCAACGCAACTCCTTCGGGCAATTGGTATTCACCAGCGCAAATGGCGATTCACATGTGGGAGTTGAACCCGCACGCGCATTCCCCATCACCACACCGAGCGAACACATTTCCATTCTTAGTAGTGAAGGCCAAGAACTCGCATGGATTTCAAAATTGGACGAACTCCCCACTGACACCCGCCAATTGTTAGAAGAAGCTCTGCAATCGCGCGAATTTATGCCTGAAATCAAGCGAGTGACCGCGGTCTCCGGCTATGCCACTCCCTGCACATGGCAAGTCGAAACCGACCGCGGAGCCACCAGTCTCATCCTAAACTCAGAAGAAGACATCAGACGCCTAACCTCCCCCGCACTGCTCATCCTAGACAGCCGTGGCATTCAATTTCTCATCCGCGATCGTAGCTCACTAGATGACACCAGCCGCCGTATTCTTGATCGCTTCCTGTGAGAAAACCATCAGCCGAGTAAGGAGAAGGGACATTCCTGTCCCTTACTATTCTCCCCCCGCCGCAGGTTCTAGAATGCAGCGGTTCACTAAGGAAAGGAACCGCGATTTTAAATCGCGTCTGCAACCGCGCACCGAGTCCGAGATGTTTCGCTCACAAGGTCGCGATTAAAAATCGCGGCTCCTCTCTCCTACTATTCTTCCCCCGCCGCAGGCTCTGAACTGCTACACCGATGTGTCGGGACAGCTGTCAAGGTGGATGATTTCAAAAAACAAGATGCTATCAGGAAAGGAAGTTTTGGAAAAATCACCCGTCTAGAATTTCCTGATAGTACCCACTCAACCTAACAAATTCCTTGTCGTTATTGAGAAATTTCGTTTGGATCTAGAAGTTAACCCCGCCTGATATACACATGTGGGACTCTACTAATAAAAACTGTTCGGCCATAAAAATTACAAAATGAACCCTCTCGAATTCGCTTCAAAAAACCCCATTCACTCGGAACCGACAATTATCGACCATTTAAGTGAAACGGGAATTTATGGGCAACTTTCTGTAGTGGTGTTTCTTATAGGTATCGTATTTGCCGGGTGGATACACTTTCGACAACTCAGTTTTCGATATCGAATCGCATTTATCCCATTTTCATTACTGCCTTTTATGATCGGTGTTTTTGGGTTGGCTGTTGGAACCATAGAGATCATTCACTCAATCCGAGAAGGTGCTGTTCGTATAGATGGATACGGGATTCTGGAAGAGTTCGGTGAGACTCTTCAGGTTATTCCATTAACATCCATAGAGACAATCGCACTTATGATTGTCAGCATTATCTTGTTGGTTCTTGGTAAGGAGAATCTATCAAAACCAAACCAAAGCGAACAATCCACGTCATCCAACGGCGATAAGCCACAAAATTGAATTCGAGCTTCCATCCCGCCGTGGATGCGCTCTATCGTTCGCTAAAAAAATGTATGTGACTGCAATCATAGCTCTTATTGCGTGCACTCTGCTTTCATCATCCTGTCAGGATAATCAACAACCCAACCAGAAGACCGATACAATGCTCAACGACGGAATCGAATTGAAGTTTAAGGACGGCACAACGGTCTTCACGGTGGAGAAAGTCTCGATCTGGCGTAATCAGGGGTGGGTGACGGTCGAGATTGAGGGAGAGTCCCCACCTTTCGATAGGGACGTCCACGGTTGTGGAGCGCCGATGTTGCAGGCTAGTTGGAAGTCTGATGCTGTGAAGTATGAAGATCTAGCGGGTATCGAGGTGTATATTGCTCAAGCGTATGATGAGGCAATCAGCGACCACGTAACTAATTTCTATTATAGCAGCCACAACGACCTAAACGAATGTAGAGTCAAGTTCTCGATGGGAGACGACGGAGCATTGAAGGTAGAGTTGACGGGATATGCTCCGGAAGATGGAGTGCACTGGGGAGATGATTCTGGAGTGAATGTCACGGCAAAGGCTACATTTATAATCGATACACCGCAGATATTCGACCAAACACCAAAAAGCAAACAAGGCGGAGATGGCGACGCCGAGTAAGCCGTCTGATTGATTTTGAGCTTTGCCCCGGCGACGCCATTCCTATATCGTTCGGCAAATAAATGAAAAAGCGCGTCCTCTACTGTATATCTGGGGCATTTGGGTTGTGCGCCATCTGGTTTTTTATTCCCCGCATGCTCGATGGCGTGGATTTCGTCACACTATACCTGAATGTTCTCCCTGCATCGTGGATCTATTCTGCCGGAATCCACTCCGTCTTAGTCATGGATGGTGGTCATGTTCCGTTTCTCACGCCGCTAGGTGTCGCGCTCCTCTATGGAGTTCCGTGCATATGCTTCTTCTTTTTCGCGCGACGTAGCTTGTCACGTGAGAAAAACAAAGAAGAGCCTTATGAGTCGTCGTAGCCAACCCTCCACCCGCTCCGTGTTCCGCTGATGATGACCACTAAAGCCTTTTTGATGTTTCGTGCTGGCGCTCCTGGTGGAGGGTTGGCTAGACTCTAGCGTTCTGCAAAGAAAATGAAGAATTTCGCTACAATCTTCAAGATCGTAATCCTCGCGGTGATTGGAGCAGCACTCATGATCATATTTTGGACATACGTGATTCCTGGCATCCTACTCTGGTGCATTTTCCGTGGGAGCTACAGAGACTGGATCGGAGGAGTGACCGCTCTTCTTATTGTAGTAGCACTGCGTTGTTTCGCTGGACACTGGCCAACAAGCGTTGGTGAGTTAGGTTCGCAACTCTGGTATGTAGAGTTAGCCTCATGTGTGCTATCTTGGGCTGTCGGTTCGATCTTTGTCTCCGCAGGATACTATATTCCCCAATATTTCCTTGAGGGCTTCAAGTCGGGAAGCAAGTCCGATGTCCATCGAACCCCTTGAAAGACAACATCCGACGCGAACACAATCACAAGGGGACAGACCATTTGTATACTAAGAATAAAATGAAGCACCTTATCGCAATCGCAGCGCTTGCACTCCCGATTTCACTGATTAGCAGCTGTGCCAACCCGCGTGTGGATTTGGCACGAATGGAGTCAATTGGAGTCAAGAGCGATGAGACCAAATACCGCCAAGAAGCCCGAAGATTTATTAAGCTCGCTCAAGTGGGTGACTTAAACGGGCTGATTCGTCTCACCAGTCCGCTGACATTGAGTTCGCAAGGAAGACAAAAGATTGTGGAGAATTACGTAAATGAACTCATCCCGACATTCCGAAACTCACGGGTCGAATGGCATTCCGGTGGCACAATAATTTACGATTTGAATTACAATGTGGGACTTGAATTTTCGGGCGTTGTTCATGGAAGCAAGCCTTCGCCATTTTATGTTTCTCTCTTTAAGGAAGACGGGAAGATTGTAATTGCCAATATACGAAGAACCCCGAAGCCGACAAAAGTAAAGGACTGATTTAAGTGAGATACAATCTGAACATTCCAAGATCATCATGCCCAAAGAAGAAAATAATCACAAGGGGACGGACAATTCATCACAGGTGACTTTTCACTAGAAAATCATATTCGCCATTTCTAAACCCAACCCTTAAACATACCGCATGAAAGTCGTTAAGATTATCCTCGCTGTTCTCGCCGCTCTTTGGGCCTTGTTACTAATCCCAAAGCTGATTTACGGAATGACCCATATGGGTGATCCGCTTGCGATCAGTCGCATGGCGGGCTCCGTGATTGGAATAGTTCTCGCCTCTGCGATTAGCATCATTTTGTTTAAAAGCTCTCGCAGCAAATGATCTATTCAACGCTGTTAGCAGCCGCTTCGCCGCATTGGCACTTGCTACCAATTACGTAGATACAGACCATCAAGACTCGTATACTATTGCCAGCCTCCGTGAATCACTAACAAATCGCCTAGCAATATCGGAAGATATAATCCAACATCGCGGGCAAGCCGCAATCGTCGGTAAAAAACCAAACATATGACTACAATTCAATTCATCATCTGGGGTTGCATTATATTGGGAATCGGTGGAGTCCTGATCTTCCTTCCGCGATTGCTCGGAATTTTCTATATTCCTCATACATCGGTCGGCATCATTGAAAAACTTTGGTCTGCCCGCGGTTCACTCGCAGAAGGACGAATCATTGCCTGCACGGGCGAAGCCGGTATCCAGAGCCGACTCCTACGCGGTGGCCTGCATTTCGGATTATTTCCTTGGCAATACCGTATCCATAAGGTGCCACTCGTTACGGTTGCCGAAGGTCGCATCGGCTACGTCTATGCAAAGGACGGTTCCCCGTTAGAAGCTACGCAGACACTGGGAGCCACTGTTGATTGCAACCATTTCCAGGAGGCCGATGGCTTTCTTGAAAACGGAGGTCAACGCGGACGCCAGCGCGCGATCTTGCGTGAAGGTGTTTATGCAATCAATACCGGTCTCTTCGTCGTTCTCACCGAGACGGCCGTCTATTCCATGGAGGAAAACGGCACCTACAGACAATGGCAACAGGAACTCGACTCCATCGGTGCGTTTCGCCCCATTGTTATCGGAGCACGAGTGACGGATGATGGCGAACCTGTCGACATGATCGGAGTCGTTTCCGTTCAGGATGGCCCAACTATTCCTGCGGGCGATATCATCGCTCCCGCCATCGAGGCCGATCACAACTACTTCCAGAATGCCGAGAAGTTTCTCGCGAACGGGGGTCGTCGTGGTCGACAACTCCAAGTTCTAACTGACGGCACATTCTACATCAATCGCTGGTTTGCCACGGTTGAGCCAGGCCATAAAACGCTCATCCCTATCGGCTACGTCGGCGTCGTCGTTTCCTATTATGGTGAGGAAGGAACTGATACAACCGGAGCCACCTTCCGCTACGGCGAGCAGGTGAACCCAGGCGAGAAAGGTGTCTGGAAACAAGCTCTGACGCCCGGAAAATATCCGCTTAATCCTTATGCAGTCAAAATTGAGAACGTTCCTACTGTGAACTTCGTCCTCCGCTGGATCACCGGACAATCCGAAAATCACCGCTACGACGACCAACTCGCCACTATCGAGATCATCACTGCCGACGGCTACGAACCACTCCTACCGCTTAGCCTCGTGTTGCATATCGACTACCAAAAAGCGCCTTCCGTCGTGCAGCGCTTCGGGGATGTCAAACGCCTCATCACCCAAACTCTGGATCCCATCCTCACCGCCTATTTCCGCGACGTCGCGCAAAGCTCCACCATGCTCGAACTCCTCACCCATCGTGAGGAAATCCAAACCAACGCCACCGCGGCGCTGAGTCGCCGTTTCCAAGAATTCGATATCAACTGCGTCGCCGTCCTCATTGGAAGACCCGAAACGCGAGTGCAAGACCTTGGTAACGACCCAATTGAAAAACTATTCGATCAACTGCGTATCCGCCGCTTGGCTGAAGAACAGCGCGAAACCTACGGCAAGCAGCAGGAAGCCGCCGGCCATTTGCGCACACTCAAGGAAGCCGAGGCCATGGCCGGAAAACAGGCCGAGCTCACTCAGTCTAAGGTCGAGATCGAAGTCGCAGCCAACCGTGCCGAGGCTCAGCTTGCCGAAGCCCAGCGAATGGCGAAACGTGATATTACCCTCGCGGAAGGCCGGAGCAAGGCGCAACGCCTCGAAGGAGAAGGTGAAGCTGCTAAAATTAGCCAAATCGGTTTAGCTGAGGCCAGCGTCTTCCAGGAGAAAATTAAAGCGTATGGTGACCCCCGCCTCTTCGCCCTTCGCGATTTATCCGAACGCTTCGCGAACTCCAGCCAACCGCTAGTTCCAGAACGCGTTTTCATCAGTGGCAGTGGCGAAGGCGAAACAAGTCAGTTTGGCATCCTCCAAACCTTGTTAGGTTTGTTGGTCGCTGAAAAAAGCGGCGTTGATATTACTGGTTCGAAAACAGTCGCCAATCTCGCGGAGTCCGAAATAGCTAAAACTCCGTCCTCCGAGTCTTGATTTGGGATTCTTACGAATCATGGAGTCATGCATCGTGTGAAGTGAATACAAGACAAAGAGTGATCGCACTCAGCGAGAATAATTCCGAGGACATACCGCATCATCTAACCACCAGTAGCCGTTCTATTCCGATAATTTTTCGCAACTCCAACCTCAAACCCGTTTTAGACATCCGCCCATGCATACTTCTGCGTATGCGCTTTACGCTCGCTGAATATCCACAATGAAACTTCTACTACTCTATATCTTCGCGATACTTTGTTGCGCATGTAAAAGCGAGCAACGTTTTAAGATGCCGACTGGCGCTATGATTCCGACAGTTAAGGAGAACGGTTACGTTATTGCGGACACAAGTGCGGTGAGGCCGAGCGATATTAAGCGATGGGATATGATAGTCTTTCGTGCCCCTGATACCGTGCGCGTGTATGGGCATAAGCCAGAGAATCTGCCTTTGTATGTCACACGGATCATCGGCCTACCGGGAGAGACGATCGAGTTTGCAGGTCGTGAGATTCTAGTCAACGGTACGAGTCTTGAACGACTGGATGGACAAGTTGGTATTTCATATTCCGGACTTTCCGCATTACCTCCTGGCACACGCAAACTTAAAGAACCTGAAGAGGTCAAGCTTGGGGACTCCGAGTATTTCTTTCTGGGAGATAGAACGGCCTCAGCGATCGATAGTAGGTTTCTCGGACCGCTCCCCATTAGGAATATTGTTGGGAAGGTCGTGAGAGTAGAATGATCTGATAACCCGAATCAGAAGGCGGACAAGAGGCGAACAAAGCGGAATAGGCACTCCTCCACCCTTCCAACCTATCCAAACTGCCCCAAATTCCACCTTGCCAGATCCTCCCTATTCCCTCAGAAACTCGATTGTTATGAAATATTCGTTGCGTAAATACTTAAAACTCAGCCTCGCGCTCAGCCTCTCCCTCTTTGCATCGTCATGTTTGCAAACAGAGACCACCGTCAACCTGAACAAAGACGGTAGCGGAACCATCGTAGAACAAACCACCCTCGGTGCACAGATGATCGAAATGATGGGCCAGTTCGCTCAACCAGGTCAGCCAGATCCCCTCCTAGAAATGTTCTCGGAAGAAAAATCTAAAGCAAAAGCTCCTAAAATGGGTGAGGGCGTTGAATTTGTGCAGACTGAAATCATCAACGCAGAAGGCAAAAAAGGCGCACGAGTGCATTACAAATTCGCCGATATCAACAAGCTCAACATCAACCCAGCAGGTGGTCTCGAAGCGATGAATGATGGCGGAGAAGAAGAAGAAAAAGAAGAAGAAGTGAAGCCTGAAGAACTCCTGAAGTTCAAATACGCCGATGGCAAACTTTCACTCATCACGCCTCCAACTAACTTCGAAGATATGAACATGGGCGAAGAAGCGGGCGCGGACAATCCAGAAATGGAAGCCATGATGAAACAAATGATGGGAGACATGCGCATGGCTCTGAAAATTAATTTGCCGGGTGGAATCGAAAAAACCAACGCCACCCACGTTGAGGGTAACACCGTCACCGTTATGGACATCCAAGTTGGAAAAATGTTCGCACAAAAAGATGCGCTGAAGAAAATCGCAGAAACTGCTAAAACTGATAAAAAAGCGGCAGAAGAAGCTTTCAGCAAACTCGATGGTATCAAGATTGAAGCCAAAGAAGACGTCAGCATCAGCTTGAAATAATCTTCAAACATCTAATCAAAACAAAAAAAGCGCACCGGGATTCCGGTGCGCTTTTTTCATAAAGAAACGAATCAATGCTCGCGGCAGAATTGCTCGAAGCGGGTAAGACCTTCGTTGAGCACGTCAAGCGTGGTGCAGTAACTAAGGCGGATGCCGTCGTCATAACCAAACGCGACACCTGGAACCGCCGCTACTTTGTAACGAGAGAGAAGTTTATCGCAGAGGTTTACAGACTTCAGACCCATCTGACCGGTATAGACAAAGAAGTAGAATGCGCCTTTTGGCTCAACCACACGAATGTTAGGAATCGCTTGCAAGCGTGAGAAAACGAACTGGCGTTTTACATCATACTCACCACGGAGATCTTCGATGAAAGTTTGGTCGCCTTCCAATGCGGCGAGCGCACCGTATTGAGCGAAGGTCGTTGCATTCGAAACACTGTGGTTCTGAATTTTATCAATCGCATCCGCCACTGGCTTTGCGGCAGCGGTGTAACCCAAACGCCATCCGGTCATGGAATACGCTTTGGAAAAACCGTTCACCGTGATGGTGAGGTTGTAGAGATCTTCGCTCAATGAAGCGATCGATACGTGTTTGTTGTCACCGTAAACGAGTTTTTCGTAGATCTCATCGGACAAGATCATGATATCTTCCGCGACGGCAATTTCACCGAGAGCAAGCAGCTCGTCTTTGGTGTAGATCGCACCCGTTGGGTTGCCTGGGGAATTGATGATGACCATTTTGGTCGCAGGAGTCATCGCGTCTTCAAACTGCTCAGGAGTCATTTTCCAACCGGTCGATTCCTTGGTCTCAACCAAAACTGGGATACCACCCGCGATGCGGACCATTTCAGGATAGGAAACCCAGTAAGGAGTTGGGATGACGACTTCGTCGCCTTCTTCGATCACGGCGAGAATCGCATTGAAACATGCCATTTTCGCGCCGGAGGTGACACAAATCTGATTCGCTGGGTAATCGATGTTGTTGTCTTTTTTGAATTTCTCGGAAAGCGCTTGGCGAAGCTCTGGAATACCACCGGATGGCGTGTATTTGGTGCGACCTTCCATAAGCGCTTTAATGGCCGCTTCTTTGATGTGAAGTGGGGTGTCTACCTCTGGCTCTCCGCCAGCAAGAGCATACACTTCCTCGCCTTTGGCGATCAGTGCTTTGGTCTGCGCGGTAACCGCGAGTGTGAGTGATGGGGAAACCTTATCGATTCGTGATGAAATGCTGTGCATGGTGGGCGCTTATATTGATTTTCAGGACTATTTCGCACTGCCTCAGCCGTGCACAACAGTTCATGATGCACCACCGAAACGGGCGGCGCTTGTTGTGGCTTCTACCCTTCCCCGTGGCAAGAGAAATGCTGTGGAATCCACACCCAAAAAGGAGAAAGCCTATGAGTCTAGGACTTAGACTGGTTGCTAAAAGTTTCTGCGGGCAAATGGATTCTTGGGGCTAGATTCCCTAATCCGCATGGATTCATGGTCGGGCAGCTAATTTAGCGCTCAGAAGACCGAGGTTTTCACGAAAGCCGATCTCCTTGCCGTCCGCAAGCAGACGGAGGCCTCTGCCTTTGCCATAGCGATTTCCGGTTTTGTCGTAGAATATGGTAAGTGTTCGGCCGTGGTAGGGCACGCCGTCGAGGCAGAAATAGTCCCATGTATCAATGGGAAGCAATGGATTCACGACCACCGTATCATCCGCCTGCGGGCGTAGTCCCACCAAGCCGGTGATGATGAGATCGCAGTAAGTCGAGTGGTTGTAGTCCTTGCCGCGCTCGATGCCGCCCTTGCCGGCATCCCATGTGCCGTCCTTCCATGATTTGAGCCGTGTGCGGGCGATCCAATCACCGGTGTCGGGATTAAGGTTTTCGTCGATCCATGGGACGATGCTGCCGTCCTCACGCTTCAAGCGGTGGGATTTGGTGTAGGTCTTCAGCGTCTGGAAGTAATCGCGGCGCGTAATGCTTTTCTGAGGGTATTCATTGAGGACATTCGCCAGTGCGGTGAGGGTGATGGAAGTCGCGAAAGGCCAGCTCGGCCCGTTCCATTGGCACTCATGGCCCTCGTAGGAAATGGCGAAACCCGGGTGTCGGCGCTCGGTGGTGGTCGGGCCGTAGGGCGAGTCAAAACCTTTTGGATCCATCAGTTGTTTCCAGGCGACTTCGTAGTCTTTCCCGTGGGGAGGCATTCCGAAATACCAAGGGGTGTAGCCGTGGAGCTCGCGGACATCGACCAGTACAGAGCCCTCTCCCCGTGGAAGGACTTTGAAAAACTTCGCTTCATTGTCCCAAAGTTTTTCGAGCACAAGCCGACGGAGATCTTCGGCTTTTTTCTGATAGATTGCGGCTACATCCGGCTTACCCGCCTTAGTGGCGATGGCAGCGATGGCCATGGCGTCGCCAAACATGTAAGAGTTGATGGTTGGTCGCTTGCCTTGGCCGCTATGATCGCGACCGCCTACCGAGACCTCCATGCCATCCCTATCATCGATTTGCCAGAAGAGTCCGTCGGGTTCCAGACGCGATTTTTCCCATTCCGAGTAATTGGCGATGAGTTCGGGCAGCAAGTCGATGGCGCGGTCGAAGTTACCGAGCGTGATGGCGCGCTGAAGCACAGCATCCGCCGCCCAGAAGCTATAGCTACGTGGAGATCCGCCTTTGCGGAACCAGAAGACGGCGTAATCATCGAGGTATTGCGGATTTTTGATCCATCGCCCTTCACGGAAATGATGACCCGCGGGACAAGAGATGGTGTTATGTTTACCGCTCCACGAAACTTGAGGAAGAAACTCCGTGATCACAAAACCGTCGGTGGTTTGCTTGATGTGTTTACGGAAAGTCCACCAACGGAAGTGATAGATTTCCTCGATATCTTTGTCAGGGCAATCGAAAAGCGGGACATTGGCGGCCATCCAGTCCGCTGCCGAATCATTGGAAATGGCTTGGCCGAAATGGGTGTGGTCGTTGCGGTTGAAATTTTCGACATGGCGGCGCATCGCATCCGGACTGAGCGTAGCTTGCGGCTCCGCAACAAGCGGCACGACGAACGCAATTGCCAGCGATGCAAAAAGAAGTGCCCGTTGTGGATTCATTCCGAAATAGTATCAGCGGATAGAACGCAATTCCGGATTGTGCGTTGATGCCTCGATGTCGGCGATCGCTTTACGAGCAGCCGCGGCTTTGGACTCAGTCATGCTTTGCGGAAAGCCCGGTTCTCCCTTGTCGAATATTTCCGCGGCTTGCTTGAGTTGTGGGATTACAGATTTCGCATGGACTCCGTAAGAAACGAGAATTTTTAGAAGCTCGGGCGTGCGAACCTGGCTAGCCCAGATATTCTGGTTAAGGATGTAATCCATGCAGGCGGGTATTCCTTCCGCGACGTTGTGTGCAGCGAGAATTTCAAGGCCTGAGATGCGGATGCCGTCGGAGAACATTTCACCGCTCGGAGCAGGTTTGGCCGAGGCTTCCAAGATTGCTGGGAGTAGCGGTTGAATTTCCTCTTTGCTGAGATTTTTGTAAATGTGAGTGATAGTGGAGCGTGCACGTCCATCCTCATTACGGAGTCCGGCTAATACAGCTTTGCTGAGTTGGGCGCGTTCGACGCCATTCAGCGAACCTCTAAGCATGTGCTCAAAGACAAAGAAGCAAAGATAGCGTTGCTCCATGCCGCGTGGATCGGATTTTGTTGGACCAATGGAGAGGCGTTCTAACAGAATAGGCAATGTGGGCATGGCGGCTGGGCCGATCTTGGTCAGAGCCTCCGCAGCTTTGACGCGCATCCATAGATCTTCGTGGCTGAGCAAAGCGGTGAGTTTAGGCACGGCGGGTGCACCAGCTACGCCTGTGTAAATGAATACTTCACAAGCTCCGTAGCGTTCGTAGAGGTTTTTAGAATCTAACATATTCACCAACGTAGCTATCGGCTTATCACCCTTCATCCGGGAAATAGTCACGGCGGCACGTTCGCGCACGGTGGGCGACCAACTTCCGAGTTTCCCTAACAAGGTTTCGAGATCAAAATTAGAGTAAAATGAATTTTGACTTTGGAGCTTCATCGACCAGCCACGGCCATCGTCGATAAGAGAGCTGGCGGTAGCATCGTCGATTTGTGGAGCGATGTTTGGCTGCTTGCCGGTGAGGATCAGTTTTTTCAACGGCATGGCATAGGCGAGCAAGATTCCACCGCTAGCATCCCAGCCACGGTAGCCGTCGCCACCCGGTTCAGGAGGCGAAGGATGAGGAAATCGGAAATCCCAAGTGCGTGCTAAATCATAATACCATGCACCGAATTCTTTCATCCAAGCTCCAGTGGCTTTCGGTCCCGATAAGGCAACGCCGGGCATGGCCCAGAGGACGTTGGTGAAATTTCCGGTGTGGCCGGTATCGCGTTCCGCTCCGTGGGAAGCGACGCTCATACGTGAAAAGAATTCCGCGCCATCCTTTTCTCTAAGGAGGTTGAACAACACGCCTGCCATGCCGCATTTGCCATTGTCTTCGTGGTTTTGGGTCCATGGATTATGGTCGCCGTAGGGCACCGCTCCTTTTCCAATGTAAAACCGGAGCAGTCGGGCACTGCGTTCAATGGCGAGATCGACTGCAGGATCTTTTAGTCCCGCCTCGCGGGCTGTGATGAGGGCGATTGTTAGAGGAACGCCAGGAGCGTTCATCATGCCATAGCCGGACAAGTTTCCACTCGGCAAGGCGTAGCCATGTCCCCAAGAACCGACTATGCTCTGGCCTTTGGCGGCCTCGATCGCGAGGCGGTTTAATCCAGATGTGAAGGAGTCATCGCCCGTTGCGATTTTGTATTCCGCAAGCAACATGATGGCATACGCGTTCCACCATGTCTGGAAACTGGATGAAGAAAATTGGTTCGCCCATTCGACCTCGCGGCGGATCACTGGCATGTATTCCTTATTACCACTAGCGAGGAGTGCGAGTGCGTTGAGTGAACGTGTGATGGCGTTGACTGATTTTTCATAGTCAGCTTGCTGCATGCGAGCGGAGAGTGCCTTGCAACCTTGTTCGAGAATTTTTTTAGATTTTTCACATTTGTAGGGAGCCGTTTTCGAATAGGTGCCGAGGATAGGAAGCTTAAGAGAGACCGCCTCTTCTTTATCAGCGCGCCAACGTGTTAGATTCAGTTTGCCGGAGATTTCCGCCGCCGTGAGGGCCTTGCCGAATTCGGTGCGAGGATCATAGGAAAACGGCTTTCCGCCAACACCGAGGATCACATCCCCTTGAGCAAGGATACCATCCGCTGGTGATCCTGCATCGACCTTGGTGATGAGAATTTGCCGAGCATCCGAAGTGACCATTTTGTCCGAGTAGATCCAACCGCGCGCTCCCGTTGAACCGAGGTTTGTGTCATGCTTTAGCTTCTCCGGCATGGGGGCGCCCTTCGTGAAATCCGGTATGGGAGCGGGTTCTGCACCAAGTGCCGATATGGACAGAAAAGCAGATGTGAGTAGAGGTAAGATGGAGGCGAGGTGAAAATTCATGCTTGTGATTTATTTGGACTTCAAAAGTTGGAGATTTGCTTCGGCGAAATTTTTGCCCATGAGCGCGAACGTTTTTGCGCAGCCGAGATAGTGGTATCCTGCATTCGATGCGCCGCGTTTCCACAGAGCTTCATCTGCCGGGGTGATGATTTCGGACTCATACTTTTTCAGATGCTCCTTCTTCTGCTCCTCCGTCATGAGCCCGTCTGCGTTCGCGTAATCCTTGTGCTTCGAGTTGAGATAGTGACCCATCTGGCGCACCTTCAAACGCTTTTCATCAATTTCAGCCAACTCGTCCGACCAGAATGGTGCGGTCTGCACAGCGCTCACATTGCCTTTGAATTCAGGCATATCGGCAGGTGCTGCCATCGCGTTGCGGAATGCAACCATGCCCTGGGATTGATCTTTAAGCCCGCCCACGCCCATGACGCCGATCACGAACGGCATTTTCGGTGCGTTGAAGTCCTTGCGCACATCGCGGATGAAGTGAACGAGATTTTCGGTGTAGGAGGCGAAACGATCCGGTTGGTTTTGTTTCGGATAAACCTGACCATCGACCATGTCGTTGAAGCCTTGGAGCCAGACGAAGCCGGCGATTTCATATCCTTGCTTAGCATCGTATTCTGGGATGACTTGCTTAGGATCCGCTAAAACCTTTTTCACATGCTCCGTCAACAAGCGGTAATAAACTCCTGTAGCAGCGACCTTATCGGCATTCCATTTCGCCCTTTCCTCTGCCTTGGGAATTCCGTGCGCCCCCTGCGGATGCTTGTCCCAGAGTTCCTGCGTCTCCTTCGGCATCACGAAAGGCCCTGCACTTGGCGGGCGGAAATCTGTATGCAGGCTCTTACCACCCCAAGCTGCCTTGATGATGAGAACGGGTTCATCAAACGCCTTGTCCATCATGAGCCCAAAGGTGAACTCCGGGCCGATTTTTGTCCCAGGCTTGGTTGGATCAGCGCCCCACATCGAGCCGTAGCCAGCTGTTAGTTTGCCGTTGAGGGTGAAATTCTTCTCCCCTGCCCCCGTGTGATAGGAAATCCAAGTAGCATCACAAGTGGCTGGTTTTCCATCCGCTCCACGCATCATTTTCAGTAAAGGCGCGGTCGCCGGATCATCGCCAATGTAATCAAAGGTACTGATGTCAGCTGGTCCTTCCATATTGGATTGACCGGCAAGGATAAAGACTTTGAGAGGCTTGGCTTCAACTCCGGTGAAGGCGAGAAGCATGGTTGTTAGAATTACGGGGATGTGTTTCATGATGGTTATATGGAATGGTGAACAAACTAATGATTTTGAGTCTTCTTGATTAAAAATGATTTCTTACTACGCAGAGGATTAAGGCGAACTCACCCCCACTCGGAAGAATTTCGGCGCAGCGGAACCACTGGCTTGCAGTGGCACGGTAGCTGGGAATGGCACGCTCACGGCTTCGATGTTACCTGAACTCCCTGCTCCTGTCTGGACTGTTGGAGATGTGGCACTTGCTGTCCACAGACTCAGATCTGCGCTAAACTGAACCGTATACGTGATTCCGACTGCGCTGTAATCCTTGCGACGTGCGAAGACAGCTCGGTAGTCGGCGGGCTGCCCCGTCGCTGCGAAGTTCTGAGCTATCGGTGTGCCTGGTGTTGTCACGTCTCCGCCGATCACATAGGCGATTGAACCTGTGGTCGAGGATGTCGGGTCCATGGCGAAGGCATACTCCTGAAGATTTGTTAGATTATCACCATCCGGGTTACTGGTGGATGCGGTATCGGTGAAAGTGCCGACAAAGGGGCCCGTCGTCCATGAGGAGTAGGGAGTCGGATTACTGACCGTGATTACTACATCATCGGAAACTTGAGAGAAACCATCATTTGCTGTGAGGCGAAGGGTGTAGGTACCAACGACGGTGAAGGTGGCGGTGGTATCGACAGCGCTTGTATTTCCAAAGGTGACACTGGCTGGGCCGCTGACGACGGTCCAAGTGGTTGTCAGCGTGTGGCCGTTAGCATCGCTGACAGTTCCATCGAGGTTAGTAATGACTTGGGCGTTGTTGGGACTGTTCGTCTTGTAGGTGTGAGCTGCATCCAGTTGGGTTGTTAGACCCCATTTATGCGCAAGGTAACCCTCCATTTTTTGCCTATCCGCAGCACTAACATTACCAGTGACCGCGATAAACTCAGCAATGTCGCCGCCGAAGAAGCTTTGTCCGACCGCGCGACCGATGCGACCTCCGCCGGACATCGTGCCAATCACGCCAGTGGTGCTTGCGGATGCTTCGGATTTGCCGTTGGCCATGATCTGTTTGTTGGTGCCGGAGGTCCAGATGTAATTCATGAGATTCGCCGAGCCAGCGACGAAATTCGCGGTGACAGCCGGGCCGTAGTCGTTACCCCAGTAGTTTATGCGGTAGGTTGTGGCATTTGCGAATCCTACATGGAGACTATTAGCTCCGGCGCTGCCGTTGGCTGCACCGTAGATATTGCTGTAGATCGTGGGCTTAGTGACGATGAAAGCGGAATGATTGACTCCGGCCATGAAGTCTAAATCAACATTGAGAACGTCCGTGCTACCATCGAAAGTAAGAACGCGCTTTCCATTGAGACCAGCGACCGTGGCAGTGGGTTGTGCTGTGCCAGCGGCCGTGGCATGGCGGTTGAAACCGCTCTTATCGTTCCATTGGCTCACCGTCGCGCCGTTGAGGGTGATAGTGTTAGTGTCATCTGCATCGAGCCAGAGGCTGGGGCTGATATCAGTCGGAGACCAAGAAGAGCCAGTTAGAAAAATCGATTGGGTAGAGCCTGAGTCGACGACGGGAACGCTGTTATCGTTGTCCGTGACATTGATCACTGCGGTGCCGGATGTATAGCCGGAGGCGGAGGCGGTGAGGGTCACCATCTGCGTGCTTTCGATGACTAGATTTTCTATCGCGTTAACATTGAAGGCCGGGCTTGTGGTTTGGCCATTGAGAATGGTGACGGAAGTGGGAACTGTGATTTTAGAGGTGTTTAAGGAAGCAAGAGAAACGACGAGATCACCCGTGGTGCCTGCCCGACTTACCGTGCCGGTCGTCGCACCATTTCCAGCACCCTCGGAGACGGTGTATGTCGCGAGGTTGAGAGAAACAGTCGTATCAAATTGAGTTCGGAAACCGGTCAGGGCGACATCATCGATATTCCAACCGGTGTAGTTCACGGAGCCGTCGGTGAGTCCTATATTCCACCTTAGATAAACCGTGGGTTTCCCATCCGCGACAGCCGAGATGTCGTAAGAAACAAGCGTCCAAGAGGTGTCCTGTGTCCTGCCTGTTGAAGGATTGGACCAGATCTGTGTCCAGTTCGTGTTATCATTAGAAACCAAGATGCTCGCGGTATCATACTGGCCGCTTTCAACATCCAGCCAACGGCGGAAGGATAACTGGACGTTGCCATAATCCGAGCAATCGATAGCTGTCGAGGTGGCTGCAGTGGGAGACAGATTGTTGCCGTAGTTGCCTGCTAGATTGTAGCCTAGGACATTAGAACCCGTGAAACCGGCCGAGGGGGTACCGGTGGGTACTCCCCACGCCCATTGTCCCTGCAGAGTCCAACCCGGATTAGTGGTCATCGGTTGCTGATAAAAAGCAAGCTGCTCGGATATGGTAAAATCGGTGTTGCTGGAATCAAATTTAGCGGGATCCGACAAGCTGGTGATGCGGATGCGGTATTTCGTGCCAAGCACGGTATTTGCAGGAATCGTCCACGCATAAGAGCCGTTATTGGGAGTGGATGCGGAAATAACAGAGGAGACGACCCCATTGCTAAGCAGTTCGATTTTAACGTTCCCACCGATAACGGATTGCCAATTGATCGTGGTGGATGTGCCTGCTAGAAAAAAGTCACCTCCGTTGGGGGATTGAAGAACGATTCCGTTGGGATCTTGTAAGAGTCCGGAAATAATCAACCCGAAGTCCTGCGTGGTGTTAGTGATGACCCCGGCATAACTCACCACCGCGCGCCAGACACCCGCTTGTCCCGGATTAGCAATTCGCACTTGCTCGACGTTATCGACGTTGTTGACACCTGTGGTGGCATTCGCGCTCATGGAAGCGACTGTCCATGTGCCGACAAACGGCATCGTGTAGGGAAAATATTCCGCGCCGTTAGGCGCGATGATTTTCAGGTTGAGATTGTTGACTAGCACCGGCGTGCGCGAGTCATGGGCAGTAACCGCGGTAGCAGCAGGGTCGGTCCATGCGATGGTGGCAGCGATAGGAGAAGTGCCGTCCCAAACGAAAGAGTATTCCCGCGTGGTGGTAGTGGTCGAAACGTTGCTCTCGGTAATTTGCTGAGCGGCAGGATATGATGCATGGCTGGCGATGAGATCAGCACCTTTATTCACATTGATTAATCCCCAGCCGAAGAAATAGTCGGGACCAGGTCTGCCGATGTCATCGGCTGTATGGATCAGTAGCGCCTTGAGCGTACTGGCACGCATCGCACTGCTAAAAAGGCGGTTGTATTGATCGACCAGCAGCGTGGCAGATCCGCATGCATTCGGGGTTGCCATGCTCGTTCCTTGCGACGAATAATAGTGAGTGTCAGAATCCATGCCGGTTGAGGTCATACCGACCCCGTTCGCCACTAGGTCCGGCTTGATCCGACCGTCATCCGTCGGTCCTGTAGAGGAGAAATCAGATATAGTGCCCTTCGAAGGGTCACGGCTGCCCGCGGTAACAGCATCGTTCACCGCTCCAATGGCGATGATGTTCTTACCTATGCTTTCCGCGTTGATGGTTTCAAACCCTCCACGATAGATGCCATCTCCTTGCGGGTGGACGGCGGAATTGTAGACTACGCTTTGTCCATTAATTGTGACCGTGTTACCATTGGTGGGATTATCTGTGCGGTCATTGCCGCATGCCCAGAACGATGCAAGATAGGGTGTAGTGTAGATCAGGCTATCGATGTCACTAGAGTTAGTGTTGTATTGACCAAAATTCACATCATAGGCGTTCTGATCGGTGCCAGTACCGCCCCATACTGCGCCATTCCAACCATCATCTGGTCCGTAACTGTGATTAGACGTATAAACCTTGGTTGCCGTTTGACCCGCAGCGGTCGCGCCGGCTGAGACCATTTCACTATTGTCGTTGCTGGAAGTGTAGGAGTGAATCTTTGCCGCAAAGGCCATGCCACGGGCGGATGCATTCACACCGGCAGCACCAAGGGTTCCAGCGATGTGTGTGGCATGTGCGCTGGTGGAGCCAGAATCGATGATGACCAAGCGGTTCCCTGTAGCAAATTCCTGATGAGTGGCACGGCCAAGACCACCATCCCAGAGACCGACGATCAGCCCGGATCCGTTCAATGTGTGGGGAGATGTCCATGTTAGATTGGCTCCTGTAGAAACTGCAGCATTGTAGTTTCTGGACATACGAAACACGGGACCCTCCGCATCGAAGTCTACCAATTCCCGCCAGCCGCCGTTCGGCAAATTTTCGAAGAGAGGAATTCCCAGTGCGCGTCCTTTTGCGTGAGCATTTTGCAATCGCTTATCCTCTATGATTTTCATTTTCGCGACCGCCTTCGCGCGATCGGCGGGACGATTCATATCAATCGTCCGGTCTTTGAGGACATCGGCAACACGCTCTTGAGCCGCAAGATGAGTGATCATCGTGGACAAGCAGACGAACCGAGCGAAGAAATGTCGATAGTTCGTGGATTTTCGGAGCATGTGAAACGTGAATTGTTATTTAAGTAACTTTTACTAAGATAAGTAGCACGTCAGAATATGATTAATTTTCCAAAACTCCGACGCGGAAGAATTTCGGTGCGGCGGTGCCTGTGATATCCAAAGGAACGGAGGCTGGGAATGGAACACTGACGACATCAATGTCACCCGAACTGTTTGCATTGGTTTGGCGACTCGGAGAGACGACGCTGAGTGTCCATACTTTGAGATCCGCACTGAATTGCACCGTGTAAGTAATATCAGCAGCGACGTGATCTTTCCGGCGTGCGAAGACCGCGCGGAAATCGGCTGCCTGTCCCGTGGCTGCGAAGTTCTGCGCAATCGGAGATCCGGCTTTTGTGACTTCACCGCCGATTTGATAGGCGAGCGGACCTGTGACAGCGGTGGTAGGGTCTGTGCCGAACGCAAATTCCTGGAGGTTTGTTAGATTATCGCCGTCGGGGTTACTGGTGGATGCGGTATTGGTGAAACTGTTAGTGAATGTATTGCCGGACCAACTTGTGTATGGCGGTTCGCTAACGGTAATGATGACATCTTCCGTGCTTTGAGAGACCCCGTCGCTAACCGTCAAGCGCAGGGTATAGGTTCCCAAAGTTGTGAAAGTGGCGGTAGTGTCGATAGCTGAGGCATTAGCGAAACTGACAGCGGCAGGGCCACTGACGGAGCTCCAAGTAGTTGTTAGAGATCCGCTATCGGAATCGGTGGCGGTGCCATCGAGTGTGACAACAACTCCAGATCCTCCCGGTGCGGCATTTTTGTATGGATGATTTGATGCTAGATTTGCAGCCATCCCCCATTTGTGGGCGAGGTAGCCTTCCATAGCTTCACGGTCGGTCGTGGAGACCGTGCCGGTCAGGAATACCATTTCAGCGATGTCTCCGCCGATGTATCCCTGTCCGACAATATTGCCAATCCGTCCTCCTCCGGACATGGTGCCGATGACTCCAGCAGATGGGTTGGTGCCTTCGGATTTTCCGTTCGCCAGTATCTGTTTACTGGTGTTGGAGTTCCAGATGTAGTTTATGATGTTAGAGGAACCAGAAACGAAATTCGCAGTGCGAGCTGGAAGGTAGTCATTGGTCCAGTAGTTCATGCGGTAGGTCGTGCCGTTGAATCCGACGTGGAGGCTGTTAGCACCGGCGTTGCCGGTGGCAGCACCGTAGATGTTATTGAAACTTGTTGGCTTGATGACGATGAAGGCTGAATGGGAATTGCCAGCGAGGAAATCCAGACCGGTGCCTAGGTCGAGGAAATCCGTTGTGCCGTCGAAGGTCAGGACGGATTTACCATTGAGCGCGGCTGCAGTCCGCGTTGGCTGGCTAGTTGTGGTGATTTGCGCTGCGTGACGGCTATTTCCGCTTTTGTCGCGCCACTCGGATACGGTAGCACCATTGAGAGTGATCGTGTTGGTATCGTCGGCGTCGAGCCAGAGTTGCGTTGTCAACTGGGCGGGGCTCCAAGGAGTCGCGCTCAGTATCACCGTTTGGTCTGTTCCTGCATTGGCCACAGGAAGCGCATTCCACTTGGCGTATAGGATGAGGGCGATGTTGGCGGTATAGGCGCTGGCCACGGCATAGTTGGTGCCAAGTCCGTCGGCTTGGGTGTTCCAACCAGTGAATGCGTAACCGGTACGGGCGAGAGTGCCGCTGTTGTTTTGCAGAGTCAGACTGACTCCATGAGTCTTGGTCTGGGCGGTCGGCACGGTGCCGGAAGTAGCGGAGTTGGCATTGTAAGTGACTGCGTAAGTGTTGGCCGTCCACTTGGCAAACAGGGTGACAGCGGCATTGGCGGTATAGGCACCTGCAACGGCGTAGTTGGTACCAAGGCCGTCGGCCTGGGTATTCCAGCCAGCGAACGAGTAACCGGTGCGAGCGAGGGTGCCGGTGTTGTTTTGCAGGGTGAGGCTGACGTCGTGAGTTTTGGTCTGAGCAGACGGGATCGCACCGGAGGTGGCGGAATTGGCATCATAGGTGACCGCGTAGGTGTTAGCCGTCCATTGTGCGGTGACGGTCTGGTTGTTAGATGGCATGGTGGCGGGAACAACGGGACTCCAAGCGGTAAAGGTGTAACCGCTGCGTGTCGGGCTCGTCGGGGCGGTGACGGTGGTACCGAAATTCTGGGTGATGGCCGTGACGGCAGATCCACCGGCGCTGTTGAAAGTGATCGTGTAGCTGTTGATCGTCCACTGGGCATACAAGGTGGTGGGCGTACTGATACTGAATGTTGCAGCGGGAGAATAGCTGGATCCGGATCCGTTGGCGGCAGTGTTCCAGTTGTTGAACGTGTAGCCGGTGCGGACGAGTGTGCCCGTGTTGCCGAGAACGGTGACTGTGCTGCCGTTGGCATAGGGGCTACTGGCGTCGACTGGCACGGTGCCTCCCGTGCTGCCGTTTCCGTTGTAAGTAACGGTGTGATTGGAGCCGGGGGCATTAACTGTAATCACCACATCCTCGGAGGCTTGACCTAAGCCATCATTCGCTGTGAGGCGCAGAGTATAGACACCTGCGACGGTAAAGGTTGCGGTGGTGTCGATGGCTGCGGAATTTGCGAATGAGACGGAGGACGGACCACTGACAACACTCCATGAGTAGGTCAGTGCGTCGGTGTCCGTGACGGTGGCGTCGAGGGTGGCGACAGCTCCAGTTACTCCAGGGGGCACCGTCTTGTGGGGATGCCCTGCGGCGAGATTGCCTGCAAGTCCCCATTTGTGGGCGAGATATCCTTCGACATTCTGCCGATCCGTTGTGCTTAAATTAGCATTGCAGATAATCGCTTCGCCAAAGTTGCCATTCCAAAAGTAATTGAAAACAGATGTGTGCCAGCGAGCTCCTAAGATGACTTTGCCTGCACTGAAACTACCCGAAGAAGCAACGCCCGTCGCAGCAGTTCCGTTCAGATAGGCCGTGTTCGTTGTGCCATCAAAAACAGTCCCCGCCAAGAATCCGGCTGTGAGAGTTCCCGTCGACGATGACAGCGCAGCGTTCCGATACGTTTGGACACTATTCGCAGTTGCATTGTTCTGGTTGAACAAAACCGAACTGCCGGCATTGTTCCAATCATTCGCTTGACCATTTGTCCAAACAGACATCATGCCAGCATATGCGGTTTGGGTTGCGTTTAATGATTTACCAACAAAAAACGCGCTCAAGGTGGTGCCTGTGTTTGTGTAATCGCCGGTTAGATATTTGCTAGCGGCGTTAAATTGCACGGCTTGGAGAGTGCCGATTCCGCCCGCCGCGAGCGACGCTGGCCCGCTGATCGTCCCGCCACCACTGCCGGCATTCGTAATACTAACAGTTCCTGCATTGTTGGTTGCGGTAGAACCGTCGAGCCAGAGCTGTGGTCCAAGCGCCGATGGCGACCATGGAACTGATGCGCTCAGCGTTACTGACTGATCTGATCCGGCATTGACTGCTGGGAGGGCATTCCAAAGAGCATAGAGTGTCACGGCAGCATCCGCGGCGTAGGTAGCTCCCACAGCGTATGTGGATCCGCCACCATTGATTGCCGTATTCCAACCTGAGAAGCTAAATCCAGTTTTCGTTAGATTTCCCGAGTTGGTAGCAAGCGCTAGAGCAACTCCTTGGTTTTTGGTTTGGTTCGATGGTGCTGAACCGCCGGTGTTGCCGTTGCCATTGTAGGAGATGGTGTAGGTGGCCGCGCCAGCCCACTGGGCGTAGAGGACGACTGCTGTGTTGGCAGTGTAGGATGCACCCGTGGCATAGGGAGTCCCGGTGCCGTTGGCTGCGGTGTTCCAACCTGCGAATGTATAGCCCGTCCGAGATAGGACGCCCGTGTTGGTTGCTAAGGTCAATGTCACATCCTGCTGTTTGGTTTGATCTGCCGGGACTGTACCTGAATCGCCTCCGTTTGCATTGTAGGAAACGGTGTAGCTGGTGACAGCCGTCCACTTAGCGAACAGGGCGAGGGCGGTGTTGCCAGTGTAGGTGGCTCCGGCGGCATAGTTCGTGCCAAGGCCGTCAGCCAGGGTATTCCAGCCAGCGAAGGTGTATCCCGTGCGCGCTAGGTTGCCGCTGTTAGATTGAAGTGTTAGATTAATGGCATACGACTTGGTCTGATTGGCTGGCGCGGCACCAGATGTAGCGGAGTTCGTGTTGTAAGTGACGTTGTAAGTGACAGGGTTCCATTTCGCATAAAGAGTGAGGTTAGCATTCCCAGTGTAGGTGGCACTTTCTGCGTAATTGATGCCAGTGCCATCGGCTGCGGTATTCCAACCACCAAAAGTATAATTTGTTTTCGCGAGGGCTCCACTGTTAGTTGCCAAGGTTAAATTGACCCCATCTGTCTTGATTTGGTTAACGGGTGCAGCGCCGCCACTATTGGTATTCCCATTGTAAGTAACCGTGTATGTCGGGACTGATAACCACTTGGCGTATAGAATCATACCACTGGCACCCATGGTGAAAGTTGAGCCAGCGGTATAGGTCGCTCCAGATCCGTTCGCTGCGGTATTCCATCCGGCGAAATTGTATCCAACCCTGAATAAATTACCCGTATTGCCTGGGACGGTGACGGTCGCATTTTGCGCATAGGTGGTGGAATCGATGGGGACCGTTCCGCTTTCGCTGTTATTCCCTCGATAGGAAACCTTGCCATTAGGGACGGCGGTCGTGACGGTTATTTCAACATACCCGACGGACAAGGTGCTGCCGTCATTTGTCGCAAAGGAAAATCCATCCTTGCCCACAAAATCACTGGCGGGAGTATAGATGACATTGGAGCCAGACCAAACAGCTGTGCCGCGACTAGGACCTGCCAAAACCGTGTTGGCCGAAGTCGCGCCTGCAGTATTCAAATTGATGGTCACCGGCAGGTTTTGATAAGCCGTTACCAGGTTGGTTGCCTTGTTGACTCTCGTCAAAGTCACGGGCGCACTGCGGGTGATCGTATAATCCCAAGTGTCGCTGAGTCCGTTGTAAATCTCATCGGTGGATACCGTGGTGTAAACCACGTTGAAGGCTTCGCTCGCTGCGCTTCCGGGAATACCGGCGACGCTCACACTCTGGGGGATATTATAATTTTGTGGGGTGAATACCAATTGATTCGATCCCACAATCGCCGCATTGGCATTGGAAATTGAAACATTCACCGTCACATTGCTCTGTGGTGGATTCGTAAACTCCACTGTCATGGTTTCCTTGGTGGTAGGTGTAATGGTCGTCGCCGCCGTGGCGGAGGGCAGCACCCGGAAGCCTGGCGCGCGGGTAGTGAGATGGGACATCTGCCAAGCGGTTTCATAACCGATCTTGTGCCCTAGCCATTGCATCCATGCCGGATTCGCGGAGCCTTGCGGAGTGGGTTCCGCCACGACCGGACAACGTCCGGAGAGCAGGGTATACATGAAGGCCGCCGATGCGTCGTTGAGGTAGGGGTGCATGTGCGTGCTGTCGCCGAGCGGATTGAAGCCGGGGGAGACCTCACACATTTTCTGCCACATCAGGCGGATTGGGATCGCTCTTACAGATTCCGGCATATCGGGTTCCCGTGTGCCCGGGCGGATCATGTTGTAAGGGATGCCAAGATCCGTGCCGTCCTCATAGTCGTTATAGATCCATTCGGTGGAGGTGTATCCGTTGCAATAATGCTTATCGATGCCATAGGGCATCGTGGTGGGGGCGGATGTGGTGGAATAATGGTGCATCGGGAAGCCAAACACCCAGTCATGGATCGTGGAATTCACCTCGTAGTCTTTTTCGTTCTCCCACCAGTCGTTTCCGCGGCCGTAGTTGAAATCCCAACGTGTGCCCGGGACACCGGAGTAGCCGGCGGTGCCGAAGGTGATCCGCTGTACATCATCCAGACGATACAGAGCCTCATACAGCCCTCTTTCCGTACTAGTCCCCGTTTGCCGATAGTTCACCACCCGTTTACCGAGATATTTCATCTGAAATGGGTTGAACGACGTGTAGGTGCCTGTGTATTGAGCGACCCCGTTGTTGGCTTGGACGACCGATAGAGCGTGATCGGCAATCGCATCGCCAACTGATGGGTAATCATAAACCGAGGTCTTGGCGCTGCGATTATAAAGTTTGCTGTAAATAGCGGCGGCTGCCAAGTATTCGCCCCGAGGTGTGGGATGGTTGGCGTTTGTGTCCTTAGAGCCATAGCTGTTCCAGGCCTTACCAGCAGGTACCACAGTAACACCAGCAGAGTTTCCCACCCGGTATACGATTTCGTTGAATTGGGTCGCCGTGAACGTCGAGCTGCTTTCCGGCCATTGCGCCAGCAAAACGACCTGGGCAGGATTGGCGCTCTTGGCGACTTCTTCCTTAATCAACTTCACTCCCTCGGCCACCATGCCGGGAAAGTTCGCCATGATGTAAGGATCTTGGCAGAGCACGATGTAATCCCACTGGCGGGTGCCTTCACCGCGCAAGTTAGCCATCCGCGTAGCCTTACCGTCCGGCCACATGTAGTGTTGTGCCAAGCTGTAGCAGCGTGAGGTAAAGTTATAAACCGATGAACCACTGTAGTTCACCGTCTGCGCCTTAGTCTTGTAGATATCCTCGAACTCGACGTTCACGGGACCGGTGATCGCAGCATCCTGGGATAGAATGCCCTGGAGATGGGTGGCGATTGCTGTGGGGTTGAAGGGCTTTTCATGAACGACACCACTCTCACCACCTTCTGAGTAAGAATGCGTAGATCCTATGATCAACACGTTCACATCCGCAAAAAGCTGATTCGAAAAAATCAAAAAAGTGATAGAAATGGCGAGAGCCATTAATCGTATTTTCATGGGTTATTGGTTTTTTGTTAGAGGTATGTCTTCACATGGCATGAATACACGTCCGTAAGATAATCAGGATTTAGCAGTTCAACGTGCCATTTCTGTCATATACTATTCATGAACACATCGTTTTGATGAGGCTTTCACAAGCCTATTCCTCAAGGTCTCTTGTCCCCATAAGGGTCATGTTTAAGGGGTGAAAATTCAACTACTTGAGAGCAGGCCCAATCGTGCCGCCCTCAATGAATTTGGAATGAATGAGCGTTTTGCGTCTATCCTCCTTGCCCTTCGCAATATGATCCACCCATTGCAACATCCGGGGCACCCAGCGTTGAGTGCTTGTGCTAAAAACGGAGACTTCCGGATCAAACCACTCGAAGGCGGGATGATCTTCCATGACAATCAGTGAAACATCACGCGGTGCTGCGAGGCCCTTACTGGAAAGGTGCTGGAGTGTAACGAAGAAGAATACCGGATCGTTGATAAAAAGCGCCGTGGGTGGTGTGTGCTGGAAGAGTGAGTCCAGGCAGCGATGCAAACTGCGCCGGTCATTATCCCAATCCGGCAGATTGTAAGCGCCTGTTTTGATACCCAAGCTTTCCAGTTCTTTAAGAAACCATTGTGCAAATAATCCCAGAGTGGGTTTCCTGCTTTCCACGCCTATCAGCAACACGATGCGGCGATGACCAAGATCCACCAATCGCTGCAATGCTTTGGACGTGGCTGGGTATTTGATGGTGCTCAGGCTCGCCAAAGGCAGATTTGAATTCTGTCCGAACATGGCGAAAGTGGGTATGGATCTTGCGGCGAACCATTCCAACACGGCTGGCGATCCTGCGATAACCACCCATGCATCGGCGTCGTCTTTCTCCACCATTTGAGCAACCCGTTTCACATCGAATTGCAGGCTGCTAAGGGATTTCTCGGCATAACTAACATGATGACCCCGTTCCTTGAGCCGGAAGCTGAACTGTATGATGGGCTCAGAATGAGCATCGCTTTTATCATATAGCAGAATTTTGATGTGCAGTGATGATGAGGTGAATGAGTTCTCAGTGAGTATAATTTCCCGTTCACGTCCCGCTCCGCGCGAAACAAGCAGCCCTTCATTTTCTAACAACTTGAGCGCGGCATTCGCCGTCTTGTGGTTTATACCTAGCTCAGCCGCAAGTCGGATGCGACCTGGAATGGAGCCGCGCCAGCGCCCATCCCGCAGCCCGTCCCGCAAAACCTGCGCGACCTGCTCCGTTACAGAGGAAAATCCTTTGTTCGCCATCGAGATAAAATGACCATCGCAGGGTCAAGTGGTCAAGATTCATCTCGTAGGATAAACAAAATTTACTCACCGCCATTCACTTCGTGTGTTTGAAAACCACGGTCAATCGAGACCACAAATGTCCTGATACATTCCTTAGACTGTCGAAGGGGTTGACCCTACATTCAGCGACGACTGCGGAGAACTAAGCCAAAATACCCTTCACCACCTTCGCGGGTTTCACGCCGGTGAGTTTCTGATTAAGACCTTGGAATGGGAAGGAGAGCTTGTGGTGATCGAAACCGAAGAGGTGCATGACGGTGGCATGGAAATCACGGACGTGGACGGGATTGGAGCCGACACGGTAGCCGAGTTCATCGGTTTCGCCGTAGGTGATGCCGGGTTTCACTCCGCCGCCAGCCATTCAGATTGTGAAGGCATTGGGATTGTGATCGCGTCCGACGAAAGCGTTCGCCGCGCCACCGCCGCGGTTTTCCTGCATGGGAGTGCGACCGAACTCACCGCCCCAGACCACCAAGGTATCCTGCAACATACCGCGCATTTCGAGATCTGTTAGATGAGCCCCGACGGCTTGATCGATGTCTTTGCATTTTTTGACGAAACCATCTTTGTGAGATTCCTTTGCGTTAGATCCATGAGTATCCCAACCTCAATCGAAAAGTTGGAGTATTGTTGGAGCACGGGCTTTTGGTCGAAGAGCTCCATCTGGCTTGGTGCCGCGGCCATGTGGAGGAAGATGATCCGCTTCGCTTTAGGCGCGAAAGATGGTGCCATTGTCTTGAGCAGGATCATCCAGTTCATTTGAGCAAATCAATTTGACTTGAAGAAATAAGCAACTTTAATTACAAATTGTGGTTCAATTTCCAATTGCCATGACATGCCCCGTCTTCTCCTCTACTTCCTTTTTCTAGCTCTCTCCTCGGCACAAGCTGCGGTCGATCTTGATGCTGACGGCTTTGGCGATATCTGGAGGCTTAAGTATCCAGGGGCCGCGCTGAGTCCGACCGTAGATACAGACGGCGACGGGCAATCCAATGCTGCAGAAGCGACCATCGGCACCAATCCCTACGATCCTCAGAGCATCATTCGAATCACTTCGGTCCAATGGACCAACCAGCAAATACATCTCAAATGGCCCTCCATTGCCGGCAAACGCTACTTCGTCGAGTCCTCGGCGACTCTCACCAACGGCTCGTGGATCGACGTTGGAAACATCATCGCAGGCACCTCGGCCGAAATCACGACGGTGCTCCCGAGTGCGACGCCCGGACTTTTTTACCGAGTCAGGATTTTTGATACCGATACGGATGCGGATGGTGTCACGGACTGGGAAGAACTTCAAGTCGGCTACGATCCGAATACCGATTCCCAAGGAGATCTCGCCCGCCTTACCAACGCATTGCAAAGTCCATCGGTGGTCACCGTAATGGCAAGCGATCCCGATGCCATCGAGCCCACGGCATCGGCTCCTGCGGATACTGGCACATTTAAAATCCTTCGTAGCGGCGGTATTGCTCCGCTCACGGTGAACTTACTCGCCAGCGGTCCCGCCACCGACTCCGACCGCAGTCCCTTGCCCCCCACCGTCGTTCTTCCGCTGGGAGCCAACGAAATAACCGTCACGGTCACACCACTGGCCGATGCGGTCACCGAGTCCGATGAAGCCGTCACGGTCACTGTGGCAGCGAACGCCTCCTACCTCGTCGGCAGCGCCAGCGCCGCGAACGTGCTGATCCACGATGACATCAAAACCAACGGCACCGGGCTGCTTGGCGATTATTGGAAACACCCAACCACCACGACCGACACGCCCTATTTCACCGGCGCTCCCGTGATCTCGCGGATCGATCCGATCGTTAATTTTGACAGCGCAGTCGCTGCTTGGCCGGGTGCACCCATCACCTCTGGATCCACTTCCAACTATTTTTCAAGCCGCTGGACGGGCGAGATTCTGCCCGAGTTTTCGCAATACTACACCATTTACACCAAAGCAGACTCGGCGGGTCGGCTGTGGGTCGATGGTCAGTTGATCATTAACAACTGGCCTCCAGCATCCACCTCCACCTCGGAGAAATCCGGAGTGATTATGCTCGAAGCCGGCAAGCGCTACACTATCGTCTTCGAGCACTACAACAATACCAGCACACACGTCGCCATCCTTTCTTGGGCATCATCCAGTCAACCCAAGCAAGTCATCCCCCAGTCCCGCCTGTTCCCAAACACGGCTCCTCGCATCCTTGGGCCATTCGAGGCATGGGCCTTTGTCGGAGCTCCACCGTTTACCTATCAAATCAACGCCAGTGGATCACCTGTTTCCTACTCCACGAGCGCGCTGCCGACGAATTTTTCCTTAAATGCGGCCACCGGATTGATTACCGGAAATCCCACGTCACCCGGTGTTTATGACATCGCCATCACCGCCACCAATGCCAATGGCTCGGGCTCCGCGATACTCCGATTAAACGTGCTTCAAACCAGCGGCGGCATCACACGCGAACTCTGGTCCGATGTCTCTGGATCTTCCGTCGCGAGTATCCCTATCAGCACGCAGCCCACGACGACCTCCACGCTGACCTCGCTGCTCGCACCCACCGATGCCGCAGACAACTACGGCGCACGCCTCCGCGGATTCCTCACCGCCCCCTCCACCGGCGAATACCGATTCTTCCTCCGCGCCGACCAAGCTGCGGAATTCCGACTCTCCGACGACGATGAACCCGTGAACGCATGGAAACGCGCCGAACTCACCACCCCGGTCACCATCGCTGATTGGTCCGGCGCCGCCCAATCCCCACTGCTCCACCTCGAAGCTGGAAAACGTTACTATCTGGAAATCCTCCACAAGGAATCCGCCGGCGCGGACCACCTGGCGCTCGGTTGGTCTAAGCCCGGTGAAATCGACACCACGCCATCTGAAATCATCCCCGGCCACGTGCTCACCCGCTTCGAGGATGTCGTGTTAGTATCCTCGGCTGCCGGCACGCTCTACTTCGCCCAACTCACACCTCAGTCCGGAGCTGTCACCAACGCTTACGGCACCGGCATCATCCGCCTCTCCGCAGATAAGACTACCGCTTGGATCACCCCCGATTTCAGCAACCTTGGATCCGCGTTCACCGGCATGCACGTCCATGATAACCGCCTCCCGCCAACTTCTAACATTGTTTTTGATCTCGACGAACCCGACGTAATGGTTCTCCCGGACGGCTCATACGTCTGGCACATTGTCGGCACCGGCACTCTATCAGCTTCTGAAATCGCCGACGGGCTTAGCCAAAACGCTTACCTAAATATCCACACCACTAACTATCCCAGTGGTGAAATCAAAGGCTACTTCCGTGCGCTCGATGGTTCCTCCACCTTCAGTCCGCCACCCAACCCGCCCGATTGGTCTCTCGAACCCGCCGCGGCGCACACCCAGGCGAATGCCGCATCCCGCTTCCTTCAACAAGCCACTTTCGGTGCCAATCCAACTGAAATTTCAGACCTGCAGTCGATGGCTTCCTATGATACCTGGATTGAAAGCCAGTTTACCAAACCGATCACCTATCACTTCCCCTACGTTGAAAAATTCCGCAACCTCACCAACCCGAATGGCCCGACCTACAACGGCTCCCTGAGTTTCAATTCCTGGTGGAAAAACTCCATCGAGTCCGACGACCAACTCCGCCAACGGGTTGCCTTCGCCCTCAGTGAAATCATGGTCATCTCGGAAAGCGGCCCGCTGGACGACCGCGCTAACGCGATTTCCGATTACTATGATACCCTTCTCGACCACGCATTCGGCAATGCCCGACAACTCCTGGAAAACGTCACCCTCCATCCCGCGATGGGCCGCTACCTCGACATGCTCCGCAACGATAAGCCGAACTTATCCACCGGATTGATTCCTAACGAAAACTACGCCCGCGAGATCCTCCAACTCTTCTCGCTCGGACTAAACCGCCTGCATCCCGACGGCTCGCTCGTCCTCAACTCGAAGGGCCTGCCGATTCCCGTCTACGATCAAGAAACCATCATCGGCTTCGCACATGGATTCACCGGCTGGGACTACAATTACACCGGGGCTGATCGCACGTCCCTCAACGCGCCTTCGAACTGGACCGAACCGATGCGCGTAGTCCCCGCTCGCCACTTCATCGGCAAAAAACGCATGCTCAACAACGTCGTCCTGCCCGGGCTGTCCACCGTCGCTGGTGCAGCCATTGATCCCTACGCAACTCACAACTCAACCCAATACAGCGACCCGACCTATCAGGCACTTCCCGCCCAGGAACTCACGGCCATTCACGACCAAATTTTCCAGCATCCAAACTTCGGCCCCTTCCTCTGCCGCCAGTTGATCCAACGTTTGGTGACCTCCACTCCAAGCCGCGGCTATATCTATCGGGTCACCAGCAAGTTCAACGACAACGGCTCCGGCCTGCGCGGTGACATGAAAGCGGTCATCAAGGCCATTCTGCTCGATTATGAAGCCCGCTCGATAGCCGCAACAAGCGCGCCCGGCTTCGGCAAACAACGCGAACCGGTCCTCCGAACCAGCCAGTTGGTCCGCGCCTTCCGCCCCGCCAACAACTTCGTCGGCACCTTCAATCAAGACGGAGGCTTGATCACCGTGGACACCGCGCCCACCGACCATCGCCTCGCTGCCTCACAAAAAGTTCTGCTGGGATTCACCAGCGGCAGCCTCGCCGCGACCGACAGCGATTACTCCGTTGTCTCGGTTTCCGGCACCACGTTCACGGTGCGCACCAAGGATGTCCACCGCTCGACTTGGGCGCAATCCACTGGAGTCATTACGGTCACGACTCCTTCAACTCACAACTTTAGCACGGGTGCTTCTGTGCTGCTCCGCTTCCGTAATGGAGCGGCGCTTACAGACGGTGTTTTTACCATTGCCACCGTTCCATCCGCGACCACGTTCACTGTCGCAGTGCCGGGCTCCTCGGGCAGTGGCGAATGCGACGTCGCATGGTTGCAAGGGATTTACTCTCAATCCAACTCCACGCTCACGATCACGTGCAACACCTTGTCCGGACTCACCGCGTCCGCCAAACTTGACCTCGTTTTCACTCCGGTCACCGGCCAGACGACTCTGCTGTCAAACGGTACCTACACGATCACTTCCGTGAGCTCCACCGACCCACGAATCTACACCGTAACGCCAGACGTCGGCACGCTTCCCATCTCCACCGGCACCCTTTCCGGCAGCTTCCATGCGGCATCGTCCGGATTGATGATAGATCGTGATGGCAGCGCCGTTTCCGGTTATTCCGATTGGAATGTCGGCGACACCGACACCGATCTCGGCCAAACGCCGCTGCGTTCGCCCACGGTGTTCAATTACTTTCTGCCCGACTACCAACACCCCGGCGTGCTCGCATCCAACGGACTCATCACTCCTGAGTTCCAGATCAGCTCGGAAACCAATGTTATCCGCCAGACCAACTACCTCTTCGGCGGGATTTATTCCACGTCCAGTACGACGAATTTGACCAATGGTTACACCAACGGCTTTTCGAGCTTCAAGAATGGCAACCACGACATGATGATGGATTTCTCGCTTTGGATGGGCCCCCGCACCAGCGGCACCGACTACTGGTCTAACACAACGAATCTCCGCGCCTTGATTCAGGAGTTTTCTAAAATCCTGATGGCCGGCGGCATGAGCACAAACTTGGAAGACCAAATTTATAACTACGTCTCCAACACAGCCAACATCACCTACAACGCCACAACCCCTTCGGATTCAGAACGCCGCAACCGCATCCGGGCCATTCTCTATCTGATCGCCGTTTCTCCGGAACACACCATCCAACGTTAGAAAAAAATTAAATTTCCTCATATGTCCACCATCGATCAAGACCGTGAGTCCGTCCTCCGCACCCGCCGTGGATTCCTCCGGCAAGCAGGATGCGCCGCGCTAAGCTCCATCGCCATTTCCAGTGTGATCCGTGACTTCCGCCTGATCAACTCCGCGCTCGCCCAAGCTCCCGGCAACGATCCCTTGCCCGGCTATAAAGCCCTCGTCTGCATTCACCTCAGCGGTGGCAACGACTGCAACAACTTCATCGTCCCCCGCGGATCCGCCTACCCGAACTACGCCGCCACCCGTCAGAACCTCGCCATCCCGGAGTTGCTGCTCCATCCCATCAACCCGCTCAACGGCGACGGCAATGACTACGGATTCCATCCAAACTGCCCGGAACTCGCCTCACTCTTCAACTCGGGAAAACTCGCCACCTTGTTCAACGTCGGCCCGCTCCTGTTTCCGACCGACCGGAACCAGTATAAAAACAAGCTCGTCGCCCTCCCGCCGCAGTTGTTCTCCCACTCCGATCAAGTCACCCATTGGCAGACTTCGCTTCCCGACCAACCGCCACGCACAGGCTGGGGCGGCCGCATCGCCGATCTTCTGCATCCCTATCAAAACGAGCTGATCCAAGACACCACCGCCCGCGCGAAAATATCCCTCTGCACCAGCATCGCTGGGGCTAACACTTTTGAGGTCGGCTCCACTGTCCAGCAATACCACGTCTCCACCTCCGGTGCCGTCACCCTCAGCGGTGTCACCGCAGGCTCCACCCGCGAAACGACAATCCGCAACATCGCCCAAGCCTCTCAGCAAAACCTCCAGATGGATGCTTTCGGCGACATCCTCGACAGCGCCATCTCCACCGGGTCCGTCCTCAACGCCGCCATCGCCCCGACCGCCGCCACCACTTGGAGCACCTCATTTCCAAACACTTCACTCGGCAACCAGCTCAAAATGGTCGCGCGAATGATCGCCGGTCGGGACACCCTCAAGATCAAGCGCCAGATCTTTTTCGTCTCTGTGGGTGGCTACGACACCCATACCTCGCAACTTGGAAATGCCGCCAATCCCGGTAATGCGCTTTTCGGTTCACACGCCGATTTGCTCAATGAACTCAGCGAATCCATCGGTGCCTTCCAAGCTGCCATCGAGCAACTCGCATTAGTTCCCGGCAGCGAATCTCTCACCGACAGAGTCGTCGGCTTTACCGCTTCCGACTTCGGTCGCACCCTGCCGACCAACGGACAAGGCAGTGACCACGGCTGGGGCGGCCATCACATCATCTTCGGCGGCACCGGAAATCCAAGCACCGGCGCCGTCCGCGGCCAACGCACCTACGGAACCTTCCCCGTGCTCCAAGTCAATGGACCCGACGATACCAGCACCGGCCGTTGGATTCCCCGGACCAGCGTCGATGAGTACAGCGCCACCCTTGCCAAGTGGTTCGGCGTCAATTCCACCTATATGCCCGTCGTCTTCCCGAATCTCAACCGCTTTGCCCTACCCGACCTCGGTTTCATGAATGCGTAACGGCGATCACCGCGAGTAAACCTAACAAATCATTGACCACTCGATCCCGCATCCTCGCCATCTTGATTCTAACCACTGCCCTGCTGGTGTGGTGGAGCCAGCGAAAAACGCCACCGCTCGCCCCCACGGCACCGCCTCTTCAATCATCCGCTGTTCCACCAACCACGCCGGAGCAACCCGCGTCACCACCCGCGCCCCATGCCGGGCAACCCCATGACATGGAAAGCGCTGCCAGCATCAGTTCGCAGCAACGCCAACTCGTCCTCGACGCCATCGACAACCTTCAGTTCACCTTCCGCGACTTTTCCTCCGCCATCGGAAGCAATCCAGTCGGCACGAATACAGAAATCACCGCCGCCCTATTCGGCGATAATCTCAAGCAAATCAAACTTCCCATCCCCGAGGGTTCCACCCGCAACGCCCAAAGAGAACTCTGCGACCCCTGGGGCAGTCCGTGGTTTTTCCATCAACTCAGCGGCGCTAAAATGGAGATCCGCTCCGCCGGCCCAGACCGGATCCTCTACACCACCGACGACTTCGTCCGCTGACAGGCAAGACACAAGAATGCTAGGAATTTGCTTTTTCACCTAACTCGGAGAATAGTCTGTGAGGCCGGTCAGAGGAAGGGGAAAAGGGGGGTGCGAAGAGTCTATCCCATTCCATTCGAGACTGACCTCAATACCGGGCTGGTGAGCGCTATCAAACTACCCCAAAATACCTTTAACCACCTTCGCGGGTTTCACGCCGGTGAGTTTCTGATTAAGACCTTGGAATGGGAAGGAGAGCTTGTGGTGATCAAATCCGAAGAGGTGCATGACGGTGGCGTGGAAATCACGGACGTGGACGGGATTGGAGCCGACGCGGTAGCCGAGTTCATCGGATTCTCCGTAGGTGATGCCGGGTTTCACGCCGCCGCCTGCCATCCAGATAGTGAAGGCGTTAGGGTTGTGATCGCGGCCGACGAAGGCGTTCGCTGCGCCACCGCCGCGGTTTTCCTGCATGGGAGTGCGACCGAACTCACCGCCCCAGACCACCAAGGTATCTTCTAACATTCCGCGCATTTCGAGATCCGATAGAAGAGCTCCGACGGCTTGGTCGATGTCTTTGCATTTTTTAACGAAACCATCTTTAAGTGATTCGTTGGCATTGGAGCCGTGAGTATCCCAACCCCAATCGAAAAGCTGGATGTAACGGACACCATTTTCCGCAAGCTTACGGGCGAGCAGGCAGTTGTTAGCGAAAGAATTTTTCCCTGGCTCTGCGCCATACATTTCTAACACCGGTTTTGGCTCATCATCGATCGTCATGACCTCTGGCACAGAAACTTGCATGCGATAGGCCATTTCGTATTGGGATATGCGAGTGACCGTTTCGGGATCGCCGATTTCCTCGTGGGTTTTGGTATTGAGTCGATTGAGGGAATCGAGAGCTGCGCGACGGATGTTTCGGTTGATGCCCGGAGGGTTCGCGGCGTTGAGGACGGGATCGCCGCCTGAACGGCACTGCACTCCTTGATAAACAGAAGGCAGGAATCCGTTGTTCCAGAGAGCCGCGCCAGCACGCGGCGAGCGGCCGCCGGAGAGCAGCACCATGAATCCCGGGAGGTTTTGGTTTTCGCTTCCGAGACCCCACGTGACCCACGAGCCCATGGATGGATAACCGAGATTTGCGTTGCCAGTGTGCATGAGGAGTTTTGCAGGGGCATGGTTAAACTGGTCGGTCTGCATCGATTTGATGAAGCAGAGTTTGTCCGCGTGCTTGTAGAGGGATGGCAGACGATCGGAAATCCATGCACCGGATTTTCCGTGTTGTTTGAATTGGAACTGCGGACCTAACAGACGCGGCACACCCTTGATGAAGGCGAAGCGCTGACCTTCGAGATACTCCTGCGGACAATCCTTACCGTCGTATTGTTGAAGCACGGGCTTGTAATCGAAAAGCTCCATCTGGCTTGGTGCTCCGGCCATGTGGAGGAAGATGATCCGCTTCGCTTTTGGTGCGAAAGATGGTGCCATTGTGTTGAGCGGATTTTCGGCATCGCGTTTGACACTGGCACCCGCTGTGGCACCGAAGAGATTTTGACCCGCGAGGCACAAGCCACCCAAGCCGAAGGCAGCTTCTTTGAGAAAATGCCGACGTGTCGCGTGTGTGAGCTGTTCTTGCTGAAGGTGTTGTAAAAGATTCATAACGGGTGATCAGCGGGTGATGGATTCATCGAGGTTAAGTAAAACGGAAGCGATCACAGCGAGTGCGGCCTCTTCAGGAGTTTTAGCGATTCCCTTCATGGTATCGGGGGAGCTTTTGTATTCCGTGACAAGTTCTTGATAAAGGTTGCGCAATTCCTCCGTGCGATCCGGTGTGATTTCGCGTGAGGCCGCAAGGCGATATCCGACGGCGATTTTTTTATCTAAATTGGATGGATCGACCGCTTGCATGCGACCGGAGAAAGCGACAGCAGCCTCATGGAAAGCGGCATCGTTCAGTGTCGTCAGCGCTTGGAGAGGAGTGTTAGAAACGAGTCTGCGCTTCGATGAAAGGTCGCGCGGTGGCACATCGAAGGAACTGAAAAGCGGATACAAAATGCTGCGTTTGAAATAGATGTAAACCGAGCGGCGATAGCGCTCAGGATTTCCGACTTCTGGAGTTTTCCATGCATCATTGACGAAGGGTTTCCATACGCCGGGTGGCAATGGAGGTTGGATAGGCATTCCGCCGATTGTATGACTGATCAAATTTGAGACGCTGAGCGAGTGATCGCGCATCATTTCAGCCGTGAGGCGCTGACGCGGACCGCGGGCGAGCAGGCGGTTATCAGGATCCATTTCTTCTAGCTCGTCTGAGATTGAAGAGTCTTGACGATAAGTGGCGCTGGTCACGATTTCACGGAGCATGGATTTCACGCTCCATTTCTTATCGGTCGCAAACGTAACGGCGAGATAGTCTAACAACTCAGGATGCGATGGAGGTTCACCGGCGGATCCGAAATCTTCTGGAGTTGGAACGATGCCTTTTCCGAACAGTTCGAGCCAAAGACGGTTTACTGCAACGCGGGCGGTGAGTGGGTTTTGCGGAGAAGCCACCCAACGTGCGAGATCGAGACGTGTGGCGCGTTCATAGGACTTCTTGAGCGATGGAAAAAGCTTGGGTGTATTCCCCTCTTTCACGAGGTGACCTTTATCCAACCAGTTTCCACGAATGAACATGTGGGTATCGCGACGGTGCTCGGGTTCGCGCTCCACCATGACGGGTGTCGTGGTGGATGGGATGGTTTTGAGTTTCTGTTGCGCGTCTGTGATGGCCTGCTTGGCAGAAACCACGTTGCTTTCGAGACGGTGATTGATCCATGCGGGCTCATCCGTGATTGCAAGACGTCCACGCTTTACGACCATGGGAAAACTTGCCGAATAAAGTCCGCCATTTTTCAGAGTGACGCGGAGCTTCGAATCAGGTGAAAGTGTTAGAGGTTGATCCAGCACAAACGTTGCGTGGCGGGGCTTGAAAAATTTCGTGTAAGTCCCCCATGCTTTATCCGCTCCAGTGAGCGAGCCGTTGGGTTCAAACATCGGATGAGGCTCATCGGCGATAACTTCATGAAGTTTCACCGATGTTGCCTTGCCGCTGGCATCCACCACATCAAGAAGCAATTGTTTGATGATACCACCCCACTCCGGCGTGTGCGCTGCGGTTTTAAGATCAATGGGAAGGATTTCCAGACGCACGGCAGTGACGGTTTTTAAATCCGTAGGAAATGTTAGAACATACTCCGCAGCGGTGGCGACGTTGGGGTCGGCTTGGAATTCATCATAACCCTCTCTTTCCGTGATCGTGAGGATTGCTTTCTTTGCCTCGGCTTTCACAGAGCGAACTGGCTGCCATTTAGTCGTGGAATCGATTTTTTTACGTTCTACGAACAAGGACTGCTCTGAATCGCGGATTTGATCGTAAAGTCGATTCGCTTCATCGTAGCGTGATTTATCCATTGGCACAGAAAGTCGCGGCAAATCCTCATCTATATCCGCATCCTTGGTCTGATTGAAAAATTCCATGAAGTCATAGAACTCCTCGTGTTTGATCGGATCGTAGGGATGCGAGTGGCATTGCACGCAACCGAAGCTCACGCCCATGAACGCTTCCCATGTGGTGGTCATGCGATCTATCACTGCAACGACACGGAACTCTTCGTCATCGGTTCCGCCCTCGCTGTTGACTTGGGTGAGTCGGCTAAACGTAGTGGCTATTTTTTGATCGAGCGTGGCGTTTGGAATCAGATCGCCTGCGATTTGATCGATGGTGAACTGATCGAACGGAAGATCTTTGTTGAATGCGTCGATCAACCAATCGCGGTATTTCCAGTTTTCGCGGCGTCTGTCATCGGCGTAGCCAACTGAGTCGGCATAGCGTGCGAGATCCATCCAAACGGAAGCCCAACGTTCACCGAAGCGTGGTGAAGCGAGCAAGCGATCGGTTTCTTTTTCAATGGCGACCTGAAGATTTTCACCAGCAGCTTTTTTAAAGGCATCGATTTCTTCGAGAGTAGGAGGCAGACCGATGAGATCGAACGAAGCTCGACGCAGCCATTGTTCGGGATCGGCGAAACGGGATGGACTGAGTTTTTCTGATTCAAGCCGAGCGAGAATGAAATGATCGAGATCGCGGACCGGCCAATCGGCTTTTTTGACGGGCGGCAATGTGTGCTTTTCAGGAGCGACAAATGACCAATGCTCGCCCCACTTTGCGCCTTCTTTGATCCATTGGCGCAGAATATCGATTTGGAACTTTGCGAGCGCCGGACCGTGCTCGGGTTTCGGCATGATTTCCTCGGGATCTTTCGAAGTGAGACGGACGATCATTTCCGATGCATCCGCATTTCCGGGAACGATCACAGATTTTCCGGACTCTCCTTTACCGAGAGCACGATCGCGGTAAATGAATGAGACTTCACCAGCCTCCTTCACGCCACCATGGCAGGCGGTGCAATTCGCATTAAGAATTGGGCGAACATCACGCGCGAAATCGATCTCAGCATTGAGGGAATGACTGAGAAAAAGCAAATAGAGGCCTATGGGGATAAAACGATGCATGAATCAAAAAATGCGGAAACCAACGAAGCTGTTTACTTACGCAAATTTTTCGATCTTTGATCAAAAATCCAACCTGAAATTCAACCATGGCGACTTTAAAGCCGCGAGTCATGGATGATCTTAAGCCGTCGCGCCAAGCGCTCCGGGAAGTGGGCCGTTATCTTCGGATTTTTCCTCCTGAGTTTTCTTTGCTGCGCTTTGTTTTGAAATTTCCTCGGGGATCGGAGGTGGTTTGGGTGCGGTTGGAGGATTCTTCATTTCACCGTGATCGATGATGTCCTGCAAATGTGAACCATCGAGTGTTTCATACTCAAGCAGAGCCAACGCGATTTTCTCAACCGTATCGCGATTTTCCGTGAGGATTCGTTCTGCTTCGTTGAAGGCGGCATCGATGAATTTTTTAATTTCTGCGTCGATAACCATCGCCGTTTCCTCAGAGTAATTACGACCCTTATTCATATCACGAGCAAGGAAAACAGGACTTGAGCCCTCGCCGTATTCGACCATACCGAGTTTATCCGACATACCCCATTCGCAAACCATGTTTCTGGCGAGCGAGGTGGCTTGGCGGATATCGCCGGATGCGCCGTTAGAAATGTCATCGGAATGGAAACCTTCCGCGATGCGGCCACCCATGGTGACGATCAAGTTCGCAAGCGCTTCTTTTTTCTGGGTCGAGTATTTATCTCCATCAGGAAGGAACATCGTCGCGCCCAAGAACGGACCACGCGGGATGATGGTGACTTTGTGCAACGGATGCGTGTGCGGCAGAACCATGTTGAGGTAGGCGTGTCCTGCTTCGTGCCATGCTGTGCCGGTTTTTTCTTTGTCGGACATCGCAAGCGAGCGGCGTTCACGTCCCCAACGGACTTTATCGCGTGCCTCTTCCATCTCGGCGAGTGTCACTGCGCTCATGCCTTTTCTAGCAGCTAACAGAGCAGCCTCATTGACTAAGTTTGCGAGTTCAGCACCGGAGAAACCTGGGGTGCCACGTGCGATCGTCCCAAGCTCAACTCCAGCGGCGAGTTTGATTTTTTTCACATGCACGCGGAGGATTTCCTCGCGGCCATTAACGTCAGGCAATGATACCGTGACTTGGCGGTCGAAGCGACCCGGACGAAGCAATGCAGGATCGAGAACATCGGGACGGTTGGTTGCAGCGATAATGATGACACCTTCTTGAGTATCGAAGCCGTCCATTTCAACGAGGAGCTGGTTGAGCGTTTGCTCGCGCTCATCGTGTCCGCCGCCCATGCCGTGTCCGCGGTGACGACCGACTGCATCGATCTCATCGATGAAAATCAAACAGGGCGCATGTTTTTTGCCTTGTTCAAACATGTCGCGAACGCGTGATGCACCGACGCCGACAAACATTTCCACGAAGTCCGAACCGGAGATAGAGAAGAACGGAACATCGGCTTCACCTGCGATGGCGCGGGCCAACAAGGTTTTACCAGTTCCCGGAGAACCGACCATCAGCACGCCTTTCGGAATCGATCCGCCGAGTCTTTGGAATTTTTTAGGATCGCGGAGGAAATCGACGATTTCGAAAAGTTCTTCTTTGGCTTCTTGGATGCCAGCGACGTCTTTGAAAGTCACTTTGTTGCGATCCATCGTCAGCAAGCGTGCTTTGGATTTTCCGAACGACATCGCGCCTTTTCCGGCGGATTTCATTTGTTGGCGGAACAAGAAAAACAACAAGAGGATGATTAGCAGGAATGGCAGGAAGGTGAAAATCGCCCGCGTCAACCAATCTGATTCCCGGACATACTGGGCTTTGTCTTTCAGTAACTCCTTCAATTCATCGCCAAGAATGGTCGAAGAGACGCTGACTTTGAAAAGTTCGGCGGGAGCGGGTTTTCCCTCTTCATCAGTGGGCTTGATCATGTTGGTGATCACCTCACGTTTACCGACGATGAATGCGGCGGCGTTATTCTCAGAAGTAACCACTTGCAATGGCGCCGTCGTATCGTTGGCTACGATTTCACCAGATGCGAGTGCTTTGCGGAATACGTCAAGAGAGAGTGATACGACAGGTTTACCATCAGCAGTTGGAGCAACATTAGCTGCCTGCTCCATGCGGATGTTGTTACCAAGCAGCTCACGGATTTCGTTGCCTTGGAGATTTAAATTTACCGCGACTTTGAAGTTGCTGGTTTCAATTTTCTTATCCTCATCCTTGGGTTTGATCAGCGCCGGACGCACCCAGCCGGTGATCGTGGCATCATATGCGGAATCACTGGTGACCACTTTCAATGGGCGGTCAGGATCATCGAGAACTATTAATTCTTGATCGAGTTTTTGACGGAACTCGGAGTATTTCATCGGAGTTGCCTTACCGTTCGGTTGAGAATTGTATAAAGCAGCGCCAAGGATCACGGCAGCGAGGCCAAATAAAGCAAGCCCACGCCAGTTGAAAGTGCCCCCTTCATTCGGAGGGCGGTTGGCGTTATTTGGCGGCGGAGTATTATTTTCAGGATCAGACATGATGAGTATTTACTGACGGCTGAGCCATCGGGGTGAGGGAACTTAATCAACTTGAGCGAAATGTCTAGGCGAGGATTTTGGGATATTTCAAATTGCTGGCTCAATCCCCCTCGTAAATCGCTTCAAAGTCAAATGCCCCGTTAAATCAATCTACCTCCGCGCCATTGACTTTCCATCCCATCCCTGCTTCAAAAGCCGCCCCATGTCCGACCGTAAGACTTTAGAAGAACGCCACCAGATGACCGACCTCGAACGCGTGCGCCACTCCGCCGCACACGTCATGGCCACCGCCATTCTCCGAATCTGGCCGGATGCCCAGTTCGCTTACGGGCCGCCGATCGAAAACGGTTTCTATTACGATTTCGAAATGGCGCACCGCATCACTCCGGATGATTTCGAGAAAATCGAGGCGGAGATGAAGAAGATCGCCAAGGAAAACCAGAAATTCGAATACAAAGCGATCTCCCGTGAAGAAGCGAAAGCCATGGCAGAATCCGGCCGACTTGGTGGTCTCACCGATCGACCGGGCAACTCCTCCCGTTTCAAACTCGATCTGATCGATAAGATCCCAGAGGGCGAACAAATTTCCTGTTTCCAAAACGGTGACTTCATCGACCTCTGCGCCGGCCCACACGTCGGTTACACTTCGAAATGCAAGAACGTGAAACTCATGTCGGTTTCCTCGTCGTTCTACATGGGTGACGAATCCAAAGGCCAACTTCAGCGGCTCTACGGAACCGCCTTCGAAAACAAAGAAGAACTCGAAGAACATCTCAACCGACTCGAAGAAGCGAAAAAACGCGATCACCGTCGTCTCGGTCGTGAGTTAGGGCTGTTCCACATCGACGAAGCCGTCGGCCAAGGTTTGATTCTTTGGAAACCGAAAGGTGCGCTAATCCGCCGTGCACTTCAAGAATTCATCACTGGCGAACTCGACAAACAAGGTTACTCCCAAGTCTTCACTCCACACATCGGCAAGCTCGATCTCTATCGCACCTCCGGGCATTTCCCTTACTACCAAGACAGCCAATTCGCGCCAATCGCCGAGCGTGATACTTTAGAAAAACTCGCCGACGAAGATGCGACCTGCTCCACCCTGATCAACGGTCTCGAACAAGGAACCTACGAAGGTTATTTGCTCAAACCGATGAACTGCCCTCACCACATCAAAATTTTCGCGAGCGATCATCATTCCTACCGCGACCTTCCTGTTAGACTCGCCGAATTCGGCACGGTGTATCGCTGGGAACAATCCGGCGAACTCGGCGGCATGACCCGCGTGCGTGGTTTCACTCAAGACGACGCTCACCTTTTCTGCACACCGGATCAGGTGGCTGCGGAAGTCAAAGGCTGCCTCGACCTCGTGAAAAAAGTTCTCCGCACGCTCGGCATGAACGACTACCGCGTCCGTCTCTCACTCCGCGATCCGGAAAGCGACAAATACGTCGGCTCCTCGGAAAACTGGGACAAGGCAGAAGCCGCCCTCCGCGAAGCCGTCATCCACCTCGGCGTCGAATACACGGAGGAAATTGGCGAAGCTGCGTTTTACGGACCGAAAATCGACTTCGTCGTCAAAGACGTCATCGGTCGCGACTGGCAACTTGGCACGGTGCAGGTCGATTACAACCTTCCTGTTAGATTCAAGCTCTCCTACGTCGGTGAGGACAACAAACCGCACATCCCCGTCATGATCCACCGCGCGCCCTTCGGCTCGCTCGAACGTTTCACCGGCCTGCTCATCGAACATTTCGAAGGCAAATTCCCTACTTGGCTCTCACCCGAACAAGTCCGCATCCTGCCTATCTCAGAGAAAACTCTCGACGATGCAAATGCCCTCGCCACGAAACTCGCCGATCTCGGTGTCCGTGTTTCCGTGGATCGCTCTTCCGATAAAGTCGGCGCAAAAATTCGCAACGCCCGCATGGAGCGCATCCCTAACATGGCGATCCTCGGTCAAAAAGAAGTCGAAGAAGGCACCGTCTCCGTCCGCATCCGTGGCCAAGAAGAACCCATCACAAAAACCGTTCAGCAGTTTATCGATGAACTGCTCACGGAGATTAGCGAGCGGAGTCTCTAACCGTAGCTGGGACGTCCCGCCCCAGGCCGTTAGGGAGGATTCCAGCCTCCCTTTAACTTTCATCAAGAGCATATGATTCCCAGCAGCAAAGTCCTGTTAAGAGCTCTTCAGATTGGACTCATATTCAGCAGTATGGGTTGGGGCATCTCGTTTATTTTTACATTCTCGAGCTGGGATTCCGCATCTGACCAACTTTACCTGATGGGTGCCGAACCGATCGAATATCAACCCTTGCTCGACTATTGGTTGAAGATGGCGTCCGCTGCGTTTGGTTGTATTGGCATTGGATCAGCGCTTTCCTGCATGCGTCCTGTTCTCTTTAAGGGCTTCATACTTTTTCTCGGGCCGTTTCATCTATTTGTAGGTTCTGTCCTTGTCGCATCGGCGGGTATCAACCAATTGAATACAGAATCTCATCCCACATTTATTGCCGATATTACCTTCTGTTTTATTACGGCATTTCTAATCATGACGCCTCTCGCTGTCACATTTTACCGTAGCAAAAATCGTCAATAAGGATGAAAAATCTAACTAATTTGCCCGATCAAAAAGACCTCTCACTCTTATTTTTGAATGATAACAAGGTCGGCAATGGCTTTGGCGTGGTCTGGGTGGGCTGCCGCGCGAAAAGTCTCTTCGCGAAAGCGGAGGACATTTTCATTCAGAGGCGGATAATCGCCCCATGCCTCGGCAGCACGCACTTTGTATTCCAAGGGTAGTTTTTTTGCGAGCTCCATAAGAAGGAAACGTTGCATGTCGTTAGTGCCAGAGTAACAGAGAGGAGTGGCAATGGCATTGAAATAGCGGATGGTCGTTTCTTCTGTGACTGGTGGGTATTTGGTGATTAAACGATTTAAGTTTTTCCATACATCTTCCGTGAAGTTGGGGCGCACGATATGATTTGTTTGCGCTAATTTAAGGCCTTGAAAATAGAGTTCGATAGCGCCTGTATGATTGCCTTTTGCTTCAGTTAGTTCGGCAAGCATCATGGCCGCTTCCACGGGCCATGTTTCGCGGATTTTGTTGATTTCAGCTAAGGCATCCGGGTGGTTGATGTTCACCAATTTGCGAGTTCGCAGAGTTCGGGAGATCTCGGTATCAAGAGGCAATGGCCAGTTTGAAATATGTTGTTCATGAGTAACTCTAGATAGCGATTGAATAAATTCGAATTCCTTGGTGATCCTGTCCGGCCAAGCAACCTGATTAGGGGGAGTTGGCATAACAACATTTTGCTTAAATAATACACTTTTCCATAAGTATTCCAAAGCCCACAAGTTTAGATCAATGGACATATTATTCTGAGAAGTGAAATGAGGGATCAGTTCCAGATTTTTATCCGCCTGCCTAGAAAGTTGCGAAATAACGCTTCCTCTTTTGCTTCCTAAACTTCTTCCAAAGCTGAATTCCAACAGATTCATATCATCGGTGTTGATGGTAGTAGCATCCTTCGCAAGACGAGTAGCGAAATCGGAGTTGCCGACGGATCGGGCGATAAATCCTTCCACCGAAGTGGTAACCCAAAGATTACGGGAAGCAGTTAGAAAGGGTTCTTTGGATAGATTCTCGGACAGCTTATTAAGATTCCATGGAGATACATCAAGACTACATACCAAGAGAAGGTCGCCACCTAGGGTTTGCCAAAGTTCAACCTTGGGAAACACGGATCGTAAAGTAGCGACTACGAGTTGAATGGACGAGAATTCAACTTCGTAGGCTTGAACCCATTGGCAGAAAATCGCACCCGAATTCATTCTAGCGGCGACTGATTGGTAGAATTCGTGGGTATATAGATTAGCTACTCCCGCGCGGTGTATATTAGACGGTTCAGAAACGATGAGGTCATACTGTTTCGCACGAGTGACTAATACTTCACGTGCATCTCCTTGGATGATATGGGTTTTAGGAGAACTGAGCGTTTGGAAATTAACCGTCTGAAAAGGAGCGGCAATGTCGATTACGGCTTGTTCTAACTCGATGACATCGACGTGTTTCACTGTATCGACTTGGTGGAGCCATCCACTGGTGATTCCAGTGCCGAATCCGACGATACATACCTCCTCAACCTGAGTGGGATGGAGGGCGGCACCGACCAAGCCGAGCATAGCAACAGTCGGAGCATCTTCAATAGCAGATCCGTCGCTTTTGCCATTTGATAAGAGAGCTGATTCCCCTGAGTCGGATATTGCAACACTGGTTTCTAGGCCATCCTGGCTGGAAATGATGGAACGATTAACCATTCGTACGTAATCGAGCCATTCTTTGTGTGAGTTTGAGAACATAGGATTAGCCCGACCATAACCAATCGGATGGTGAAGCCAATACGCAGACGGTCCGGCGCTCGCAAATGCGGCTACCACAGCAAGTGAGCATGTGGTACAGGCGAGTAAGACCGAGGAAAGCCCTCCCCTTCCATCGGATTTACGGCGCAAAATCCGCAAAGTCAGGGATGCTATGGATAAGAGAGCTGCTATTACGGCCACCAGCCGCCAGCATCCTGTGATTGATAAATGAGGTATTAGGAAAAATCCTCCGAGTAGCGCACCGGACACCGCGCCGAGAGTATTCCAAGCGTAAGTACGGCCGACTTGGCTACCGATGTTATCACCGCCACGGCCGATAAGTGACATCATTAGCGGGAATTGGATTCCCGAGAAAAACGCCGGAAGGAAAACCAAAATAGCGCAGACTATCGACCAACCCACAATCAAGCCCTCAAAGGAGCGAGATTGAAAAAAGCTATTCAGCAGAAGTGAGAAATGAGCTAAATAGTCACCGAGTGCGAAAGGAAGGATAATCCCAAGAGCCAACAAGCCGGACACAGCGGCAAAGGCGCCTAGACTTGGCTTCATGCGTTGAAGAAGAAACGAGTAGAATAAACTGCCTAGTCCTATGCCAGCAAGCGCCATGGACAGAATGAGCCCGAAATTATATACAGAGCCACCGAACAAGGGGATAGAGGCGCGATACCAGACTAGTTCAATGACGAAAAATACGAATCCACTGGTGAATGCTGCGGTCGAAATGAACCAAGCCGGGGCGATTCCAAGCTGAATCGGTTCTGATGCTGATGAGTCTAATTTGGGAGCAGGGCATGGGCGAATATCATTACGAAGGATAAGGAAGGTTACGAGCGCGATGCAGGCATTGACAAAACCTGCAGTAAACAAAGTGAGGAAATTTCCTCCGAGAGGCAGCATAATAAACGTCGCTAGAAAGGCACCCAGTAGGGCACCTGTTACATTAAGCCCGTAGAATACCGCAGTGGTTGATCGATTGGTATCCGAATTAGACTGCACAATTTTAAGTGCCGCCGGCAAGGTGCCGCCCATTAGGAAACAAGATGGCCCCAGAACTAGCACAGTCATGAGGATTTGTATTATCGTCGCAGTAAAAAGTCCGAGTGTTTGGATGCCGCCCGATTGCGTGTAAAGGTAGCGAACGAAAGCCAGCAAAAGAGGAGTAATCAGGGCGGTGATAGTGATGCCGCCTTCGAGGAATGCGTAATATCTACCCGGATTTGTCGAGCGTTCCACGCGTTTACCTAAAACCGCACCGCCTATGCCTAATCCGCCCATGAAAACAGCGAGCACCGCTGATGCTGCGGGGGTTGCGCCACCAAAAACCAAGCGAAACTCCCGTAACCAAACAACTTGGTAAGCTAAGGAACAGAAGCCCGATATCAGAACAATTAGACCCAAAGAGAATACGATCGATCGAGAAAGACCATGCGAGGGTGGATTTGGCATCATGGAATTGTCTTTATAGTGATTGCAAAAAGAGGAGGCAATCTCAAATCACCCCGTTCGCGCAATTCGTCTCGCCCTGTCCGGAAAGCGCGTTGATGAGATTGGTGAGGGATTTCATCGCTTGGCGCGGGACGGATTCGAAAGTCCGCGAGCCGATATGCGGGGTGACGATGACTTTCGGGTGGTGCAGTAGTGGGTGATCGGCCGCGGGCGGCTCTTCGTCTAACACATCCGTCGCGTAACCGGCGAGTTTCCCTGAATCGAGTGCGGCGATGACATCAGCTTGATGGATGAGTTCGCCGCGACCTGTGTTCACCAACCATGAGTTATCCGGCATGAGTGCCAAACGTTTGGAGTTCACGCAATGATGGGAATCCGGGGTGAGCTTGGTGTGAGGGGAAATGATATCCGAGGCCGCGAACAGGCTGTCGAGATCATGGTGGCGAGTGATGTGGTATTGCTCGGCTATGTCTTCCGGCCAGTAGTTTCCAAAACCATGCACTTCCATCCCGAAGGCGTGGGCACGTTTCGCGACTTCCTGGCCGATCCGACCCAAGCCGATCAAGCCGATCCGTTTGTTGAGCAATTCGTAGCCGGTCAGGCGGGTCCATTTCCCCTCGCGGGTGGCTTGGATGGAGGGATAAAGATTTTTTGTGAGAGCCAAAAGCAGGGCAAACGTGTGTTCGGCGACCGTGTCGTGGTTCACGCCGGGGGTGAAAAGCACGGGGATTTTCATCTCCTTGGTGGCAGGCAGGGCGATCTTATCGAGTCCGATGCCGTATTTGGAAATGACTTTGAGCTTCGGTGCGCATTTCACCAAAACCTCACGGGTGATCGCATCGTCGCCACAGAGAAACGCATCAAACCCTTGTTCTGCAAGCTCCAGCATGCGTATTTCGGAAAGCGGACCCCGTTCGCAGATAACCTCCCAACCCTGTGCTGCCATGAGTTCGTGATGTGGGCCGGGGGTGTCCTGATAGCTGCAAGTGGTGAGAAGAATTTTCATGTGCGGAAATTCAAGATAGGCACTGGGCCGTTGTCGATTGAAGAAGTCGATGAATGGAAATTCACCCAAAAATAATGACATTTTGAGACAATAAGAGGCGTGACATCCCCCGTTTCGTGTGTGCAGTCTTTAACACATCTTAACCTTCTTTCATTTATTTTTATGAAAATACCTACCAGCCTTGATTTTACACCTGAATTGAACCCGCTCGGAAATCTTTCTCGCCGTGGTTTCATAACAACCGCCGCTGCGACTTCGATCGCAACCTTAGCGAGCTGCAAAGCCGTTCCGGGGATTGGTGAAATTTCCAACAACCCCAACCGGAATCCGTCTGGAAGCTACCCTAGTAATTTTCCGAAAACCGCCGGTGTCACCTTCACTCGTGTGATGGTTTCTGGGAACTACATCGCGATGACCTACGACGATGGTCCACACCCCGTCAACACCCCTCGCCTGCTCGACATGCTCGCCGCGAGAAACATCAAAGCGACATTCTATGTCATCGGGAACAGCGTGAATCAAAACCCTGGCGTGCTGCGTCGCACGGTAGCTGAGGGCCACGAAATCGGCAACCACACCCAAACTCACCCACTCCTTTCCAGACTCGGCGATTCACAACTTCACCAAGAATTACAGCGTTGCGCAGACTCCATCGGTCGCGCTGCGGGCGTCCGCCCTCGCACCATGCGTCCACCCTACGGCGGACTCCTCCAACGCCAGCGCCAACTCGTCCTCAACGAATTCGGTTACCCAACGATTCTCTGGTCGGTCGATCCGCTCGATTGGAAACGCCCCGGTGCATCGGTCATCACGAGCCGCATCGTTTCCGGCACCGCGCCAGGCGGAATCGTCCTCGCCCATGATCTTCATTCCCAGACCATCGACGCCATGCCGCAAACCCTCGATGGACTTTTGAGACGCGGTTTCAAATTTGTCACCGTATCGCAACTCATCGCGATGCAAGTCACTCCCCCAGCTGATCAACTTGCTTCAACCACGACCTACTGAACTCTGAAACTTTTTCCCTAACCAAGTGTGAGCCATCTCAAATTCGGAGAGCGCTATTTTTCCAACCGTGATCACCTCTCACAGGTTTGGCTTGGAATACGGGAACTCAAAAAAATCACTGATACAGATCTCAGTGAAACCTGCGACACCGTCGCCCTCGAAAAGGAGCTCTACGCACCTTTTTCGTGCATGGTGTGCGGCGAGGTTAACTCGGGGAAATCCTCTCTCATCAACAGCCTCTTCGATCACGATCTGTGTCCGGTCAACACCCTTCCAGAAACGCAGCAGATTACTCGTTATCGCCACGCGGAAGCGACCCGTGACGCACCATCTTCGCTCTATCAGGAAGTCTTGCACTCAGTGCCTATTCTTCGCGATTTCAATCCCATCGACACACCGGGAACCAATGCTCTCGATGCCGATCAGAAACTAAACATCGAACGCCTATTTCCTGATTCTGAGCTCATCCTGTTTGTCTTCCCTGCCTCAAATCCATGGAGCGCCTCGACTTGGAACTTGATTGGAAATTTACCCGCTGCCTACCACGAGCGTATGGCTTTCGTTGTCCAACAATGCGACTCGTTAGAACCTGCTGATATTGCAGTGATCCTAGAACACATGGCCGATCTCTCGATGAAACGCATCGGTATCGTCGCCCCGATTTTTCCCGTGTCCGCAAAACTCGCCTTCGAGGCGAAGCGTAACGAAGCTCTCAATCGCAAACTCTATCAGGATAGCGGATTTCAAGCATTGGAGCATTTCATTTCCGAGCGCATCTGTTACTCAGAAAAACGAAAAGCCGCGCTCAAAGCGTGGCACGATCAAGCAGGTAGCGCGCTGTATTTGATCGATAACCAGATCGATCACAACACCCGACTCCAGAGAAACCATCACCAGTTTTTGAGATCTCTGGAGGACGAAATTGATGCGATGCGAGAAAGCCTCGTTTCAAGACTTCCAAACCATCTAACCGAAGTTGCCGAAATTTTCCAAACCGAGGCGATTATGGTGACGCGAAAACTCAGAAAATGGCTCGGCATCGTGCGTTCCTTTTTCAAAGTCTTCACTGGAGATAGCACGGGGATTCGTACCGAGGCATTGCTCACAGAAAAACTTCGCGCAGCAGTCGAATCCGTTGCAGAGAACGACGGCAAAGACATCGTCACCGCTTGCCTTAAGCATTGGCAGAATCTCGGTGCCCGCATCAACGAATCCATCGGCCTGCCTATCGAGCAATCATTGCCTATCGATGAAGCGTTGGAAAAGGCACGCAAACATTTTGTTGAGCGCATCGGCGGCGCCGCACACCAAGCCATTGAAAATCTTCACGTGCGCAAAGATCTGGAGCGTGAATTACGCTATCGCAACCGCGCCATAAAATCCTTCACTGCATCTGCTCTCCTTTTTCTCAGCCTTGGCGCAATCAGCGGCATCATGGACATCCATCTACTGCCATGGATTTTATGTGGAATCTCGTCGTTGTTTTTATTCGGTGGAACGATCATCGCCGTCATCACGAAATCACGCATCACACATGATTTTCGTGTCACCTTGTTAGATACCTGCGGCGCATTTGCCGATGCTCTCCGCTCCGACTACGAAGATGCTCTCCGCTCATTTTTTCAAGAATACACCTCTTGTCTTGGCTCTATTAAAAAGCACCTCGCTCAAGAAGAACGCAGCAACGAGCCGAAACAGAATCACTGGAAAAACCTTTTCCTAACCCTCAAATCCATAGAACAGGATTTGTAAAACCCTGCAGTGCATTCATTGAACCTGTTCTGCGCGATTGTGGCGATGAATCCAAACGCTCTGTACCAGCCCGAGGAGGAACATACAGATCACGACAAAGGTTCCTGAGTAACTCACCAGTGGCAGCGGAATTCCCGTGATAGGCATTAGCAACACACACATTCCGATGTTTTCGAAGATGTGCGCAAAAAACAACGCTACCACCATGCAGACGATCAATCTTCCCGATACATCTCTACTGTAAAATGCGATGAACAAGCCCTGAATCAAGAGTAAGGAAAATGCTAGAACCAGCAAAAGCACCCCTCTGAATCCTAATTCCTCTGCGATCACTGCGAAGATGAAATCGTTGTGTGCGGTCAAATGCGGAATGAAACGTTTGTCGTGGAGCGATCCCTGTTCAGAAGTCGCCATCCAACCCAGTCCTTTCCAACCCGCTTTCCCGACCGCCATCGAAACATTATGAGGAGCATAGCCATCACCCTTAATGTCTACCTCCTGGCCTTGCTTCATGCGCAACCAAAGATCAATCCGTTCAGGTCCTCGCTCGGAGACCAAGGGCAAAACCACAAAATACATGATGGGTAAAATTCCCGCTGAAACCAGGCCGATAAAACTTAGTATCCGAAATGGTATTCCGGAAACTAACAGCGAGACGATGACCACGGGAATCCAAACGAGCGCAGATCCCATATCACCCATTTTCACAACCATAAGAAAAGGGATCGCCGAAAGCACTCCGATCACTCCAATTCGTATCAAAGGATTCCCAAGACGATGATGAAGCCTAGGAAGATCCTGCATCAACCACGCGATCATGATGATTCCTGAAGTCACACCTAACTGAGCTGGCTGGAAACTTAACCCAGCAATTTCTAGGCGGTGCACATCATCGTCTGCTTGCATCGCCATCAACATCAATCCTAAGCTAACGAGATAAATCGGAATACCCAACCAACGGATCCATTTGTAATCGATCAATGCCGCAGCGAAATAGGCCACGCTGCCGAACAGAATCCAGTCCTTCTGCATATCCGCATAATACCCGCCTGCAGAGCCGAATTCCTTTATTCTTTCGAGGCTGACCGGCAAATGCCGCGCCGCACTTTCGATCATGAAAACCCCGAAGATGAGCAGTGCATACATCACTAGCACCATCACCCAATTCATCCCGAGTATTTTACGTAAAAATGGTGTCATTAGCCTCGCGATGGATCGTTATCGCACATCGACATCTTAGCAAGCCGACAACGATTTTTCCCATTATTCGGATTCCATACGTGTATCCCTGGTGAGCAGCTCACTCATCGCAGCGGCGACTGGTTTGCCCTCATACAAAATGGAGTATACCGCATCGATGATGGGCGTGCGGACATCGGCTTTCCGGGCAGCCTCGTAAATCGAATACGTGTTCGGCACACCTTCCGCGACCATGCCGAGCACTTGGGTGGCTTCTTCAAGGGTTTTGCCCTGCCCCAGCGCAAGGCCGACCCGATGGTTCCGTGAATGCTCAGAGAAGCAAGTAACTATGAGATCGCCCACACCTGAAAGGCCGGCAAAGGTTTCTGGCTGTCCGCCGAGAGCGGTGCCGAGTCGGGTCATTTCCGCGAGAGCACGCGTCACCAAAGCCGCGACCGCGTTATCGCCCAGACCCAGGCCGTGCGACATGCCGGCAGCGATGGCGTAAACGTTTTTAATCGCGCCACCCATCTCGATCCCCGCGAGATCACTGCTCGTGTAAGGACGGAAATAGGATTTTGTGAACAATTTTTGTAACTCAGAAGCCACTTCTTGGCTTTCCGATCCGATCACCGCGCACGTCGCCTGACCCAATGCGATTTCCTCGGCATGATTCGGACCGGACAAAACTGCAATGGGATTTTCAGGGAAAATTTTCCGTAAAATTTCGCTCATGCGGTCGCCTGTGTTTTTTTCTATTCCCTTGGCGCACGAGAGCAACACCGTCGTTTTCGGCAAACCACATTGTGCGAGATCCTCAGCGCATTGCCGCGTGGCACTGGTCGGGACTGCAAATATCACCAGCGGATAAGTCACAACCGCGGAAATTTCACTGGTCGCACGGATCTGTTCCGGTAGTTGAATACCTTTCAGATAACGTGGATTTTTATGCTCGTTATTGATTGAGGCGATGCTGTCGGAATCACGACCGTAAATCAGCAAGGATTCCAGATCTTTCGCTAACAGCTTGGCTATGGCCGTTCCGAATGAACCTGAGCCCAAAATGGCGGCGGACTTGATCGAGTTATCAGACATTGGAGGATTTCGGCTTACGGGTAAAACGATGTTCGGTGCCGTTACGCAGGCGCACGATGTTGCTGCGATGTTTCCAAATAGCCAGCACGGCGAGGATCACGGTGAAAACGAAGAGAGGTTTATTCCACGTGCCATTCTGGATTTTACCATGAAACCAAGAGCCCCACAGCGTCACCAGCGGCAAGGCCGCAGCTGCGATGATACTGGCCAGTGAAACATAGCGACTGATCAGAAATACCAGCAGCCAGACAACGATCAGAATGACGATGGCTGCGGGCATCAGCGCAACAAACACTCCGGCTGAGGTGGCGATACCCTTGCCTCCCTTGAAGCCTGCCCAGGGTGTGTAATTGTGACCGAGCACCGCACATAAGCCGGTGAGCACTTGGAAAATCTGTGCCGTAGGCATACTGAAATCATGGGCATACGCTGCCAGCGCATTCATGCTCATTGGGTTTTTCATTCCTTCGAATTGGATCACCGAGATTGCAATCACCACCGGGATAAATCCCTTCAACGCATCTAACAACAAACAACTTATCCCGTATTTTTTCCCGACAATACGGAACACATTGGTAGCCCCGATGTTTCCCGAACCATGCTGGCGGATATCGATACCTTTCGCTTTCGCGATGAGCAGGCCGAACGGAATGGAGCCGAGCAAAAATGCCAGGACGGGACAGAACCAAAGTTGCATCGATGAAATCAAGTTGAGGGTATCCTATTCGAGAGTGGCTGTCTCAATGATGATCAGCTCGTCAGGAACATCATCTGAGGGCGAAGGTATCAACTCACCCGTCTTGGGATGCATGTTCACCAAAGTTTGCGTGCTGGTTTTCACTGCTTTGATCTGGGTCACCACATCCATGCCTTCGATCACTTTTCCGAAAACCGCATATCCACCATTTTTTGGGAAATCGAGGTTTTCGTTATTTGCCACGTTGATGAAAAACTGCGAGGTCGCGCTGTTCGGATCTGGCAGTCTCGCCATGGCGATGGTTCCCACCTCGTTTTTCAACCCATTCTGTCCCTCGTTCACAATCTCCTCACGGGTTTTCTTCTCAACCAACTTCTCCCCTTGTTTCGCAAATCCCCCACCTTGAATCATGAAATCAGCAATCACCCGGTGAAATACGGTCCCGTTATAATGGCCGGCTCCCACGTATTTTTTGAAGTTTTCAACAGTGACTGGGGCTTTCTCAGCATTTAGTTGAATGACAATATCTCCTTTGTTGGTCTTAAAACGAACTTTAGAAAGTTCTGCTGGCTTTTCCGCCTGACACAAAGAAGCAAAAGAAAGCAAGGCGAGGCCAAGAGTGCAGAAGAGTGATCGATTCATCGGATGTTTTTTAATCCTTACCCACGAACTTGGCAAGCGACACGAAGTGAATTTATCGCATCAATAAACTGGAGCGCCGTATTCTTCCTGCGATCCACCACCTGAGTTCTGCATTTTCTCTTTGGACCAGTTGAAAGTTGCTTTGGTATCACGCCAGGCACCAATCATGGTGTTACACGAATTTAATGAAACTAGAGCGGCGATCAGTAAGAACCATTTCATTTTAGAATATTGTATGAAAATTGTTGTATGGGATAAATCACCAAGTTTTGACCAAATGCTTGCGCTTTGCATCATTCGGTGAATCTGTGCCAAGGCTATAAACTGCGACGTGCTTATTATTTAACTTCACATCATAGGTGTATGCGGTACTCGGCGTGAATTCCAAGCGTCCATCGTAATCATAATCGAGAATGATGTAGAAAGGCTGACCCCAAGAATCAAACAATCCAACCACTCCATCGCCGTCACTATTATAAACAATCCCGTCGCGGTTACCTTTTTCAGCTTCTTTTACACCCAAGAATTTCATTTTTCGATCATTCTGCATGTCATCCGAATTTTCTTCATAACCTGCTAAAATATCCAATAGTATAACTCCATTCGAATCCGTTGACGAATAAGGGGTATTATCATCCGTAGCGCCACCTGTCGGGTCAGGCAATAGATGATACTCCGAGTTAAATGCCTCAACCGCATTCGCCACGTTCGTCGCAGAATTTTGCGAGGTGACCATGCGTGCATTTTGCATAGCACCGGTGGCAACTGAAAAACCTAGAGCAGAGAGAACAGCGATAATCGCGATGACAACGAGTAATTCCACCAGCGTGAAACCTCGAGGAGTGGTTTGTTTGAGTTGGATTTTCATGATGTTTGGATTTTTGGGTTAAAGCCTAAATTAAGCGACAATGTAGATACTTAACGTTAAAGAAGTTCGCTGGCAAACCAATTCACCGCAAGGGTTATTTCGATTGTTCCAGCATCCGGAGCAAAGGCACCTCCGCACGACGGCGGATTTCCTCATCCATCTCCACCCTGGGCGACAAATCGCGCAGGCAGTTCCGGAGTTTCTCCATGGTGTTCATTTTCATGTAACGGCAATCCGCGCAGGCACAACGATCCGTCGGCCCAGGGATCAGGTTTTTGTCTGGGCATTCACGCTTCAGCCGATGGAGCATTCCGCTCTCGGTCACGACGATGATATTTTTCACTTCAGCCTTTTTACAAAAATCGACCATCCGCTCGGTCGAGCAAACTTCATCCGCCAATAACCTCACAGCCTGGGTGCACTCGGGGTGCGCGACGACCAAGGCATCTGGATACTCCGCTTTGATTCGGTTGATCGAATCCCGCGTAAACTCCACATGGACATAACAAGAACCCTGCCAGAGATCCATTTTGCGTCCGGTTTGCTCCATGACCCATGAGCCGAGATTGGCGTCTGGGACAAATAGGATTGGTCGGTCTTGCGGAGCGAGGTTGACCATTTTCACCGCGTTGCCCGATGTGCAAATCACATCACAAAGCGCTTTTACTCCTGCGGAGCAATTGATGTAGGCGATCACGTAGTAATTTTTATCCGCGTGTTGCTTCAAGTATGCCTCGAGCTGATCCGCTGGACACGCTTGCTCAAGCGAGCATCCCGCATCTTTATCTGGCAGAACCACAATTTTGTTCGGGTTCACAATTTTCGCCGTTTCAGCCATGAAATGCACGCCACAGAAAACAATGACTTCGGCATCGGTCGCCTTCGCATGATACGCAAGACCTAGTGAATCTCCGACATAATCGGCAACATCTTGGATATCACCTGTCTGATAATTGTGCGCTAAAATCACCGCCTTACGCGCACGTTTCAACTCCAGAATCTCGTCTTTCAAATCAAGCGTAACTGCCATGTGGGAATCTTTCTGGCATAACAAAAAGATGCAAGAGCCAATCTATTTGGATTATTCTTCGACTGGCGCGGGCTCATCCTCAGCGGATGATTGCACAACTTCCATAAGCCCGGAATGCTTTGCGCCTTCTCGCATCACAAGACCACTCGCTCGCGCGAGCCCTTGCAAACGGGCTTTTCTCTCCAGGATGATCTTTTCCTTGCAGGTAATATTACCCTTCACTTCGCCGTCGATATATGCGGTGCGGGCTTTAACTTCTCCTTGAAATTCAACTTTCGCTCCGCGCTCAACACACAATTCATCGCAATGAACATTTCCCACAATCTTGCCGTGACTCCGAATCGTCAGTTTTCCGGAACATTCGACAGAAGCTGATAACTCTCCTAGCACCAATAAATCGTGACATTGCACATTCACTCCCGTGATTGCAGCACCTTTGAGCACGGTTACGTTACCGCGGGTTTGAATCCGCCGATGCCATGCTTGATCAATCGTGTAATCCCGTAAACTAATGTAACTCCCGCACTTCGCACACTGGGTCGATTGAGCATCAGAGACCACATCAAAAATATGACTGCAATGATAACAATTAAGTTTGCGCCTCACTGGCTGCTTTTGAATATACCGTTTGAAAATCTTATCAAAAATGCCTAACTTAACTTCCGCTTTTGGAATTTCCTCAGCCACGGTCGGGTGCTGCACCGGTGGGCTTTCTGAGGTCGCTAAACGAGTCGTGTATTTCGGGCGAACCACCGCTTTTGCATCATCAATGCGTATGTATTGACCACAACTCCGACACACAGTCGAAACCACCATCGATGGTTCGTTTTGACTCTGCTCACAATGCGGGCAAGTCACTTGGATAAGACTGCGATTCACTTGTGTATCATCCGCCATACTCTTGGTAATCCTCCCTGAGTTTGGATGAAAAGAACGATGATGTTAAAATCACTTCTCGGCCAGCAATGGCTGGGTTTCTACAACTGCGGCTTGATTCGAAGCTGGCTGATTTGCAATCGGCTTCAACTCAGCTTGCGATGGCGCGACTTGGGTTGGTGTCCCAACGGTTGATTTACCGACAAAAATGGCACCCGCTTCAATCATGAGTGACTTTGCTTTGATGTCGCCCACCACTTCAGCACTCGATTTAAGCTCGACGCGCTCCACAGCGGTCAGATTGCCGTGAACTTTACCGTAAACGATAACAGATCCCGTTTTAACCTCTGCCTTGATTCTGGCGTTTTCGCCGATGGTGAGATTACCCGTAGATTGGATATCACCTTCAATTTTGCCATCGACAATCAGATCATGTTGAAACTTGACGGTTCCCTTGATTTCAACATCAGAGGAAAGAACATTGCGTGTGCTACCCGCTGGCTTAGGTGCCGATGTAGCAGAACGATCAATGCCAAAATTAACCGATTCCGTAGATGCCCGCGGCTCGCTGGCGGGTTGGAATGACTTTTGCGGTTCGTTTGCTTCTTGGCCTATGACTTTTTTAAACACGCGAAAAAGTATTCTCCTAGGGACTGAAGTGTCAATCCGTTTCCCCTGCTAAATCTTATTTATCGGTGCCATTTTCCACTGGCATCGGGATTGGCTTAGCTCCCTGGCCGACCGCTTTCAACGCATCCTGGATATTTTTGATCTCGGGGCTGCCACCAGCACCTCCCTTGCCATCAATGATTTTTGTGTCTGGCAGCACAATTGGAGCTGCGATTTCCACTGGACCAGCGGCTTTCATCAATAACCGACGACTCACCGCTGCCTGGGCTTGGGGACTATCGGCGAAATCCTTTTCAACCGCCGTGTAAGCTTTTTCCGCAGCAGCGAGATCACCTTTTCCTACCGCGATATCACCCAACGCGATCCAAGCATACGCGGCCAAATGACTCGCATCCGCATCTTCAGTAAGCTCAGTAAAAAGCCGCTCTGCTTCGCTGGTTTTTTCTTGCTTGAGAAGCTTCACCGCAAGACTCGCGACTGCATTTGCACGCGCAGGATGAGCCTCCTTGGAATCGGCAAGTCCACGCAAAGTAGCGATGGCATCGCCCTCATTACCTTCATCCCATTGCTTCTCTGCGAGCAAAATACTGGAACTTCCTGCCGCAGCCGTGCCCCCGTAATTTTTAATAATAGCCTCAAGATCCGCAGCCTCTTTTTTACTCATCAACAATGCACCCGCAGTTTCTTCTTCGCCCTGCTTGATTTCACGCTGCACAAGGTAAACCACGGCTACAGCTATGAGTAACAATAACAATGCTATCAACTTCGTTTGATGTTTATCAAAAAATTGCTCAGCTGCTGGCTGCGCATTTTCAATATCCGCTAGTGAAGTTCCAGAAATCGGGGTGGAGGTGGTTGATAAAGACATAAGATCGATTCGCCAATCTGGCGGGCACCCATGCAAACCCTCACCGCCAGTAAAATCAACAGCTTTATTTCATAAGATGCAATGTCTGGTGTGAAAATTGAGGAAATTCCCAAATCAGCTTCCCTCTCTCCATCATCACGCTAAGCTCCCCACGCGCATGTCTGATTCCTTCGTCCATCTCCATCTTCATACCGCCTACTCGCTTCTCGATGGCATGATCCGCACCAAGGAGCTAGCCGCCCGCGCCGCAGAACTCGGCATGCCTGCCGTCGCCTTGACCGATCACGGCAACCTCTACGGAACCATCGATTTCTATCAGGCCTGCAAAAAAGCCGGCATCAAACCCATCCTCGGTTGCGAAATTTACCTCGCTCCCGGCAGTGCCTCTGAAAAAAAGAAAATCCTCAACCGCAAAAGCGCCACTCACCTCACGCTGTTAGCCGAGACTAATGAAGGCTGGGAAAATCTATCAAAGCTCATTTCCATCGGCCACCTTGATGGCATGTATAACGGCAAACCACGCGTGGATCATGAAATCCTACGTGCTCACTCCAAAGGCATCATCTGCCTTTCAGGTTGCATCTCCGGTCCAGTCAACGAATGGCTCTTGAAAGGCGAACCCGACAAAGCCCTCGAAGCTCTAACAGAACTACGCGATATCTTCGGTCAAGACAACACCTTCGTCGAACTCCACAACCACGGCCTCGAAGCTCAACAAACTATTCTCCCCCAACTCATCGAGCTCGCCAAACAACTCTCCCTCCCCGTCGTCGCCGCGAACGATGTCCACTTTCTCCACCGCGCTGATCACGAAGCTCACGATGTGATGATCTGCATCGGCACCGGATCCATGGTGATCGATGAAAACCGCATGCGTTACACCCCTGAAGTCTATTTCAAATCCGCCGAGGAAATGCGCGAGATTTTCAAAGACATTCCCGAGGCCTGCGACAACACCCTCCGCATCGCCGAGCGTTGCAACGTCACAATCAAGCTAGACTCAACTTCCTCAGAAAAATACCCACAATTCCCCACCCCAGACGGCTCACCCCGTGAGGAATACATGATGAAACTCTGCCAAGAGGGACTCCTGAAACGCTACGGCGCGGAAAAAGCCAACTCTCCCGAAGTCGCCGAGCGCTTGAAATACGAGGTCGATACCATCAACTCCCTCGGCTTCGCCTCTTACTTCCTGATCACCGCAGACTTCATCCAATGGGCCCGCGACAACGACATTCCCGTCGGCCCCGGCCGTGGCTCCGCCGCAGGCTCCCTCGCCTCCTACGCGATGGGCATCACCAATATCTGTCCGCTCCAGTTCGGCCTCTTGTTCGAACGTTTCCTCAACCCAGAACGCGTTTCACCTCCCGACGTCGATATCGATTTCTGCCAATCGCGCCGCGCGGAAGTCATCGATTATGTTAGAAAAAAATACGGTGAAAAATCCGTTTCTCACATCATCACCTACGGCACGATGGGAGCGAAATCCGTCATCCGCGATGTCGCTCGCGTGATGGGAATTTCTTATGGCGAAGCCGACCGCATCGCAAAAATCATCGAGACCAAACCCGGCGTAAAACTCCAAGGCGAGTGGGACACGAAAGAAGAACTCCGAACCTTGATCGAATCATCTTCCACCTACAAAGATCTATGGACTTACGCGCTGCGCTTGGAAGGCATTAACCGCAGCGTCGGCATCCACGCAGCAGGCATCGTGATCGGTGACCGCCCGCTCGACGAACACATCCCTCTCACCCGCGGCAACGAAGGAGAGGTCGTCACCCAATACGATATGGGCGCGATCACAGAAGTCGGCCTCCTGAAAATGGATTTCCTCGGATTAAAAAACCTTACCGTCATCCACGATGCCGTGGGACACATCCGCAAGCACACTCCCGATTTCGATATCGAAAAAGTGCCTCTCGATGACCAAGCCACTTTCGACATGCTCAACCGCGGCGAGACCATGGGCGTGTTCCAGCTTGAGTCCGGTGGCATGGTCGAAACCTGTAAGAAATACGAGATCCGTAGTATCGATGACATTATCGACTTAATCGCGGTTTATCGCCCCGGCGCCATGCAGTTCATCGATCAGATGCTCGATGTTAAAAAAGGCAAAAAAGCCAACTATGAGCATCCGTTATTAGAACAAGTTTGCGGCAATACCTACGGCGTCATGATCTATCAAGAGCAGGTGCAAAACGCCGCCAAAGTCCTCGCCGGATACACCCTCGGTGGCGCCGACCTTCTTCGCCGCGCCATGGGTAAAAAAGACGTCGAGAAAATGGCGAAAGAACGCGTCAAATTCATCGAGGGCGCGAAGATTCACAACAACATCGGAGAAAAGCTCGCCAACACGATCTTCGATAAAATCAACGCCTTCGCCGGATACGGTTTCAACAAATCCCACTCTGCTTGCTACGGACACATCTCTTACTGGACCGCCTACATGAAGGCGAATCATCCAGTCGAATTCATGTCCGCTCTGCTTTCCAACGAGGTCAACAACACGGATAAAATTACCGTATTCGTCGCAGAATGCCATCGCATGGGCATCGAAATCCTCCCCCCAAACCTTAATAAATCTCATCTGCGCTTCATTCCTGAAGATATCGAATCCGGAAAAAAAGCAATCCGCTACGGCCTTGCCGCAATCAAAAACGTCGGTGAAGCAGCAATGAAAACCGCGATCTACGAGCGCCTCGCAAATGGCGATTACAACTCACTCGAAGACTTTTCCTCCCGCCTCGATTCCAAAGTCATCAACAAACGCATTTTGGAAAACTTGGTCAAAGCCGGCGCTCTCGATTGGACTGGTGAAAACCGCGCTACGATGTTCTCCCGACTCGAACAAGTCGTCGCATCCGCCTCCGCGACTCAACGCGACAAAGCCTCTGGCCAATCTTCTTTGTTCGATACGATCGACTTCACTCCCACGCCTCCCAGCAAAGATTCACCCATTATAAACGCCGTCGAAGAATGGTCCAAAGACGATCGCCTTGCTCACGAAAAAGAACTGTTAGGCTTCTACGTCACCGGCCATCCCTTGGATAAATATCGCGGCATCCTCGACTCCGATAAATACAACCGCATCGGTTTGATCGATGAAATTGATATAGAAAACCCACGCGAACGCTACCCCATCGCAGGTATGATCCGCTCGGTCGAATCCCGCATGACCAAAGCCGGAAAACCTTTTGGCATCCTCACTGTCGAGGACTTCACCGGCTCCTGCGAGGTCATGCTCTGGTCCGAATCCTTCATACCCGCCCGCGATGCTGGAATCCTCCAACCCGGCAGCATGATTAAACTTAAAATCGGCATCCAAGTCGATGACCGGACCGGTGGCCGCCGCTTGACTGGAGCCAACATCAGCGAACTCAAATCCAAAAAAACCAACAATCCTAACGGCGCGCTCGAACTTATCCTCTGGACTCATCGACACACCGCAAAAGACCTTGAGGAAATCCACTACCACCTCACCGGTCACCCCGGCTCAACTCCCGTCATCATTCATTTCCAAAACTCCGCCGGAAAACGCCTCTCCATCGAACCCTCAGAAACCTACCACATCAAACGCTCCGACGATCTAGTCCGCTCCCTTGATCGCTTCATCGAAGAATAAATCCTGAAGAGCCTACTGGAGAGTCCCGACAAGTCGGGGCCGACTTCTTAACTTCTTAGTTACGGATCCGTTTCCTCAACCCCTCATCCGGCAATTCACAAGCACCCGCCAACCGATTGCGATTCCTCGCCATCAAATCATACGCCGCATTTCTCAATCGCACAGGCAATATCGAAAACATAACAGCCAGCACACGGAAAACTCCACCCAATGTTTTACCCAACTCCAACAGCGCATCGCCTTTCGTGAAAATTTCCCCATCCTCCTCTCTCAAAATCACCATCGATCCACCACCCTTCTCCGCATAGCCTTTTAGCTCAAATTTCCTCGCAAGCTCTCCTTGTAACGGCGCGAATTCAATCAATCCCTTCTCATCATACTCATAGACGAAGCGCACCGATCTCATACAAAATCCGCATTCACCATCGAAAAACAGCACCAAGCTCACAGCGGGAAAATACTCGTTTTCATTGATTATCCTATTGAAAAGATCTCCAACTTTTTTATTCAATCTTCTCTCAAACCCACATGTCCGCCATCTCCTTCAAGCCCCTTTATATCCAACGCATTTGGGGCGGACGGAAACTCGAAACAATTTACCATCGTGAACTACCCGATGAAACCGCCGCATTCGGAGAGGCTTGGGAAATCGTCGATCGTGAAAACGCCCAGTCCATCGTCTGCGATGGCATATATACCGGAAAATCTCTCCACGATCTTTGGAACAACCATCGCAGTGAAATTTTCGGAGATCACCTTCCCGACAGCGAACGTTTTCCCATCCTGATCAAAATTCTAGATTGCTCGGCATCGCTATCCATCCAAGTCCATCCGCCCGCAAGCATCGCCAAACAACTCGGCGGCGAACCGAAAACCGAAATGTGGTTCATCGCCGATGCCCTACTCGGAGCCAAACTCCATGTTGGACTGAAACGCGGCGCGACCCGTGAAAAATTTCAACAAGCCATTGCCGATGGCACAGTCGCGGAACTCGTGCATACCATCGCACCGAAAACGGGCGATTCACTTTTCATCGAATCCGGACGACTCCATGCCATCGGTGCGGGATTTCTCATTCATGAAATTCAGCAAAACTCGGATACCACTTACCGTGTGTTCGATTGGAACCGCCTCGACTCCAATGGCCGAGCCCGCGATCTACATGTCGAGCAATCAATCGCCTGCATTGATTTCGACGATTTAGAACCACAGCCCCAAAGCCCCAGCGGAAACACCTTAGCTGCTTGCCCCCATTTCATCACCACCATTCACCATCTCGCAGCTGGCGAAACCATCGCAAATCCACAAGACGATCGCTTCTCAATGATCACTGTAATTTCAGGATCACTTAATCAAATTCACATCAAGGGTCAGACCATACTATTGCCAAAATCTGCTTCCCCACTCACTGCCACTGAAGCCACATCCGTCCTTCAAATCACAATTCCGTCTTAATACTCAATTTCGGCGCGGCGATTGCTTCATAAAACTTTCACATCACACGGGGCACTTTTTTACTTTCTTTTCAGCGTTTCCTGAAATCCTCTTCCCCTCCTCTCAAGTTTCACTCACACTCATCTTCCCATGGCAAAACCAGCACTCGGCAAAGGACTCGGCGCCCTTATCAAAAAGAATCAATCGCTCCCCGGACAAGATCCTTCCGGAAGCAATGATGAATCTCCGCGCGTTCGCGAAATCGCCATCGATAACGTCGTCCCTTCTCCTCTTCAACCGCGTCTGCAATTCATCGATGCGCCGTTAGATGACTTGATGGATTCCATCCGCCAACACGGAATCATCCAACCACTGATCTGCCGCGTCGTTGATGGAAAATACGAACTCATCGCTGGTGAACGTCGTTGGAGAGCCTCCAAAAAACTCGGACGTACTCACGTTCCCGTCATCGAACGCGCCGCATCAGATCGCGATGTGTTAGAAATGGCTTTAATCGAGAACCTTCAACGCGAAGACCTCAACCCCATCGAAGAAGCCGCTGGCTACGTCCGTCTCGCGAAAGAGTTCACGATGAAACAGGAAGAAATCGCCACCCGCGTCGGTAAGTCCCGCGCCTCTGTCGCTAACGCGATGCGTCTTCTTGATCTGCATCAGGACATCCAAATCCATCTCGCCCAGGGCCAAATCACCGTCGGCCACGCCAAAGCCATTCTTGCTTTAAAAGATGCCGATACCCAAAAACTCGCCGCCGATCAAATCATCCGCCGCAAGCTCACTGTTCGCGCAGCCGAGAAACTCACCCAGTCCCTCCTCAATAACCCTTCCGCTGAGTCCGATCCAAAAAAGGCAGCTCCAAAAGAGATCGATATCCACATCCGTGCCCTCACCAAGCGCCTCCAAGAACATCTCGCCACCCACGTCTCGATCAATCATTCCGCCAAAAAAGGAAAAATCGAAATCGAATACTACGGCAACGACGACCTCGACCGCATCCTGGAACTCCTGAAACTTCCAAGCACAAGTTTGTAGCGGCGGCGGCTTTATCAAAACCGCCCTGCCATACTTGAATGCCAATCCCGACGATTCATCATGGCTTCACCAGATCTTTGATCTTTTGACGATCCAGATCCCGCATCATTTTCAGCATCATCGCTTCATCGGCTGCTTCTTTTCCTGTTAGGCGCACCATGATGGTATCATCCATCGGCATGCTCAGTTCAAAATTTTTTGCATCGATTTTTTTCACCAATATGTTTTCGCCGTTCGCCTTTTTCATTTCGTAGCCTTGGCCTTTGGCAAGACTTTCGTTTTCCATAAGTCCACGGATCAGCTTGATCAGGCTCGATCCATAGAACACTTCGAGTTGTATCTGCTGCTGACCCGATTTGTTCTTATAAAGTTTTTTCACCACCTTGCCACCGCCGAGCAAAGGAGCGACGTCTTCCGTCTTCATCTCGTCCGCCACCCATCCTTCGGGAACCGCAGGTAGCGTATGGTCCATTTTTACTGACTTAACTTTTTCTAGGACAGCTTTCGCCTGATTGAGCGCTGCTGTCGATTCAGCGATGTTTCCCGCACGGTATTGTTTGAGTGACTCACGCAAAGCTTCTTCAAATGGTTCACCTTTAGTCGTTTGCGCGGCGAGCGGAAGAACCGTGAAGAATAAACCAATGGTGAAAATCGCGAACTTCATAAAGTGAGGTAGTTATATGCTAGATTTCGATTAACGTGAAGCGCGTTCGTCTTTTAGTGGCACTTCGCAGAAAGTCAGGGCAGCGATTCCATTTGCGCCGTTGAGCAGAGTGTCCTGGTTCCACGCGACTTCCTTTAGGTAAGTGATCGTCTTCGCTGATGATGCCTCCTTGAGTTTGAGTGTGAGTACATTTCCGCTTACACTACCCGAGGCGACCTTGTCTTTTTCTCCGTCGAGATAGAACTGGCCTGCGAGGGTATCGTTCCAGACGACCGGCTGATCGAACTCCAAGGCGATGGTGTCCTTTGCACCACCCGCGAACGATGCGTATTGAAGGTTGGGTGGAGTGATGATTGCTGTGGGTTTATTGCCGTAAAAATCGCGTTCGATCAGCGGTTGGATGAGTCGCGCGAATTCCGCCCAGCCAACCAGCGGATAATGGCAGCCACCGGGCGGGCGTATGCCCAGCGTGGACATGATGCTCATGTTAGAAAATTGCTGCGGCAGAGTGCGCTGTTTCTCCCTCAAGCGGTCACCCGAACCTTCGCTACCGCCCATCGCGCATGAGTTCGGCCAGATTTGGAAGATGTAGTATTGGCTGACATTCGGGAAATCCTGTTTCCATCCGGCAGCCATTTCCGCGAACAGCGGCTGATAGGCTTCCCATCCGTATCCACCCGTAGGCCCAGCAGCGCCCTGATCGCTTTCGCCCTGATGCCACAGGATTGCGCGAATGCTGTGAGTCATCTTCGCGTTCTGCACCCGCCACAACATCCGTCCGTAAATGGTGGTGAGATCCGTTGGATTGGATGGGTTGCGTTGGTGCTCATCAATACGGGTTCCTCCCTTTGCGGCGTTGATGATGAAAATCGGCACCTTCTGACTCTCTACCAGTTTTTTAGCGAGTTCCATCCCCCACCAACCCAGCTCGGCTTTTTCACCTTTGCGCGCTTTCCAAACAGGACGACACCAAAGATTCGTTTGATCCTCTTTTGAATTCGCAGCAGGCAGTCCGTAGCTGCGAATCCACTCGTGGGTTTCCGGCGGTGATTGCTCCTGAGTGTCGGTGGCAAGAGCGTTCGACTGCCCTTCGATGAGAAACGCATCGCCACACACGAGATCTCCGATTTGATTCTGAATGGTTTCGGCGCCGCCTTTGACCGTACCGAACTCGACGCGATATTTGATGAGGCCCGGTTTGAGTTTCGCTGAAAGGCCATAGGATAAGTCAGCTCCGAGTTTTGCGGTTTCCGTTTTGACGAGTTTGTCATCCGCATAGAGCTTGAGAAAGACCGAGTCCGCAGGCTCGGCAAGCACACCATTGTAGTATAAGGTGCCTTCGTTAGTTTCATCGCGCGCATAAAACTGACCTTCCTCAGGTTTTTCATCCTTCGCCGGCACGCGCGCCACCCAAGCATCTTTCTGGGGTTGTGTCACATCGATGGTGCAGCTTTTTACGACCGGCGCACCACCGTTGTTAATGCTTGCGGTGATGGTCAGTTTGCCACTGTTCTGCGCACGCCTGAGGATAAGTTTCTCGGGCGAAGCTTCTTTGGTAACGGCAAACGGTTCGACGCTCCATTCAACGGTTAGATCGCCAGCTGCCTTTTCCTTCATTGCCGCCAGATTCGTGATTTGCGGCACGATCTCTATGGTCTGACGACCGTCCCATTTCTCCGGCGCAGCCAGCGTGAACTCCGGCTGCGGAATCACTTTCCTGACTTTGATTGGGATATCCTTGGTCTTTGTTTCCTTCGCGAACACCGCTTTGAATTGCAAGGTCGAGATTGTATCTTCCGCAACGCGTCCTGCCGAAAACTTGTATTCAAACCGATCCGTCGCAACCACTTCCTCTTGCCCATCACGCTTGAGTATCCAGTAAACTTTGCGAGCACCACCTGCCTTCGCTTTGAATGTGGTGCTTTTGCCCTCACCCACGATCATCTTTTCCGGTGTCACTGCGAAAGTGCTGCCAGCCTGAATAAGCGGACCGACCAACGTGTTGTTCGGCTTTTGGTTTTCGTATTCCAAACGAACCCATTCCGCAGGGCGTGTGACTTTGGAAATGCGGACTTCATCGAGGTCGCCGGTGTAATCGAAACTGTTAGGCCAACCGCCGATGCACAGGCGTGCGGGATTCGGGATATTCACCGGAGTCCCATTCGTCTTGCTGGTGGCATCCAAAACCCCGTTCACATAAATCGTCGCTTCGCCTTTCTGATAGGTGTAAACGATATGATTCCATTCGCCCAACGAAGGCTTCGCGAGGCCCTTCACGTTGGCATCGGAAAACCAACAATCCATATTGATATGGGGCGGACTGCTGAACTGCATAACAATCTTGCCCTGTTGTTTTTGTTCGCCCCAACCGATGAGCGAAGCGTTGGGCTTTTCCGCGCGCATCCAAACCTGAGTGGTGCTCGAGTCCGACCCAGCGGGAAACGCCGTGATTTTATTATCCACCAGAATGCCGTGTTTTCCGGAGAAATGGCGCGCCTCGCCAGCCACACCAGAGGTCGGTGTGGTGCCGGTGTCTTTAGGCTCCAGCGTGCCGACCGCATCCTTCGCTTCGCCAGCCATGTGCAGCACAGTCACAAATCCGTTGGATGCATCGAACACCGCTTTGCCATTCGACTCGCTCGCCGCATCCGCCTTACCCCAATGCAAGCGCAGCGCTTGTTGTGCGTTTCCCGTGATGCGAGGCACACGCACCCAGGTGCTTGCGTTACCCTTGGCCTTGTCCCATTCCTCAATCTCGTATGCCAAAGGCTCTCCGGCTTCAGATGAAAAACGTATATCCTCTCCGTTATCCTTCGCTTGGGAAAAATCAAACCAATCACTATGCAAACGCACCAACAGTGGAAACTGCTCGACCGATGCGGACTCAGGAAGATTCGCGCCATCAGGTGTTGTTAGAATCGCCATAGCACCCTCATGCGACCACGTCGGATAAGCGGGTTTAATTTTCGCCTTATTCTGCGCTAAGGTAGTCATAGGCAAAAGCAGCGAGATAACGAGCAATACGAAAGCGACGGATGATTTCATGATTTCTAGGATAATAACTGATGGAATATTCAGTCGGCATTCAAGTCATGTCGAGCCTGCTGTATGATCCAAGATTCTGAGATGCTCATTCACTGCGACAGATTCCAGAATTGGAGATCGTTCGCGCGCGTCTTTTATAAAAAAAGTGGTGTGAGCTTTCGCTCACACCACTTTAGAGAAACTCGATTGTGTAGAGATTAGAACGAGTAGGAACCGCCGATGCTCAGGCCGTTAGCGGCTTCAGCATCTGTGTTGAACTCAGCACGGTAGTTGATTCCGAGGCGGATCGCTTCGGTGACTTGGAATTGAGCACCTAGACCGATTGTCAGGATGTCATCGCCAAGACCCGGAGAGGAAACCGCGAATGGAGTGCCACCGAGGCTTGCACCAATGTTTTTGTCACTACCCGAGAGGTTGTGAGTGAAGCTGAGATTGCCGTTCAAGCTGATCTTCTCATTCAATTGATATTCAGACTTAACACCGATCTCTGTGAAGAAGGCATCGTAGTCATGGGCAGCAACTGTGAGAGCACCGAGGCCTGTTTCAGTGAAGGCCTCTGTTTTAGAGTTGATGTAATGGAAGCCGAGGAACGGTGTCACGCGGATCTTGTCGGTGCTGTAAGCATCGCCTTCGATTGCGGCATGGATGTCGAGCACGTCCGAACCAACATCGTCGAATGTCACAAGACCCAAGCTCCGGCGGGTGCCGCTGAAATCATAACTACCGTAAGTGATTCCACCAGTAACCATGAGGTTCATCTCAGGCTTGACCATGTAGCTTGCAATGGCTCCAAAAAGGAAGGCATCGACATCGGAATTCAAGGTAGCAGAGTTTACATCGCCTTCGTCCACAGCGAAGAAGCCGCCGAGTGTTAAGCGATTGACCTCGTGGCGAACACCCAAGATACCACCGTTGCTGCTGATGTCATAATCAGCTCCGTTGATGGAGGATTCCGTTCCGGTGCTGTAGTGCGAGTAGCCAGCGAACACGGATGTGACGGAGTCACCCAATCCTGAGCTAACCATCGGCTCCGAAGCGGTGCCGACTGGGATTCTGATAGAACGTGCGGTACCATCGCGGCTGAATGCTGGCATACTGAGAGCATTCGTCGTGTATGACTTGATGGTCTGGACACCGTAGTCGGAGAAGCCTGCGTAGGATTCAGGTGAGAGGATATTCAAGTTAGCACCAGGAGCAGAATTGCAGTCACCAAGCGCAAAGATAGCGATCTGATCCATTTCAACTGATGTATCTAAGATATTACCATTGAGATTGATGTTCGTGTTAATCGCATTGGCGATCGCCTTCTGGTTTGCGTTAAGACCGGCGATATTAGCAAGGTTACCGTTCTGTCCAGTTATACCAGTTCCGAGTAAGGATACAGTATCGGCGGCTCCAAGTGGTGTTAGAGTATCAATAGTAGAAGTATCCACAACCAAGAACATTCTGTCGGTGTAGCCATGTGTGAAGGAGTCTGGGGTTCCAGTGATTCCAGCGATAGCTGTAGTATCGATGAGAACAGCTCTTTCACCGCGTTGGAATTCTGCACTAAGTAATTCTTTGTTGACATTAATTGTACCACCTAAGTCTGCGGTCGTAGCAATTAGGTTATCAACACCCGCAATGAGAAGACAGTTGAGAAGAGGAACACCTGAATGATCCACATCAAAATCTAAGATACCACCAGTTTGCTCGAAGATATCTACCGTTTCTACATCTACGAAGGTAAGCGTACCACCAGTGATAGTGAGATCCGAGTCATCATGGAGGCGCTCAACATCACTCAAGACAAGCGTGCCTGCAGTAACCGTGGTTAAGCCTTCGTATTCGTTACTTGCAGAGAGCACCTGTATAGATGCACCGTCTTTAGTGAGATTACCTGCTCCAGAGATCACACCTGTGAATTCCGTTGATCCACCAGTTGTGCCGATGGTAAGCGTGTAAATATCAAGGTCGACCGAAGAAGTTGAATCTAGACCATCAAGAGAGGCGATAGACTGGCTAAATCCTAAATTGAAGACCGAGGAACCTGTTCCTTGATCATCCATGATCAAGGCACTACGATTAATTAAGGTTGGCATCGCGTTGAGGACATTGGCGTTGATGATTCCATTGTTACGAATGTAAGTTGCACCATTGTAAGTGTTCGCTCCATTGAGGTTTGTTGTGACTCCATCCACGAACAGATCAGAACTAGCTAAAGCACCGCTGATTACGCTGTTGACGTTGATGGTGCCACCACCAGTAAGTGTAAGATTGATGCCGTTTTTCACCAAACCGCCTGTGAGTGTCAGTTCGCCACCACCTGCATTGATCGTTGAATCTGTGTCTGCAGTAATCGTTCCAGCATAAGTGCTAGTGCCGACGTTAACTAAAGCACCGCCGCCAAGGATACCAGTTCCATTGATCGTGAGTCCTTCGGGTGTTGTGTAAGTAACACCGTTGAGCACAAGAGCAGCACCATCCTCAACCGTGGTGCCTGCTGCAGCAGTACCAAGGGCATTGTTTACGTCAACCTGTAGAACTCCACTGCTGACCGTTGTAGCTCCAGTGTAGGTGTTCGAACCAGCAAGAGTAAAGGTGCCAGATCCAACTTTGATTAGTGCGCCTGATTCGCTGATCACTCCATTAAATAAAGTGCTGCTGTCGTTACCGCCTGTGGTCAAAGTAGCAGTGCCAAGTGTAACGCTACCGCCAGGATCACCAGCAAGTGAACCGATCGTCTGATCGAAATCATTGAGATCAAGTGTGCCACCAGAATTTACTGTGACAGCGGAGCCAATACCGAACGCACTTGTAGCTACACCAGCTCGCAAGATACCCGCGCTGACTAATGTGTTACCAGTGTATGTGTTGAGGCCAGAGAGAATCTGAGTAGATGCCAGATCTTTGGTTATTCCACCTGTGCCAGAAATCACGCCTGCAAAGTCCGTTGATCCACCAGTCGTGCCGATGGTAAGTGTTCCGTCGCCGAGTGTCACGTTGCCGCCATCAAGACCGCCACCTTCGAGTGAGCCGATGGTTTGGCTGAAGTCATTGAGATCAAGCGCAACTCCAGTAACGTCAAGTAGGGTGACTGCCGAGCGATCACCAAATGCTTGGCCATCTGCTGCTGCACCGGCTTGTAAGATACCTTCGTTAACATTCGTGGCTCCAGTATAGGTGTTGATGCCAGAGAGGGTGAAAATACCAGTGCCAACTTTGGTGATTCCACCACCTACGTCGCCGCTGATCACTCCAGTAAATTCAGTGCTGTCGTCGTTACCGCCTGTGGTCAAAGTAGCAGTGCCAAGTGTAACGCTACCGCCAGGATCACCAGCAAGTGAGCCGATCGTTTGATCGAGGTCATTGAGATCAAGTGTGCCGTCAGTATTTACTGTGACAGCTGAACCGATACCGAACGCTTGAGTTAAAACACCGGCTTGCAAGGTGCCCTCATTAACTGTGGTAGCACCAGAGTAGGTATTGAGACCAGAGAAGATTTGTGTAGAAGTTCCATCCTTGGTAATGCCACCGGTTCCTAACGCTCCGGAGATCACGCCTGCAAAGTCCGTTGATCCACCAGTCGTGCCGATGGTAAGTGTATTACCATTGAGATTAACCGAAGAACTCGAATCTGGACCTTCAAGAGAAGCGATCTCTTGATCAAATCCTCCGATCAAGTTCAGTTCTGATGAGCCAGATCCGGAATCATCCATGGTCAAGGCGGTACGGAGGATCGCGAGTGGAAGCGCTCCCACAGCATTTGTATTTAGGATACCGGCGTTCACAATGGAAGTAGGACCATTGTAGGTATTTCCAGCATTTAGATTCACTGTCGCTCCGTCTACGATGAGATCGGAATTGAGCGATACACCTGAGATTTCACCGTCAACATTGATTGTGCCACCGCCTGTGAGAGTTGCGTTTAAGCCGTCATTGTCAAAGCCTTCAGCAAGATTCAAGATGCTACCAGCTGTAGCGACAATCGAGGCGTCACCAGTAAGAGTGACTAGGCCAAAGACTGTGCTTTCTGTTAAGCCGTCTGCTCTGAGGGCACCATATACTGGTGGGCTCGCACCGAAATTCTCGGTTCCAGTTCCTTCAATCTCAATATCTTGATTGATGGAGGCATCACCTGTAAGTGCGAGCGTTCCGGTGTTCAGGACGAAAACATCGTTAGCATCATTGCCAAGGGTTCCTGCTCCCGTAACTTCAAGGTAGCCGGAAGTGACAGTCGTTGTCCCAGTGTAGGTGTTGATTCCGCTGAGAATTAAACCTCCGCCAGCACCAGGAATTAGAGACTCATTATCCACGGTGACGTCGCTATTGCCAGCAATGACTCCTTGGAACGTGGAAAGGGCTGAGCTCATGTAAGTTAAGCTACCAGTGATTGTGCCGGTTGCATCTGCTGCCGCGATGGAGGCAGCATTGATGACTTCTACTCCGATAAGGGAAGAAGCTGTCAGATTAGCTCCCGAACCAATAGTGAACAATCCACTAGAGACAGTAACAGTGCCTTCCACTTCACCGTCGCCGATCCAGCTGCCACCAGGTGCAGTCACTTCGAGTGTGCCTGTGATAAGTCCATTTGTTCCCAAGTCAATGAATCCGTCATCCGTTAGGGTCACACTGGCATTTATAGTGCCGTCGCCACTCAACGTGCCAGGACCTTCAATTGTGACATCGCTTACGATCTCGCCGTCAATTTGCAGAGTTCCATCAGTAATGGTGGTAGAACCAGAATAGTCGTTAAGGCCTGAGAGAATTTGTATAGACTCACCATCCTTGATGAGACTGCCGGTTCCGGTGATCACACCTAAGAAGTCGGTTGTTCCAGAAGCTGTGCCGATGGTGAGCGTATTGTCGTTGAGATTAACCACTGATGTTGAATCAGGACCAGCAAGAGAAGCGATCACTTGATCAAAACCTCCAGGTCCAGCCACCAAATTCAATTGTGATGAGCCAGATGATCCTAAAGCATCCATAGTCAATGCGGTGCGGATTGGACTTGGAAGTGCACCTGCCGCATCGGTATTGAGTATACCACCGTTGAAAATGAAAGTAGGACCATTGTAGGAGTTACCTGCATTAAGATTCACTGTCGCTCCGTCTACGTGGAGATCGGAATTGTCCAAGATACCGGTAATTTCACCGTTGACGTTGATCGTGCCGCCGCCTGTGAGGGTGAGCGTCACGCCATTTTTGTCGACATCACCGTCTAAATTCAACGTATTACCTGCTTCAGCAACAATCGATGCATCTCCCGATAGGGTGATATTACCGGTGATTGTGCTCGTGGTGGGAAGGAGACCGTAAGCGTTAATTGCACCGAGAGGTCCTCCAGAATTCGTAAAATTCGTAGAGCCAGAGCCTGTGATCTGAATATCTTGAGTAATAGTTACATCAGACAAAGCGAGCGTTCCAAGATTAGAAACAATTGCGTTCGCATTGTTACCGATAGTTGCCCCAACTCCTTCAACTGCGAGGACGCCAGATGTGACTGTCGTCAAGCCACCATAGGTATTGGTATTCGTGAGCACTAGGCCTGCCCCTAGAGTGCCGTTGTTATTTACAGTCACCGTGCTGGTCAGACCAGCGATAACACCATCGAAGGTTGAGAGCTGGTTGCTGGTGTAATTGATGCTGCCGGTGATGGTGCTGTCTACATCACCTACGATAGTGCCGCCGGTGACGTTCAGACCGCCAGTGGCTGTAAGATTTGCTAAAGAACCAATGGTGAAAGTGCCGCTGCTGGAGGTGACCACGCCGGTCACGCTGCCTAGGCCATTCCAGTTACCGCCAGTCACTCCGAGAGTGCCTGCGATATTGCCGGTTGCGCCGAAGTTAATGATACCGTTTCCGGTCAAGGTTGCATTGCCATTGACTGTGCCGAGACCGCTTAATGTGCCGCCGGTATTGACAGCGACCGTGCTGCCCGCAGCGGTAGAACCGGTAGAGGTTAATTCTAAAGTGCCGTCATTGATCGTTGTGGCACCGGTGTAGGTGTTGGTGCCACTGAGGGTGAAGGTGCCAGTGCCCTCTTTGGTGAGGCCACCACCTAAGCCGCTGATGATACCTGCGAAAATAGTATCGGTGTTGTCACCACCCGTGGTCAAAGTTGCGTTACCAAGAGTGACGCTACCGCCAGTGGCTCCGCCACCTGCAAGTGAGCCGATGGTTTGATCGAAGTTATTGAGAGCAAGAGTGGCACCAGCAACGTTGGCCAGTGTGACTGCCGAAAGATCACCAAATGCTTGTCCATTCGCTGCTGCACCGGCTTGTAAGGTGCCGGCATTGATCAGAGTTGTGCCGGTGTAAGTGTTCTCACCAGAAAGAATTTGCACGGACACACCATCCTTGATGAGAGCATCCGGTCCTGTGCCGCTGATAATGCCTGCGAAGGTCGTCGGTGAGGCCGAGGCACTACCGATGGTTAGCGTGTTCACATCAAGATTAACTAATGAACTTTCTAAACCAGTGGTAGAACTGCTGAGGGACGCGACCGACTGATCAAATCCACCAATCAAGTTAAGTTCTGAAGCTCCAGTTCCCGAGTCATCCATAATTACATGGGTCCGTCCATTTAAAGTTGGCAATGCGTTGGCGGCATTGGCATTCAGGATACCCGCGTCGGTAACTGTGCTGCGGATGTAGGTTGGACCGTTGTAGGTGTTGGCATTATTTAATTCAACCGTTACTCCGTCTACGATGAGATCAGAGTTTAACGATGCACCGCTGATTACACCGTCGATGATTATGTTACCACCACCTGTGAGGGTGAGCGTTGTAGCGTTTTTCACTATACCCCCGGTGAGTGTCAGGTCGCCGCCACCAGCATTGATGGTTGCACCGTTTAATACGTTAATTTGTCCAGCGAAAGTGCTGATGCCAGAGTTAGCGAGAGCGCCAGTGCCACCGTCGCCAGTACCTGTAATGGTTAGCTCCTCGGCGGTGCTGTATGTGGAGGCGTTAAGCAAGAGAGTTGCGCCATTAGCCACTGTAGTGCCTGCGGCACCGATGCCGAGAGCACCGTCTACGAGTAAAACTTCCAGAGTACCTTCGTTGATAGTCGTTGCACCAGTATAGGAGTTGGAGTTATCCAGGGTGAATGTGCCAGAACCAGTTTTGACAAGACTGCCTGTACCGCCAATCTCGCCAGAGAAGGTAGTAGAGCTGTCGTCTCCACCTGTAGTCAATGTTCCGCTACCAAGTGCTACGTTACCTCCAACGAGACCGCCACCTTCAAGTGAGCCGATCGTTTGATTGGTGTCGTTAAGATCAAGTAAGGCAGTGGCATCGTCGGCTAGGACGACCGCCGAAAGAGAACCAAAAGCTTGTCCATCCGTACCTACAGCTGCTTGTAAGGTGCCGCCATCGATCTGCGTGGTGCCGGTGTAGGTGTTCTTGCCAGAGAGAATTTGCGTAGAGTCACCATCCTTGATAATGCCACCTGTGCCACTGATCACACCCGAGAAGGTCTCCGTTGTGCCATTGGTATTACCGATGGTGAGCGTGTTCACATCAAGATTAACCAATGAACTTTCTGTACCCGTTCTATTGCTGGTGAGGGATGAAACCGACTGATTGAATCCCAAGTTAAGTTGTGAACCTCCAGTTCCCGAGTCATCCATAATGACATCGGTGCGTCCATTTAAAGTTGGCAATGCGTTGGCGACATTGGCATTCAGGATACCAGTATCTAGAAGTGTGCTGCGAATGTAGGTTGGACCGTTGTAGGTGTTGGCCGCATTAAGATTTGCTGTAACTCCGTTTACGATGAGATCGGAATTTGGTGATATACCGCTGATTTCACTGTCGACATTGATGATGCCGCCGCCTGTGAGGGTGAGCTCTGCGGCGTCTTTCACGATGCCACCAGTGAGAGTTAGGGTACCACCAGCAGCATTAATGGTTGCACTGGTACCGGTATCTACGGTGATTACTCCAGCAATAGTGTTATCGCCTGAGTTAACGATAGCGCCAGCACCGAGTACACCAGTGCCTGTGATGGTGAGATCATCAGCGATTTCAAGACCACCATTAAGTTCCAGAGTTGCACCATCAGCCACTGTAGTACCACCAGCGGCAAGGCCGAGGGCACCGTTTGAGGACACTAACAGAGTTCCTTCGTTAACAGTAGTGAGACCAGTGTAAGTGCTAGTTCCACTTAGTTCCAATATGCCGCTGCCGAGTTTTGTTATACCGAGCGCTCCGTCACTGGAGTCTGCGATGTTATCAGTAATAGTGAAAGGAGCAAAGGCATCGGTGGTATCGAATGCGATGAAAGAGTCACCAGCGAAACCCTCGGTAGCAGTGCCATTTAAACCAGTGAGGTTGGTTAGCAGGGTGCTAACATCCGTTTCGTCAAAATTGTTGAGACCGCCGACGTTGAGCAATAAAGTGGCTCCGCTTTGGACACTGATGTTTGCAGCAGTCCAGTCAACACTGTTGCCGTTGTATAATGAATTTCTGGTGGCGAATTGCAGTGTGCCATCGTTAATCGTGGTTGTGCCGGTGTAGGTATTTGTGCCGGAGAGGATCTGGGTGCCGCTGCCAGTCTTGACTAAGCTAAGCGTGCTATTCACTCCAGCATTAATCGAACCGGAGAAGTTACTGTCTTCGTTGAGATTACCAACAGACAGAGTACGAGCAGTTGCAACATTCATGTTAGCAACTACGACACCACTGCCATTGAGAGCACCGATACTGGCAGTAGTGTTATTTAAAGCGCCTCCCAATCCCCAACCCATACCTGCACTGCTATTACCTAACTCCAGAGTGCCGTTGATGGTGAATGAAGCATTTTCAAGACTGTTACCAGTATCACCAAGCGCTAGCCCGCGACCGGACCCACCAGCAAGCACCGTGATCGTCCCATCGAAGGTGGATGATGAGTTGCGCAGTATTAAGCCAAGGTTATTGGTATTGCTATCAACGGTAAGATTTGAAGTGGAGGGGCCGTGCAAGCCACCGTCAAGAAACAAACCTGCATTCGATGTGGCACCCACAGCAGCTAAATTAATGACTGAATCCGAGCTGACTGTAAGAGCGCCAGAGACGGCTTGCCACACGTTTGAAGCATTGATGTAATTAGCTTCACCCCCATCGAGCGTGATATTAGCAGCTACAGTGTTTGTGCTCGTAGAACGAAAATCTAAAACACCGCCAGTGTTGACTGTCGTTTGAGAAGAAAAAGCAGCTCCGTTGAGAAGCGCAAGAGTGCCACCACTTTCGACGGTGGTTGCTCCGACGACATTTCCTAACGTAAAGACATTCAGAACACCAGTGCCAGAAATTGTGACCGGAGAAGTGAGTATTGCATTAATAGAAAGACTACCCGCTTCGATAGTCGTCGACAAAACCGTTCTATCATTACCTGCTGAGAGTTCAGGCTGAGATCCAAGCGCTCCGTTGTTGATTAATACGTCATCAAGTGCACCAGGCTCGATATCGCCAATCCAGTTAGTACCAGTAGTCCAATCTATGCCAGTGTCTCCATCCCATATGATCTGAGCAGAGGCGCGCGTTGTTAGAAGAGTAATTGCAGAAATGCAGAGTGCCAATAACATTAGGCGACTGTGTGTTTCGGGCTTGCTTACGGATCGAGTGATCCGAGTGAGGGGACTGGCTAGCTTTTTCATGTTTTTCATCTGTGTGATATGGTGTGAGTGCTTAAAAATGGCTGGAAGAAGCTGAACTGGATTGCTTCAACTGCATAGCTAACTAACTGAAGGGATTTTTCCGTAAAGTAAAAAAGTGTGTTTTTTTTGACCAGTTAGCGAATTTTCCATGAATCAAGGGAAAATTAAATGGCAGATTGGGAATTTCGAGGGTTTTGTGAATCACCAAGGTGCGGATATTTACCTCTTAAATCGGGGGCATAGCTTCTGAGGAAATAAGGCTTTTGAGAGCTATTTTTTAAGCCACTTGCCTATCCACATCTTCCCGCAAGTTCTCGATGATGTATTCTTGGCGGCTCGGGGTGTTTTTGCCCATATAGAAAGCTAAGAGTTCTTTCACGCCTTTGCCTTCTTCATATTCCACGGGATCCAGGCGCATTTCTGGGCCGATCATGAATTTGAACTCGTCGGGTGAGATTTCTCCGAGGCCTTTGAAACGTGTGATCTCGGCATTTTTACCAAGTTTCGCGATCGCTTTCACACGCGATTCTTCATCGTAGCAATAGATAGTTTCCTTTTTATTGCGCACACGGAACAAGGGTGTTTGCAAAATGAAAAGATGACCGTCGCGGATCATCTCGGGGAAAAATTGCAGGAAGAAGGTCAATAACAACAAGCGGATGTGCATGCCGTCGACATCGGCATCGGTCGCGATGACGACTTTATTGTAACGTAGTGCTTCAATCCCGTCCTCGATGTTTAATGCCGCCTGCAACAGCGCGAACTCCTCGTTTTCGTAAACGATCTTGCGCGGCAGGCCATAGGTATTGAGTGGTTTACCGCGGAGCGAGAAAACCGCCTGGGTTTCCACATCCCGACTCTTGGTGATCGAACCCGATGCGGAGTCGCCCTCGGTGATGAATAAAGTACTTTCTTCCCGACGCTTGTGCTTGGAATCGAAACGGACTCGGCAATCGCGTAGTTTCTTGTTATGCACCTTTGCCTGACGCGCGCGCTCGCGGGCTATTTTCTGAATCCCTTTCAAATCCTTGCGCTCGCGCTCAGCGGCGAGGATGCGTTTCTGAATAGACTCGGCCACTTGTGGGTGCTTGTGGAGATAGTTATCCAAAGATGATTTGAGGAAATTTAAGATGAAGGTTCTCAGTGATTCGCCTTCAGGAGCGATCGTCGAGGAACCTAACTTGGTTTTGGTTTGCGATTCAAACACCGGCTCGATGATGCGGACGCAGATTGCCGCTTCGATACCCGCGCGGATGTCTGATGGATCGTACTGTTTTTTGTAAAACCCACGAATCACCTGTACCAATGCTTCACGGAAGGCAGCCAAGTGTGTACCGCCTTGTGAAGTATTCTGGCCGTTGACGAAAGTGTAGTAATCCTCGCTGCTCTCCGCGCAATGCGTGAAGGCAATTTCAATGTCTTTACCGATGAGGTGAATCGGTGGATACAGCGCCTCGGTTTCCATTTCCTCACGCAACAAATCTAACAAACCATCTTTGGAGCGAAATTTTTTATTATTGAATACAACTGTTAGAAGTGGATTCAGGTAAGAGTAATACCGGCACATCTTTTCCACGAACGGATCGCGGAAACGGGTTTTTACCGGGAAGATCGATCGGTCGATTTCAAACGCCAAGCGGGTACCGTTTACCTCGTTATCCTTGCGAGGCTTTTTCATGTCTACGGTCAGCTGGCCTTTGGAAAATTCTAACGCTTTGGTTTCACCATCGCGCCATGATTGGATTTCGAAAAACGATGACAAGGCGTTCACTGCTTTAATACCCACCCCGTTCAAGCCGACCGATTTTTTAAATGCCTCGCTGTCATACTTTGCGCCGGTGTTGATCTGTGCGGCGCAGTCGAAAAGTTTCCCGAGAGGAATCCCCCGTCCGAAATCGCGCACCTCGACCCGACCTTCGTCGTCGATCTCGATTTTCACTTCTTTGCCGTGACCCATGATGTGCTCATCGATGGAGTTATCCACGGCTTCTTTGAGTAAAATATAAATCCCGTCCTCCGGAGCGGAGCCATCCCCCAGCTTTCCTATATACATTCCGGGGCGAAGGCGAATGTGTTCACGCCAGTCCAAACTCTTGATGTCGTCTTCGGTGTATCCTGCAGCCATAATTACTTCGGATTTCTAAAAGATCTTCTCCACGGGCGCAAGCACCCAAAATCGAAACCTGAAAATGGGCTGAGTACTCTTACGAAGCCTAAGAAAGGTTCGGGCTTTTTTCGAAAATGAGGGAGGAGGAAGAAAGGAGGCGAGGAGCTGATTCTATGAAAAATGGATATGTTTGGGTTTTCCCTCCTCTTCTCCATTTCCTCCTCCCTCCCTGTAAAATAAGCCGGAATCCCGGATGATTTACTTGCTATCAATTGCTCTGCTTTCACTCATCACCATTCACTCTTCACTCTTCACTCTTCCTTCTCACCGAAACTGCTGCTGCTCAGCTCGGTAATCATACCCCGCCGCTTGCAGTTTTTCGATCAATGCAGGCTCAGAAATATCATGAGTCTTCACCAAATCATCTAGGGATTCCGAGTGATTCCGCAGTTCAGTATTCACCAAACCGACCAGAAGATGCGGATCCATGTTCTGCCAATTTAAAAAGTTCATGTATGTTGCGATTTACTTCCCTTTGAGTTTCGTGAGCAGCTCCTTATTTAGATCAAAATTAGCCGAACCGTGAGCCACAGGGACTCCTTTTTCATCAATCTGATATTCGAACGCCTTGATGGGTTTCACGCCCGCCACTTCAGAGAGCAGATAAACTCGGATTGTCAGCGCTTCTTTGCCTGTGCCCTCATCCAGTTTACGGATCGCATACTGGACTTCATTTAATCCACCACGCGCACCACCAATCACCGTCTCCGCTTCTTTGCCGTTGATGATCTTGTGCCGACTCACCTTGTTGACCAAGACCTCGACTTCTCTTCCAGGGCAGAAGACATATACCTTTGCAAGGGTCGTCGCCGGCTGCACCGCCGCGGGTGTAGCGGGCACAGTGCCCGACGGCTGCGCCTCTGGAACACCTTTCAAATATGTTAGATCGCTAGCCGCCAATTCTTTGCGAACTTCAGGCAGAGCTGATAGATTTACAAAGTCCGCTTTATCATACAGGTAACTATTACCGCTTTGAATGAATGAAAGCACCAGAAGGTTATCGGTCGGTTCACCACCGACACCGAAATCAATTTTTCCAAAATACGCAGCCTTAGCGGTGGCGTTTTTTTGACTAGCTGTTAGAAATGTTAAGCCGCTCAGCTGTGGAGGCGGAGCAGGCAAATTAAATACTGAAGCAGGGAATGGCAACTTCTCGGAAATGATCCGGTTTTTCACTTCCACCTGACGATGTTCTGCTGTCACTTGCTGCCAAATTCGGAAATCTTTTTTAATCAGCGATTCGCGCCAGGTGGAATAGGTTTTCTCCAGATTGGTTCGCAGCGCTTCGTCCGCCATCGAAATACTGGGGAAAATCAAAATAAAACTAAGAATTAAACCTTTCATACACAAAACGATTGGACAAACACCGTGAAATCACAACAAACAAATCCATGCGTTTTGGAACTCTCCTGAAAACGCCATAAAGAATCATGAGTCAAATTTTACAGAAGATCGCTCCGATCGGTGAATCAAGGGATAAAGAGCTCCTGAAATCGGCGACCACTTACGTCTACGTGAACCACAATGGCTTCGATCTGATTGCTCACGTGTTTTTCCCGGAAGGCGAAGTCACGACTCCGCGCCCTGCGATCGTTTTCTTTCACGGTGGTTTCTGGGATGTATCCATGGTGCCGCAATTCGTTCCTCACGCACATCACTTCACCTCGCGCGGCATGGTGGCGATTTGTTTCGAATATCGGATCAGTTCTAAACATCAATCGACTCCTCTTGATGCCATCGACGACTCGATTTTCACCTTGAACTGGCTCAACGCGAGTGCTGGGGAATTAGGAATCGATCTCAACAAAATGGTTTTCAGCGGAGCTGCAGGTGGCGCGTATCTGTCGCTGTTGTTAGGGATGCGAAAGGATAAAGATTTATCTCCGCCGTTTCGCCCAAAAGCTTTGATTCTCTTTAGTGCGCTGGTCAACACCACGACCAAAGGCCAACTCTCCGAGCGTTTTCCCTCCACGAAAATCAGCACCAAACTCAGCCCGAGCCGACTCGTCCGCAGAAAGCTGCCACCAATGATCTTTTTCCATGGCACATCGGATCGGGTCACGCCGTTTTCTGAAATTGCCACCTTCTGCCGCCGCATGAGATGGCGCGGCAACCGCTGCCAGTTGATCGACTTCAACGGCGCGGAACACAGCTTCTTCAACTTCAACGTCAGTCACTCAAATTTCGAACTGACCATCAACACCGCAGATCGTTTTCTAGTCGATCTAGGGATCATCGCAGAACAGCCCGAGGAAACCTACGACGTGCGCGAGGTTTAGTGATCTAAAAGTCAAAGTGGAGCGGTGAAACTCCAACCCATTTATTCTTTGCGTCACCTTTGCGTTCTCAGCGGCTTTGCGTTGAAATATCCAGCGCTAGTAGGATAAAAAAAAGCGGCTAGGATTATTCCCAGCCGCTTAGATGAATTTTCATCGATTAGCCGATAACCTCTGGCCAATCAGTGTGGAACATCTCGCCGCGTGGCTTGTCGGTGCGCTCGTAGGTGTGTGCGCCGAAGAAGTCGCGTTGTGCTTGTAGCAGGTTCGCAGGAAGCACTGCGCTGCGGTAGCTGTCGTAGTAACCGAGCGATGCGCTGAACGCAGGAACCGGAATACCAGCAAGCGTTGCGATGGAAACGACTTCGCGCCAGTTTTGTTGGAACTCGTTGAGGAGTTTCGTGAAGAACGGAGCAAGCATCAGGTTGGTGAGCTTAGGATCTTTGCGGTATGCATCGGTGATGTCGTTCAAGAAACGAGCACGGATGATGCAACCCCCACGCCAGATCGCAGCGATCTTGCCGAGGTCGAGTCCCCAGCCTTTTTCCTCGCCCATCGCAGCGATGAGATCGAGTCCTTGTGCGTAGGAAATGATTTTCGATGCGAACAAGGCATCGTGAACTTTTTTGACGAGCTCGGCTTTGTCGGTGGAAATTTTCACTTCCGGACCTTTGAGGAACGCGCTGGCAGCGACGCGCTTGTCTTTCATTGAGGAAAGGATGCGAGCTTCGACAGCGGCGTTGATGGTTGAGATCACGACGGCGTTTTCAACGGCGTTGATCAAAGTCCATTTGCCTGTGCCTTTTTGTCCGGCAGTATCGAGAATCTTATCAACCAATGCAGCACCGGTTTCAGGATCGGTTTGTTCGAAAATTTTCGAAGTGATCTGGATCAGGTAGCTTTCGAGATCCCCATCGTTCCAATCGGTGAAGACTTTCGCAAGTTCCGCAGGAGTGAAGCCTGCTGCTTTGAAAATATTGTAGGCTTCGCAGATCAACTGCATGTCGCCGTATTCGATGCCGTTGTGGATCATTTTCACGTAGTGACCCGCACCGCCCGTGCCGATGTGTGTGACGCAAGGCTCACCGTCGACTTTTGCGGAGATGCTTTCGAAGATCGGTTTCATGACATCCCAGGTGGAGGTCGGTCCGCCGGGCATGATCGATGGGCCTTTGCGAGCGCCTTCTTCACCACCGGAAACACCGGCACCGATGAAACGGAAACCAAGATCGCCGAGCCATTGGTCGCGACGCTCAGTATCGGTGTAGAGCGAGTTTCCGCCGTCGATGATGATGTCACCTTTGTCGAGAAGCGGGATGAGCGATTCGATCACTGCGTCCACCGGACCACCAGCTTTCACCATGATCATGACCTTGCGTGGCGATGCCAAGGACTGCACGAAACCTTCGAGAGTTTCCTCACCAACGATTTTCTTGTCAGAATGTTTTGCGACAAACTCCTGCATGGCGCTGGTTGTGCGGTTGTAAACGGAGACTTGAAAGCCTCTTGATTCCACGTTCAACACAAGATTCTGACCCATGACGGCCAGTCCGATTAGTCCAAAGTCACTGTTGCTCATAATTATTTTTGGGAGTTCCCTGCGCGGGGAAATAAGAGACTGTGCGATTCTGTGCAACACCTTGTTGCCTTTTCTCCATCAATTTTGCACATTCGTCGCGTGAACCTCCCAAATGCGATCACCCTTTCACGCCTCGTCCTGACGGCGGCGTTCGTTTTTTTCGTGGCTTGGGAGAGCACGTGGGGCCATGTCACCGCCCTGATTCTCTTCATCATCGCCGCCGCTAGCGATTTCGTCGATGGCTGGCTGGCTCGGAAAATGAACCTCGTTACCTCCCTAGGTAAACTGCTCGATCCCCTCGCTGATAAAATCCTCGTCTGTGCCGCCTTTGTGTTTCTCACCGCAAAAGGCATATGCCCGGTCTGGATCACCGCTCTCATCATCGGTAGAGAATTCCTTGTCACCGGCCTACGCCAAATCGCCATCGAGGCCGGCCAAGTCCTCGCCGCTGATAATTTAGGAAAATGGAAAACCACCTTCCAACTCACCTACCTCATCACCGGCCTGATCTGGCTGACGTTTGAAACAATGACCACCATCCCCTCTTCGCTGAAATTTTTCCACACACTCACAACACCTTGGGGAGAAAACGCATGGCTGATGCCGATCACTCTCGGCATCGCCGTTGCTCTAACAGTTATTTCTGGTTGTAACTATGTTTGGTCTTCGCGGTATTTATTGAAGGGCTGATTACTTCACCCCTAACAAATAAGCGAAGAGATCTTTGAGTTCATCCGCATTCAGACGGTTGATCATCGCAGGTGGCATCGGTGAAACTTTCGATGGTGCCGTACTCTTGATGTCGCTGCGGCTGATTTCTATTTGATTGGTGAAATCAAACGGATTGATTCCCAAGATCAGGATCTCGTCTTTCTCGTTGAGCACGCGTCCCGTGATGGTCGATCCATCGTGCTTCACAATTTCCGTGAATTCGTACTGATCGGAAATGACTTGGCTTGGATCGACAATCGAGTGAGCGAGATCCTCGGCTTTGAAGCGACCTGCAAGATTGGTAAGATCTGGGCCTTGGGAGCCACCTTCCGCTCCGAATTTGTGGCAGGTCGCACAGAGCGATGCCTCAAACATGGCTTTGCCATTCTCCAGATTTCGATTGGTCAGGCCTTCGCTTGTGACTTTCTTGATTTCTTCCACTGTCCAGTCACGACCTGGTCCTTTGACTGGGGGCAGGGCTTTCGGTTTTTGCGCAGGGGCTTGCGCTTCGGCAGCAAAGAGCTTTTGTTCTTCAGGAGTGCCGTTTTCATAGATCTGTTTGCGGATCATGGCGATGAATTTGCCGTAGCTGTTGCCACCGCTGCGGCTTTCGATTTCACGGAACCAGTTGAAGACACGTCTTCTCTCATCGCCTTTCCAAGGGCCTTTGACAGATCTCAAGCAATAGATGTAATGAATCTGAGCGGACGGCGGGTGATTCTTGATCACCTGATTGATATCGTTGCCATATTTCGAATTCCGCTCCACCAAAACTTTCCAATCCTCCGCATCAGCAGCAGGAGCCTCGTCCATCAGTTTCAAGGTTCTCGAAACGACATTCGGTGCCTGAAGGTAGCAAAGCATGCGGGCGAGTTCGAAATTCATCGAGCGATCCGTTGCAGGATACGATGCATCGATTTTTGAAATGACGGCGGTCTTTTCCTCCGCCGTTGGCTCACCACCGCGAATAAACACCAAGCCAGCGGCTCTCAGCCAGTTGATCTGTTGTTGTTGGGAAAGTGTTTTCCAGTCGACCTTCAACAAGGTTTCCAAAGCAATACTGCGATGTTTTTTTCCATCCAATCTGGCAAGAGCCATCGAACCGATGATACGCGACCATGCGTCTTTCTGAGTTGAAATTTTCGGGATCCATCCGGCATCCGGCGAACGTTCCAAAGCGGTGCGCGCCATGAAACGTAGGGTGCGCTCTTCGGAACTCAATTGCTTGAGCGCAAGATCCGCATCGAACTTTTTCGGATCGCGGATCATTTCCGCAAGTTTATCCCGGGTTGGGTTAGGTGTGGATTTTGCAAGTTTCGGTGCAGTGGATTCTTTGCCCGTATAAACCACTCTCCAGAGATGAGATTTTCCACGACGACCACCCGTTGCGAAATACATCGAGCCATCTTTTCCAATGACCGCATCTGTTAGAGGTAATCCGGCACCGGAGATGAACTCCTCTTTCTCTGCTTTAAACGAGGCACCATCAGGAGTCAGGTGCACGGCGTAAATGGTCGCGAAGGTCCAATCGAAGGCATACAGGGCCTGTTGATATTTCGCAGGAGCTTTGAAGCCGCGACCCGCGAGCATCCCTGTCGGTGATCCCGGACCGATATTGAGAACCGGGCCCATGCTATCTTCATAGTAAGCTGGCCATTTTCCTGTGCCATTCCGCCAACCAAGCTCGGTGCCCGGAACAATGTGAGAAATCCGTGTGGGACGATACCAAGGCATTCCGAAATCCCATTCCATATCTGCATCGTAGGCAAACAACTCGCCGCTATCGTGGAACGCTGCGTCATAAGTATTGCGTTGTCCCATAGAAACTAACTGCCAATTCGATCCATCAAGTTGGAATCGTGCGATGAATCCACCCGGAGCCCAAACGTTCGCAGCATGGCCATTGCCATCGGGATTGCGCAACACGAGTTGATCCTCGTTCCAAATCTTCGGAGCAAATGAATCCGTGACTTCAGGAACGTGGGCGAAGTTTCCGGTGATCAAATAGACCCACTTCTTGTCGGGAGAGAGTATTAAGGAATGCACGCCGTGTTCACCACCCGCTTTGATTGCTTTGACCAGCTCCGGTTTTTCATAACCCGTTGCGGTTTCTTTTGCTTTCCATACACCCGTCTCCACCGCGTTTTTCTGGGCCTTCTCATTGACCGAAATGTAGAGTATCCCCTCATGCCACAGCAATCCATGGGCTCCACCGATCGGAATGTCCAAAGCCTCAACTTTGGTTTCACCACCCGCGAGTGGCGGAACGGTGATGCGGAAAAGTCCACCGTATTGATCAGCTGCAATCAAACGACCCTGACCATCTTCGGTCAACGCCACCCAACTTCCCTCCTCTTTCTTTACCTCGTAAATCTGTTCAAGCTTGAACCCGGAGGCTACTTTGAATTTCGACGTCTGGTCGGTCACTTGGGCGTTGAGCGCCGCAGAGAATAACGCAGCAGTCACAAGCGGGAAGATTATGAATTTTTTCATCGGTGAGGAATACTCAACAGAGTATAGTCCCCCTTTCAAACAGAATCGTTTTAAATACAAAGAATTTCAGCCCGATGAACCTCCCCTCTCCTGACAAAATCACCGCCCTCGAACAGCGGATGCTGTCACTTGGGATTGAACCAGCTGATCTATTGGAAAAATTCGTCCGTGGCTCGGGCGCAGGAGGCCAGAAAATTAACAAAACCTCAAACTGCGTCTTCCTCAAGCACCTGCCCAGCGGCATCGCGATCAAATGCCAGATGGATCGTTCGCGTGAAATGAACCGTTTCCTCGCCCGCCGCGAGCTCTGTGATCAATTCGACGCCATCGCCAACGGCAAAGCCTCAGCGAAAACCCAAGCGATCGAAAAAATGCGCCGTCAGAAACGCCGAAGGTCCCGTCGATCCAAACAACAATCCGTGGCTGACAAACGCATCCTTTCTCAGAAAAAATCTCTACGCAAGCCTCCGAGTGAATGATCAGGCCTTTTCGAGGACGATCTTGAACTCAAGCGTTTCAGGTTCACCTGCAATGACTTTCGCAATCAAAGATGCCCGCTCCGCTTCAGGAACACGCTGCAAGAGCTTATCGGTATCGTTCAGTTTCTCCCCGGGAAAATACATTTGCGTGATCAATTCCACGTAGCCGAGCTTGGAGACTTTGAAATGAATGTGCGGCGGGCGGGACCAATCTTTGGATGCCGGATAAGATCCTGGAACCACGGTTTTGAATTTGAACTCGCCATTTTTTCCGCTCGGCACAATCGCCCATCCTTGGAAGTTCGGATCCAGCGGTGCCTCATTTGTATCACTGGGATGCCGATACCGACCCGCCGCATTCGCCTGCCACAAATCCACCGTTGCGTCTTCAATCGGTGTACCATCCGTGTTGAGCACCGCGCCGGAAATGAAAACCACTTTGCCTTCGGCTGTTCCTTCCTGTTCCTCTACTTTTGTTAGATCAAAATCCTTATCTTTCTGCGCCACTTTTGGATAAAACGGCCCCTCGATCTGCTTCGGCGTTTTTGCCAACTCCACCGCCGACACTCCGGTGATCCCAGCCAACGCCCCAGTCACCACGCCACCTTTGAAAAATTGCCTGCGTTTCATGATTTCAGAAATCAACCTGATCTGACCGTCCGTAGCGAGCTAAGAATTCATGTTTCAATACCTGCCATTTTTAGACCACAATGGGAGCATAGCGGTAAAAAATAGCCAGAACTCATACCTTATCGCTCGCATCGGGCATTAGAAAGGTTCGGGCATTTTTCAAAAATGAGGGAGGGAGGAAGAAAGGAGGTAGGGAGCTGATTCCATAAAAAAGAAAATGTTTATTTCTTAACTCCTCATCTCCATCTCCTCATCTCTCCCTGTAAAACAAGCCCAAATCCCAGACGATTTACTAGTCAGGTTTCAACCCTCTTCTCCGTATCCTCCATCTTCCTACGTTCCTTTGACTCAATCATTAGGTCGATATTTGTCCATATCCACTACACTCCCATAGTAGTAAAAAAGCGCGACTGCAAAAAAACATAGAATACGAAAACGCCGGACAGGAAATCCCGTCCGGCTTTTTGAAAATCTCGGGCCGTATTGTTCACCCCAATATGTCGGGGCTACGGCTCGGATAGAATTTATTTGTCGTCGCCTGGGCTCCACTCTTCGGAAGCGGCAGCAGCAAGGTTGAAGGCTTGCTCGAGGCCGACCATCTCGGAAGATGGGCGAAGGGACTCGAAGCTGGCGCTTTCTTTCTTGAGTTGCTCTTCGGAGTAACCGACGGCTTTGATCGAGAGACCGATGCGGCGCTCGACTTTGTCGACCTTGATGACGCGGGCTTCGATTCCGTCGCCAACTTTGATGACGTCTTTGACTTTTTCCACGTGATCTTCGCTGAGTTGCGAAATGTGGATGAGGCCGTCGATATCACCTTCGAGGGAAACGAACGCACCGAACGATGCGATCTTAGCAACCGTGCCTTTGACGAGGTCGCCGACCTTGAAGCGGTCGTCGATAGCGGACCATGGATCACCTTCGGTTTGTTTGATACCGAGAGAGACGCGTTGGTTTGCTTTGTCGATCGCAAGAACGATGGCTTCGATTTCGTCGTTCTTTTTGAGAACTTCGGAAGGATGATTGATTTTACGAGTCCAAGACATGTCGGAAACGTGGATCATACCGTCGATACCTTCTTCCAGCTCCACGAACGCGCCATAAGCGGTAAGGTTACGGACAGGCCCGGTGATCGTTGCACCAACTGGGTAACGGAGTTCGATTTCGTCCCATGGGTTGCCTTCGAGTTGGCGAACACCGAGCGAGATTTTTTGTTCCTCGATGCTGATGCCAAGAACCACTGCGGTGATTTCCTGACCGATTTCGAGAACGTCGGATGGACGGGTGATGCGTTTGACCCAGCTGAGCTCGGAAACGTGCACAAGACCTTCGACACCACGCTCGATTTCGATGAACGCGCCGTATGGGAGAAGTTTGGTAACTTGTCCTTTGACTTGCTGACCGATTGGGTATTTGCGTTCGATGTCTTCCCATGGATTGTCGGACATTTGCTTGAGGCCGAGCGAAACGCGCTCTTTCTCACGATCCACGTCGAGGATGACAACATCCACGGACTGACCGATGTGAAGCAATTCGGAAGGATGGTTGATGCGGCCCCATGACATATCGGTGATATGAAGGAGTCCGTCCATGCCTGCGAGGTCGACGAATGCACCGAAGTCGGTGATGTTCTTGATCGCGCCGACGACTTTGTCGCCGATCTTGACGGTTTGAAGGAATGCCTGACGTTGCTCGGAGCGCTCGGCTTCGATAACTTCGCGGCGGGAAAGAACGATGTTCTTACGCTCGTCGTTAACTTTAACGATTTTGAATTCGTAGACATTGCCCACGTATTCGGAGAGATCTTTCGGTGGAATGATGTCCACTTGTGAACCGGGAAGGAAAGCTTCGACGCCGACATTGACGGTGAGACCGCCTTTGACAACTGCTTTGACTTTGCCGCGAACGAGGCCGCCGTCTTGATAGACTTTGACGATCTTGTCCCAGTTTTGTTTGTAGGCGGCTTTCTCTTTGGAGAGAACGACCATGCCTTCGTCGTTT
>JANPMK010000102.1:0-11205 GCA_031422775.1 Akkermansiaceae bacterium | reverse complement strand
GCCATGTTCGTGGACTATGCCCTGCCCCATCTCATGTTCGAGCGGGATGGAAAACTGGTGAAGCACGCCCCCATCGACCTTGGGACAAACCTCAAGCCGGAGGGCATCCGCTACACCGGTGGCTGGCTCGCTTTCGTGGATGACAAGAATTTCGGCATCGGCATCTGTACGCCAGGAACCGATCAAGCGGTCACCTATCGACACAAAGGCAACGGCAGCACCGGCCCCGATGGCTCGGCCTGCTCGTATGTCGCGCCCGTCCGGACCATTCAGCTAAAAAAGGACATCGTGGTGGACTACGAGTTCTACCTCACCATCGGCACGCTGGACGAGATCCGCGCCCGCTTTGAAAAGCTTAAAAAGCCGTGAGAACCCTCCTACTAACACTCCTGATCGTCGGCATCGTCCGCGCCGATGATCGCCCACCTAACATCGTTTTCATCCTCGCCGATGACCTCGGCATCACCGACATCGGCGCGTATGCGCGGCATTTCACCGATGCGAAGGCGGATGATCTCTACTTCGAAACCCCGCACCTCGACAGGCTCGTAGCGGACGGCATCGCCTTCTCACAATCCTACGCCAACCAACTCTGCTCGCCCACCCGGGCCGCGATCCTAACAGGCCGCATCGCCTCGCGGATGGGCGTGACCACCGCCACCCCCAATACGAAGACCTGGTTCAACCAAAGCCTCAAAGCCCCTGACGGCTACGACCCTCACGACGTGCTGGAACACAAGGATCCGATTCCAGGAAAGCTCCCATGGATCAACGCCACCAGCAACACCGCGCTCGATCCGTCCATCTCCACCTGGCCGCGAGTGCTGACCACACACGACTGCGCGTTCCTCGGGAAATGGCACCTCGGCGGCCACGGTGCGCCGGACCGCCAGCCGGCAGCGTTCGGCTTCGAGGAGCTCGCTTTCTTCGATGAGGGCGGCTCGCCGTATTTCAAATGGCGGGCGCTCTGGAACCGGGACAAACCCTACTTCCCAACTGCGCCGGCCAAGTTCAAGATCGGTCAGGCGGGGAAACCGACCGGCGAGGAATACCTAACGAACGACCTCTCCGCCCGCGCCGTGAGCTACATCGCAAGCCGGAAGGGTAAGGCAAAACCCTTCGTGCTCTACTACTGCCCGTTCGCGGTTCACACACCGTTTCAAGCTCCGGAAAAGGATGTGAAGTATTTCACCGCCAAAAAGCAACGCGGGCATCTGGGACGCGACAACGCGACCTATGCCGCGATGCTCAAGCACCTCGACGACTCGGTCGGTGAAATCCGCGCCACTCTCGAAATGACCGGCCTCGCGAAAAACACGGTCCTCATCTTCACCTCGGACAATGGCGGAGTCGAATACACGAGGCCACCCGCCACCGACAACCAGCCGTTCAAAGGCGGCAAGGCCTGCCTCTATGAAGGTGGCGTGCGCGTGCCAACCCTCGTCTGGCAGCCCGGCCGTTTCGAGGGCGGCAAGTGGTGCGACGCGGTGACCAATTGCACCGACTTCCTTCCCACAATCGCCGAACTCACCGGCAATCCCCCACCCAAGGACATCGACGGCCAAAGCATGCTGACCCGGCTCAAAAATCCCGCTTCACCCGGCCCGGAGCGCACCTTGATCTGGCACTATCCATTCAATGTCTCCGTCAAGCATCCGGACCTTGGCACGCCACTGCCCCCGCACTCCGCGATCCGCGTGGGAGACCATAAACTGATATGGAACTGGCACGGCCGCCTCGAACTCTACAACATCCCGCGCGATCCTTCTGAATCGCACGATCTATCCAATGAGAATCCCGAGCTCACCGCAAAACTCCACCAGCAACTCAAACGCTGGCTGAAGGAAAACGTCGCCCTCCGCTATATGCCGCAACGCGATGAAACCGTCACCCCCGAGGTCGCCGCCGGCCCGTTCCCTTTCCGTGACTTGCGCTAGCCAATCAAAAATCTCCCAACCCATCCTTTCCAACACATCCATGAAATCAATCGCCGCCCTGTTCTGTTCCTGCATCCTGGCCTACGCCCACACGACCCTTGACCTCAAGGTCGGACATCTGACCGCTCCGCTCGGAGTGGACGACGCGAAACCCGGGCTTTCATGGAGAATGAAGGGTGACGACAAGGGGCTTTCCCAGTCGGCCTATCAGATCCTCGTCGCCAGCAGCCTGGAAAACCTGGCAGCCGGCAAGGCGGATCTCTGGGACAGCGGGCAGGTAAAATCTGCCGCCACCAGCATTGCCTTCGCCGGAAAGACGTTGCCGTCCTCTGCATGGATTCATTGGAAAGTCCGGACCTGGGCCGGTGACACACCTTCGGAATGGTCGGCACCGCAGCGTTTTCTAACAGCGATCATCGGCGCGCAGCCGCAGCAGTCTTATATCTCCTTCAAAGACACTTCAGCATTTCACAAGGACCGCAAAAAACTCCAACTCCCGCCCGCCCGCTACTACCGCAGCACCTTCAAGCCGGAGAAGAAAATCGTCAGCGCGATCGCCCATGCATCCGCGCTCGGCATCTACGAACTCCACGTCAACGGCCAGCGTGTCGGAGATGCGTATTTCGCGCCGGGTTGGACGGACTATCGGAAACGCGCTTACTACAACACCTACGACCTGACATCCTTGATGGCGGATGGCGAGAACACCATCGGGGCCATCGTCGCCGACGGCTGGTATGCCGGCTATGTCGGCTACGGTAAATTCGTCGGCTACGGCCCTCACAAAACCGGGCGCAACATCTATGGCAAGACCCCGGCGTTGATGGTCGAAGTCCATCTAACCTACGACGACGGCAGCCGCAAAGTGATAGGCACCGACGCCACTTGGAAAACCTCCACCGGCCCGGAACTCGAAGCCGATTTCCTGATGGGCGAAGCCTACGATGCCCGCAAGGAACTGCCCGGCTGGGCCACCGTTTCCTTCGATGCCTCCAAATGGGAACCGGCGATCCTCGCCCAGGACAACGGCTCGATCGTCGAACCCTTCAGCGATGCCTTCATTAAAAACGAGAAGCGCGAGTTCGGCTTCATCCGTCCGCCCGTCATGCAGGCCTATCCCGCGCAACCGGTCCGCATCACCCAGGAGCTTCCGGCAAAGTCCGTGAAACAAATCAAGCCCGGCACCTGGATCTTCGACCTCGGTCAGAACTTCGCGGGCAATGTCCGCTTCAAGGTGAAAGCCGAGGCCGGAAAAGCCTTCGTGCTGCGCTTCGCCGAAATGCTCCATCCCGATGGCCGCATCATGACCGAGAACCTGCGCGAAGCACGCTCGACCGACACCTACATCGCCAAAGGCACACCCGAGGGTGAGACGTGGACACCGCGATTCACGTTCCATGGTTTCCAGTTTGTCGAAGTCACGGGCTTCGAAAGCGAACCGCCACTCGGCACCATCACCGGACTGGTCATGCATTCCGACACCGCCCTAACATCCAGTTTCGAATGCTCCGATCCGGTGGTGAACAAGGTTTTCCAAAACGCCGTCTGGACCCAACGCGCGAACTGGATCGAGCTGCCCACCGACTGCCCGCAGCGCGACGAACGCCTCGGCTGGACGGGCGACGCGCAGATCTACGCCGCCTCCGCCGCCATCCACGCCGATGTCGCCGCCTTCTTCCGCAAGTGGTTGCGCGAGCTGGAGGAGGGCATCACCAAAGAAGGCTACTATCCGTCCTACGCTCCGTATTGTTTCGGCCACGGTGGAGCCGTCCACGGCACCGCATGGTCCGATGCGGGCGTGATCGTTCCCCATGCCTTGTGGAAGGCCACCGGCGACAAGTCGTTTTTCACCGACCATTGGCCGGCCATGACCCGCTACATGGAAGCCCGCAAAGCAAAAGATCCGGAACTCAAAGGCTCCGCCTTCGGCGCGCCGTGGGGCGATTGGCTCAACCTCAATGATCCCACACCTCATCCCTACGTCGAGCTGGCGTATTTCACCAAGACCTCACTCATGATGGCGGAAATGGCCGACGCCCAAGGACTCACAGATGAAGCAAAAAAATGGCGCGGCTGGGTGGAAACCATGCGTGCGAATTTCCGCAAGCAACACCTCCAGCCCGACGGTTCGATCAAACCCGCTTCGCAATCCGCCTACGTTCTCGCACTTGATTGCAATCTTCTAACAGATAACGCCGAACGTAAAATAGCCGGTGAACATCTCGCCGCATTGATCCGCGCCAAAGCCAACGATAAAAACACCGGCATGACCACCGGCTTCCTTGGCACCAAGCCTTTGCTGCCAACGCTCACCAGCACCGGCAACCTCGACCTCGCCGTCTCCATGTTGCAATCCCGCAAATATCCATCATGGGGCTACGAAGTGAAAAACGGCGCCACCACCATCTGGGAACGTTGGAATTCTTACACCGAAGAACACGGCTTCGGCGGTGAAGATGGAAAAATGAACGCCTCTATGAATTCGTTTTCCCACTACGCCTTCGGTGCCGTCACGGAATGGATGATGGTCGATCTCGCTGGCATCGCCCCAGCCGAGCCGGGTTATTCAAAAATCAAACTCCATCCACATTTCCCATCCGCCAAAGCCACCACGGAAACCGATGCGATTTCATGGATCAAAGCCCACCACGATTCCCCGCACGGCCGCATTGCCATTTCATGGAAACGTGAAGCCGACAACTCACTCACCTACGAAGCCACTATTCCACCCAACACCACCGCCGAACTCACCCTCCCAAAAACCTCACCTTGGGGAGTTGGTGATGCCACGCCAGAGACCAAAACTCTACAACCTGGTGTGCATAAGTTTGTGGTTAAATGAGATAGGTCCTATAGGTCATATAAGACCTATGTTGAAAGCTCCTCAATAAAATCCACGTTATCTCACCTCAAATGCCGTCTCTCACAAATATCTCACCGCTTGTTATCCTCTTCTGGAGCGTCGGTTTTGCTGCGGCAGATGAAGTCCCCAGTTTTAATCGCGATATCCGTCCCATCCTCTCTGAAAACTGCTTTTTCTGCCATGGACAAGATCCGAAACATCGCGGTGGTAAGTTGCGTCTAGATCTTCGCGAAGAAGCCATTTTAGTCCGTGATGGGGTCACCGCGATTGTTCCGGGAAATCCTGAGAAAAGCGAAATGATCCGTCGTATCCTCTCGAAAGATCCCGAAATGGTTATGCCTCCACCAGAGGCCCACAAGATCGCGATGCCATCGAAAGACATCGATACCCTCAAGCGCTGGATCAAAGCCGGTGCGACTTACGAACCTCATTGGTCATTTGTCGCTCCGAAAAAATCCACTCTCCCAGCTAAAGCGAATCCCATCGATCATTTCGTCAACCAACGCCTCGCCGAGAAAAAACTCATACCTAGCGCCCCAGCCGATCCTGAAACGTTAGTTCGCCGCTTGTTCATCGATCTAACAGGGTTGCCACCATCGCCTGCGGAAATCGATGCCTACCTCGCGGATACCGCACCAGACCGCTGGGAAAAACTCATCGATCGCTTGATGAGCTCCATGCATTTCGCTGAACGCATGGCGCTACCATGGCTCGACGGTGCGCGTTACTCAGATACTCACGGTTATTCCATCGACGACCACCGCGACATGTGGGCGTGGCGGGATTGGGTCATTAACGCTTTCCAAAAAAACCAACCTTACGATCAATTCCTGTTAGAACAGATCGCCGGCGACCTCATCCCCAACGCCACGCCCGACCAGATTGCTGCCACCGGATTTCTTCGCAACAGCATGAACACCCACGAGGGCGGCACCATCGAAGAGGAATACCGCGTCAACTACACCATCGATAAAGTGGATGCCGTTGCCACTTCCGTGCTCGGCCTGACAATGAAGTGTGCCCAGTGCCACGATCATAAATACGATCCAATTTCTCAGAAGGAATTTTTCCAGATGTATGCCTTCTTCAATACTTCGTCCGAGTCCGGAAAAGGCGCCACAAATAGCAACACACCACCGATGATGCATTACAAATCTCCCCTCGGAGATGGTGGAATGGCTCAACTCAAAGCACGCATCGCAGAACTCGAATATTTCAAAGCCAATCCACCACCAGAACTCGCAGCGCGCGTAAAGGTAATCCATAAAACCGTCGATGAGGAAATTAGAGTGCTGAAACGTGATGTGGATCGCGGCCATACTTCAGTGATGGTCATGGATCATAAGCCCGAGCTCCGCAAAACACGCATCCTCATCCGTGGCGCTTACGATCAATACGGCGATGAAGTCACCACCGGCGTGCCAGCTGTGTTGCCGCCGTTAGAAGCAACTACTCAACCCACTCGCCTCGATCTCGCTCGTTGGATTACACGGTCGGATCATCCGCTCACAGCACGCGTTGCCGTGAACCGCACGTGGCAAATGGTGTTCGGACGCGGCATCGTCGAATCCGCAGGTGATTTCGGAAACCAAGGCTCATGGCCTACTCATCCCGAACTGCTCGATTGGTTAGCGGTCGATCTCATCGAAAACAAATGGGACTTACGCTATGTGCTCAAAACCATCCTGACTTCCGAAACCTACCGCCGCTCAGCTGCATCGACTCCAGAGCATTTAGAAAATGATCCGCGCAACGAATCGCTTGCTCGCTCTCCGCGCACTCGTTTGCCCGCAGAAATTCTGCGCGATCAAGCGCTCTCCGTCAGCGGCCTGTTGAACCCGGCTGTTGGAGGTCCCGGCGTTCATCCACCTCAGCCCGATCTATGGAGCGAGATCAGCCATTTCGGATACTTACCGCCCTTCACCGCTCAGATTTTCCTTCCAGGCCGTGGTGCATCCATCTACCGCCGCAGTCTATACTCTTTCTGGAAACGAACCTCGCCGCCACCCGTGATGGCAATTTTTGATGCACCTACCCGTGAAACTTGCGCGGTCGTTCGCGGTGCCACCAACACGCCTCTGCAAGCCTTGGTCGTCATGAACGAACCGCAGTTCGTCGAAGCAGGCATAGCCCTCGGGAAACGTATGATTCAAGAAGGCGGCGCTTCACCAAGCACACGTTTAACTTACGGCTTCCGTCTCACCACCGGACGCACACCAGAACCTCAAGAACTAAAAGTGTTAGAAAAATCTCTCGACCGCTACCTTGAGCGTTACACCAAAAACGAAGCCGATGCCAAAGCACTCGCCGGCACTCCCGAACAAGCCGCATACGCCGTGCTAGGATCCACCCTCATCAACCTCGACGAATTCATCAACCGCCCATGAACCCTCTCGAAGCCCATCTCAATTCACTCTCCCGCCGCAGTTTTCTCGGGCTCACCGGACTCGGTATCGGCGCGATGGCTGCGCGCACCTTGCTTGCAGCCGATACGAATATGTTAGGAGGAGAATCGCTCGCGCGTTCGCATTTCGCGCCGAAGGCGAAACGGGTCATTTACCTTTTCCAATCAGGCGGCCCCTCGCACATCGATCTTTTCGACTACAAGCCGCATTTAGAAAAAGTCCACGGGCAAGATCTTCCCGACTCCGTCCGCCAAGGCCAACGCCTCACCGGCATGACATCGGACCAGAAAAATTTTCCCGTTTGCAAAAGCATCGCGGAGTTCAAGCAGCGCGGCAAAAGCGGTCAATGGATCAGCGAATTACTACCGCACACAGCGAAAGTCGCGGATGAAATGGCGGTGATCCGCTCCATGCACACCGAGGCGATCAATCACGATCCCGGTATCACATTCATCAACACCGGCTCGCAGTTTCCCGGTTCACCCAGCATGGGCTCATGGGTTTCCTATGGCCTAGGTAGCATGAATGAAAACCTGCCCGCCTATGTGGTTCTCGTTTCTCAGGGCACGGGTAAAGTGCCGGATCAACCCATTTTCTCGCGCTTGTGGGGTAGTGGATTCTTACCATCCAACCACCAAGGCGTTCAGTTCCGTAGCGGAAAAGATCCTGTTCTTTATCTCAACGATCCAGCGGGGATGGATCGTTCTGACCGACGCGCGATGCTCGACGATCTCGCAGCACTCAACAACATCCGCCACGAAGGCATGGCGGATCCGGAAATTCTAACACGCATTAGCCAATACGAGATGGCGTTTCGCATGCAAACCTCCGCACCAGAGCTCGCGGATCTTTCCGATGAACCCGATTGGGTCTTCAATCTCTACGGCCCGGAGTCCCGTATCCCCGGAAGTTATGCTTACAACTGCCTGCTCGCCCGCCGCATGGCCGAGCGCGGTGTCCGCTTCACTCAGCTTTTCCACCGCGGTTGGGATCAACACCTTACTATAAATACCCATCTCACCAACCAGTGCCGCGATACCGATCAACCCACCGCCGCTCTCATCACCGATCTGAAACAACGCGGTCTGTTAGAAGATACCCTCGTCATTTGGGGCGGTGAATTTGGACGCACCGTCTACAGCCAAGGAAAACTCGGCGAAGGCCGCGATCACCACGGCCGCTGCTTCAGCACATGGGTCGCCGGTGGCGGCGTGAAAGGTGGAGTCAGTTACGGCGCTACCGATGATTACTCCTACAACATCGTCGAAAACCCCGTCCACATCCGCGACCTCAACGCGACTATCCTGCATTGCTTAGGCATGGATCACAACCGCTTCACCTTTCGCTCCCAAGGCCTCAGCCAAAAACCCACGGGAGTGGAACCAGCGCATGTTGTTAAGGGGATTTTGGGGTAGAGGGGCTCTTCCCAATCAAAAATCAACATTCATCAATCGTAAATCATCAATCCATTCATCGCATGAGGTTGCTGCGAGCTAGTAGATGAATTCGTTCGAATGACGATTGATGATTGACTACGCTTCACTCCGTCCAAGCGGTAAGGACTTCGTCCGTTTATACAGGGTTCGCTAGCGCTCACACTGCTTTGTTGAGGTTTGATTTTTGAATGAAGAATCAAAACAATCAAGGTGAGACACCGTTTAGTCTCATGCCGTGTGACACGGCAGCTACCTAGAGTTTTAAGCCTTTATCCTCATTCAAAAGCTTCTTTGTCCGAATTGGAGCTGCGAGGAAACCACATACCATCCAAATCCATCCCACTAAGCATACGAATGCTGGGATACCAACCATCCATGCGGCCACCACATAAATATCACTTGATACGCCATTTGGGCTGCCTATACCTGTTCCAATAATTATCGCGGCGGAATACCAACCGCCATACAGAACTCCGGCGAATCCCAGTATTTGCATCAGGAGGGGTATGAGACGAACGATGGTGGTGCCGAGTCTGGAAATGATGTTTTATAGGGTGATTTCCACTGAATACTTACGGTAAACACGACCTGTACATCAATATTCAAATCCTGATTCGTAAATATATGGAGTAGGTGTACCTCATGCAGTGAGGACACAGCAGCTCCTGCCTACACGTTCGACACTTGAGTTAGAGTCTGCAACAGATCTAATAATTAAGAATTCATCATTTCTGCGGTGGATGTTGAAATACAATTACTCACTGAAATAAATCATCGCGCGGAACCCCAGCATAATCAGTAAAATCAACCATCCGAAAAATCGGACGACGGTATCTGCGTTGCTTGCATTGAGCCAGCCACCGCTGTCCTTGATGGCCCAGCATGAAAGCTGTTCGGCGAACCAAATCATGGCCAAGGGAAAAACAAATGAGCCGAAGAAACGAGCTGATCGAATGCTATTGAAATCGGAGAATGATATTCCGAGTCCTATGATTACAAGAATCAGAGAACTCCAGCGATGAAGGCTGAGATATTTGGATGTTTTGTATTCTCCTTCTGTATTCATTTGGGTGAGAGACTTTATTCGTCAGGGATAAACTAACTCGTCGACTCCGTGGTCCAACCATATTTTCCTAGTCCAATGTGTGGTCATTCATGTCGAACGGGAATCCATTTTTTACGTCTTTCCTTCCAAGGTAGATGCGATCAATTGATGAGTGAGTGACATCATACTAGCAACCAGTCTAATGCCTTGTTCCTGCCTAAATCCTTGTACACACGGGCTTTCGTCACTTCGTCTCATTGTGGCAAATCTAGCGTTTTTTCACTTTTGCATACAAAGTACCTGCTAAAAACTTGACACCTTCTGGATTTTCGGCAGTTTTCCCGCCCCGCGCGTTGGCACGTGTGGACAACCAAATCTTCTTATGAAAAAGGATCTTCATCCAAAATACAATCCAGTCGTCTTTGTTGATATGACCACTGGCGCACGCTTCATCACCGGTTCAACCAAGACTTCCGACAAAAAAGAAGTCATCGACGGCGTCGAGCACTCCGTGATTTCCGTTGGTATCACTTCCGATTCCCATCCGTTCTTCACTGGACAGAAACAATTTGTGGATACCGAAGGTCGCATCGACAAGTTCCAGAAACGTTTCGGAGCGGTTCGCCGCGTCGGCAAGCCAAAGGTTGGCTAAGCCACAGAGCGAAAATATTTCGTTCCTCTCAAAAAAACGATGTCCGAAAAGGCGTCGTTTTTTTATTTAAACTCTGTTCATCATTTTCCTGTGTTAGCCAAACGCATCATTCCCTGTCTCGACGTCACCAATGGCCGTGTGGTCAAGGGGGTGAATTTCGTGAATCTGATCGATGCGGGCGATCCGGTGGAATGTGCGATTGCTTATAATGAGCAGGAGGCGGACGAGTTGGTTTTCTTGGATATCACTGCATCATCGGATGCTAGGGAAACCATGGTGGATGTCGTGCGACGCACGGCGGAAAAATGCTTCATTCCGTTGACCGTGGGTGGCGGGATTCGCTCGGTGGAAAACATGTATGCCATGTTGCAAGCTGGGGCCGATAAGGTTGGGATCAATACTTCTGCGGTGACGAATCCAAATTTGGTCGATCAAGGGGCGAAAGCGTTTGGTAACCAATGCATTGTGGTAGCGATCGATGCAAAGCGTGAAGGTCCGGGGAAATGGGGGGTTTACACGCATGGCGGAAGAACTCCGGTGGGGTTGGATGCGGTGGAGTGGGCGAAAGAAGTTTGGCGACGTGGAGCGGGGGAGATTTTACTGACCTCGATGGATGCGGATGGCACCCAAGCGGGCTACGACTGTGAGCTAACTGCGGCGATTTCATCAGCCATAGGTATTCCCGTGATTGCTTCAGGCGGAGCGGGAAATTTGGATCACATGGTTGAGGTGCTGGAAAAAGGTAAGGCGGATGCTGTGCTTGCGGCATCGATTTTCCACTTCGGGATGCACACGGTGGGCGAGGCGAAGAAGCATTTCGCGAAGCACGGGGTTCCAGTTCGCCCAAGTTTCAGAAATCCAGCTTAA
>JANPMK010000101.1:0-101309 GCA_031422775.1 Akkermansiaceae bacterium | reverse complement strand
AAGAATGTGTCCCAAGAATTCGCTCAACCACAGGCGTTGTTCGGGAGTAAACGGGGCGGTGTCTGGTATCTGGATCGATGAGGCCATTTTCTCTATTCAGGCGGTGATTGCCGGCTGCGGAACTTGCGCACAGGGGATTATATTTCAAGTGTTGATCTTCGTAATTTCAACGAATTTTCAGTTCTTCCAATTGAGCGCGCCTTTTTTCAGGGCGTAGACATAAGCGATGGCGAGAACACCCGCGAAGCCTGCCATGCTAGCAAGAACGGTTGGGCCCTGATGTTGGGCGAGGTCACGGAATTGTACAGCCCATGGATACATGAAGACGACTTCAATATCGAAGATCACGAACAACATTGCGACGAGGTAAAATTGGATAGAGAAACGTGGTGAGCCATCGCCGATGGGTAACATGCCGCATTCGTAAGCGGAGTCTTTGATGGAATTGCGACGTGCCGAACGGCCGAAGACGACGCTGAGGGTAAGTGTTGTCACAGCAAATCCGCAGGCGATGAGGACTTGAAATAAAACAGAAAGGTAATCTTCAGGCATAAGGTGATTGCGGAAAAATTTCGCTGGGGATTTCTAGGCGGTGAATTGCGCCTTGGGTAGAAAAAAACCCGTGTCTTTTCAGACACGGGTTTCGTCAGTAAATATTTGGGAAAATTAAGCTTCGGCTTCAGCTGCTTCTTGGGCGGCTGCATAAGCACTTGAGGCTTCGTGAACACGTGCAGTTCCTTTGTATTCCTTACCAAGCTTTTCCACGAGGCCGCGGTTGACGAGATTCTGCAATTTCTCGTAAGAACGTAGGCGAAGCATTTCTTCACCACCGCTTACGGCGTTTCGCAGTTTAAGGTTCTCAAACACTCTTTCGAAGAGATCGTTGAAGCCGAATACTTTCTTTTCAGAAAGGACATTGCAGAGTTCATCGGTCACGTGGTCTGGAAGTCTCCGGGAAAACCGGGTTCTTTTGGTTGGTGTTGGCATAACGGGACTATGGTAGCATAAACCCTCGGATAATGCGACTCAAAATTTTAAACTTCTAATAAAATAAGGGCTGCAATATTACGTAAATCTTAAATATTTACCGTTTTAGAGCCAGAAAGGCCGTGGATATTGGCAAACTAAGCCTGAATTTGCCGCTGGCGAACCGCCTCAAAAAGGCAAACTCCGGTCGCCACTGAGACATTTAGGCACTCAACTTTGCCCGCCATGGGCAGTTTTGCCAGAAAATCGCAGTTTTCCTCGGTTAAACGGCGCATTCCTTTCTCTTCCGCGCCGAGCACGAGGGCAAGCGGGCCTTTGAGATCGAGTTCGTAAAGCGTCTTTTCTGCCCGATCTGAAGTCCCGACAAACCAGACGCCTGCCTCTTTCAGTTGCTCCATGGTTCTAGATAAATTGGTGACTTGCACGAACGGGACGTAGTCCGCCGCGCCCACGGAAATGCGCCGCACAGTTTCGGTGATCCCAACCGCCTTGTCTTTTGGGGCGACCACGGCATGCACGCCCGCGCCATCGGCGGTTCGTAAAATAGCACCGAGGTTGTGAGGGTCTTGCACGCAATCGAGAATCAGTAAAAAGGGCACATCTGTTTCCGCGACGATTCTCATCAAATCATGTTCATCAAGTGATGGAGAAGAGCTCTCTTCCACGGGTTTCACATGACGATTTTCTCGGGCTTCGCGGTTCTTGTCACCGTGACTTCTGGCACCAAATTTTTTCGGCTTCACGAAAAGAAGGGAAACGTTTTGTGCGCGGAGTGCAATCGCGAATCAACGCCGTCGACGCAAAAAAGCAATTGAGCCAAGCATCACAAGAATGACTGAAGAAGGCTCGGGAACCACCGATCCAGTTAAGAAGATGTCATCGAGCTGTATGGCTCCGGAGCCACTGGCGTTCCAGCCTTGGATGGAAAGGGTTGCAGTGGTCAGGCCCGTGAGTCCAAGAGAGGAGTTCAAGATGGTGGTGATGGCTGAGTTATTCGAATAGGTGCCTGAAAAATCATGGAAACTAGAGTCAATTTTAAATCCGATGTCTGCAGGCGCAGTAGCTGTGCTGCGCGCAAGAAAACTGAAGCTATCGAGTGAGAAGCTGTAGCCTGATTCCGCTGTAATGGTTAAGAAGACAGCATTTCCCGCGGCTGCATGGGTGGTGGGCGTGAAAAAATTAGCTGCGCCACTGATTTGCGCTGCGCTATCCCAGCCGGAGCTAGAGGTGAACGAGTTGAAGGCCGAATCGCTTGCGAGCGTTGAAATCGTGATGCCAGAAATCGGCGAAGCAGCATTTGCTAGCGAACCTCCGGTGAAGTTGAAATTGGCGAGCGTGGCAGCCTGAACCGAGGAAATGCCAAAGATAGCGGCAAGGCTCAGCCATCTGAGTGGGGTGGTGATCATGGGGGGGAAGAAACAGGGGGGTGGTTTCGAGGACGCGGGATTCCACACAGAGAACCTGATTCTGGCAATCTAAAATCCATGCGAATTGTTAGAATTTTTTCCTGAAATCTACGACCGAAGATTGGAGGTTGAATCATTAAGAAAACTAAAGTATTTGGGAGGGATGAAACCTCTGGGAAAATTCTTGGTGTGCCTCATGGCTGTGGGGCTGGGTGCTTGCAGGAAAAATGCGGATAGCGCGGACGCAGAAATCCAAGAAGCTGGATACACCATGACGCAGGAAGGATGGCTGAAAGCGATCCGTGCCGATGATGTTGGGGTCGTTAAAAAAATGGCGAAATCGGGTTTTGATATCAAAGCGAAGAACGAGAAAGGTCAGCAAAGTCTCCATATCGCCGCCGAAGCAGGCAGCAAAGATGTCGCGGAATATCTCTTGAACGCAAAAATTTCCATCAATGACGCGGACAACGAAGGCAGAACGCCTCTCATGCTAGCGGTGCTGTCGGGTAAGGCTGAGATGGTTCGCTGGCTTTTGAAACAGGGAGCGGATTCTAAATTGAAGGATAAAAATGGCTACATGGCCCTGATGTTGGCGGTTTCCAATCATCAGATTAAAGCGATCGAAGAATTAGCGTCATATCATCGTGAAGATCTCGACTCCGCGTTATTGTTAGCTGCGATGCAAGGCGACGCGGCAGCTATCGATACCTTGACGAACTATGGTGCCTCGGTGCACGCGCGCATGGATGATGGACGAACGGCTTTGATGTTGGCTGCGTATGGCGGGCATCAAGAGGCCGTTGCGATTCTCATGGATGTTGGGGCGAGCCGCCATGCGACCACAGAATCTGGTCAGACAGCACAGAGCATTGCGGTCGCTGCAGGGCATCAACAAATCGCAGAAATGATTGAGAAAGGATTTTCAAACGATACGCTCGCGTTGGATTCCGATCAGCAAATCGCGGTGGCAATGTTGAGTGACGTAAACAAAGCGGGTGGTTCCGGTAAGCCTTCAAAGGGAGCTAAGACGACTGGCGATCCAACTACAAAAGTCGCTGTGTTAGAAGGTGCGCGTCTATCCAGTTTCTCGAAAACCAGCAGCTCATCCGCTTCCCCAGATCAAAATTCTCCCATCATCATGCGGCATTACTCGCAGCGTGAACTTCCAGTTGAGGTGAAAAAAGTTTCCGGCGAGACCGCCACATTGCGCCTCAGTGGAAAGCCGTCCAAAGAAATCACCGTGCGCGCTGGCGATCCGCTTCCGAACTCCAATTTAGTGGTCGTGAAAGTCTCGACACGGACAGAAGTGGGGAAACTCAACAACAGCCAACCCATCTATGTTGGTGTGGTGGAGGTCGAGGATAAACAGACGGGCCAGCGCCGTAAGTGGAGTTCTAATAGCCCCGCAGTCGGACACGATCCGGTGGCCTTGGTCGAGGATGCGACGACGGGTCGGCGCTACCTCGCGAAAACCGGGCAGAAATTTTCCACAGAAGACGGCCGAGAATTCATCGTAAATGACGTCCGTCCGGGGCAGTTAGTGATTGAAGACGTGACTAATGGCGAAGTAAGCACTTTACTTCTTCGCGGGCCAAGAGGCTAAAATTATCGAACGGATTCATGGAGCAAGAATTTCAATCTGAAGGCAAAACAGTGGCGGACAGCGGAACGCCGGTCAGGCAATTTTCTGTGATGATACCCAACCGCGTGGGCGCTTTGGCATCCTTGGTGAAATTATTGCGCAACTCATCGATCGAAGTGATCGGCCTGAGTGTGCAAGATTCGCGTGATGCGACCATTGCGCGCCTCGTCTTATCCGATACGGACAACGCCGAGGCAATTTTTTGCGAAAAGGGAATCCCCTATATGATTTGCGAACTCGTTGTCATCGCGCTCAAAGAAGCGGGTCCCGGCCTTCTCCAATGCTTGGATATCTTGATGACAGCTGAAACGAATGTCGATTTCGCCTACGCGCTGATGCCCGGTCCACAAGGCCAAGCTCTTCTTGCCATGCATGTTGAAGACTACGATTTCGCAACTTCCGTGCTCAATCGTAGCGGCTTCAAACTGATGTATGAGGAAGACTTAGTTAGATAGACTGGTTGCCAAAAATCTTTGCCGAAACGGGAAGATTATAAGGTTAGGAAAAATGCCGCCTTGCGGAATATGGATTTGGAGTTCCGGTCTGTAAACCGTGCTTTTGATCCAGCCATCCGGCTGGCCCCTTCGGGCGATCGCTTCGCGACCGTCCATGTCGCTCCGCTCCATTGTCGTTACTCCTCAGTTGCGGATGTTCATTTGTCTACGCTTCGCTCCGACCAAGCGGAATGCGTTCCTTGCTAGAACGAGGAAGAGCTAGCTTTGCGCCTTCGTCGCGCCTTGGAATCACGGCTTACAGACTCGGCCGTTTCGGCAAATATTTTTGGCAAACAGTCTAGTCGATCAGCGCTTACTTTGCTTTCAACAGAGTAGCAGGATCCAATGCCTCAACTTTGACAGGTTTTGGAGCATTGTTTTTCGTTTCCAAGCTGGCTAGCCATGCAACGAGATCTCTGAGTTCCTCGGGTTTCACGACACCTGCCATGGGCGGCATGGCGGAGACAGGTGGAGTGAAAGAGGCGATATCGGTTCGCTTGATCGACCAGGTGTTTTCAGGAGTTGAGACCGTGATGCTGTCAGGAGTCTCTTCGACAAGGTTGCCGACGAGGTTGGCGCTATTTTTGAAATTCACTGCGGTGATGCCGTAGCCAGGGGCGACGACTGCGCTTGGGTTCACAAGAGATTGAAGCAGATATTTACGATCATGAAGTTTACCAACTCCGGCGAGGTTAGGGCCAGCATCTCCACCTTCGGCGCTGCTTTTGTCGGATGCTTTGTGGCAACGCATGCATTGGCCAGCAGGGAGAGATTTGAAAAGTGAAAAGCCTTTCACGGGATCTCCTCCTTCAAGCGCGATATTGTATTTGGCGTATGGGTCTGACTTTCCGGCAAAGTATGCATCATACTCTGTTAGGGCCTTTTGCACTTCAGGTTCTTTGCGGCTTTTTGCGGCAGCGAGAAGTTCAACGGCACCCGGAGAAATTCCCTCTGCTGCCTGCAGTTTTGTGAGATGAGTGATGATATATTTTCCTGCTTCTGGATCGGGAATGGCTGCGAGAATAGGCCATGCTTTTTGTGTTCGGATCGCATCTCCGGAAGCAATAGCTTTTTCCAAGGAAGCGATGGCTTCTTCTGGTGATACACTGGCCATTCCTTTCATTGCACTGATTGCAACTTCATCCATTGGATCTTCAGCTAGTTTCTCTAAGAGGGTGAGGAGATCTTTTTCTTTGCGAGGGATGTAAACCGCGAGAGCTTTGGATCGAGTGCCAGGAAGTAACTTATCATTAAAAAGGTATTCACGGATTTTATTCGAGCTGATCGCATCAGCTTCGAGCTTGTAGGTTATGCTGAGATCAAGAGCGCCACTGAGAGCCTGTTCATCCGCACTTAAAAGTTTTGGTATGGCTTTGAGTAATGAAGGTTTCAATGTGTCCAGCGCACGCGGAGCCAAAGGCCTCCATTTGCCGCTGACAGGATCGGCGGAATGGGGGTTTTCCCATAAGGCGAGGAGTCGAAGTGCTTCTGTTCTTACGACTTCCGGGGTTTCTTTATCCGAGATGATGTTAAGAATTCTATCCGCATTTTCTGCCGAACCAACCCGGTAAGCATGGTTTACCAGACGGCGCAACATGAGAGGTGTCCATTTGCGACCGGAAGCTTTATCTAACAGAGAGGCACAAAGCGGTTTCAATTCGATCATGTCCAGATCGTCAATGGCGCGGATGACTTCATCTTGGATGTAAGGATCGGAATCGTTGATGAAACGTTTCAACTCATCGCTTTTCATGCGGCGCAGTGCAACAACCGCTGCTAGCCTGATGACTGGCGAATTTGATTTCACCAAATCTCCAACCTGTCCCGGGCTGCTGGCAATGTGTTCAAGGGCGTAAATTCCAGCATGGCGGAGATAGGCATCACGATTGTCATTCGTTTTGATAAACTCAACGACATCGTTGAAATGGCTGTTGGATTTCATTTTTCCTATCGTGATCGCTGCCTCAAAGCGAACCGCTGCGGAATCGTCTTTGAGCATTGCTGCTAGTGATAAGGTCTCCGGTTTCACAGGAGCGTATCGAATCACGCGTAAGGCCTGGACTCGGATAGCTGGCAATGAATCTTTTAAAAGTGGTGTTAACGCTGCCGCAGCTTTTTCACGCAAGCTGCTAAGTTTTGTGACATCGGTGAATTCACCTTTTGGCGATGGAGTGACACCACGGCGCGCAATGATTCCCATGCCCCAGATGCCGTGGATACGGGTAATCAGATCATCTGAATTGATGGCTTTCTGGAAAATGGCGATCGCATCTGGCTTACGTGTCAGCGCAACCTGTGCGCGGAGGCGGACTCTGGAGTCCGCATGGCCTAACAATTTTCCAAGTTCAGATGAGCTGCGTTGGTCGAATCCCTCGGATATCAATTTGGCGGCCTGTTGCGTCTCGTCTGGCAAGTAGAGATTTTCACCAGCGTTTAGCGAGAGTAGACGTCCTTCATTGTGAGATTGCCAGCCAGTGACGAAATCAGTGATGAATACTCTGCCATCAAATGAGTATTCCACATCGGTTGCTGCGACTCCCCATTGAAATTTACGGGCATCTGCCATTTTCATGCCGGCGCCATCGGGTTTCATTTCAAAAGACCAGATGCCGGAAGTGGCCGCGCCACCTCTGTAGTCGCAAATGAGGAAGCGACCCTTTTCACTTTCGAGAAAACCTGCGCCAGGATGATAGGTCAGGCCGGATGGTCCGGATGTTAGAAGTGCGGAGGGAGGAAGTATATAGGCGGGTTGGGTTTCGTTGCGCATTTCCCACATCTTCTCATCCATCCAGCGGCTCAGAGGCCGAGTCTCCAGTCCGATCTGGCGATGGAACGTATGCATCGTCTGATGCTCCATTTGCCATCCGGTATCGCCGCCTTCCACGAGATAAACAATCCTCGCTGCGTCACCTTGGTCGGAATTATTATCGACCGTGAAAGCATTTCCAAATTCATCAAATGCGATTTCCTTGGGGTTGCGCAGGCCAGTGTGTACGATCTCGAATCCACTGCCATCCGGCTCGAAACGGAACAATCCGCCTTCATTCGGGTAGTGATAGGTTTTTCCTTCTTTTGTGGTGAATGAGTAGCCGCGATCGCCAACCGTGCCGTAGATCATTCCATCAGGACCTAGGGTGAATCCGTTCAAATCATGACCGGAGAGCGAAATCCGGACGCCGAAACCATCTTGGACGACTTCATTTTTATCCGCTTTGCCATCTCCGTTTTCATCTAACATTTTGTAGATCTTCGGAATACATGCGAAATAAATCGCTCCGTCATAATAGAAAATGCCTGCTGCAGTGCCATCCACGACATCATTGAAACCGTCGGCGAAGACATTGGACTGATCGATTTTCCCATCGCCATTGGTGTCAGATAGCTTGCGAATGACTTCCGTGACTTCCGTCATGTATTTATTCGATAGCTTCTTCTCCCATTTTTTGTGAAGCGCGCGCCTGTCTTCAACTTTCATGGCTTGGAGATCATCCAGGTACCAGTAGAGATGATTGCGATCGTCTTCGATGCCATGGCGGAAACGATGAGTCTCTGCTACATAAACATTTCCTTTGTCGTCAAAAGTCAGCGCGGTTGGTGATTTGATGCCTTCTTTTTTGAAAGTCGCATCGATGACGAGTGTGCTGTCTTTTGGAATCATCGCACCAGCTAGCTCAGGAGAGGAGACTAGGCCTTCTGCGTATGGTTTGCCTTTCTTGGTCGAGGGGGGGAATTTCGAGTTCGCATAGTTTTCTTGCATGAAATGATCTACAGCGATGTAGCCCCATTCACCTTTCGCATCATCCACGATGCGGATCACTGCGCTCTTACCTTTGAGTTTTTTGACGTCCCATACAACGTTGCTGAAATGTTGGCTTTTTTTTCCTGTTGCCTCCATGACGACTTTTCCGTCCATGATCAATTGCACTGCCGTTTTTGCTGGAGTGTCGCCACCGGCGACGAGGAACATCAAGTAGTCACTGTCGATCTTGATTTCTGGTGATGTTAAGGTTCCCACCGAATCATTGCCGCCGTGAGCAGATAAAGCGAAAGCATCGTTGGCGAAATTTGTGAAAGGCTTTTCCATTCCATCGAGCTTCTCGTGAACAGGGGATAAGCCGAATGCCTTACCTTCTGTCTGCCATGCGCCAAAGCCATCGCCTTCGAAAGTTTGTAAATCAGCGAAGGCGACACCTGTTGCTGATAAAAGGATGGTGGAGAGAAGGAATGCGGGTTTCATGTTGGGTAAAAGTTGCTGACCTGAAATGGGTGTGGGTTTGATGTTAAGTCAGGCGTCCATTTTACCGCAAGACTCCGTTGGTTTTATCAGTTGCGAAGGAACTTATCCTCTTGTGGCGCTTCTGCAACTGTTGCGCGATCCACTTGTATGACTGCCTGCAAAGTCCCGTTTTCTTCAGGAAAACTCATTTTACCGGCCACTTTGAGCCAACCATTATCAGGGAGTTGTGGGGGTGCTTTCCCAAATTCCAGAATGACGGGTATGGCTCTTGAATCCGCCGCGCAGCACGTCATGAACACTCGATATAGCCGCATCCGTGTCCCGTTTGGATTGTTCACTTTTTCCGCAACGATCCGACCTTCGGTCTCGATCTCCAACCCATTCAACAGCCCTTGCAACTCGCGATCTCCTGTCGCGAAAAACAATTCCATCAGATTGAACTCCAAATAGCCATCAGCCGTGCGGCGATGCCCCTTTTCAATCTCCTCTATCGTCAGCGGTGGCAGCATGGAGGCGAACATCGCATTTTCCGTTGCGCTTGGCGCTCCATCGTAAAGTCCTTTTCTCGCAAGGGTGGCTTGGGAGAATTCATCAATCGTCCACACCATCGAAAGCGCAACTGGCGCAACCATCAGTAATAGAGAGGCAATGGGATTCATGTCACCACCTTCATGATCGTGTTCATCGCCTTCACTGTGATCATGACCGCAGCTCGCAGTTTGACGAGCTGTTAGCAGATTGAACGTTCCCAAAACCGCCAGACCCAAACCACCAAACAAAGCAATTGGACGGAAATCCGAAACGAGGTAATGAATCAGTCGACCCGATCCATAGAAATACAGCAGCGCCCCGGCCCATAGTAGGACGGAGAGCGAAAAGAATATTCTGCGGAGTTCAGGTTTCATGATGGGATTAACCATTTTTGAGCAGCAATGGAGACCAACCAAATCACAATGAAAATTGAAACCCCGAGATAGAGGATGAATTTTTTCCGCAACACCGATTGATAAAGGAACAATAATTTCACATCAAACATCGGCCCGAAGGTGAGAAACGCAAGCTTCGCGCCCCACGTGAATTTCGCCAGAGTCGCGGCAATGAACGCATCAGACGTGCTGCAAAGACTGAGAATAAATGCCAAGGCCATCAACGCAGCTGGGGCGATGAAAGTATTTCCCGCAAGTCCATCCAGCCAAACTGCACCTGGAGCGATGCCCGTGTTGAAAAGCGCGGTGATCGCGACACCTATTGTGAAATAGACACCGACATCGACGAAATCTTTCTGTGCGGATCGCATCGCGGCAACGAGTCGCCCATCTTTTTTCGGATGCTCGTGTGAATGTTCATGCTCCGCGTGATCGTGTGCATGATCGTGATCGTGATGATGCCCGCAACAAGCCGAACAAGATTCCTCGGCTTTCGGTGTTGCGGCTTCTTTCTCGATTTTCTCCACTAAGCTCTTGCGTAAAATTGAGCGTAGCGAAATCCGTGAGATAACAAGCCCCACACCCACCGCCACCAAATATCCTAATAGAACCCGCCCGCACGTCATAATCCATGGCGCTTGGCCTTGGAACGCTTTCCATGTGCTGAGTGCCGTGATCGGGTTAACGATGGGAGCCGCCAACATGTAAGTGATCGCACAACTCGCCGGTAGACCTTTGCTCACCAGCCTGCGGATCACCGGAACCACCGCACACTCGCACACCGGAAAAACTGCCCCCATCAAACCCGCCGCCAAAACCGCGAGACTCCGGTTTTTTGGGAGAAACCGATCCATCGTCCCGGCTGGAAGATAGATATCAATGAATCCACTGATAATCGTTCCCAAAAGGATGAACGGAGCACCCTCAAAAAGGATACTCAAAAACGCGTAGGCGAAATCCTGTTGGGCATCAGAGCTCATCGCGGAGTAGCCAAGCCGCCATCTTGCCAAGATGCAAGGACAGAGAACGTCAGACCATGATTGCTGTGGAAACCTCAGCCGCCGCAGCTTCTCCAAGCAGCTTCGCGACCAACGCCAGCCCGAACTCCATCGCCGTTCCCGCCCCACGCGAAGTGAGAATATTTCCATCTTCAACCACACGCTCACCCGAGTTGGCTGGAAGCTCTGCTTGGGTCGAAACATGTGCAGTGAAATGTTTCTCCTCTATAATCCCCGCATCTTTCAACAACAGCGGCGCCGCACAGATTGCTGCGATGATTTTTCCCTCCGCGGCATACTGCCTTATCAAATCCAAAACCTGCGAATTGCTCCGCAACTCCATCACTGCCGGACCTCCTGGAAGAAACAACACATCGAAATCACACGCATCTAAATCCTTCAAAAGCGCATCCGCACAAACCCGAATCCCAGATCTCCCAACTACCTCTGATTCGGAAACTCCGGCCATCACCACCTCCACACCCGCCCTACGCAGCAAATCCACAGGTGTGACCGTCTCAATTTCCTCAAAACCCTTTTCCAAAATACAAAGCACACGTTTCATAGCAGATACATGCTCATAAAATTTGCCGATCTCCAGAAACATCTACGAATTTAAACTTATCTCCGTATAATTTTTACAATCGAGGATGGATTCGATAGGTCTACGAACCTTGATGAGATTTCGATCCGCCATTTTTTGCCTGGGTTTCATTGCGCAGCTCGCTGCCGAAGAACCGCTTTTCACTCGCGAAGGCACAGATCCGGCTTTCGCTACGCTCATCGAAAACGGCACGCTCAAGCCGGGAGAACGATTCGCGAAGCTAACAGTGCTAGGCTCACGGATTGATGTGAATAATGAACTGTTAGAAAAACAGGTCGGGAAGGCTGGAGCGATTTCGAAAGACATCGGCCTCCATACTCAAAACAGTGGCGGCATCTCCCGTAAGGATTTTGAGAAATGGACGCGCTGGTACCAAGAAGATGGCAAGACCCAAGTCTTTCGTCTGTTCAAAGACGAACAAAACATCCGCAGCGGGACAGGTGAAAAAGCCTCACCAGGTCGCGTCGAGACCTACTCGAAAAGCCTCACGATTGCGCCAGGAACTTGGCACGAATGGGAGGCAACCTATACGATCATCGATCCGGTCGGCGCAAATATTTTTCAGTTATTCCACAATGGCAAAGACTCAAAGGGCAAAGACTTGCTATGGGCGTTCCATATCCGCATGAACGATGAAGGGGATATTTATTTCAGTCGCCGCCGCTCCATTCCCGGCATGGAAGACAGCATCACTCTTGCTGAAAAAATGACTGGGAAACCTCTTTCCATCAAAGTCCGCGCCAACGGCCACGAATATGAAGTTTATCAAAAGCCCCCGCTCGATGAAGCATGGAAACTCGTCACCAAAGGCTCTTACCATCAAGCCGAGGACAACAAGATCAGCTTTCGCTGGGGCATGTATTGCGGCTCAAAAGCAGGCATGAGCATCAAAAAAGACGCCATGCTTTTTGTGACCGGAGCGACGATTCGTTGATCCTATCGTTCATTTAGCACAAATCTTGCCCCATGCTGAATAGCATGACTTTCAATTGTGACCAGGGCGGTAGGGAAAGCCCCTATTTCGTTAAAAGATCAAAGTTGTATAAATTGCCAACCCTAGCAGATGTCACCGCCGACTCTGACAGCGTCTAATCTCCCCGAAGCATAGTCATGAATATTCAGATCTTTTTGATCTTCCCTCCCGAGATGAGAAGCCTCTCGCGCTCCAATTGATTCAGTGCTTTTTGGATCGTGTTCTGACTTACCCCCAGCTCTTGGGTCAGTAAACGCCTGCCTAGAATCTGGGGTTCCTGTCGCTTTTTACGGCCATAAAGGGCTCTCATCCACGAAATCAGCCAAATTAATGGTTGAAATATGACCATTCGATGTCCATATGTTGTATGGGTTTTGTCTGTTTTTTGTCTCAGATAGCAAGGCAAACCCTTACAGTCACTCACTGACCTCCTTCATCATAACAAAATTTACTGAGGCCCCCGTCTTACGCCAACTCCCTCCCAAGCCTTCTCTTCTAGCCCAGATCATGTTTCAGATCCGATTCCATAGCTTAATCGCAAGCGCGCTTATCCTGGGTTTACTCTCAGGGGGGGCGAGTGCTGCGCTTTATACGTGGGATGGTGGGGGTAATAATAATTCTAACTGGGGAGGTGCCACGCAAGCTGAAAGAAATTGGAATCCCAACGCTGCTATAACTGCAACGGGTTCTGATCAATTTGTATTTGGTAGCACATCTAACCTTAGTAATACCAACAATATAAGCGATTTTACTCTCACAAGTTTAACTTTCAATAACACAGCGGGGGCATTTATTCTCGGAGGAGCATTTAAACTCTTCTTCAATGCGGGAGCCGGTATCATCAACGAGGACATTGAACTTCAAACTATCAATATGGCTCTTGGCTTGAACGTCACTACCACAGTTGAAACAAGATCTGGAAATGTTGCTATAGGTGGAGCGATTAGCGGTGCTGGCGGAATTACCAAAACGGGTTCCAATACACTCACTCTCTCCGTAACCAACACCTACACCGGCGCGACCCTAGTCAACGAGGGCACACTTTTTGTAGACGGCAGCATTCTCTCGAGTAGCCTAACCACCGTAGCCTCTGCAGCGACCATAGGGGGTTCTGGAACGATTGGCGCGCTGACGGTTTCTTCGGGTGGTTTCATTAATCCTGGTACAAACAACACAGGTATCCTCAGTACAGGTAACTATACCCAAGCAGGCACCTACAACACAACAATCACCAGCACCGTCGCTGGCACGGGTCATGACCAGGTCAACGTCGCCGGTACAGTGAACGTCACCAGTGGTAGTCTTAGTACCAGTTTCAGCGGTTCGTATTCCGCAAACAATCTCATCTTCATTTTGCTCAACGATGGTACTGATGCGATCACCGGAACCTACAACGGTTTAGCGCAAAATGCGATCGTCACCAGCTACGGTGGGTTTAACTGGCAGATCAGCTACACCGCTGATTCTGTCGGCGGCACTTTCACCGGAGGTAACGACATCGCGCTCAAAGCCATCCCCGAGCCGAGCGCCGTTCTTCTCGGAGGCCTAGGCTCGGTGCTGCTTCTTCTGCGCCGTCGCCGAGTAGATCATACTTCGGAGCGCTGAAGTTGAGCGGCTGATATAACCTCAATCTCACCCGAATCCGTGGTTTTCATTTCCGAAAATCGACCTAGGGTTTCGGCATGATGAAACCTGTTTTGATTCTGCCGTTGGTGATGATGTCAGCGATTTGTGCAGCTGAGCCCTTACCTTTGTGGTCGGAAAAAGCCCCGGGTGCGTTGGGTGAAACCCCGAAAGATGTCCCAACCCTTACGCCCTATTTGCCAGAAAAACTCGGTGCAGCTCGCGCGGCAATGGTGATTTGCCCGGGTGGGGGTTACGGCGGACTAGCGGACCACGAAGGATCCCATTACGCAAAATTTCTCAACGAACAGGGCATCGCGGCGTTTGTTTTGAAATATCGCCTTGGCTCTGCGGGATATCGGCATCCCGTGATGCTCAACGATGCGGCACGCGCGGTTCGCACCGTACGAGCCCGTGCGACAGAATGGAACATCGATCCTGCTAAAATCGGCATCATGGGCTCCTCTGCGGGCGGACATTTGGCCTCGACTCTTCTCACCCATTTCGATGCGGGGAATGCGGAGGCTACTGATCCGATTGATCGCCAGAGCTCCCGCCCGGACCTCGGAGTGTTGTGTTACGCAGTGATTACGATGGGTGAGTTCACGCATAAAGGATCGAAGAAAAACCTCCTCGGTGACAATCCATCCGAAGAACTCGTCACCTTGCTTTCCAGTGAGCTGCAGGTAAAAGAAAACACTCCGCCTTGTTTCATCTGGCATACGTGGGAGGACGGCGGGGTGCCTGTGGAAAACAGCATGTTGTTCGCGAGTGCGTTGCGGAAAAACAAAGTTCCGTTCGATTTCCATGTGTATCAAAAAGGCGCACACGGCATGGGACTCGGCAGTAAGGGTGATCCTGCTACGCGGCATCCGTGGACCCAAGACCTCGTGTTCTGGTTGAAGGCTCAAGGCTGGACTCCTTGATCATGCGTCATTTTCTAACAGCTCAGGTTATCTTGCTTTCGCTCACGCTCTCAGCGGTGGCAGAAAAATATAGTTTCGAACGCGAGCTGATGGCCACGCGGTTCACAATTGTTTGCTACACCGATGACCAAGGGGCTGCGCAAAATGCGGCAGAGAATGCGTTTGCTATCGCGGAAAAGGTAAACAACACCGCCTCTGACTATCTACCAGACAGCGAGCTTAATCGACTTGCTTCAAAATCCATCGATACGCAGATTCCGCTAAGTCCTCTGCTTTATGATCTATTAGAATATTCGCGCGAGATGGCCGTAGCCACTCAAGGTGCCTTTGATCCCACGCTAGGTCCGCTGACAAAGCTCTGGCGTGAGACACGCAAGAGTAGGCATTTACCCGATCCAGAAAAACTCAAGGAGGCTCGTGATGCGGTGGGTTGGAAATATTTCACCTTAGATGAGAAAACTCACAGCATCACACTTCTACAAAAAAACATGGCGTTTGATCTCGGCGGAATTGCCAAAGGTTACGCGGCCGATCTCATGCTCGAATCACTTATCGCCGCCGGGATTCATCAATCCATGATTGTGGCCGGTGGCGATATCCGGCTTGGCGATCCGCCGCCGGGGCGCGATGGCTGGAACGTGGCAGTGCAGACATTCGATCTGAATAAGCGCGACGAAATTCTCATGCTTTCAAACGCCGCCGTTTCCACTTCTGGCGATCTCCATCAATCCGTCGAAATCGATGGTGTGAAATATTCCCACATCCTCGATCCCGCAACGGGCCTCGGGTTAACACGCCGCATCGCTGCCACGGTGGTTGCCGATCGTGCAGCACTCAGCGATGCTCTTGCGACCGCCGCCTGCGTGATGGGCGCGGATGCTGATACCGCATTGAAAAAACTCCCCGGAGTGCGCGATGTGAAAATCCGGACTTTGCAAGAATCGCCCGCCAATGCACGTTCTCAAGAACCCAAAAAGCCATTCATCGATGAAAAGTAGCCGCAGAAATTTCCTCCAACATTCCTTACTCGGAACCGCAGGTCTCGGCCTCGGGATTGCCTCCACTTCGGATGTCCATGCCGCGCCTGTGCCAAGCGCAGCTGAACCTGAAATCACTCAGGAAATTGATGTATTGGTCGTCGGTGGTGGCACTGCCGGAGTCATCGCCGCGATCCAAGCCGGACGCGCCGGAGCGAAAACCCTACTCGTCGAACGCGGTGCGCAACTCGGCGGCGCCATGACAACCGGCGGCGTGGCGTTTCCCGGTTTGTTCGATGCATGGGGCAAACAAATCATCGCAGGCATCGGCTGGGAGTTGGTCAAAGAAAGTGTCGAGTTGGACAAAGGCCCAATGCCTGATTTTTCCAAAGTCCCTCAACATCACTGGCAAAATCAGGTCTTCATCAATCAGTTTCTCTACGTGATTCTTGCTGAGGAAAAATGTGAGCAAGCAGGCGTGCAGATCGCTTATCATGAGTTTCCTCAAACCGTAACGAAAACCGAAACGGGTTGGCAGGTCGAGTGCATCGGATTCGGCACCAAGCGCCGGGTGAACTGCAAACAAATCATCGACTGCACCGGCGGAGCGGAAGTGGTTGGGATGTTAGGGTTTCCTCGTTTGCGCGAGGAAGAACGTCAGCCGGGATCCTATCTTTACATGATGGGAGAAGCGCATGATCCGGGTCGGAACCAGATCCACCGGCTTTATGTCCACGGCGCGGAATCCACCAACTCGCGCACCGTAACTCATGCGAATCTAACAGGACGAAAATCGATCCTCGAGGCGCTCCGTAAAAAGAAAGGTGCGCGCCTGATGCACATGCAGCCGGAAACCGGTTTCCGCGAGAGCTATCGCATCGATGGCGAAACATTGATCACTGTGAACGATTACCGATCCGGGAAAAAATTCGACGATGCGATTTGCTACGCATTTTATCCTGTCGATCTCCACACCAAGAGCGGAGTGAAACCGGAGCCCCTCAAACCCGGCATCGTCCCGACGGTTCCGTTGCGTGCGCTCATTCCCAAAGGCAGCAAGAACATCATCGTCGCCGGACGATGCGTGAGCAGCGATCGTCTGGCGAACTCTGGCCTGCGCGTGCAAGCCTCATGCATGGGCATGGGTCAGGCCGCCGGTGCCGCCGCCGCTCTTGCCGCGAAAGCAGGATCCACTCCTTTGGAAATTCCACTCAAAGAAATTCACGATCTTCTCCGTCAGCACGGAGCCATCATCCCCGGCGATGTCTAACAGAAATAAACCACAACTCGGCACACTGGGTCGACGTAGCGTCTCGCTTCTCACCGCGCTGACCTTTCTCGTCCTCGCAGTGACCGGAGTGCTGGCGTTCATCCAGCCGTTTTCCATCGGCATCATCGGCCTGCACTCGCTGATGGGTTTTGTGTTCATCGTCCTGATCGGACTTCACATCTTCAACAACAGCCGCCCACTCAGCAGTTACCTACGCAGCAAAACCCTGTGGGCAACGCTCGCCTTCACCGCCGTTCTCACCCTGCTTTTCTGGTGGCAGCCAGCACCTGTGAAAACTGTGCTCGGTTGGAGTGGCAACCTCGGCCCCGCCATGGAACGCTTTGAAATGCGCGAGGATGAAATGGTGTTCGATTACAGCCCGTCGCCTGCTTACAAGATGCGTTTGAATGTGAAAACCGGTCCTTCTTACGACACCAGTCCGCCGCCCCAAGTTGCGATCTGGTTGGAAAACCAAGGTGGCTACCACATCAAAACCTTACTCGAACCGAAGGAAAAATCCGAGACCTCATACTGGTCTTTCAAGCACGCCGGTTGGGAAAAAGCCAAACGCGAGGCTGAAGCGGAGAAAGACATCGATGCCGTCACTTCGCCCACACCGAACGGCTCCTTCGATCCCGCCGATTATATTCTTCCGAGCGATTCCAAAGAATCCACCCCCTACCAACTTCTACTCGAAATCAACCAAACCGGGGACGATCAACCTTCGTTGGTTTACGCGGTGGAAATCGATAATTCCCTACCGCGCGGCTATCAGTTGTTAGAATTGCGCGGATTTCCGAAACGCGAAGCGGATGATGAAAAGGGCAAGGAGCTTTGGGGTCTCTACTACGTCGATGAATCTTTCACCACAGCTCTCGATCTCATCGACAGCGCACTGCTGACGATTGATCGCGCGAAGTAGTTTTATTTCTTCAGCTCAAACCCGCGCGTGGCAGACTTTTCGGCAGAAGGAAAATCTTTAGGGATCTCTTGAGTCACTTTTCCTGTCGCTGCCCATTCGGAACCACGGAGGAAAGTGACGATGAATCCAACGCCTTCAAACGCCTCAGTGTCGTGGCCAAGTGTGGTGTGAAAGACGCGGCCTTTTCCATAATCCAGTGTCATCAACATCGGTTCGTTGCGCCCGGCTTTTTGGAGCTGCGGCGTATCGGCAGCGGTGGCGAGAATGGTCATGTTTTCCGCTGGGCCGCGCAGGGTGGAATAGCACTCGTCTTTGGTGTGCATCCAAAAATCCGGCAAGCCTTTGGTGATGGGATGGGTTTTATCGCGCATGGTGATGAGGAACTCGCCCTGTGGGCCGTGGCTTCCGCATTTGCCTGGGCCGTCTTCACGAACGATTTTTCCTTCGGCATCGTAATACACATAAGGTCCGGATTTTTCATTGCGACCGCCCCAACCGCCGAGGCCTATCATTTTGTTGAACTCCGGCCAGTTGCCCCAGCTGTTGTTCGCTGCGTGCACGGCGACCAAGCCGCCGCCGTTCTTCATGAATTCCTCGAAATTTTTCCGCGTTTGCTCCGGCCAATCGGCTGCGCCGAAACCAAAATTGCTGACTACTATTTTGTATTTCGAAAAGTCAGGCGAGAAGTTCGGATCCGGAACGGGCTTGTCGGTTCCTTCCGATTCGCCAGCACCAGCCAGCGGCAACCAGGTTTCCTTGCGTTTGTGATTCGAAATGAACTTGGTGCGGGCGACCTCCACTTCAAACAACCCACTGCTCTCAAGATATTGTTTCATCATCACCGTGGATTTTGGCCAGACCGCATGATTGTTCTGACCATCGACAATCAGGGCTTTGAGCTTCTCTGCCGCGAGGGTTGGCAGGGTGAGTATGAGTGAGGCGGCGATGAGGGAGCTGATTGATTTCATAATTGGCTTTTACGGGGACAAAATGAAAATTTCATCAATAAAAGTCACTTCGAAAATCGACAGATGAGGGCGGATGGTGAAAATTGCGTAAGCTATCGAGCTCAGAGCCCGTATTTAGCCACTTAAATCCCATGAAACGTTTTACATTAAGCCTCGTTATCGCGACATGTTGCACAATGGGGGTATACGCCGATGACGCGCGTCGCCTCGAAGTGTTATTCCTCGGTGATAACGGCCACCACAAGCCCATCGAGCGTTACCGCGCGCTCAAGCAAGCCGTTGGCCCCCAAGGCATCAACCTCACCTATTTCGAGGATCTCGCTGGCCTCACCCGCGAAAAACTCGATGCATACGACGCACTCATCGTTTACGCCAACCATGAAAAAGCCACGGTTCCGAATGCGATCCTCCCGTGGGTGAAGGATGGCGGTGCTCTTGTTGCGCTGCATTCCGCATGTGGAAATTTTCATCCATCCAAGGAATGGTTCGATCTCGTCGGCGGTCGCTTCGCGAGTCATGAAGGAGGTGATTTCAGTCCCAAAACCATCGATCTCAATCACCCGATCACCAAAGACCTGCCCTTGCTGACTTGCTGGGACGAAACCTATATCCATCGCGATCTAACAAATGATCGCCATCTGCTCCAAGTGCGCGAGCCGATGAACAAGGGCGAAACGGAACAGCAGCCATGGACCTGGACGCGTAGCGAAGGCAAAGGTCGCGTCTTCTATACAGCCAGTGGTCATGATCTGCGCTGCTGGAACGAATCTGCTTATCAAATCCTGGTGGAACGCGCCATCGTCTGGGCGATAGGTGAAGAAAAAGTGAAGCGTTCGCTCTATCAAAAATTGCCGAAACTCGAAATCGAAATTCCTCAAATTGAAAATCGCGCGCATCCGGACATTCCAATGATGCCCTTGCAGAAACCTCTCTCTGCCGCAGACAGCGCCAAGCACGCGCAAGTTCCCGTCGGCAGCCGCCTTGAGCTTTTCGCCAGTGAACCGATGATCATCAATCCCATCGCCATCGATTGGGATGAGCGCGGTCGCGCCTGGGTGGTCGAAAGTTTTGGATACCCGAACGACGTTCCGAAAGAAACCGGTAGCGGCGCAGATCGCATCAAGATTCTCGAAGACACCAACGGCGATGGCAAAGCGGATAAGGTCACTGTTTTTGCCGATAAACTCCGCCATTGCACCACCACGGTTTTTGTAAAAGGCGGCATCGTTGCCACCGATGGTGAGGATATCATTTTTCTCAGCGATGATAATGGCGACGACCAAGCCGACACCCGTCGCGTGCTCGCCACGGGCTTGAAAATTTGGGATACCCACGCGGCTACCTCGCACTTTGTTTATGGCATGGACAACTGGATTTACGCCACGGTTGGATACTCGGGGATCGATGTCAAAATTGGCGAAAAGCGGCACGAGCTCGGAAAGTCGGTGTTTCGTTTCCGTCCGGATCTAACAGAAATTGAGCATTTGCAAAACACCACGAACAACACCTGGGGGCTGGGCTTCACGGAAGAAGGCGACCTCATGGGTTCTACCGCAAACAACAACCCTTCATGGATGCTTTCGATTCCAGCCAAGGCGTATGACGGCTCAGGAATGAAACAACCCGTCACTCCACGCGCCGATACGGCAACGGTGATTTACCCGATCACTCGTGATATCACTCAAGTCGATCAGATCGATCGCTACACCGCCGCTGCGGGTCATTTTTTCTACACCGATGATGTGCTTGGAAAAACATGGAGTGCGAACCATGCCTTTGTCTGCGAACCCACAGGCCACGTCGTCGGTCTTGGCGAAGTGGTTTCTAACGGTTCGCTCTTCGCCACGCACTTCCGTGGCAACAACATCTACGCTTCTTCAGATGCATGGTCTGCGCCGGTGGTCGCGCGCACCGGACCGGACGGTGCGGTCTGGATTGCCGATTGGTATAATCCCATCGTCCAACACAACGTCGTTTTCCGCTTTTGGAATCCCGCTCGCGGCTACGATTATCCGCACAGCCCGTATCATACCGGCGAGAAAAAGCCCGGTGCTGGCAACGCATACGTGACTCCTTTGCGTGATAAAACCCACGGACGGATCTGGCGCATCGTGCCCAACGATACGAAAGAGCTTCGGAAAAATTTCGCACTCGATTCCAAAGATTTCCCCTCACTCATCAAAGCTCTCCATTCCCCATCCCAGCACATACGCCTCCACGCGCAGCGCCTCATCATCCAATCCGCCAATCCAAATGCGCTCGCTGAACTTGAAGGTATCATTTCCAAAAGCATCACGACTGATGGATCTCAAAAGCCTCTGGCGGCCATTCATGCGATATGGACCATTCAAGGACTTGGTGCCGCACCCGGTTCCAAAGGTCATGCGGTTCTCAGCGCAGCCCTCAAAAGCAAAGATACTCTCATCCGTCGCCACGCTCTCATCGCGCTCGGTGCGAACGATCCATCGGTCATCACTGCGCTTCCGGATCTCATTTCATCTAACTCTTCTCTACGCGAGCAGCTCTTGATCCTCAGCATCGCCGCACAATCCAGTTCGAACGATCTTATCGCTTCCGCCGTGCTTAAATTTGCCTCAGGTGAAATCAAAGACGAAACCCTACGCGAAGCCACCAAGCTTGCCATGCGCCGACAAGGGGCGGCGATCCTTGCTGTCGCCTTTAAAAGCGAACCGAAAGATGGCTGGCACATTTCTGAATTGTTAGAAATCACCAAACGAATTGCTTCCAGTTCGAATCGCCCTGTGCTTGATGCCTTGCTCGCAACATCTTCCGACACATGGCGCGCCCGCATCGCGCCAGTCATGGCAGCGGCAACAACACCTGTGGTTCCGTCTCCTGAAATGCCTGAACACCTCGTTGCCGGTCGTAACCATTACATGAAAGCCTGCATCGAATGCCACCAAGCGGATGGCATCGGTGTTCCCGGCACCTTTCCTCCGCTCGCCGGTTCCGAATGGGTTGCTGGTGATCAAAAAACCATGCTTAAAATTCTGTTAGGAGGACTTTACGGGCCTATCAAAGTCAAGGGCGTCGACTACAACGGCGTCATGCCCGGTCATTCGCATGTCAGCGATGAAGAACTTGCTGCGATTGCAAGCTTCGCTCGCTTTGCGTTTGCCGGTAAAAAAGAAGAGGCCATCCAGCCAGCAGAAGTCAAAGCCCTGCGTCCGGAAATTGAAAAGCGGAAATTCGCTCCATGGACGGCAGATGAACTGCGCTAATCAATTGGTTCTCGATCATCTAAAGCCATGAAACCACTCCTCTTTCTCCTTTCCATCGCGCTCTCCTGTGTATCGGCATTCGCCGCGCCATTCGAAGGTCCGGAAGGAAAACCCTACGTCTACAAAACCTCCGCGGGCGTGGAGCGGAAGATGGAAATTTTCTTTCCACCCAATCACGATCCAGCGAAATCCAAAGTTCCCGGCGTGATTCTTTTCCACGGTGGCGGCTGGTCGGGCGGGAGCCTCAGTCAATTCCGATTCGCGTGCAATTACTTCGCAAGTCGTGGCCTCGTTTGCGCCACAGCGGAATATCAGATGTTAGGAAAAGCGGGTATGGAGAAGCTCGCTCCGGGCGAATCCAAAAAACGCGCCTGCGTCACCGATGCAAAAAGTGCAATTCGCTGGTTTAAGAAAAACGCTGGAGAACTCGGGATCGATCCCGCACGCATCATCGCAGGCGGCGGCAGCGCGGGCGGACACATCAGTGCCCTCGCCACGATGAACCCCGGTCTCAACGATCCCGCCGATCCGAAAGACATCGATACCAGCGTGGTCGCTTATCTTTGGTTCAATCCCGCCTTTGAAGACTCTGACAAAACCGACCCTGAAATCGAAATCCTCACCCATCTCAAAGCAGATCTTCCCCCAGTGATTGTCTTTTTCGGAGACAAGGATACGTGGAAAAAAGGTTGGGATGTCGCTTATGCGAAATGGAAAACCTTGGGCACTAAAACCATCGATCTTCAGATTGCAGTTGGGAAAAATCACTCGTTTTTCAACAAAGATCCGTGGCGTAGCGTGACTCTCATCGCCGCCGATGAGTTTCTCGTGAGGCAGGGTTTTCTGACCGGTAAGCCCACTTTGGTCATGCCAGCAAGCGGAGAAAAACTAGTGCCTGCGGCAGACAAATAACCCTGAAACGTATGTATATCAGAAATACTCTCGCAGTGACGAAAGTTGTAAAAATGATTCCTGATATACACACGTTTGAAGAAAAACTCCTTTTCAAATCAAGGGTTTTTCAATCAGATTGATTAAAGATGTTCGCTGGATATACGATCCCGAGATCCTACTAATAAATTCTGTTAGTCGAAAAAATGGCTCACCAATACACACGGAGGACTTACGACGAAGCGCAAGAGCTGGCGCAAGCATTATTCAGGGTCGAAGCGAAGGATCACTTTTCTAATGATGAGATCGCGGACCTCAAAGCTCGGGGAACCGTATCCGGAGGAACGGGAGGATTTGACGAATGGACAGAGCATCTTGGCTTCACGCCGGACAAGCGACTACACTACGACTACATGGTTTACATTCCCGCCGAAGAACGTCCATACATCGAACGAATATATGCTCAGATCCTCGTATCCCGTGACCGATCGAAGGGAATTGTTGCCGTCAGGTGGAAACCTGCCAATCCAACTCTCAAAAACCAGATCGACTAACAAGCCGCACATAGCGACGCCGAGGAAGCATTTAGATTGATTTTGGACGTGCAAGCCGGCGCCGCCATTGCTATTCGTTAGCCAAGAAAATGAATCTCATCTCACGTTGTGCACTTTTGCTAGCCACGGTCATTCTCACAAGTTGTGATTCGGGCACCTTCTCCGGCGCGAGCTTCCCGTGGCGTCCTGCGTCGTCAGGAGAATCGCAAGAGGCAATCAACGAAGCTCTACTCAGGGATATTCCGTATCACGGGGAGATCTATATTCAGACGCCCCACCGAGTGAACGACTTTTCCGGGAAGCCCAAGAAGCAGAAGACCAGTATTCAGATTTCAGCGTTTCTTCGAGGTGGATCGTCCACCAAGATATTGGATGAGACTATTTGGGTCGATGCCTATTTTCTCGACGTCATCGAACGAGCGGGTGATTCCGATACTACGATCATTAAGCTGCAGGATGATGCGGATGGCGAGTTGTTTCAGGTCATCCTCCGCTTTGACTCTACCACACAATTACTTCGAATCGAGAGCGTTTCCGCCAACGTCAAAAGAAAAAAGAACGGCTAACAAGACGCTAGTGGCAACCGGCGATAACGTCCTTCTTGAATTCGAGCTTCCATTTCGCCGGTGCCACAGCTAGAAGTTATGCAGGAGGATGAGAATGAATAGAGTATCAACGGGAAAGATAATCAAAAACGACTATGCGGCCTTTCTTATGACAATCGGAGGTCCAATCGCGCTCGCAATCTCCGCTTTCACGGCCTTCTACGGATTCGTTCCCCACTTGCGCGGCAGGAGTGGTCAAGAGGTCGATCCCCAATCTGCTATCGTCATATGTGTGGCGGCAGGACTTGTCACGGTGCTGCTCCTTTTCATGCTGGCTAAGCGTATATCTCGGCTCAAACGTATTCTCCAGACCGGTTCAAAACTTATCGCCATAGTAACGGATGTCGCGTTTTTTAAGGACCGTGGCCGAGTCGAGTTCCATTACATTCACGATGGTGAGAATATTCACGCTGGAACAGCCATCATGAAGAACAAAGAGACAGAGGCGATCATCCCCGGAGCACAGATTGAAGTGGTAATTGATTCGGCAAATCCCAAGAAAGCATTGATTGTGCGGTTGTATTGCTCTGCATAACAAGGCGGTGAACCAAGAAAGCGTCATGCAGAGACCTTCAGCTTACTGGACACTGGAAGAATCCAGGATTGATTCTACGATTTTCTTCCGGGAGATAGCCCGTCATTTTCCTGAAGCAACATCTTTATTTATTGAAGGATCCAGCATTGCCGAGGATGTAATGAGTTTACTTTTATCCCATATCCAAGAGGGGCTGTATCTCCCAGTTCATGGTTCCTATGGAGCGCTTTTTGGCAATCTCAAGACGCAGTATTTCCGATGTGGCTATTCGGCCGCTCTGCTGTCAGAGCTAGAGCAACTGTCCGAGATTCACGCTGAGCCTGAAATTTGTGATCATATCATTACTTATCAGGGAGACGAACCAATCCTTGAATTTTATGATTTCCCCAAGAACGAGATCTGGCTCTCCGCAAGTATTAGCGAAGACAAAGTTCGATCATTTGCGACTTCGATTGGAACAACATATAGAATGGAATACAACGACTAAGCCATTGGATCCAGATGTTACATCCTGACACCTCTTGCATCCAAAATCTGGGGCAATCTCATACTCAACGATGCCAGCCAAACTACACCCGCCTTCTTGTTGAACCTGCCAGACGATTACACAGGTTCATCCGGTAATTCTGCTTGCGTTAAGCATCTAAGGCTATTTCGTAGGTGGCATCCAAAGTTTCTCATGAAATATCCCTTCCTCCTGATCACCGCTTTCCTGACCACTCTTCATGCGGAGACGCCAATAGCGGTGCGTGAAATCACGGCGCCGCCCGCAGAATTAAAAGCTCCTGCGTTTTACAAAAAGTACCTCGATGCCAAGGGTTACCCCATCGTTGCTTCCGGCACGGTGAATGACTACGCGTTGCGCGAGGCGGCTTACCTTGTCGATATGATGTTGGTGAAGCGCGATGATATCCGTGCTGCAATGACCAAGAGCGGATCGCGTTTGTCGATCCTCGCTTGGAATGAATTCACCACCGATGTCGCTGACTTCGCCCATTTCAAACCGAAAGATTTCTGGGACGCGCGTGCTCGTGGCACCGGCGGCAGCGAGACCGATCCTTATTGTTCCTGCGGAGAAGAAAACTTGCTCGGCTATCCGGGTGATCCTTATTCCACCGAAAACATTCTGATTCATGAAATCGCGCACAACATCCATTTGAGAGGAGTCAAAAATCTCGATCCCACCTTCGATGCCCGATTGAAAAAAAACTACGACGAAGCGATGGCGAAGGGATTGTGGAAAGGCAAATACGCATCGGTGAATGATAGAGAGTATTTTGCGGAAGGCGTGCAGTCATGGTTCGACAACAACCGCGAGCCGGATCACGATCATAACCACGTCAACACCCGTGCCGAGTTGATAGAATACGATCCCGGTCTTGCGGCGTTGTGCCGTGAGGTTTTTGGCGAAACCGAATTAAAATACACCAAGCCGGTCACGCGCCTAACAGGTCACATGGAAGGTTACGATCCATCGAAAGCCCCGACCTTTGTCTGGCCGGAAAGGCTGCAAAAAGTCAAAGCAGAGATTCGTGCGGAAGCGGTGGCTCGTGGTAAAGCAGCAGAAGCAGGGATCGCGCGCGAGACACGGGAGATTTCAGGTTGGAAGGTTCATATCAACAAAGCGTTGCTCTCAGATAAAACCAAGCCAGCGACCGAAAAGGCACTAGGCATGTTGAAAGTGCAGCTCGATGAAATCATCAAACTGGTGCCAGCGCCTGCTGTGGCGGAAATGCAAAAAGTGGGTCTCTATTTTTCACCTCCTTATCCTGAATTTGGTGAAAGGGCGGAATTCCATCCGGATGCGAAATGGTTGAAAGACAACGGTCGCGATCCGGTTATGGGCAAAGGCGTGGAGTTCACCAACGTGGATTCTTTCGAGGAAGATACTAAACGCATGCCAAACTTCGCGCTCCACGAACTTGCCCATGCTTACCACAATCGGTTCCTGCCGAAAGGATTTGAGAATCCGGAACTTGTCGCCGCATACAATAAAGCCAAAGCCAGTGGAAAATATGACAAGGTGGAACGGGTGGATTCAAAAGGAAACAAAAGGATGGATAAGGCCTATGCCATGACCGATCCGATGGAATACTTTGCGGAATGCACCGAGGGCTTTTTCGTTCGAAATGATTTTTATCCGTACACGCGTGCTGAACTCGAAAAGCACGATCCAGAAATGGCGGCGCTAGTTCGTAAGCTTTGGGGAGTGAAGTAAGAGCTGGTTCTTAATAAATAGAACCGCAATCGCAGCGTAGCGAAGATGGCCGGACCGTATATTATCCTGACTTATCCGGCAAATGGACGCAGATGAACGCAGATAAAGAATGGGTTGTTCCAGCCCTTCGTTATCTTCGTTACCTTATGTAAAAATATTTTCTTCACAGAAGTTAACAAAGGAAACGAAGGGAGCTTCGCGCTTAGCTTTCGATTTCAGAATTTGTGTAATTGTGATGCGATAGCTGGGTTGTTCCAGTCCTTCGTTATCTCCGTTACCTTCTGTAAAATATTTTCTACACAGAAGGTAGCAAAGGAAACGAAGGGGCTTCGCGCTATGCTTTCGATTATCGCATCTATTAAAAAAGAGAATGAATGAATATTCCTAAGCAAGTTGCACTTTAACAGGATACTCCAAGACCAGCTACTAGAGATTTGATCAAATGCCGTAAGCTTAATCTTTCGCTCTCAGTTCATTCAGCCATTTTCCGACATCACGGAAGATTTTTTCCTTTTTCTCATCATACATGAGGAGGTGGTAAGCGCCTTTATAATCGTGATATGTGCTTGGAGTGGATTCGGGGATGCGGGCGACAAAGCCACGGACATCGGAATCGGTATTGAGGAAGTCATGTTCTCCGTGAAGGACAAGAATGGGGATCTGGATTTTTTCGGCGCAGGCGTTCATGCCGTCGATAAGTCTGGCGAGGGTCCCGAGGAGGCGGAGGGTGTGCTTCTCGATGTTGTAGGAGTTGGTTTTGGATTGTTTTCCATGAAAGGAATCTTGCGTGACTTTAATGTCCTGTTGTCCTGTTAGAGAATCCAACGGCACACGTGCGAGAGGGGCTGTGGTGGCGGCGACCTGAACCAAAGCGATTTTCCAGAGTTCGATATCGTCTTTGAATCGGACCAAGGGCGAGGAGAGGACGAGGGCATCGCAAGGAGGATTTCCGGGAGGTGCGGAGTTGAGCGCGTGAGTGGCGATGAGTGCACCCATGCTTTCGCCATACCAGATAATTTTGGCTTTCGGGTGACGTTTTCTAACAAGTTGGGTGAACGTGTTGAGATCGTCATACCATTGGGAGGGATCGCCGATATCGCCGCGGCGTTCATGGATGGGATCGCTGCCTTGCCCGCGAAGCTCGTAGGCGTAAACGGCGGTATTGGGTTGGCGTTCGACCAGATAGTTTCCAAGGTTGGCGTAGTCGATGGAGTTTCCGCAAAATCCATGAATCCCGATGATGACCAGATCCTGCGTGTTATGGTCGCGTTTCCAAGTCCTGTAACCGAACGTTTCTCCGCTTTTCTGGGCAGGGACGGAATAGTCTTTCGGCGCACAGCCGTTGAAGCCAGTGAACAAGAGGCATAAACAGAAATACCGGAGGAATTCTTTTAACACGCAATCAAGATGGTGCGGGAAGGGTGGGGATGCAAGGTGATACGGATTTGAGAAGTCGAAGGTCGAAGTCAGAATCGCTGGTGCGATTGATGGGTTGGAACATCGACTTTCAGACCTTCGACCTTAAGACTTCTTCTAAATTTAAAGTTCCGCTTCAGGCGGATGGGGGTTTTAATGGGTGGGTGATTGCGACGTTGTTGGATAAGGCGGTGGATAAGCGTGCGGGCTTGTTGGATGGGGAAACGAATGCGTTGCGTTTGGTGGATGGGGCGGGGGATGGGGTCCCGGGGTTTGCGATCGAGGATTATGCGGGGAAATGGATGGTGATGACTCCGGGCGGGGAAATCCAAGCGGAGGTGAAAGCTTGGTTGAAGTCGAGCGGGAGAAGCGTTTATTGGAAGCGCTTGGATCAGCATCAAAAAGAATCGCCCATGCATCTGTACGGCGATGCGGTTTCGGGTGCGTTTGTGATCCAAGAGAACGGCTTGAATTTTGAAGTCTCCTTTGAAAGTGGATATTCACAGGGGATTTTTTTGGATCAGAGATTGAATCGGGCCGAGGTGATGCGTCGCATGGCGGGTGGTGGAAAACTGTTGAATCTATTTTCTTACACCGGCGGGTTTTCGGTCGCAGGCGCGATGGGTGGCGGTGAAACGACAACCCTCGATCTTTCCTCAGTTTATTTGGAATGGGCGAAGCGGAATTTTCGACTCAATGGTTTAGACGACGCCCAACATCATTTCTGCAAAGGAGACGCGTTTCATTGGTTGAAGCGATTCGCGAAGCAGGGTCGGAAGTTTGATGGAATTGTGTTAGATCCACCGACCTTTTCACGCGACGACAAAGGAAAAGTTTTTCGCGTGGAAAAAGATTTTGGCGAGCTGGCGGAGTTGGCGAGCCAGGTGCTGGCGAAGGATGGATGGATGCTCTGCTGCACGAATTTCAGGGGGATGTCTGAAAAGGATTTCATGCGGATGATCCATCAGCCCAAGATGGAAGGCGCGGTTATGCCGGAGGATTTTTCAGAGGAAGCTTATCTGAAAAGTGTTTGGGTGGGGTAGGTGTAGCGGCGTTCTTTGGTCGCCGTATTGATAGATTTATTTACTATTAGGTAGAATCACTCCGCAATTGGAGAGATTCCGTGAAAGATCAGAGCCGGCGAGTTTTTTATATCGGAAGCTGGGAGATCGAGAGAGAAGTGTGCGAGGTGATCGTTGAGGTCTTCCTGATCGATTAGGGTTTGAGAAATGCGCCAGATTTTTTTGTCGGGGATTTCCTCGATATGAGTGTGCTTGATGTTTCTCGCTTCCGGATCGAGGCGGATCAATCCATGGGTGTCGTCGTAGGAATTCATCAATGCGGCGAGACTTGGAATGGTGAAATCGCTTTCGACGCTTGAGAGGGCGGCTTCGTAGTTTTGTTGGGAAAGCTGTTTGATAAACTGGAGCACGACGGCGCGGGTGGCTTGGGTGAGGGCGGTTTTGTTGCGGGTGTAGGGGATGGTTTTTTTCTCGGCGCTGGGTTGTGGGGTTTCGGAAATGAAATCCGGGTTGCGGAGTTTTTCCCATTCGTCGAGCAGGGAGGAATCGGTGGCGCGGAGCATGTCGCCGAAGAACGATTCCGCTTCTAACAGATCTTCGGTTTTCAGGTTTGGCGGAACGGTCTGGACGAGAATTTTATAAACCTCGGTGAGGTGGCGGAGCAGGATGGCCTCGGATTTCTCCAGTTTGTAGGTTTTGATATAGTCTTCGAAAGATGTGTAATCCTCGAACATTTCGCGGGCGATGGATTTAGGGCGAACCGAAGCTTCTTTTGCCCAAGGATTTTTCAGGACGAATTCGTTGTAGGTGGCGTAAATAAATTCTTTGCCGGGTTTCGGATGTTCGACCTGATCCAGCGCATCCATCCGCGCGTCGAATTCAACGCCATCGGATTTCATTTCTGCGACCAACTTGTCTTTTTCCTTGTCGATTTGTTTGCGGAGAATTTGCGAGGGGTCCTCGACGATGGCTTCGGCGAGGGAAATGACGTTCAAGGGGTAAGCTGAATCTGTTAGGTTGAGTTGCGGGATGGCTTCGATGAGGTAAGTGGCGAGCGCTTGGTTGAGAGAGAAGTCGTCCTGGAGTTCGATATTCAGGCGGATTTTTGCCGGTCCGGTGCGTTCGTGTTTCGGGATGATGGAGAGGATGTTTCCCTCAACCAATCCGCGGAACAGTTCGAAGGCGCGTTTTCGGAGGGCGGATTTTTTGGTGGGTGTTTCGTGGGAATCACGGATGATGCGGCGCAGTTCCGCGCAACCGTCCTGGTCTTTGCGGGAAAGCAGGTTGAGTAGCATCCCATGACGCATCACGAACGATGAGGTGAGCTTTTCCGAAGGAGAATCGATGAGTTTTCGAAACGTGTTTTCATCCCAATTGACGAAACCTTTTTCCGGCGGCTTCTTTTTCATCGCCTTGGATTTTCCACCTTTCGCGGAGGCTTTGGCATCGGCCTTGAGATTGGCGATGACGTGTTCCGGTGCTTGGGCGACCACGTAACCGATGTCGTCGAAACCGCGTCGCCCGGCGCGTCCGGCGATTTGCTTGAAGTCACGGACAGCTAAAGTTTTGGTAGATTGTCCGCCGTATTTGAAAAGCTGGGTGAAGACGACTGTGCGGATCGGGACGTTGACTCCGACCCCTAAGGTATCGGTTCCGCAGATGACTTTCAGCAGGCCTTTCTGTGCGAGTTTTTCGACGAGGGTCCGGTATTTTGGGAGCAGGCCGGCGTGGTGGATACCGAGGCCATGACGGAGGAGTTTTTTGATTTCCTTGCCGTAAGGAGAGCGGAAATCGGCATCGACGAGGATTTCGGCGATCGCTTCTTTTTCCTCTTTCGAGCAGAAATTTCTACTTAAAAGGTCTTGGGCGGTTTGCGCACAGGCGAGTTGGGAAAAATGAACGAGGTAGATCGGTGCGCGGTTTGCGGTGACGAGTTCTTCGATTTTTTCCTCGAGCGTGACCGTGGAGTAATCGAACTCAAGTGGAACGGGGCGGTCTTCGGATTTTACTAGAGTCGTCGTAGTTCCGGTGAGTTGGGTGAGGGTTTCTTGAAAAAACTCGGTATCGCCGATGGTGGCGGACATCAGTAGGAAGCGTGCGCGCGGCAGGGTGAGAAGCGGGACTTGCCAAGAGACGCCGCGTTCGTGATCCGAGTAATAATGGAACTCGTCCATGATGATGTCATCAGCGTCTGCGGATGCGCCATCGCGGAGAGCGATGTTGGCTAGGATTTCTGCGGTGCAGCAAATGACGGGAGCGGAGGGATTGACCGTGGCATCGCCAGTGATCATACCGACATTTTCAGGGCCGAAGGTATGACAGAGGGAGAGAAATTTTTCGTTGGCGAGGGCTTTGATGGGAACGGTGTAATAGCAGCGGCGTTTTTGGCAGATCGCACGGAATTGGAGGGCGAGAGCGACAAGGGATTTGCCCGATCCGGTGGGGGTGTTGAGGATGACATTGTTGCCAGCGAAAAGCTCGAGAATCGCCTCTTCTTGGTGGCCGTAAGGAGTGGTGCCGGTCGCCTCCAGATAGGAGAGGAAAGCATCGAGGATCTCGTCGGATGATGAGGGATCGGCTAGGTTTTCCGGAGAGAGTATGGGCATGCTTAGAAAGACTAACCTCCAAATTTCAAAATATAAACCCCAACAAAATTTCAATTAGCCGATAAGATGTATGCTCTGAATGTCACGAATCGGGGTTTTTCCAGAGATATTCCCAAAAAGCCGTTCTGGACATGGGTGTGGTGGACCTCTACGTTTCGCGGACTTTAAAGAAACTATGAGACATTCCTTATTCAATCGTGCCACGCGGACAGCGTTGATCGCTCTCTCTGTCAGTGGAATCATTATGGCGAAAGAGGCCGCTAAAGAAGCGCCTAAAGAAGCTCCGAAAGAGGCTGCAAAAGAGGCTGCAAAAGAGGCGCCTGCTGAGGCTGCTAAAGAAGCACCTAAAGAAGCTCCGAAAGCTGCCGACATCAAACCGGATTCATCTTATGCGGCAGGTTATAGCGCTGGTAGTGCATTCGCGGAAAACTTCGGTAAATACGGTGTAAGCCTCGACGATTTCGATATGGAAATTTTCATCAAAGGCTTCGCTGCAGCTGCTAAAGGCAAGAAGCCAGAGGTTGAGGCCGAGAAACTTCAGGCAGCCATGATGGGCTTAAGTGAAGTCATCCAAGTGCGCGAGAAAACTCTCGCTGAGGAAAATTTAAAAGCAGGCACTGAGTTTCTTGCGAAAAACGGCAAGCGTGAAGGCGTGACCACCACCAAGAGCGGCCTGCAATACGAGGTTCTCGCTAAAGGCGGCGATCAAAAATACGTTGCTCCTACCGATGCGGCAGCACCAAGCAACAAGTTGTTCATGGTGAACTACAAAGGCTCCAAAATCGACGGCACTCAATTCGATGCTTCTCCTGAAGGTAAGCCAGTTGAGATGACACTTCAGGTGGTTGAAGGATTTCGTGAAGCTCTCACCTCTATGCCAGTTGGTGCGAAGTGGAAATTATTCATCCCAAGCAGCATGGCATACGGCGAGCAGCGCGCGAGTGTCGACCTCGGGCCAAACACTACTCTGATTTTTGAACTGGAGTTGGTTGAGATCAAAGACGCTCCTCCACAACCTGCTTTTCCAGAAGGATTCCAGATCCCAGGCGGTCAGTAATTCTCTGAGATAGAAATGATTTTAGCCTCCGGCTTCCATAGCCGGAGGCTTTTTTGTCTAAAAAACAGGTTTCAAGATTCTGAATCGTTGGTTACGTTTAACCTGTTATGGCGAAAAAAGTGAAAAGCACGAAAAAAGGCGGAAAGCGAATTTTGTCGCTAATCTTTCACGTGATAGTTCTCATAGTGATGGTGAATATCTATGATGCGGCACGCGCGTTGTTTAGAAAAGACCTTCCTCCACCTCCGAAATTGGAAAAGCCTGTCACTTCGGTAAAGTCTGGCGATGGAACTTTCGAAATGCTAATGGCCGAGAAGCAACGGAAAGCTAAAGAAAACGCAGAAAAAGCGGCACAAGCAGAGAAAGAAAAAAAATCCAACTGATCCGCCCAATTTGACGGATCCGTCGGATCATTTTTTAATTTAAGAGCTTCTCGGGGAAATTAGCGGTTAAGAATTTTTGTAACCGTAGGTGCGCGCAGGCGATGCGGCTCTGGCATATTAGAGCCAAGCAACGGACGGCAGTAGTTCATGAAATCCTGCGTCACTCCATTGCCTGCTTCGTTGATGAAGTTATCCGGCATGTGGCGGGTTTTTCCAGCGACTTTCTTGATATCCACCAATTCGTAATCGACTGAGTAATCGAGCACAGGGCGCTTGATTGCGACCGAGCCATCGACATTGTCCCACATCGCGAATTGCACAGCTTTTTCACCAACCTCACGGGCTTCACGTGAGTCGCGATCTGATTGAATGCCCATGAAGGAACGCTGGAGATACCCGAACGTGTCTGAACGGACGCGTTTGATTTTCAGGCCATCGCGGATGGTATCGGCAAGCAGATCTCCGAGCGCGCCGGTTCCAGAAAGCTGGACGTTGCCATGCGAGTCGCGTTCTTCTTTTCCAAGAAGTTTTACAATCATCGGAGTGCCATCTGGATCGGAGACCCCCTCAGAAACGGCGATCGTGCACATGCCGTATTTGGAATACATGCGATCTACATCTGCGAGCAATTGCTCGGTTTTGAAGTGGCGCTCAGGAACGTAAACAAGGTGCGGGCCGTCGTTATAATATTTCTGGGCAAGAGCGGATGCTGCAGTAAGGAAGCCGGCGTGGCGACCCATGACGCAACCGATGTAAACGCCTTGAAGGGCGCGGTTGTCGAGGTTCACTCCCATGAATGCTTGGGCAACGAAACGTGCCGCGGAACCGAAGCCTGGGCAGTGATCGTTTTCCATGAGATCGTTATCGATCGTTTTCGGAATATGGATGGCGCGCAGTTCGTAGTTCGCAGCTTGGGCTTGCTCGTTGACGATGCGGACGGTGTCAGAGGAATCGTTTCCGCCGACGTAGAAGAAGTAGCGAATGTCGTGGGCTTGCATGACCTCGAACATGCGTGCGCAATATTCTTCATCGGGTTTGTCGCGGGTGGAAAGTAAACCGGAAGAAGGGGTGCCGGCGACTTGTTCGAGGTTGTGGGTGGTCTCACGGGTGAGATCGACGAAGTTCTCGTTAATGATTCCGGAAACGCCATGGACAGCTCCGTAAATCGAAGTGACTTGTGAGAACTTGCGAGCTTCGAGGGCGACGCCGACGACACTTTGGTTGATCACTGGGGTGGGGCCGCCACCTTGGGCGACGAGAACTTTTCCTTCAAGACGATTGCTCATAACGTCGGGAGGATTACGACTTTCGTCTCAGGGGGAAACCCTAAATTTCAGAAATTAAAGGGAAAAAGAGAAGTGGCTGGGAGGGAGGTGAAATATCGAGTCGCTGCAAGGGAAAAGTATTGGCTTCACAAATGCATTCATCATCCGAGAGTTAGCCATTGTTTACTATGTTGAAATCTATTCACAGAAATCCCCATCATCAGATGCAAACCTCGTCCTCTTTGTTGGCAGTTGTATGCCTATTCGTTCTCTCATCACTGGCTTTTTCAGCTCCGCCAGATCTCACTGCGCCTGGGGTGATTGCCACCACCGATAAGAAAGAAACCTACAATCTGGGTCCTACCGGAATGCGTGGCTGGATTTATGTGAATCGGAATAATGTGGGAGACGATGGATTGATGACCGATGAGAGTCGGCAGATTCTAGTAGCTGTGGTCAGCCCGCCTGCTGATAAGGTGTTAGAAGTAGGTGATGTGATAGTTGGTGCGATGGCAGGCAGCAGTGGAGATGTGCCTCTTTTTAGCAGCGATTGCCGCAAAGCTTTTGGGATAGCGATTGGTGAAGCGGAAAAAACTGGAGCTGGGACGTTGCGTGTCAAACGCTGGCGAGCTGGTGCAACGGCGGATGTGAACATCAGTCTTTCCATTTTAGGAAACTATTCCGATACCGCACCGTACAACTGTCCAAAATCGGCATCGATTCTAACTGCCACGAGAAACAAGATGGTTGCGGATCTATTAGCGAACCCATCCTTTTTCGGCAGCGATTATGCAAGCGCGGTGAGTGCGCTTTCACTGCTTGCGAGCGTGACGCCAAAAGATCCGAATTACAAAAACGTTCAAGAACGACTCCAGTCATACGCGCGAGGACTTTCAAACGAAGGCCCTAAACGCGTATCGATTCCGATCTGGGATTGGTCATACATTGCGTTATTTCTTTCCGAGTATTATTTGATCACTGGGGATGCTGAAGTCGTTCCCGGGATTAAAAAATTCACACTTACACTTGCACAGTCACAGAGCATTTATGGAACTTATGGACATAGTCCCTCAGCACTGAAGCCGGATGGTTCAGGGGTTCGTATCTCAATTGGATACGGTCCCGTTAATGCAGTGGGACTCACCGCGAATCTCGCGATGGTGATGGGAAAAAAAGCATTGTTGGCAGCCAAACAAACCGTCGATCCCGAGATTGATGTAGCGATTGAGCGCGGGTCAAAATTCTTTGGTTGGTATGCAAATAAAGGTTCTATTCCTTATGGCGAACATGGTCCGGGCGCCACGAATCATGCTTCTAATGGAAAGGATGCGACCGCAGCGGTTTTCTTTGGTATACAGGCCAATCGTGTGGCTGAGACGGAATATTTTTCCCGAGTTGCCATCTCTAGTTTTATCGGGCGTGAGTATGGACATACCGGTCAGGGATTGAGTTTCCTGTGGAATCCACTTGGCGCAGCAATGGGTGGTCCGCTCGCAGCATCGGAACACTTGAAACCGATACGCTGGAATTTGGATTTATCCCGCCGTACCGATGGTTCATTTACCTACGACGGACAGGAACAATACGGCCCCGGAACCACGGCTGATGGCACTTATCTTGGTGGGTCAGATTACAGCGGATTAAGCGCAACTGCGTATCAACTTCTAACCTTTAGCTTGCCTCTCAAGCAGCTTTTCATAACTGGAAAAAATGCGAACCCTGCAAATGTGTTAGACGTGACGAAAGTGTCTAACGCGATTACTGCCGCAACGTTTAAGTTGGATAGGAAAAAACTCGGCGTTGATCAACTCACAGCGGCTTTGAATGAATATGATCCCGTTGTGCGTCATTACGCAGCGGTGGAGTTGGCGAGTCGTCAGATATCTGATAAGGAACTGATTGCATTACGAAGTTTGCTAGCGAGTCCGAATTCGAGAGAGCGTCAAGGTGCCTGCCAAGCCTTGGGCTTGCTCCAAGATGCCAAAGCGCTGCCCATCATCGTTCAGCGGCTGAATGACACCGATTATTGGGTGCGAGCCAAAGCTGCTGGTGCGATTCGAAGTTATGAAGCGGTCAGCGCTAGTGCGCATGTTACGGAAATGCTCAACGCATTTATTAAAAATGCGACTGATCCGAACGTGATCGATTGGATGGATCCTATTCAGATCAGTAATAGTCAATTATCGCTCGCTCTCTTCGGTAATGGTGTGCCGGATGGTTCAGAAGGAAACGACGTTGGAACATACTTGATGAAAGCGCCGAAAGACCTGCTGTATCGCGCGATTCAAGTTGGACTCAAACAACCAGATTCGTATCCACGCACCGGCGTCGCGAGATTTTGTAAGATGAATCTTTCTCTGGAAGATGTGCAGGCGTTGATTCCCAATATGTATGAAGTGGTTTCTACGGAGTGTCAGGCAGATCGTATGTGGAGCGCGAGTCCGCGTGCCTTGGGGATCCAAATGCTTGCAAGCTATCAAATCAAAGAAGGCGCATCATTGGCATTTTCCATGTTAGAAGATCCGAAAGATTTTGGATGGGGATCTGGGGAATATCAAGAAGCTGCGTTATTAGCATTAGCTTCATACGGCGATGCCGCGCGTTACACATTGCCAAAACTACGGAGTTTAAGGGATACATGGGAGCCATCGAGTTCAACTTACGCTACGTTAATCAAAACCATCGAAATCATAGAGAATGCCAGTTCTTCGCCTAAGAAAAATCTCGGATTACCTGTGGCTCACTCACAAGTGATTGTAACTACAGATGCCAAAGCGATCAAGCTGAGCGGTGAGTCGCCACGTGGTGAAGTTTCTTTTATCAATCTCACGCAGCCTTCCTCGGGCAAACTTTCAGGAACCGCACCAAATCTAACATTTACACCAGTAACTGGATTCAAGGGGGTCGTTAATTTCACCTTCCAAGTGAAGGATGTTCTTGCGATCTCTGAGCCAGCGTTCGTCTCCATCATCGTTGGGACAGGTGGCAACGGACTTAAAGGCCAGTATTTTAAAGATGCGGGTTTCACAAGTCTGGCTCTCACACGCACCGATCCTGAGGTAAACTTTGATTGGAGTAAGGAGTCACTGGATAGCTCTCTGGATGCGAAAAATTTCAGTGTGCGCTGGAGCGGCTTATTACTCGTTCCTGAAACGGGAAACTACACATTTTCTGCGCTTAATAGTGATGGCATACGGGTATTTTTGAATGGGGTCCTTGTGATAGAGCGTTTTATGGATCAAGCGCCTATCTGGACAGATAGTGCTCCGATTCATCTCAAAGCGAGGCAGGTTGCAGACATCCAGATTGATTATTATAAAAAAAGCGGATCGGGAATCGCCAAACTCAAGTGGTCTGGTCCTGCTTTCACTGGGCCGAATGGTTCGATCATCAGCAAAGAATGGTTGCATGATGGTAAGGGTATAGAGAATCGACCTGCTTATGCGAACCCGCAAAGTGTGAGCACGGTGCTGAACAAGCCAGTGCAGATTACCATTTCAGGCAGCGGAGCAAATTTGAAATATTCGCTCGGCACAGCACCGGAACATGGAAAATTGAGCGGATCTGCGCCCAATTTGATTTATACCCCATCCCAGAATTTCAGTGGCACTGATCACTTCACGTTTACTGTGTTGAATGGCAAAACGAAATCAGAGCCAGCTAAGGTTACAATCGATGTAAAAGCAGGAGATCCCGTGGTTTATACATGGAAGAATGAAAGTTCGGGAAATTGGAGCGATACGAGTTCATGGAATCCGAGTAATCCTGCTGCGGCAGGCGCTCCTAATTTTGTGATCCGTTTTGACCCGCCTGGAAGCTATAAAGTGAGCCATAATTTGAGCAATGGATTTAAGCTCAATCAGCTCCATTTTGGAGGAGGTGTGACATTAGATGGAAGCTCAGGCATAGCGTTTCATGCAAATGGCGGGACCTTGCCACAAATCTATCAAAACGGCAGTGAAGAGGTCACACTCCAAACTCCGCTTATGCTTACGGCGATGACGGAGTTGGCTGGTGATGGCTCTGGGGGGGTAAATATTGATACCTTATGCGCACTCTCCGGTGATGGTGGGTTCATTAAAAATACCCCAGGAATTCTCGAGGTTCGCAGTGCTTCTAACAGCTACAAAGGAGGGACATTCATCAAAAAGGGCACATTACAGCTAGATGATGACGTCAAAGATGCGCTTGGTTCAGGTCCTGTCACCATCGATGGCGGTACGTTGTATCTCAATCGTATCACTCTTTCTAATCCGTTCACACTTAATGGCGGCACGATTTTATCTGAAAACGGCTTTGGAAATAACCTGAACGGACCTGTCATTGTGAATTCCAATACAACGCTTAACGTAGTGTATAAATTAACCATTAACGGTGAGATCTCTGGCGCGGGTGGAATCACCAAAACAGGTGATTCCGAACTCATGCTCACGGAAAAAAACAGTTTTACCGGCACCATCAAAATTTCTGAAGGAACTCTGATATGCTCTGATACATCTGCACTTGGAGCAGCTTCTCTCGACATTTCGACTGGCGCGAAAGTCCATTTAGATTTCAGTAGCTCCAAAGATATCAAGGAATTGAGCTTCAATGGTGGGGCTAAACTTCCAACTGGGACTTATGGCTCCAGTGAATCATCCGCAAATAATAAAAATGACGAGTATTTTAAGGGAACTGGTAAAATTCGCGTTACAGGCAAGTAATCCTCACATTTTGAAAATATGAATCGCGAAGAGATGGCTGGGGTTTTGGAGAAGATCGCTCTGTTGATGGAGTTGAAGGGGGAGAATCCCTTCAAAGTGCGCGCGTATCGGCAAGGTGCGGAAGTGGTGTTGGCGATGGAAGAGGATGTCGTTGAGTTAGCGAAGAATGATGAGCTGAAAGGGATCAAAGGCATAGGCGAGGCCTTGCGCGATAAATTGGGTGAGCTGGCGAAGACTGGGAAACTGGAATTTTACGAGAAACTCAAAGAAGAATTTCCACCGACCATTTTTGATTTGTTTGAGGTGCAGGGACTAGGACCGAAGAAGATCAAGGCCTTGTATGAAGAGCTTGGGGTGGTGTCGTTGGAGAAACTCAAAGCGGCTTGTTTGGAAGGAAGGGTCGCGACGCTGGCGGGATTTGGAGAGAAAACGCAAAGCAAGATCCTCGAGGGGATCGCAGCGAATGAGAAATTTGCGGATCGATTTCTGTTAGGAAAGACCGGAATAGTCGTTGAGAGTATTTTGGAAATGCTGCGGATGCATCCGGAGATTTCCAGAGTAGCGGTGGCGGGATCGTATCGCAGAGCGAAGGAAACCGTCGGCGATTTGGATTTCCTGGTGGCGACAAAAGAAGGCGCGTTGGTGTGTGAGGATTTCACCACTCTGCCAGAAGTGGAATCCGTGATTGCGTGCGGCGAAACGAAAGTCTCGGTGCGTTTGAAAAACGGGATGCATTGCGATTTGCGGGCGGTGAAGAACGCCGAGTTTCCCTTTGCCTTGCAGTATTTTACAGGCTCTAAAGAGCACAATGTCGCACTGCGATCGCTCGCGTTGAAGAAGGGCTGGTCGCTGAACGAATACGGACTGAATCCGGTGAGCGATGAGATCGATCGCCCCGTGGTGGAGGAGGAAAAGGATATTTATCATTTACTAGGTTTGCAGTATATCGAGCCGGAGCTGCGTGAAAATCGTGGCGAGATCGAGGCGGCGGCGGAGAAGCAGTTGCCGCGCTTGGTCGAACTGATGAATCTGCGTGGGACGTTCCACAATCACACCACGGCTTCCGATGGCAAAGACAGCCTCGAAGGAATGGTCGAGGAAGCGATGGATCTCGGCCTGCAATATCTCGGAATTTCCGATCACTCGAAATCTTCCTTTTGGGCGAATGGCCTGAATGAGGAGCGCTTGCTCGCGCAGATTGCCGAGATCAGAAATCTGGAAAAATCACTGAACTGCTTTCGCATTTTCGCAGGCAATGAAGTGGATATCCTCAAAGACGGTAGCTTGGATTTTTCCGATGACATTCTCGCCCAGCTCGACTTCTGCGTCGCCTCTGTTCACAACCTGATGAATATGGACGAAGCAACCATGACCGCGCGGATCTGCCGTGCGATGGAAAACGAACACGTGACCATGCTCGGCCATCTGACAGGCAGGCTCTTGTTGAAACGCGATGCTTACGCGGTGGATCACGCAAAGATCATCGATTGCGCGGCCGCAACACGGACCGTGATCGAGCTCAATTGCAGCCCGATGCGGATGGACATGGATTGGCGCTGGTGGAAACGCGCGCGCGACAAAGGCGTCCTATGCTCCATCAATCCCGATGCACACTCACGTGCGCAGCTCCATTATATCGGCCAAGGAGTAAGTATCGCCCGCAAAGGCTGGTTGCGCAGGGAAGATGTGCTCAACACACGCTCTGTGCAAGAAATCGAAACGTTCTTAGCAACGCCAAAGGCATCGAGGATGTTATCGTGTTGGGCTGATGAAAAATGATACTGGAAAGGTTAAATGATGCCAAAGTTTAGCTTGTTAATTTGATCCATGTTTTTAGGTATAAGTCTTACCAACGGTAGAAATCTATCCCCACAAATATTATGTTTCGATACAAACATCCTGTCGTTCTGCGACTCACCATCCTTTCCCTAGCTTTGTTACTGACTTGCCAAGCAATGGCTGCTCGCAAAATCGTTTTCCTTGCTGGGGGACGTAGTCATGGTCCCGGTGAACATGAGTTCAATGCCGGTTGTCAATTGCTTGCCAAGGCGTTGAACGAAAGCAATCTAGACATCGAGGCGACGGTTATCCAAGGCTGGCCGAAAGATGAATCGGTGCTCGATGGCATCAAGGCATTGGTGATTTATGCCGATGGCACCAGCGTCGTTGGTAAAGGCTGGGAAAAGGTGGACCAACTCGCGAAAAGTGGCGTTGGCCTGATGTTCATGCATTACGCGGTTCATCCGAATCCCGCGGAGGGTGAAAAATATTATCGCCCCTGGATAGGTGGTGCATTTGAAACAGGATTTTCCGTGAATCCGCATTGGGTCGCGGATCTCAAGGCTTTTCCTAATCATCCCGTGTCGAATGGGGTTGGGTCGCTAGTCGAAGCATACGACGAATTTTACTACAATATGCGCTTCATTCCCGATCGCAGTAAAGTGCTCGATCTGGTGACAGCAACGCCGGACCGTGAACGCATGAAGCAGTATATCAATCTGTGGAATCAATATGGCGTCGATGGTTTGGATAAACCGCAAACGCTTATGTGGGGCATCGAACGCAAAGATGGTGGGCGCGGCGTCGGCTTCACGGGTGGGCACTATCATCGCAACTGGTCGATCGATAATTTCCGCAAGATCGTGCTCAACGCCGTGGTCTGGACTGCCGGGCTGGATGTGCCAAAGGAAGGTGTGCCGTCCAAACCATTGTCGGAAGATGACCTCAACGCCAATCTTGATGACAAAGGTAAAAATGTACGGCTCACGCTGGTAAAGCCCGGTGAGTTTAAAGCAATGCCTGCAGCGAAAATCCAAGAAGATCGCGAAAAAGGATTCGTCAAAGCCGAAGTAAAAACCGAGGCAAAAGCTGAAACAAAACCTAACAAAAAAGAGCGACGTCAGCAGGCGAACGCAGCCAAGCCGCTATTTCAAAGTCCTGTCATGAATGCTGCTACTCCGCGTTTGCAGTCAGTCAATGTTTCACTCAAAGACGCCAAGGAACTCTATCTCGTGGTCTCGAGCGAGGGTGATATTGCCTGCGATTGGGCGAACTGGATCGAGCCAATGTTGGTGATGGCCGATGGATCGAAGAAGAACCTAACAGATCTTAAATGGCGCAGCGCCAATGCTGGTTTTGGTTCAGTGCAAATTGGAAAAAATAGTGGAAGCGGCGCGCTTACCGTGGATAAAAAAACCTATGCAAATGGCATCGGCACTCATGCCGCCTCGGTGATCGTTTATGATCTTCCTGCCGGCGTGGAATCGTTTACGACACAAGTAGGCCTCGACGATGGCGGTGCGTTTCAGGCTGGGAAAAATACGATCGCAGCAGTGAAATTCGCGGTCTACACGCAGAAGCCCGCTGACCCGAGTGAACCGGGTGTGTCGTTGGTTCCCGAAGATCTTTTCACTGTCGCGGATGATGCTCTCGAAATTAAAGTGTGGGCGACGACTCCTGATCTGCAAAATCCCACCAACATCGATTTTGATGCGCAAGGTCGCATGTATGTTGCGGAGGGCGTGAACTACCGCCGCGCGGCAGGTCGTCGTAAGGAAGGTGATCGTATCGTTATTTTGGAGGACACCGACAAAGATGGTGAGTGCGATAAAACCAGTGTTTTCACACAGGACAAAAATCTCGAATCACCTCTCGGAGTCTCCGTGCTCGATGACAAGATCGTCGTCGCCCAACCACCCGATTTGATTGTTTATACCGATGTGAATCGTGATGGAAAATATGATGCCTCCACCGATAAGCGCGAAGTGCTACTCACTGGTTTTAATGCTCGTCAGCACGATCACTCATTGCACAGCGTGACGGTCGGTCCTGATGGACAATGGAATTTCAACAATGGCAACTGCGCAGGTATTTTTACCGATAAATCCGGGAAAACGTTTCGCATTGGCAGCAGTTACTACAAGAGCGGTGGTGGTACATGGTATTCCGATACACGAGCGATTGCGGGTCAGAAAAGCGACGATGGCAATGTATGGGTCGGCGGATTTTCCGTGCGGATGAATCCTGATGGCACGAATGCGCGCATCGTCGGACATAACTATCGCAACTCATACGAGCAAGCATTGACCTCGTTCGGCGATATGTTCCAAAGCGATAACGATGATCCGCCGGCGTGCCGCGTCGCAGAGGTCATGGAAGGTGGCAATGCGGGCTTTTCCTCCGCGGATGGCCAACGTTCATGGGCTGCTGATAAACGTCCGGGTCAATCCACTCCTATCGCAGAATGGCGACAAGAAGATCCGGGCACCATGCCGGCGGGCGACGTCTATGGTGGTGGTTCGCCAACAGGTGTTGCCTTTTATGAAAATGGCGAGCTCGGTGATAAATGGCAGGGATTACTGCTCGCCTGTGAAGCAGGGAAAAACGTCGTTTTCGGCTACCTTCCGGTGCCGGATGGGGCGGGCTTCAAACTGGAGCGCATCGACTTTCTTACCTCTAACAAAGAAAAACAATTCGCGGGTTCTGACTTCGTCGGTGGCGGGAATAATGAGCTCAAAACTCGCTTCCGCCCGAGCGATATCGCTGTCGGTCCGGATGGGGCGCTCTACGTCGCGGATTGGTTCGATCGTGGCGTCGGCGGCCATGCTACAGGGGACGAAGCCGGCACCGGCACGATCTATAGGATCGCACCAAAGGGTTTCAAATCCGTCATTCCGACATTCGATCTCGCTACGACCGAAGGACAAATCACCGCGCTAAAAAGTCCTTCGGTGAACGTCCGCAACAGCGGCTTCACCCGTCTCAAAGCACAAGGCGAAAAAGCCGTGCCTGCGGTGGCGGCCTTGCTGAAAGATAGCAATCCATACATCGCCGCGCGTGCCCTTTGGTTACTCGCGCAGATGGGTCCATCGGGACAAAATACCGTTAGGGAATTGCTCAGCTCCAAAGAGGATCGCACACGTCTCGTGGCCTGCCGCGCGATCCGTGCTGCTGGCGGCGACGTCGTCGAGCTCGGCGAAAAATTGGCAACGGATCCCGCCGCTATGGTGCGTCGTGAAGTCGCCATTATGTTGCGCGATGTTCCTGCCGAAAAAAGTGTGCCGATTCTCGCAAAAATTGCGGAGCAATTTGACGGTAAAGATCGCGCCTATCTGGAAGCTCTCGGCCTCGGTTCCACGGGCAAAGAAGCCGCGGTTTATGCAGCGGCAAAAAAAGCGATGAACCAAACGACAGGTGACAAATGGAGTGAAGCGTTTGCGTGGATCGCCTGGCGCTTGCACCCGACACAAGCCATTTCCGATCTCAAAATGCGCGCCTTAGCCGCCGATGTGAGTGCTGAACATTCAAAAATGGCGCTCACGGCAATCGGTTTCAACGAGAGCCCCGCAGCATCTGGCGCGATGATCCAACTCGCCAACACCGCTGGTTTTATCCACAAAGATCTCGCCAACTGGTGGATCAACAACCGCAAAGGGAATTTATGGAAATCGCATAAACTCGATGAGATTCTCAAATCGATGGGACAAGATCCTGCCAACGTGAAACTCACCGCTGTGGAAATGCCTGCTGAAGTTGCCGGGAAAATGCCAGCGACTGCCGAAATTCTCAAACTTACAGGTGATAAAGAGCGTGGCAAAGCAGCCATCGCGACTTGCTACATGTGCCACAAAGTCGGTGATCAAGGTGTGGATTATGGTCCTGATCTCACCAGCTATGGCAAACAACAAACCTCGGAAGTGATCGCCAATGCGATCGCTAATCCCTCGGCAGAAATTTCGCACGGCTTCGAAGGCAGTGAAATCAAAACCACCGATGGCCTCACCATCACCGGCATCGTGCTGAGCGCAGGAGATCCGATCATCATCAAGTGCATGGGTGGACAAACCCAAACCATTCCAAAAGCTCGCATCGCCTCGATGAAGTTGATGGAAAAATCATTGATGTATCCGCCGACGAATCTCGGACTCACCCCGCAAGCCATCGCCGACATCACTGCATATCTGAAGAGCCTGTGAAATCTTCTTTGCTGCTGCGTGGCAGAATCACCACAGGATATTGCCTTCCTGAGGATGCAGACGGATTGGGAATTTCATGCCAAATCAATCTCACACGATTCGGAAATACAGACTTGGTGAGGTTTTCATTGATTCCGAGGCGCTGAAGTGGCGGAATACAGAGCAAGGAATGAAAAATTTAAAAATACAGATATCTTTCATCGGAGTGCTGGGCGCTTTGTTGCTATGGGTTGGATGCGCGCCGACTGGCGGCGGTAGCTCGGTGGGCGATATGGCGGCTGGCGACGATGGTGCGGTAGGTGGAATTTCTGAGGTGCCCAATCCCGATGCGCGAATGGCAAAGTTGAGCGGAACGCCGCTTGATCGTCTGCAGCGTGGGCATGAAGTTTACATGTTGAAATGCGGAGAGTGTCATCAATATCAACTGCCCGAGCACGTGGATATCATGGATTGGGAAGACGCGATGCCGAAAATGATCGGTCATGCGGGTCTGCCGAAATCGGATGAGAAGGCGGTGTTGGATTATGTGATCGCTGTGAAAAAACAGAAGGGTCAGAAATATTAATGCGAGGCCCGGTATCTGCTGGATCTAAAAATACTGAGGTGAGTTTGCTGTAACGAATGCCGTGAAAAGTTATTTCCTAAGACGATTATTGCTGATCCCCCCGACATTGTTGGGGATCACATTTTTCGTTTTTGCGATCACGCGATTTGTGCCGGGCGGGCCGATGGATCGGATGCTGCAGCAGGCAGCGGGAAATGCGGGGGAGAGAGGGAGTAAGAAGTCGGCAGCTGAAACGAGCGGAGGATTGACGGAGGACCAATTGGAGGAGTTGGAGGAACAATATGGTTTGGATAAGTCGATGCCGGTTGCGTATCTGCAGTGGTTAGGGCTTTTGTCGAGAGAGGTTTCTATATCCAAAGGAGTTTTCGGAGCGAGGGGTGATGACGCGATAGCGGGTAATGAGAAGGATGTGGATAACTTGGCGACTCTGGTGCTCAAGGGCGATGGGCGCCTGGTGCGAGTGCTCAAGAAGGATGAGAAAATCATTTCTTCTACTTACCAGACTGATGGTCAGGGAATTGAAAAAGACGGATGGAAGATCCGCTATGAAAACGAGGCCACACGTAAGGCTCGCTTTTATAAACGAAATGTGAAAGGTGCGGAGGCGCCTTCTTATCCGTCGCGGGCGGTGGTATATCAGACGAAATTCAGTGGATTGTTGCAGGGAGATTTGGGTCGATCGACGGTTTACAACGAACCGGTATGGAAGATGATCTACGAGCGGGTGCCGATTGCTGTTTATTTCGGATTGCTGACCGCGATCGTTACGTATGGCGTGAGTTTGCCGTTGGGGGTTTTGAAGGCGCTGAAACATCGGACCTTTGTGGATAGTGCGAGTTCGGTTTTGATTTTCATCGGGTATTCAATTCCGGGCTTCGCTTTGGGAGCCTTGTTGTTGGTGCATTTGGGAGCGAGGGCGAATTGGTTTCCCTTGTTTGGAATGACGAGTCCTGATTTCGAGGAGATGTCTTATTGGAATCAGATCAAAGATTTGGCACATCATACGGTGCTGCCGTTGACGTGTTATTTGATAGGGGGCTTTGCGATGACGACGATGATGACAAAGAACAACCTCATGGATCAGCTGGCTGCGGATTATGTGAGGACGGCGGTGGCGAAGGGTGTCGGATTCCGCAAGGCGGTATTCGGGCATGCGTTTCGTAATTCGATGATTCCTATTGCGACCAGTGCGGGTTCATTGGTTGGGATTTTCATCGGGGGAACGCTGTTGGTTGAGACAGTCTTTGATATCCAAGGATTCGGGTTGCTGCAGTATCATGCGGTGTTGGCGAGGGATGTTCCGGTGATCATGGGGACCCTGACGATCTCGGCGTTCCTGATGCTGTTAGGAAATGTTATTTCAGACTTTGTCGTGGCGATGGTGGACCCGCGAATTCAATTCAAATGAGCAAACGATCGATAGGCATGGCGTTTTTCATCCTGGGGCTACTGGCCGCAGTGGGTGAGCTATTGAAAATTGACTTTCCGACGGCGCGTTGGTTTTTCAACACAAGTCGTGATGTTTCGATGTTGGGATTGCGTTTGGATGTTTCGATCTTCGGATCGCATTTCGGCAAGTTTCACTTCCTGTGGTTTGGTTGGTTGAGCAGCGCGCTGTTGATGGGTGTCGGGATGTGGTTGCTGTTGGGTTCGTTTTTGGGCGGCCCTCCGAATCCGGTGACGATGCGACGGATCAAACGGTTTAAAGAAATCAAGAGAGGTTATTACTCATATTTGATTTTGTTAGGTTTGGTGGCTTTGGCTGCATTGGATCAAGTAGTCGTGGGAAATGAAGCCTTGGCGGTGCGTTACAAGGGGCAGTGGAGTTTTCCGGCGTTTTCTCCTAAAGTATTCAAAGGAGTGGATTTTGGAATCGAGGGCGAGTTGGCGGATGCGCCGGTGGATTACCGGCTGCTCAAGAAGAAGCTGAAAGATGAGAAACAGGTAAGCAAGGGACGCGTGATTCTGCCGCTGATTCCTTATGCGCCGACGAATGATACGTTGGGGCCGAGGTCGCTGGGAATGGTTTTGCGTGATGGTAAGTATTCGGAGTCCGGGCGGAGGACGCCGTATTATGGTTTGGCAGCGACGTATCATGATGTTGACGAGGGAAGATTCCACATCCGCTATACTTTGAGAAAAGGGGTGTTCAGTGGCGCGGTGGATGGTCGGGATGAGAATGGGGAGCTGGTTTATAACGCTGTGTATGTGAAGGGTGTGAAGTTGAAGGAGAAGGAGAAGGAGACATATACAGGAGAGGGCAAGGTTGAGGATTTCCTTTCCATGCCGAGCAGTGAGCTGAGGGCGGTGAAGTATCATCCGGCGCCGCCGATTTTTGAGGAGAAAAACTGGTTAGGTACGACATCGCAGGGAAGTGATGTGCTCGCGTATTTGTATGGCGGCCTGCAGGTGAATTTCAAAGCGGCGATCATTTTTCTGCCTATCGTCTTCATGATTGGTATCGTGCTTGGGATGTTGATGGGTTATCTGGGTGGTTTGTTTGACTTGGTGATGGATCGATTGATCGAAGTGTTTTCCAACATGCCGTTTTTGTTTGTGGTCATCATTTTTGCGAGTTTCGTGCCTGAGAAATACAAAGGATTGCCGGTGATTCTGACGATATTCATCATATTTGGCTGGATGGGGATAACGGCATTGATGCGGACAGCGGCATATCGGGATAAAGAACGTGACTACATCGCGGCGGCACGGGTCTTGGGTGCGGGAACACCGAGGATCATTTTCCGTCATTTATTGCCGAACACCGTATCGATCATCGTGACTTTGGTTCCTTTCACGTTTTCCGGATTGGTTTCATCACTGACAGCGTTGGATTATTTGGGGTTTGGTTTACCGCCTGAATACGCAACGTGGGGCCGCTTGCTGAATGATGGATTATCTAACTTGTCCGCGCCTTGGTTGGTGTCATCGACTTTCTTTGTGCTCGTTGGGCTTTTGATTCTGATTACCTTCATTGGTGAGGCGGTTCGGGAGGCGTTTGATCCGAAAAAACACAGTTATTATCGATGATGAAAACGTTGTTAGAAAAATGCTTGTGTCTGGGATGGATCATTGCGCTGGTGTGCGGTTGCAGCGAGGAGACGAAAGTGGCGAAGAGGACATCTGGATTTGATGAGTTCGTGCCCAGGTATAATGATTACATCAAAAACTGGCTGATTGAGCAGCGTGAAACGACGCTGAAGGAGTTTGCGAAAACCGAGCAAGAAATTGCAAAGACGGAAGGAGTCGCGCAGGAGGTCTTAAATAGAAAACTAGCACATCTGAAACGTGAGCAGGAGAAATGGGATTATCGCTTGGAGCGCGGTGATTATTTTCGTTTCGGAACGCCAGATGAGATTCCCGGTGATTTGGTTTGGGAAGACGGAATGGAGCATGAGGAAATAGGTGATCCACGTTCCAAAAAAGGCGGGACGTTTAACACCAATATCCAAACATTTCCGCCAACGATTCGGCCGTTCGGTGACAACTCTAACAATGGCTTTCGGGGTTCTTTGTATGATGAAATCGAGATGCCTTTGGTGGGTCTGCACCCGAAGTCGATGGAGATGATACCGAGTATTGCGAAGCAATGGGCGGTATCGAAAGATGGCAGAACGGTGTATTTCCGTCTTAATGAAAAGGCAACGTATTCAGATGGGGTGGGGGTGAAGGCTCGGGACTATTTGTATGGATCCTATTTGCGTATTTCGGATGACATCGTGAATCCGTTTGCGAAACAGTTATGGCGGGAGAGTTTTGCGGGATTTGTGGTTTATGATGATTATACCTTGTCGATATCGATGCCGGAACCCCAAGTTTACGCGCCGGTGGCGGTTGGATTCGTGACTCCTTCAGCACCTCATTTTTATCAGGATTACGGACCGGATTATTCAGAGAGGTATCAATGGAAGTTTCCTCCCTCGACCGGGGCGTATGAGGTGTTAGAGGAAGATATTGTAAAAGGAGTATCTGTAACCCAGACGCGGGTGAAGGATTGGTGGGCGAAGGATAACAAATACTACAAGTATCGTTTCAATCCGGATCGTATACGTCACACAGTGGTGAGAGATGAATCGAAGGCATTCGAGTTGTTTCGGGCTGGTCAGATCGATATGTCTTATTTGACGCGTCCGATGTATTGGTATGAAAAGTCCGAAATAGATCCTGTCTACAAGGGTTACATCGAGCGATACACTTTCTACAATCAGTATCCTTCGATTCCTTATGGGCTGTATCTGAATGTTTCCAAGCCGCTGTTGGATGATAAAAACGTACGCATTGGTATTCAGCACGCGATGAATTGGCAAAAGGTGATCGATGTGATTCACCGGGGAGATTACAAGCGGTTGAATGCCTTTAACGCTGGGTATTTGCTGTATAGCGATCCCACGATACGGGCTAGGCCGTATTCGATCAAGAAGGCGCGCGAGGCGTTTGCGGATGCAGGATTTACGACAGAGGGTCGGGACGGGATTTTGATGAATGCGGCAGGGCAGAAGCTTTCCGTATCGCTGACGTATCGCCAGAATCCGACATTTGATCAGATGTTGGCAATCTTGAGAGAGGAGGCTAAGGCATGTGGATTCGATCTGCGGTTGGATCCGAATGAAGCGACTGTTGATTACCGGAAGGTGATGCAGAAGCAGCACGATATGACATTCACGGCATGGGTGATCACGCCGCCGACTCCGGATTACTATCAATATTTCCATTCATCGAATGCGAGGGATGAGCGGGGAAACATCAAACAACAGACGAACAACATCTTCTCGTGGGCGCGTGAGGATACGGATGTGTTGTCCGAGGCCGCACGCAACGCGCGGACGGAAGAAGAGATGCGTGAATACTGTCTAAAGTTGCAGCGCATTGTGCATGATGAGGCAATATTTGTGCCCGGCTATAACGTGGATTTCCTGAGGGTTGGATCATGGCGCTGGGTGAAATGGCCAGATAGTGAGGAAACTCGATTCTGTCCTCCTGTGATTCATGATCCGATGGAGGCGCATGTGCTTTGGATTGATGATGAGGTTAAAAAAGAGACCATGGAGGCGATGAGAAAGGGTAAGGTTTTTCCGGAGGTGAATCGGATTTTTGATGATTATCGTGATATACCGAAAGTGGAAGAGGCTGATGCTGTTGAAGAAGATGATGCTGAAATCCAGCCAGTGGTTCCTCAGTCTTTGAATCCCGAAGAAGCGGAGGTGGGTGATGAGTGAAGGAAGCTTGTTAGAAGTGAACCAGTTAATCACGTCGTTCGAGACAGAGCGCGGATTATTGCGCGCCGTGGATCAGGTTTCATTTAAAATCCCTTATGGTAAAACCGTTGGGATTGTCGGTGAATCGGGCTGTGGGAAAAGTGTGACGGCGATGTCGGTTGTAGGCTTGCTACCTCAGCCGTCGGGTAAGATTTTGGGAGGTGAAATTAAATTCAAAGGCGAGGATTTGTTGCATTGCAGTAAAAAGCGGATGCAGGAAGTGCGTGGTGCTGAAATCGGTGTGATTTTCCAAGAGCCGATGGCGGCGTTGAATCCGGTGCACCGGATCGGTAAACAAGTTGCTGAGGTTTTCCGTATCCATAAAAACATGAGCAAGAAAGACGCATGGGATGCGGCGACGGAGATGTTGGCGCTGTTGAAAATTCCAGTGCCAGAAAAGCGGATGATGGATTATCCGCATCATCTTTCCGGCGGGATGAGGCAGCGTGTGGTAATTGCATTGGCTTTGGCCTGTAGGCCGTCTTTGGTGATCGCTGATGAGCCGACCACAGCTTTGGACGTAACCGTTCAGGCGCAAATATTGGATTTGTTGGAAAATTTGCAGAGCGAGATGGGAATGTCGGTGATGTTGATCACGCATGATCTCGGAGTGATTGCGGAAACCTGTGATGATGTGGTGGTGATGTATGCCGGTCGTGTGGTCGAGAGTGCGCCTGTTGAGGAGCTTTTTGGAAATCCGCAACATGCGTATACGAGAGCCCTGCTGCGTTCGATTCCGACGCTCGATACTCCGCCGAAATCGCATTTATATACGATCCCTGGAACAGTGGCCGGGTTGGGAGAGCACACGCATGGATGTCGTTTTTGTCAGCGTTTGGGAATCGACGCGTCAGCCAGTCGTGATCGCCCGCCGTTCAAAGAAGTGACCCCGGGCCATTGGTTAGAAATTTGTAGAAACTGTTCAGAACTGTGAGTGATTCCGCCATGTTAAAAGTTGAAGACCTACGGATGCATTTTCCGGTTAGGAGTGGATTACTATTGAAGCAGACTGGCGCAGTTAAAGCGGTAGATGGCGTTTCTCTTGAGCTTGGATTTGGAGAGACTTTGGGTTTGGTGGGTGAGTCTGGCTGTGGAAAATCAACTTTAGGTAAAGCATTGGTGCGTTTGTTGAATCCGACATCGGGTCGGATTATTTTTGGGGATATTGATATCACGCATCTGAGTCAAAGTCAGATCCGCCCGTTCCGCAGGGATTTTCAAATGATTTTCCAAGATCCCGCGGAATCGCTGGATGCGCGGATGAATGTCCGTTCGATCATTGAAGAGCCTTTTCAGATACATCAGATGGGATCGCGTGATGAGCGCAAGAAGTGGGTGAATGAATTGTTAGATCGCGTGGGTTTGTCCGCGAGTTCGGCGGAGCGTTATCCGTTTGAATTTTCCGGAGGACAGAGGCAGCGGATCGGGATCGCAAGAGCGCTCGCGCTGAAGCCGAAATGGTTGGTCTGTGATGAGCCGGTATCTGCCTTGGATGTTTCGGTGCAGTCCCAGATTCTCAACTTGCTGGTGGATCTGCAGAAAGAGTTCGATCTATCGTATCTTTTCATCGCGCACGATCTTTCCGTGGTCAAACACATCAGTGACCGCGTGGCGGTGATGTATCTTGGAAAAATCGTCGAGCTTGCGGATTCTGAAGCGATTTACCGCAATCCTAAGCACGCTTACACCAAGGCTTTATTATCAGCAGTGCCGATTGCGGATCCTAAAGTGAAGCGTAAAAAGATCTTGTTAGAAGGTGATGTGCCATCGCCTATCGACCCGCCAGCGGGAAGTGCGTTCGGTCACCGTATGAATCACCCGCGATATGAGGAGACGGTCGGCATGGATTTATCCCTTCGGGAAATTGAGCCAGGCCACTGGGTTGCAGCGGACCCGACGTGTCTGGAAGAGGCGGATTGGAAAAAGATTTCTTGATAGGGTGAATTGCCCTAAAGAGGAAAATGAACCACGGATAAACGCGGATGAACACTGATGCTAAGAGCATTAGAAAGAATGCTTCATTCACCTAAAAGGTGAGAATGACAAAATTCATAACTCTTTGATTATCCGTGTGTATCTGTGTCCATCCGTGGTTTCATTTCTGTTTCTAGGATTACTCCACGTGGAGCTCTTTGAGTTTCGCTGAAACGGCCTTAGCCCAAGTATCATAGGCGGCTGGAGCGAGGTGGAGAAGGTCAGGAAAGATATCTTTACTGAGGTTTCCATCTTTATCCAAGAACTGATCATTGATGTCTAACAAGTGGACGCGTTTACTGTCGGCGAGCGCTTTGACTTGCTCGTTGATCTGCGAGTTGATTTTACGCAAAGGATCGTCCTTGGTTGCACCACGCGGGAAAACCGACATGAGGATGATTTTGGTGGAAGGCCATTTCCACGCGAGGTCATCGAGCGTTCGTTTGATGCCGCCGACGGTTTCCTCCGCAGGGCGTTGGTCGTGGCCGGTGTTATTGGTGCCGATGAGGATGACGGCAACTTCGGGGTTGATACGTTGGATGTCACCGTTTTGCAGGCGCCAGATGAGGTGTTCCGTGCGGTCGCCGGAGTAGCCCCAGTTGAGCGCGCCGATCTGGGCGAAGTGTTTGTCCCATGCGGCTTTACCTTCATCTTCCCAGGCTTGGGTGATGGAGTCTCCGAGGAAGACTACTTTTGCTTTCTGTGCTTCGGGAGTGCTCGCTTCTTTGTTTTTTTCATCCCAGCGTTGCTTCCACCATTTCTCTGACCAACGTTGGTCAGGAAAAGTGGAAGGGGTCACTTGGTATTGCTTGCGTAGTGAATCGTAGATCACGTGCATATCCTTGAGGACAACTTCGTAATCTTTTTCAGCGGCCACGTTTTTCATTTCCTGCGGATCTTTTTCGAGATCGAAGAGCATCCATTCGTTGGTATCCGGGAAACGCATGAGTTTGTAGCGATCATTGCGGACTCCATCATGTGCCGCAACGTGGTGAGTGTATTCGCCGGAGTATTCGTAATAAATCGCATTGCGCCAGTTGGTGGGTGCTTTGCCTTCATTTTTCAAAATCGGAAGGAGACTTTTTCCTTGGATGTCATCGGGGATAGGGGCGCCTGCAACTTCAAGGAACGTGGGTGCGTAGTCGATATTTTGGATCATCGCTTTGCTGCGAACGTCCGCTTTCACCACGCCGGGCCAGCGTATGATGAAGGGCATGGAAAGAGATTGCTCAAACATCCAGCGCTTATCATACCAACCGTGTTCGCCGAGGTAGAACCCTTGATCGGATGCATAAATAACGATGGTGTTTTTAGAGAGTCCGGACTCATCCAAGTATTGAAGCAAGCGGCCCACATTTTCATCTACGCCGCGAATGCAGCGCAGATAGTTTTTCATGTAGCGTTGGTATTTCCAGCGGGTGACGTCCTCATCGGTCATGCCATTTTTGAGTTGTTCTATCAAAGCTTGGTTTTCAGTACCATACGCCTCATCGAAAGCTTTTTTCTGAGTGGGATTCATGCGACCGTATTCGCTGTCGGGCAGTTGATTTAAGAAACGAGGATCAGTGGTATGGCCCGGCAATAGCATGTCGTGGCTCCAGTGAAAATTTTTGGCGATGGACATTTGCTGTTTCGAGACTGCTTCGATGCGATTTTTATAATCATCAAAAAGTGAATCTGGTTCCGGAAGATTGATATCGTCGAAGAGATTCATATGGCGCTCAGCAGGGAGCCAATTTCTGTGAGGAGCCTTCTGCTGGGTCATGAGCACGAATGGCTTGGATTTGTCTTTGCGGTTTTTCAACCAATCGAGTGATTTATCAACAACGAGATCGGTCACATAACCTTCGAAGCGCTTTTTGGAGCCGTCCATCTGGATGAAATCCGGATTAAAATAATTTCCCTGATCGGGAAGGACTTCCCAATAATCAAATCCTGTTGGATTGGAAATGAGATGCCATTTCCCAATGATAGCCGTTTCGTATCCTGCCTTTTGGAGTATTTTTGGAAAGGTCGGTTGATTTCCATCGAAGCGACTGAAGTTGTTATCCATGAATCCGTTCGTGTGGGAATGCTTGCCACTGAGGATGCTTGCGCGGGAAGGACCGCAGATGGAGTTTCCGCAGAAGGATCGCTCGAATAACATGCCTTCCTTGGCGATGCGGTCGATGTTTGGGGTGGGAGATATTTGATCAAAACGATTGCCGTAAGCGGAAATGGCTTCTAGCGCGTGGTCGTCTGAGAAAATGAAAACGATGTTTGGACGTTCGGCTGCAATCAGGGCTGAGAGTGAGGTGAGAAGGACTGCGCCAAGGATTGAAAGAAATTTCATGACGATTTGTAGGTTCGTGTGAGACGCTGACTCGACAAGAAAAAAATCGAAGCTAGTCTCGGGGCACCCTTTCAAAATAGACTTAAACCATGTTTCTCAACGCATTTCACGATCTCCTTAAGCCTCAGTGGCTGAGTGTGTTGATACAGTTGAAAATGTCAGGTGGGATGGCGGTGAGTGATTTGGCGAAGGAGATCGGTGGGAGTTACATGACCGTGAAGCAACACTGCGAAGATCTCACCAAACATGGTTATTTGATAAGGATTCGAGTGCCGCGGACGGAAATTGGTCGACCTGAAATTTTTTACCGATTGGCTGAAAAAGCGGATGCGATGTTTCCAGCGATCCCATCGACCTTTTCCATTCAGATGCTTGAACATGCGCGTGCGCTGTTTGGCGAAACCGCTCCAGAAAAGCTTTTGTATCAATACTTTCAGGAACAGGAAATGTATTGGAAAGCCCGCATTAGCCAAGGCACTACGCTGCTTTATCGCGCGGGGATGTTCGTGAAATTGCGGAGCAAAGATGGTCATTTTATGCGCTGCATCTTTGATGAGACCACCGACAAGATCACACTGCGTGAGTTTCATCATCCGCTTCGGCCTATTTTCGAAAAATTTCCGCGTGCGGTAGCCATGGAGCAGCGAGCCATGGAAGAGGCCCTCGGTGTGAAAATCTCGCGCTTGCCCGGCGAGCCTGTGGGAGGGGAGCCGCCATATATCGATTTCGTCCTGAGTTGAGTGATTTGGTTAAGGTTAGAAATAAATCGAATCAATTTTTCCTCAGATCAGTCCAAGTCGACGCAACCCAAATTATCGTTCGATGAAAACCGCTATTTTAACCGCCATTCTCGCGCTTGCCATTGTTTCCTGTGAAAAGCCAAGCAGCGAAGTCGAATCAAAACTCAGCCAACTCGAAAAGAAAGCCGCTGAGGCCGTCGAACGACAGAAGCAGCTTGAGGCAGAGTTGGAAGAACAGAAAATTCTCGCTGAACGGGACGCGATTGAGCGGGAGCGCACCCTGATCGAACAGGAACGGATGGCGATGGAGGAGAAGCAAGATGCGGATCATACAGCTGCCGCAAATGAGTTAGAAAGGCGACAAGCTGAACTCATGGAGCGCGAGAGAAAAATGTCCGTAATCCAACGCGATCTCGACAGCCGCGAGCAGGAAGTTACCGGGTTGGAATCACAGCTCAGTGAGCGCGAGTTAGAACTTGCCGGACGTGAGCCACTCGATGCACTGCCTCCGATCGAAAAAACTTACGTAAGTGGCCCGACAGGAGATTTTAATAATTTCTATGAGCCACTGGGCGCCTACGGTTCATGGTTTCAAACGAGAGATTATGGATATGTTTATCAGCCTACGGTTGTGCGTGATTCCTCATGGCGTCCATACACACGGGGACGCTGGGCGTTTACCAACCAGGGTTGGACCTGGGCTTCTAGCGAACCTTTTGGATGGGCTTGTTACCATTACGGACGCTGGGCACTGTTGAGAAATGTCGGCTGGGTTTGGGTTCCGGGTAGCGAGTGGGCACCTGCTTGGGTCACTTGGCGTGAAAGTCCCGGCCACATCGGTTGGGCTCCTCTGCCACCAGAAACGCTCGGATGGAGTGGGCACTCTTGGGATTCATCGGTGGAATCTCGATTTGTCATCGATAGCGGATGGTTTTCTTTTATTTCCTATAATCATTTCGGAAATGACATCTACAGACACTGTTTGCCAGTCACACAAAACATCGTGATTTATCACAAGACGATAAACATCACTCATTATGTCGTTCGTGACAGACGGGTCTTTGTTGGTGGTCCGCGTTATCGCAATGTTTGCGATCGCATCGGCAGAAATTTCCCTATTCACCGCCTTCGTTTGGATCAGAGCCCTGACTTTGGACGAGGAGGTCGTCGTTTGAATTCCCAGTTTAGCGGAAATGAATTACAAGTCGTCGCACCGCGTATGGATGCGGATTGGAATCGCGCGCTTCGTCCGTCGCGGGTGAGTCGGGATCTGGGTGATGTAGTTGTGGATCGATCCAAAGAACTTCCCGAAGACGTGCGCAAACAGTATCGCGACCGTAGAAATGAGGAAGACAATAAGGCGCAGGTGCTAGTTACCAATGCAGGAGGCCGCGAGTCTTTTGAGAAGGAACGTAAGAGCCGTCTTGAGAAAGGTCGTGAAGAAGTCGCTAAGAACGAGCCTCGCAGTCGCACCGATCGCGAGCCACGTAATGAAACTAGTAAAGAGCTGGAGCGTCCCGTGCAGCCTTCAGTCACTGAAAGTCCCAACCCGCGGAATGACCAGAGGAATAAGCCAAATGACAGAGGTTCAAGACGGCCGGTTCTCGAGACGCCGACAATTCCAAATCCCGAGACGCCCACCACTCCGGTTCCAGAGATTTCAACGATTCCAATTGAAGGAGAAAAACCTGCAATCTCGGATCCTCGCTTGGCTAAACCTGAATCGAATGAAAATCGTCAGCGCCCATCTACAACTAACAGATTGCCGCGCGGAGTCGCTCCAGAGCCACCAGTCATTGAAAACAATCCGGAAGTAAATCGTCCCGCTGAGCCATCAAGTAGATTGCCACGTAATAATCAAAACAAGACTACAGAAGGGCCTCAGTTACCGGCTAATCGAGATTCAGATCTGCAAAGTGATGCGGATAATAAAGCTACAAGAGAGTTACGCCAACAACAAGAGGCTGTGCGTGAAGAGAAACTTCGCTCAGAGCGAGCTTTAAAACTGCAACAAGAGCAACAAGCGGAAAGCGCACGTCAGCAGAAGATTGAAGCTAGCAAAGTTCAGCAACTGCAGGAGAAGCAGGAAAAGCTGAATGAGCAATTAGAGCAAAGAGAGCGTGCTCGTGAACAGAACGAGCAAGGTGAAAAGGTGCGTGACCTACAAGAGAAGCAGGAGCTTGCTCGTAAGGAGCAACAAGAAAGATTGAATGCACAGCAAGAGCAGAGAGAACAGGCTCGGGAGCAACAGGATAAAATGCGCCAACAACAAGCGCAGCAGGAAGAGACGCAGCGTCGTTTGAAGGAGCAGCAAGAACAGCTTCGTTCTCAGCAAGAGCAGCAGGAAAAAATGCGCGCACAACAAGAGCAACTCCGTGCTCAACAGGATCAGCAAGAAAGAATGCGCGCGCAACAAGAGCAAGCTCGCCAGAAACAAGAAGAGGCGCAACGCCGCATGCAGGAACAACAGGAGCAACGGCAAGCCCAGCAGGAACAGCAAGAGAGAATGCGCGCGCAACAAGAACAGCAGGAACGTGGCCGTCAGCAGCAGGAAGAGTCGCAACGCCGCATGCAACAGCAGCAGGAACAACAAGAACGTGCGCGTCAGCAGCAAGAAGAATCAGAACGCCGTAAGCAGGAGCGGCAAAAGTAAATGGAACATTCGCTATAACTCCTGACGATCTGCTCTTGGGAAGAAACGTGTAAAAAATTAGGGTTTTACCCCATATCAAGCTCCCGAAATAGGTAATAGCTTACGGATATGAAATTTAATTTACCTCACATCGCCTTCTTCTTAATCGCCGCAGCTGTCGTCACATTCATGACCTCAGGATGTGGAACAATGCATGGCTTTGGATCAGATGTTCGCCATGCCGGTAAACACATTGAACATGCATCTCATTGAGAGTTGATGCGCTAGAATTTATAAATCTTAAATAAACTTATATTATGTTAATGACCATCGCTATCGTATTATTGATTCTTTGGGGGCTTGGTCTTGTGACTGGCGCTACATTGGGTGGATTTGTTCACGTTTTGCTTGTGATTGCCATTGTCGTGGTTCTCGTGAGAGTGATCCAAGGTCGTCGAGTCTTGTGAACTCGTTGACAACATCCCTTGAGTGATAGAGACTCAGGATGTATTAGAGGGCGGGAAGTTCCCTATGAAAAATCCACCATCCAACTTTTTTGCGGTTCCATAACTTAGCTTTAAGCACATAAACTAATGATCAAAAAAATTTCAGTCTTAATTGTGGAAGACCACACCGTAGTCAGGGAGGGTCTAAGTTTGATGCTTAGACTGGAGTCTGACATAGAAGTAATTGGAGAAGCATCGGACGGGAGAAAGGCGATAGCTCTAGCTACTGAATTGATGCCGGATGTGTTGTTAATGGATGTCGGGATGCCTGGACTTAACGGTTTGGAGGCGGCTCGCCAGATTCTTCATATTATGCCTAACATGCGTATCATTATACTCACCGCTCATAGCGATGATGTCTATGTCAACCGCGCGGTTGATTTCGGCGCTAAGGGTTTTCTTCTCAAGCAAGATTCCGCCCGAGATGTTCATCGAGCTATTCGCGAAGTGCATCGTGGCGGTATTTTTTACAGCACATCTATAGCGAAACGGTTCACGCGCATGAATCCTAAGTCGCAGAATCGCTCTGGAAATGCGCAAACGAAACGCAGTATTCTAACATCTCGTGAAATGGAAGTGCTTCAACTTGTTGCTGAAGGTAAGGCTAATAAAGAAACTGCGTCCGAGTTGCGAATCAGCATCAAGACTGTCGAAAAACACCGGGGAAATTTAATGGATAAGCTAGACATCCATGATACCGCAGGACTGACACGTTACGCCATCTCAGCAGGTATTATCGAGAGCAGCGTTCAAATCACCATGATTTAGATCTTCTGCTGCTCCCGATGATAAGGAATCACGGAGCGTTTGCTACGTGATTGATTTGCTTTAGCGGTTTTCAGCATCGATTTTAGCCTTGGCGGCTTCAGCATCGGCATCGACTGCAATTTTTTCGGCATCCAATTGCGCTTTGAGTGCTTCTTTGTTTGCCTTGATGTTCGCTTTATTGATATCGGCGTTCACATCGGCCTGCTCAGTCGCATATTTGGCATCGGCATCGACCTTGTCTTTGCGTGACTCGATGACCTGTTTGTCTGCATCTTTGGTTTCTTCGATAGTTGATTTTTGTTTGTTGCAGCTGATTACAAGGGCAACAAAAGCGGTGGCGATGACCGCATTTAGGATATTTTTCATAATGGTATGTTTCTATTAGACCCTATGAACCTATCGACCATTCTACGGACACGCCATGGGGTGTTTTACCCAGCGTGATGCTCGATTTGAAGGTGGGGATAAGCCCCATAGCGTCATAGGCAAACGTCATCCATCTTTATCGAATAAGAGCGGGTATAAGTCCCGCTCTGTAAAATGCATATATCATGAAAACAAAATACCTGACTCAAACCGCTCTCATTATTTCTATCGCAGCTATCAATCCTTTGGCATTTGCCGAAGATACACGGGTTGAAAAATCCGTGTTGTTGGATAAAGCTAGTGTGCAGCCTGGCACACTTACGACAGTGATTGCGGATAGCGTAACTTTCTCAACTCTCGCTCGTGCTCTTAAAGCCGCAGAGCTCGATATCACACTTGGAGGAAAGGATGAGTTTACAATTTTCGCACCAACTGACGAAGCATTCGGTAAGTTGCCTGCAGAGACCCTCACTAAGCTCATGCTTCCAGAAAACAAAGAGAAGCTTCGTATGTTGCTTCTGTATCATGTAGTCGCTGGCAAAGTTGTCTCCGGTGAGCTAAAAGATGGCGATGTTAAAACCGTCAACGGTGAGAAAGTAAGCATCGACGTCTCGGATGACAAAGTCGAAGTCAACGGAGCGAAAGTATTTACCGCAAACGTCGCGGCAACGAACGGCGTGATGCACAGCATCGGTGTTGTTCTAGTTCCTAAATCCCTTGATGGATTTGTGGGCCTAGATAAATAATGACCTTTCGCATTTTCCGCGATCCAAAGAGAGACGTCTGCCGTAATGCAGGCGTCTCGTTGCGTAATGGGAAAGCTTTCATTAAAGCAGTATTTCACCCCATTGAGAGCGGGGAAGAATCGAATAAGATATGATTACTATGAACGACTTGCCGACTATTTGTGAGCACGAATATGAAGATGTACAGTACCGTGTTTCTACGCGTACGATAGAACTAGCAAAAATCGCGGGGCGGGAGCCTCACGAGATTAAGCAGACGGATTATGAGCAAGCAAAACGAGAAATTCACACCAATTCATCTCTTTCGGTTAGCTAAGTAAGCATTCCTTTGGAGCATGCTTTGCATCTGAAATCTATTGTAATTTTCTAAGAGCGTTCGGGGAAATTTTGTTTCCAGATTTTGAGTGAAGCTTGAATTTCGCTGGATTTACGGGTGGGACTGAGTTCCCATATAAGGGGGCAATGAGGAGGAAAATGAGGGAGGATGGCTGCGTAGTTAAGTGTTCCTGAGAAAGGGGTGCGGTGATCTCGGGCAGGCCATTCCACATCGTGCACGTGGCCACCGATGATATAGCGCGAGATGGCGTTTAACCATTCTTCATGATCGAGAAGACCTAGGTTGTGCTTGAGTTGCACATGGCCGAAGTCGTGCCAGTAGCCGATCCATGGGTGGTCTTTGAAATGCTCTTGGAGTTTCAACATTTCGCGTTCGTTAGGCATGTCTTCAAAACGTGATCGAGATTCCACTGCGAGCTTGATTTGGTATTCCTCTGCTTTTGGTGCGAGTTCTTCAAGTGCCTCGATGGCGCGTTGGTAGTAGAGTGCAGCGATTTTCTCGCGCTTCTTGATGAAATCGATCTTCTGTTTGATGAAGCCCGGTTCGTGTTGTCGGCCTGCGGCGACGAGTTCGGTGAGTGGGCGGGTAAATTTATTTGGATTCAGAGGAGTGGATCCCATGTGAAGGACGATATAGCCAGCGTTGAATTCGGCGGCGAGTTCGAGAGTTTTCAGGGTCATATCCATGGCTCGTTTCCGATCAAAGGGACGGTGCGAGGTGTATTCGTAAGCGTCCGGCGCATCGATCATGACCTCGACAGGCGATGGGAAAAAATTGTGCACGCCAGAGCAGGTGAATTTTCCTGCGCGGTAGGCTTTTTGAATTCCGGGGAGTTTGGCAATCGTCATGCCATGGGATAGTTCAATGTTAGAAAAACCGAGCTCAATGATTTCATCAATCATGCTCTCGCCATCAATGTGGCGGGAGTTATTCCAACAGGTGGAGAAAGCGAGCATTGGGAAAACTTAGGCTCAGAGTTGAGTTGGGCCGGCATCCGATTGTCGGAGAGCGGCGCGAGGGTAACGGACGCTATCGACGAGATTTTCGATGTGTTTTGGAGGAGGTGGAGTGCAGTAGGAGACGATGATACTGACCAAGAAATTGATGAACATGCCTACGATGCCTATCCCTTGAGGTGAGATGCCGAGTAAATATTGGTCTGGTCCGCCACGCATATCTGTAGGTGCGAGAGTGAAATACCAGATATAGGCGCAGGTGAATGTGACTCCTATTAACATTCCAGATACGACTCCGATCCAATTCACACGTTTCGTAAAGATACCTAGTACTATGGCAGGGAAGAAGGTCGTGGCAGCAAGTGCAAATGCGTAGACGACGACATCCGCGACGAAACCTGGAGGATGCATTCCAAAGTAACCCGCGATAACTACAGCCACACCTGCTGTAATCCTAGCGGTGAGCAGTTCGGTGGTTTCAGAAATCGATGGATTGAGAGTGCGCTTTACAAGGTCGTGAGAAATGGAGGTTGAGATAACCAATAGCAAGCCGGCAGCAGTCGAGAGTGCTGCGGCAAGTCCACCGGCAGCTACAAGGCCGATGACCCAGCCCGGTAGTTTGGCAATTTCTGGGGTAGCTAAAACGACGATGTCGTTGTCAAAATAAAGCTCGTTGGTATTAGCTGTACGTTCGTTGAGCAAGATGCGTTCGCCGGAGAAGCCTTTTTCGTTCTGTGGATCATTGATGACGTAGACAGGTTCCAATTTACTGGTGCGAGCAAGTTTATGGAACGCATCGCCTTGGCCGTTATAGGTGATTTTTCCATCCGCGTTTTTATCTATCCAAGCGATGAGTCCTGAATTTTCCCACTTGTGAAACCAGTCAGGCATATCTGCATAAGATTTTTCGGAAACGGTATTAAGGAGATTGGTGCGAGCGAAGACGGCGAGCGCTGGAGCCGTAGTATAAAGAATGCCGATAAAGAGTAATGCCCAGAAAACAGATTTCCGTGCGTCGCTGACATTTTTTACCACGTAGAAGCGCACGATGACGTGAGGTAAGCCCGCGGTCCCAGCCATGAGCACGAGGGTAATTGCTAATTCGTCCAGCCATGATTTGTTCCCTTCTGTGTAAGCATTAAAACCAAGTTCTTTACTGAGTCCGTCGAGTTTTTCGACGAGACCGACGGATTCACCTACGGCATCACTGGCTAGTCCGAGTTGAGGGATGGCATTACCAGTCAGCATAATGGAGATGAAAATGGCTGGAACGAGGTAGGCAAAAATAAGCACACAATACTGCGCAACTTGGGTGTAGGTGATTCCTTTCATGCCGCCGAGTACAGCGTAGAAAAGCACGACGACCATTCCAATCATGACGCCGGTATTGATGTCCACTTCAAGGAAACGGGAAAACACCACACCTGTGCCGCGCATTTGTCCGGCAACGTAGGTGAAGGAAATTAAGATGGCGCAGAAGATAGCAACCAAGCGTGCAAAGGTTGAGTTGTAGCGATCGGCGATGAAATCTGGAACGGTGAATTTGCCGAAACGGCGCAGATAAGGTGCGATCAAGAGGGCAAGCAGGACAAACCCGCCGGTCCATCCCATGAGGTAGCATGCCCCATCGCGACCCATGACTGAAATCATCCCGGCCATGGAGAGAAATGAAGCGGCGCTCATCCAGTCAGCAGCCGTTGCCATGCCGTTTGAAATATTAGAGACTCCGCTACCAGCCACATAGAAGTCTCCGGTGCTCTTTGCGCGCGACCAGATTGCAATTCCAATATAGAGAGCAAAGCTCAGCCCGATAATAAGATATGTCCAAGTTTTTACATCCATGATTTGGGCGATGAATTGAGATTTTAGTTTGAGGAGATTCAGGTGCCTTGTTCGGCATCGGTGCCTTCGAGTAACTTCTTATCCAGGCGGTTCATGACCCATACGTAGGTGGCAATAATTAAAATGAAGCAATAGATGCTGCCTTGTTGAGAAAGCCAGAAGCCAAATTTGAGATTCGTTCCGGGTAGTTTGAATTGATCGAGAAAATCAACGAAAAGGATTCCACAGCCAAAGGAAACAAAGGCCCAGATGGAGAGCAGGATAACAAGCCATCGCAAATTGGCTTTCCAGTAATCTCGTTTTGCTTGTTCGCTAGGTAATTTACTCATGGATTTTTCAATATATCATTAGGCTTTTAACGCTGAGTCGGAGGAGGAAAGAATAATTTTAGATTCTTGAATTACGGTTATGAGGAGAGGCATTTAGACTTAAATCGTGATGCTGTGGCGGGCCCAGAAAGCACGGAGATCGTCGATGCTACCTTTGAAAACGTTGCGTTCCATGGGGTGGGCGAGATCGCCGAAAAAGCGAGGGCTACTCCATGCGGGGGTGTTGTAATGCTTGGCTTGTGAGGCTCCATTTTGCCAGACGACTCCGCCGTATTGCCACATGGTCCATGTGTTCCAGATGCCGTATTGATCTTTCAAGGAATCAGGTGTGAGCGCTCCGCCGGCCATGACGCGCTCGGTACCGCCCGGGCTGTAGAGTGCCAGCCAGTAAGGGGTTCTGCGTATGACGCTTTTCTGGGCGGGCGTCGCACGACTCAAGCGGGCGCGCAGGCCATCGCTGTTTTCTAAATAGGTGACCGGATAGATGCCAGTGCGTTGGTGGACTCGCTGGATGAAATCTACCAAGCGATCCGGTGTGGATTTTGTATCGAAATCACCAACCAATAGAATTTGTTTGCCGGAAAGTCCGCGAGCGCGAGCGATGGCTTGGACACGGTTGACGAAACGATCTGCTTGCAGTGCAGCGGGTTGGTCCATGGTGACGAAGTGGTAAGCGCCAAGCATCATGCCCTCGCGATCGGCTGATTTCAGGAAATCGCCAAATTTTTCATCGAGTAGTGGACCTTTTGCAGAGCGGGAGATGAGCGCCAATCCACCATTTTTTCTCAAAGCAGAAACGTCGTGTTCCGAGAAGCAGCTGCCTTTGCATTGCGTTTCTTTGGGGTCCCAGCCGGAGACGTTGAGAACGGCGGGTGAGCGGGAAACGCTGGTGCCGCCGAAGCCTTTTCCGCCTGTGAAGTGATTATATGGAGCGTTGCGATGATGAGTGCTAGCGGTTGGGTGGCTGCATTGAACGAGAAACGGTAGGATGAGCAACAGGCAGATAATAGATTTCATGTTAGATGATTTTTGAAAGATTCGTTACATTTTAAAATCCTCGCCGAGATAGTATTTACGCGCGATGGGATCATCGACGAGTTCGTCGGAGGCACCCTCGAGAATAACGCGGCCGTCGTGGATCAAGAAGGCGCGGTCGGTGATGGATAGAGTTTCACGAACCGAGTGATCCGTGATGAGGATGGCGAGGTCGTCTTTTTCCCTGAGCTCGCGGACGATGCGTTGGATGTCTTCAACAGCAATGGGATCAATGCCTGCGAAAGGTTCATCAAGCATCAGGACTTTGGGGTCGGAGCACAGCGAGCGGGCGATAGCGAGGCGGCGTTTTTCTCCGCCGGAAAGCGTGATAGCAAGGGATTTGGAAAGCTTGGTGATGTTGAAGCGTTCGAGCAGTTGGTGAGCGCGGTCTTTTTGATCGCTACGGGAAAGGCCGGGTCGGGTTTCGAGAATGGCGAGCAGGTTATCAAGGACGGAGAGTTTGCGAAAAACCGATTCTTCCTGAGGCATGTATCCAAGGCCACGGCGTGCGCGTTGATGCATGGGGAGTTTGGAAATATCTTCGCCAAGCAAGTGAATCGATCCGTGTTCTGCTGGGATCAAGCCGGCGATCATGTAGAACGATGTGGTTTTTCCTGCACCGTTAGGACCTAACAGTCCGACGATTTCTTTGGGCTGAACAGTGATTGAAACATCATTTACTACCACGCGTCCTCCATAAGATTTTTTCAGACCTTGGGCAGCAAGGACTGCTGTATCGATGTGTGTGCAGGTGGAACCGGGATCGTGCGTCATAAGGTAGAAGCTGAAAGCAGAATGAGCGTTAGTGAATTTTATGTGGTGCGAAGCGTGTTGGCTTGGACGGAGTGGAACTGAGTCAAATGCTGAAAGGATTAGCGGCCGTCGAATTTAAGGTTATTGCCGCCCATTTCCCATTCTCCCTGAGTGGAAAAGGAACCGTCATTGAGGAGGCGGAGCGTGAGGTTGGGTTGTTTGGCGCGAGCGAAGAAATTGCCTTGTTTGACCCAAGGGTAGCGTTGGCTGATAATGATTTCTCCTTTAGGAACATCGTAAGTCAGAATGCCACCGCTGGCTTCGACAGCATCTTTACCGCCGACGCCTTTTTGAACCAAGCGAACTGTGCCGGTAGCGATGAGTTTCTGCACATCACCGAAATTCGCGGCTGGGCCGATAGCTTCTGGTTTCTTGGCGGTTTGATTTTTCTCTGCCTCTTTTTTGTCAGTCACAGAGGGAGTCGGCTCCTTCTTCTCTTCGTTCTTTTTCTCTTCGCTCTTTTTATCGCCAGCCGCTGGTTTTTTCGGATCCTTTTTTGCGAAGAAAACTTTGAGTTCATCCGCTCCGGTGAGGGTGAAACGTGGATCGGTGACCGTGACGTTTTTCAGATAAACGAGAACACCTGCTTCGGCATCAAAATACATGCCGCCCTCGCATTTGATGACTGTGTCGTTCGGACCCGGGGCAACCTCGAGGGGTGCGCCCTCAGCAGCGGGTTCTGGGGGAATGCTTTTTAGGTCGGCGGCTTTAACAAAACTGTGAGCGCTATCTGAGGCTTTTTGTCCTGCGGTTAGATCTGCGGTCAGTGTGGCATCGATCGCTTCGGCTTGGGCGTCGAGTTTCGGTTTGGTGGTTGCGGCTGCGCTCTTGATTTCAGCAAGTTCGGCATCGGATACGTTCGCGGGTGGCGCGGCGATGGTGAGCGAAGGTGCAAGGCACAGGGCGAGGAGAGCGGCGGATTGATTTTTGGTAGGACGCATCGAGGTAGCGGGTGGTTCAGGATAGGAAAGCCAAGTGGTGGAGGGGCCGATGAGAAAGCCTTGGCCGTTTTGGAAAGCATAAATCAGGCCGCTGCCCTTCGCTACGAGGTTGTCGGTGGTGATTTCGACGGGTTCATCGGCGCGGAGTTGGGAGGTGGATTGGTTGAAAATGGCTTTTTGCAGATGCACTTTTCCGCGAAGGGAGCGGTCGGGTTTGTAAAATTTAATCAGGACATCCTCTCCTTGGATTTTGTTGATTTCCTTCTCATTGAAGAGGGTCATGGTTTTCGCTTTGAGGTCACCGACTAAATTCCGGTTCTTGTCGTAACGGGGAAGTAGCACACCATGCAACACGCTTCCGTCTGGCAACAGCGCCATGGGGTTTTTCGCAGCATCGGCAATGGGATCTTTGGCAAGCAAAGAGCCAGCAGAGAGCAGGAGGATGGAGATACGGAAGATCAACGGCTGAAATGGATAGATGAGGGGAAGACTAGCGAGTTGGAAGATGGAGACAATCATGGATTTTCGGGAATGATAAAATGCCCTGATTGGGGCTCACGTGAAGGAAATGGCAAAGCTGGAGTTGATTTGCGGCGAAGAGAGGGCGAAGCTCCCAGCCATGAAACCAAAGGTTGGCGATACAGCACCAGATTTCCGCGCGACGGTTGTGGATGGCGAAATGGAATCTCAGATTTCGCTCTCAGATCTGCGCGGAGAGCGGGTGGTGCTGGTTTTTTATCCAAAAGACAACACTCCCGGCTGCACGATCCAAGCCTGCTCGCTGCGCGAGCACTGGGGAGAGATTCAGGGTAAAGCCAGAATTTTTGGCGTCAGCGCGGATAGCGTGGCAAGCCACCGGAAGTTCATTTCTAAGAAAAATCTGCCCTATCCCTTGATTGCGGATGAGGATAAACAAATCGTCACCGCCTACGGTGTGTGGGTGCAGAAATCGATGATGGGAAAAAAATTCATGGGCATCGAACGCAGTACATTTGTGATCGGCGTGGATGGTAAAATCGAAGCAGTGTTGGAAAAAGTTTCTCCACTCAGCCATACGGAGCAGTTAGCTAAAATTCTCGGGTAATGGATCAAGCTGCTCACAAACATCCAGCACATGTTGGGTTCGCAACGATTGCGATCACGCTGATGGCTGTCGGTCTTGCAGCTGGTTTGGAGTTTCTTGGAATCATCGATCGCTTGAATGCATGGATCGCTGCGGGGATGCAAAAGCCCGGAATTTCCGCTCCGGTGCATTCTCTTAGTCCGTATCTAAACTGGACGGTAACGGCACTGCTAGCACTGAGTTTGGCGGCCGTCATGTTGAATATTTCTGGAAGTTGGCGCAGGATAGTTATCTGGGTGCTTGCCCTGATCATCACCACGTTCTGGGTGCCGGTTTTATTACTGGCTTCACACAAGCCAGAGATCGGACTGGCGTTGGTAGGACTGCTGTGGTCGGGTTGCTGCGCAATGGTTTATACCATGAATCACGAAGTGCCCGCAGACCTAACAGAAAAAAACAACATGACACAAACCGATGCCACGCGCTGATTTTCCTGAGCCTGTTAAAAATTTGGTCGCGGAACTGAAGCGGCTTCCCGGAGTTGGTCCGCGCAGCGCAGAGCGGATGGCTGTGTGGCTGCTACAAAATAAGAAGGCTGAGCCGATGAAGCTTTCAGAAGCGGTGATTCACGCGCATGAGACAATCATTCCGTGTCCCGTTTGCGGATTTTTTGCGACCCGTGAAGTTTGTGATATTTGTGCGGATGAGAAACGCGATGAGACACTGCTGTGCGTGGTCGAGCAAGCGACCGATGTCTTGCCGCTTGAGCGCGCTGGGGTTTTCAAAGGCAAGTATCATTGCTTGGGTGGAAAATTATCACCGCTGGATCGGGTTTCTCCGGAGGATTTAAATATACCGCAGCTCTTGCAGCGGGTGGATGCCAAAGACGGAAATATGGAAATTATCCTCGCTTTGGGTGCTGATGTCGAAGGTGAGGCGACCTCAAATTATTTGGCAGATATGCTGCGTGGAAAATCAGCCAAAGTCACTCGCATCGCCCAGGGCTTGCCGGCGGGCGGTGGGCTGGAACACGCGGACGAGCTCACATTGATCCGCGCTCTTCAAGGTCGACGCGATTTCTAATTAGCTCACGGACTCCTTGCGCAAATTTCATTTTGCACCTAGCTTGCTTATTGATGTTTCAAAAAAGCTTTCTCCCAGTCATCGCGTCGTTGCTTTTATTCTCTGGCATTCATGTCCATGCGAACTCGATTCCATGCCCCATTGATTCCTTGATCAAAGCACCTGGGAACTGGAAAATGACGGTGGATGAATTTGAAAAAGCCTTCACTTCAAATGGCAACAAACAATATGTCTGGCTGACCCAAGATCGCACGCGGGCAAAAATGAGCCGTAAGCTTTATGGAAATGTGGAAATGAATCTCACGGCATTTGATGGGCAAGTCCCCGTGCAGGAAGTGATTGTTGATTTCGTAGACGGCCAACTGAATCTGATTTCTGCCTCCATCTACAACCGTGCGGATAGTGGAGCGATCACCACCGAACAATTTGCAGAACGTTTTAAAACTGCTGGAAAAGTGATGGGAGAAATTCTCGTCGCAAGACCCCAGCAACGCAAAGCAGATGCGAAAAATGGCCTTTTGACTGAAGGTTATTCATGGTATGCAAAAGAAACAGGTGTTGCATTGTTAGAGCATAATGAAGGTGCGTTGGGAACTGGTGATCGCGAATTTTTAAGGCTCCGTATGGCAAGGCCAAACGCCAAGGGTTCATTGGCGGCTTCCATGACCCATGCACGCGGTGGAGCGGCCGCTAAACTCGGCGACCTCCCGAAAAATATCAAAAAAGAAGACAACGGCGATGTGCTCATTTCTAATATGCCAATGGTCGATCAGGGCGATAAAGGTTACTGCGTGGTCGCTACCGTACAGCGGGTTTTTGAATACTACGGCATCGGCGCAGATATGCACCAGATCGCACAAATCTCAGAGGCTGATCCACAAAAAGGCACCAGCACTCTCACCATGGCGAAGGAACTCGATAAGATCGATTACCGTTTTAAAACCCGTCTCGATATCATCGGTATGGGTCAGCCATTGACTGAAGTGAAAGAAGAGAAAGGCGAATATTACGTGGGTAAACCTGTCGATGAACGGAAATTTCTCAAAGCGGTCAGCAGTTATGTTGATAAAGGATTACCTTTGCTGTGGTCGTTAGAACTGGGTCGCTTTCCAGAAGTCCCTCAGCTTTCTCCGCAAACTTCAGGCGGCCACATGCGCATGATTGTAGGCTACAACGAAAAAACCCAAGAGATTATTTTCTCAGATTCATGGGGCGCTAAACACGAAGCCAAGCGCATGAAAATGTCAGATGCTTATAAAGCTTCACACGGTCTGTTCGTGCTGATTCCGACGGTGAGGTGAGTGGGTGTGAATCCTGAAGGGATTTTGTATCCAGCCCAGGGTTGAGGCAACCCTGGGTATGGCATCAAAATAAGAATCAACCCTGAAAGGGTTGTGGTGAGAGGTTATCGATTTAGTGCTGATGCTTATATGAATGCTTTGACACAAATGGAAGGTTTGTGAAATCTTATTTCACCCCCCCCATGCCCCAATCCCTATCCCGAATCTATCTTCACATTGTTTTCTCGACGAAAGATCGCCAAGCTTTTCTGCACGACTCTCATTTACGGAAATCACTACACGCATATATCGCTGGAGCGATGAAGCAACTGGATTGTATTCCAGTGGAAATAGGTGGCGTGGAAGATCATATCCACATTCTATGTCTATTGCCACGCATCAGAACCGTGGCCGATGTCGTGAAAGAAACGAAACGGGTTTCAACGAAATGGCTTCAGGAGCAATCTATAACTGTCCAAAATTTCCGCTGGCAGAGCGGATACGGAGTATTTTCTGTTTCTCCATCCAACGTAAGCGCGGTCATAAATTATATTAGGAGCCAAGAGGAGCATCATCGTAAGGTTTCATTTCAAGATGAGTATCGGGCATTTTTGAAGAAGCACGCCGTGGATTTTGATGAGAAATACGTTTGGGATTAATCACATCAAGACTCCAGAACGCCTACAGCGTTCAGGAAATTTTGACATGAAGCCCAGGGGTTGTTCCAACCCCCGGCTAGGTTACGAAATCCCTTTGGGATTTGGATGAATACATTTCACGATGCGTGAATTCATTGTCATTCGATATTCCAACCCCTGGCTAGGTTACGAAATACCTCTGGGATTTGGATTTATCGATTGGGATGTGTATGGCGGTATTACGCGATGTATGAATCCCAACGGGATTCTGTATTCCAGCCCGGGGTTGGGACAACCCTGGGTGTGAGGCAGGAAAATATCACCAACCCTGAAAGGGTTATGGAGTGAAGTTACATCACGGGTTTCACGCCAAAATCTGCGCTAACACATACGGAAGAATTCCGCCTGCGCGGTAGTAGTCTTTTTCCACCGGCGTATCGATGCGGACGACAACTGGGATGTCGAAGGTGGAGCCGTCCGCTTTGTGGACGCGGAGGGTGGCTTGTTGCATGGGTTTGAGATTGTTGTCGATGCCGAGGATGTCGAAGGTGGCATCGGCTAGGTCTTTGACTTTTTCGTAGTCGTCTTTGTTGACGAAGTTACAAGGCAGGACGCCCATGCCGACGAGGTTGGAGCGGTGGATACGCTCGAAGGATTTGGTGACGACGGCTTTGACGCCTAACAGGTTGGTGCCTTTGGCTGCCCAGTCACGGGATGAGCCCATGCCGTAGTCTTCGGCGCCGATGACGATGGTTGGGATGTTTGATTTCTGATAGACGGCAGCGGCGTCGTAGATGGCTTGGGTTTCGCTATTGATCTTGGTGACTCCTCCTTCGATGCCGGGAACCATGAGGTTTTTGATGCGGACGTTTGCGAACGTGCCGCGGGTCATGATGCGGTCGTTACCACGGCGTGAGCCGTAGGAGTTAAAGTCGGCAAACTCAACACCTTTTTCTGTTAGGAAACGTCCGGCTGGGCTGTCTTTCTTGATCGCGCCGGCAGGGGAGATGTGGTCGGTGGTGACGGAGTCGCCAAAAATTCCGAGTGGGCGTGCGCCTTTGATTTCGAGGATGTCGCGTGGGTTTGGTGTGAAGCCGTCGAAGAACGGTGGTTCTTGAATGTAGGTGGATTCGCGATCCCATTCATAGACGTTTCCAGTGGAGGATTTGATGTTGTTCCACTTGGGGTTTTGGTTGGCGAAGCCAGTGTAGAGTTTTTGGAAAATGTCCGGGCGGAGGGAGGAGACCATGGCTTCTTCAATCTCGGCGGAGGTCGGCCAGATGTCGCGGAGGAAAACGGGTTGGCCGTCGGAACCGTAGCCGAGGGGTTCGGTTTCCATGTCGATATCGACGGTGCCGGCGATCGCGAAGGCGACGACGAGTGGAGGCGACATGAGGAAGTTGGCCTTGATCGATTGATGGACGCGGGCCTCGAAGTTGCGGTTACCGGAAAGGACGGATGCTGCGACGATGTCCTCGGATTTCACGACGTCTTCGATGCCTGGATCGAGCGGTCCGGAGTTTCCGATACAGGTGGTGCAACCGTAGCCGACGGTTTGGAAACCGAGTTCATCGAGCTCGGCTTGAAGGCCGGTTTTGTTGAGGTAATCGGTGACCACGCGCGAGCCGGGTCCAAGCGAGGTTTTGACGGAAGGTTTAATGGTTAGACCTTTCGCGTTGGCCTTTTTCGCGAGCAAACCAGCAGCGAGCATGACGCTTGGGTTCGAGGTATTGGTGCAAGAAGTGATGGCCGCGATCAGCACGGAGCCGTGGGTGATGGTGTCTTTGATGCCTTCTTTGGAATCAACCGTGACTTCCCAGATCGGATAAGCTGGTTCTTCGCTGGAATCGGTGACGACACCGACCGAAGCACCAAAACCTGACGCGATGCCTAGTACGGTGTCAGGCACGCTATCGAGAGTATCGGGGAGGCCTTCTGGCGTTTCCGTATTGATGACAGGCTGCTTGTTATAACCGTCGGGTGCCGGGCCGGTGAGAAGGGATGCCCATTTGGATTTGAGGGAATCAATCTCAATGCGATCTTGCGGGCGTTTCGGTCCTGCGACACTCGGTTTGACGGTGGAAATATCGAGATCGACGACTTGGGAAAATTGCAATGCGTCGCGATCGGTTGGGATGCCCCAGAGGTCTTGGGCTTTGTAGTAGTTTTCGACGGTTTTGCAGAGCTCGGGTGGGCGACCGGTGCTTTCGAGGTAGCCGGTGGTGATTTCATCGATGCCGAAGAAGCCCATGGTTGCGCCGTATTCGGGAGCCATGTTGGCGATGGTGGCGCGGTCGGGAAGGGAGAGGGCTTTGGCACCGGGGCCGTAGAACTCGACGAATTTTCCGACGACTTTGGTTTGGCGAAGCAGCTCGGTGACGCGTAGGACAAGGTCGGTCGCGGTGACGCCGGTGGCGAGCTTACCTGTTAGATAAACGCCGACAACTTCGGGAACGAGGAAAGTGACTGGTTGGCCGAGCATGCCGGCTTCGGCTTCGATGCCGCCCACGCCCCAACCGACGACGCCGAGTCCGTTGATCATGGTGGTATGGGAGTCGGTGCCGACGAGGGTGTCTGGAAAAAACACGCCGTCTTTTTCAAGCACGCATTTCGCGAGGTATTCGAGGTTGACCTGATGAACGATACCGATGCCCGGAGGCACGACTTTGAAAGTATCGAAAGCTTGTTCGCCCCATTTGAGGAATTCATAACGCTCGCGGTTGCGGTGGAATTCGAGGTCCAGGTTTTTTTCCAAAGAGAAAGCTGTTCCTGCGTAATCGACCTGCACCGAGTGATCGACGACGAGATCGACGGGCACGAGTGGCTCGATCATTTTTGCGTCCTTGCCCATGGAGTGAACAGCGGAGCGCATCGCTGCGAGATCGACGAGAAGCGGCACGCCGGTGAAATCCTGAAGCACGATTCTTGCGACGACGAAGGGGATTTCATAATCGCCGGGAGACTTCGCGTTGTAGTTTGCGAGGTTCTGAATGTCTTTGTCGGAAACTTTGAGTCCGTCGTTATTGCGGAGCAAAGATTCGAGTACGATGCGGATCGAGACGGGAAGTTTGGAGAGGTTAGGGAAACCCTTTTCGGCGAGGGCCGGGAGTGAGTGAAGTTTGCCTTCTTTGCCGGAGCCTGTGGTGAATGTGCGGATGTAGCTCATGGTTGGTGTTTTCTAAAAAAAGATTCTGTGCGGGGAGGGTTGGGGATTGTGGGGAATTTGTCAAAAACGTTCCTTGCGAGGATTGAGATTGTCGCTGGGGGTTTGCTTTGCTTGAATGACTTTATGAAATGGGTTTTATTGATAATCGGGGTTTGTGTGGTCGCTGGATGTGTTGCGAAAACCCAGATCCCTGTCCCTGATACGGCGATGGCGGCGGGAAGTGGTCATTCTTTGCAAACTTTGCAACGCGGCCATGGGGTTTACGTGTCTCAATGCGGACGCTGCCATGAGCCGATGTTGCCTTCGAAAGTTTCGGATGAAGACTGGCACGTGGTGGTTCCGGGAATGGCGTGGAATGCCGGCATTTCCAAAAACGACGAAGCTGCGGTGATGAAATACCTGCATGCAGCGCGACTGGAGTCACGCGGTCCAGGGTCCAGGTAATAAAAAACCGCCGCTTTGTGGGCGGCGGTTTTGAGAGGGCGGATCGCAGACGAGAAATTAGTATTTAACGCCGCAACCGTAAGGCTTGTTGGAAGGGTTCGTGACTTCTTTGCCAGCAAGCACGGCATCGAGCGCGTTAGCGAAAAGTTTGTCGGCACCAGCGATGTCCTCAGCTTTGGTTGATGCAGCGGAATCGATGGCTCCAGAATAGGCGAGCGTGCCGTCTTTGCCGATGATCATCATGTGTGGGGTGACTTTCGCATCGTAGGCCTTGCCGACTTTACCGTCGGAATCGACCAGGATTTCGGTGGCTTTACTGCCTTCGGAGGTGGCTTTTTCTGCAAGTTTGGTCGCCTCAAGATAACCTTGTTTACCCTCGGCTGAGGAATTCACGGTCAGCCAGATCACGCCTTTTTCGGCATAAGCAGCTTGGAGAGTTTGCATATTTTTTGATGAATAATGCTTTTTAACGAAGGGGCATTCGAAATTAAGCCATTCCAAGACGACGACCTTGTCTTTGTAATCCGCAAGGCTGACTTCGGTGCCTTTAGCGGTTTTTGCCGTAAAGGCAGGTGCGGCTTTGCCAACTTCAGAGGCAAATGACGATGTGATGGCGATAACTCCGACGATGGCGGCTGTAATAAATGGTTTCATAAGTTGTGGGGTTGAATTTGAAACACCGATTAAGCGGTGCGAGCATTAATACATATCTGCAAAAAAGAATGTTTCCTCTGATTTTTTCATAAAAATGCACTCAGCTCGATTGGGGTTTGGAACTTTGGGATTTGGAGTTTAGAAACCGCCAGATGATTACGCAGGCATTTATTCTGGGAGCGGGACTAGGCACGAGGTTGCGGCCTCTGACCGATGTGTTTCCGAAGCCGCTGGTGCCGCTGTTTCATAAACCGCTCGCGATGCGGGCGTTGGAGGCTTGCGAGGCGATGGGCTGCAAAAGGTTTGCGATCAACACTCATCACCTACCGGAAAAATGGGTGGGATTTGGTGCGGGCAGAGACGTGACATTTTTTCACGAACCGATTCTTTTAGAAACTGGAGGCGGGCTGAAAAATATTGAGAACTGGTTGGATGAAGGAAGTTTACTGATTCATAACGGGGATATTTTTTCATCGATGGATCTGCAGAAGCTCGTCGATGCGCACGAATCCAGTGGCGATGAAGTGACACTGGCGCTGCGTTCAAGCGGTGGCGAAAAACGCATTTCTTTGGGAAAAAATAACCGCGTGGAAGATGTGCGGAGTGAGGTTCGCGGTTTGCCGGGCACACACGTTTTCACTGGAATTTACTGCGTGAAAAAAGCCTTTCTCAAAAGGATACCCGCAGGAGAAATCATTGCGGTGATTCCAGCTTTCCAGGAACTCGTGCGTGAAGGCGGGATTGGCGCGGTGGTGATGGATGAAGGTGATTGGATGGATCTTGGTGATGTGGAATCCTACCTCGCCGCGCATCGTCAACTTGCTCTACAGGCTCCGATTCATTCCGAGGCGATCATCGAAAACGGAGCGGTGATTGAAAACAGTGTGATTGGGAAAGGGGCGCGTATCCGAAGCGGTGCGCGCGTCATCAACAGCGTGGTCTGGTCGGGAGCTGATGTTTCCTCTGAGGTAATCAATCAGGTGGTGATGTAACTAAAGGTAGGGTCGACTGGCCTCAGTCGACCGTGATTTTTTCGATGTGGGATTGGAAGAGAAGCCGTCAGCGAAGCTTCACATTGTTAGAATGATCATGCGTTTAGGATTTTAGTCACGGACGACGGCGCGTCGTCCCTGCCTTTAAACTAAGCCGGTCGGAGACGCGGCTCTCCTATAGCGTTGCGATCAGTCGCACAAATTGGCGGCCGTATTCGACGTAGGAGTTGTAGCATTGATCCCAATCGACGGCGGATGGATCGGGAGCATGGAACACGGTGGCGACGTGGGGTTCGATGGCGATCCAGCCTTTGTAGTTCGATTGGTGGGCGTCTGTTAGAATTTCACGCAGCTTCGCTTGGCCGAGTCCGGGCATGGTGTATTCTGGCTCGACGTCGTCGGAAATAGGATTGATGCAGTCCTTGATGTGGATGTGGGCGACGTGCTCTTTCACTTTGAGCCAGAACTCCATGGGATCTTGCCATGGGAAAGGTTCGGGCTTGGAGCGATCGAGTTGGAAAACGGGGTTTCCGGTATCGAAAACGAGTTTCAAGCCGGGGACTTCTTCGACGAGGCGCAATGAATGTTCGGCAGAAAATCCGCCCCAGTTCATGCAGTTTTCGTGGATGGCGGTGAGACCAGCGTCGGCGAAACGCTTGACGATTTCACGCAAGCGGCGGAAGCGCTCGGCTTCGTTTTGATCGGTGCCCCATGGTTCCTGTGCGTAGGACATGATGCGGATCATCGGCGTTTTGAGGCGCTTCATGCGTGGGATCGCGCGCTCGATTTCTGCGAGAGTGATGGAAAAGTCGGAGCTAATTTTTTTGCCCCAGTTGCCGATCGCGGAGCCAAATTCCGGGACGCAGATCCCCGCGGCATCGAGCTTGTCCGCGGCTTTCTGGAAATCGTCTTCCGGCATATCGTGGATGTTGGTGTTGCCAACCATGCGGGTGGAGATCGCTGACCAGCCGAGTTCTTGGGTGGCTGCGATTTGTTTATCGATATCGCGGGAGGCTTCGTCGGCGAAGCCTGTGAGTCTTTCAATGGAGAGCATGCGCGGACGCTAAGTGAAAACTCGAAATTTTAAACGTTAAACTTCAAGGAAGAGAAAGACTTTCAGAAATGATTTGGTAGAATTGCGAAATGAAGCGTCGGAAATGGATGGAGTTATTTGGGGGATTTTGTTTGGTGGGATGTGGAGGGAAAAAGACGTCAGTGGATGTGAGTAAGGTGGAGTCGCCTTGGATTGAGTTGAAACATCAGTGGGAGGGCGTGAGCGGGGGGATTGTGGAAGAAGGGGAGGAATTAAGCATCGGTTGGGGCGAGAGTCTGACGAATGTTCTCTGGAAAGGGGAGGTGCCGACTGCGCCATTTGAGCTGGAGCTCAAAGCGAAGCGGGTCAACGGCACGGATTTTTTCTGTGCGGTGACGTTTCCCGCACGAGGTGTGGAAGAATGCGTGACCCTGATTGTCGGCGGTTGGGGCGGGAGTTTGGTCGGGATTTCCTCGATCGATGGCAAGGATGCCTCGGAAAACGACGCTCAGAAAATCCACACCTTCGAGACCGATGTCTGGTATCAGATCCGCTTGGTGAGGGACGGGGAAAAGATCATGGTATGGATTGGTGGGGAAAAGCTCATCGATCTTGATACCACCGGCAAAGCCCTCTCACTCAGGCAGGGCGGCATCGAGGAATGTGCACCTTTCGGTCTAGCCACTTGGCAGACCACTGCACGGATCAAGGACATCCGCTGGCGTGGGCTCAATTAGAGCGAACCGCATGATCAGACGCGCGATTTCATAAATTGATCGATTTATGAGGCATTCTCTTACGAAATGCTCTAGGCGTGGGGCGGGTGAAAATAGCGAGAATTTTGAACAGATGGATGAGCTGGCCGGCTGTGCTTTTGCTGGGGGTGGTATGGTTGAGTCTGATTTTGCGAGATTTCCGCGCGATGCAGGTTGAGGAAGTTGGCGTCGATCAAGATGTGTTATTGCGTTATTACGACCGCACTTTCCGGTTATTGGATGCGGCGGATCGGGCGGGTTCCTATGCTCGTTGGATCGTAGGTTCGAGCGAGAAGGAGCAGATTCTGAAAGCCTTGCAGGGGGATCTTTTGAAACCGCATGCGTATGCATTGGCTGGGGATCGTGAGGAGTTGCTGCAATGGATCTCGCTTGAAACGGGTGAGCGGGAGGAGCTTGAAGTGATATTCGCGGACTTGGAGTTTCGCAAATCATATAGGACTTGGTTGATGGCTGGAGAAGGTCACGCGTGGCATTATGAGCGCTTCATTCATGAAGTAGGAGACAAGCAGGTTTCTCGGTTTTACGTGAGTCAGAACGACCGCTTGTTGCTCCGCGTGGTGGGGATGAGTTTGGTGTTTGATGTCCTCACTCTTTGCGGAATCGGGTTCATGATCTATCTGTTTGTGAAAAGGCAGCCTGTGCAGTCGAAATTGCACCGACTGCCGGAACGATGGCCGATCCGCTCCGTGCTCGGTGTTTTTTTTGCGGCGAATCTGTTGCTTTTGCCATGGAACATGGTGATGGGATACATCTACGATTTGCTGACAATCATCATACCGGAAATCCTTGCCTACATCGCCTATGATTTTTCCTGGAGAATGTTTGATACGATGTTGCTGCTGTTGCTTTTCCTGAAGACGCCGCGCAACGCCTGGCGTGTATTTCGTTTGGACAAGCCGATTCATGTGCCGCTGCTCCTTGTTGTTTTCTCAGTCACTGGGTTGTTCAATTTCGCGCTTTATTTTCTCGTTCCACCCGTTGATGTGGATCCATCGGATTTCATATACATGGCGGATCCGGATCGGTCGTCCTTCCTGGCGATGCTTTTCATTACGGTGATAGTCGCCCCTATTTTTGAAGAAATCGTTTTCAGAGGTTTTCTTTTTCAAGGCCTGCGGGCGAAGCTGGGGACGTTATTGGCAGGTGTTATTTCGACGCTGTTGTTCACGTTGGGGCACGTGCAATACGATATTTGGGGTTGTCTCTCGGTAGCGTCTATGGGTGCCGGCGCCGCGTTTCTAACTCTGCGTACTGGTTCATTAAATACGGCAATCGTTTTCCATGCCTTGGTTAACCTGCTTGTGGCAGCGAATACGTATTATCAGTATCAAGCACCGCTCTGATTCACTTGGTGAGGGACGGGGAAAAGATCATGGTGTGGATCGATGGGGAAAAGCTCATCGATGCCGATACCACTGGTAAAGCCTTGTCGCTCAGGCAGGGAGGAATCGAAGAATGCGCGCCTTTCGGACTGGCCACTTGGGAGACTACCGCGCGGATCAAGGACATCCATTCCCTGAGATCAACTTATTTAACGGGGATGAATCCGGTCTTTTGGACGACGGCTTGTCCTGCAGGAGAAAGCACGAAGTCGACGAATGACTTAGCTTCCGCAGAAGCTTTATCTGAAACGTATAAGTAATATTCTCGTGTGTAGGCGTAGGTTTTTGCGTTCTCAGCCAACGGAGCGATGCCATCGATAGTCATAGCCTTGGTGTTAGGTGATTTCGAGTAGGCGAGGCCTGCATAACAAATGCCGCCTTGGTTCTTCTCTACTTCTCGATTGGGTTGCTCGCCACCACCCATTTTGAGCGAACCTTTTGCATAGTCGCGTCCTTTCATGGCTAATTTTTGCCAATCTTTGTAGGTGCCCGAAGAAGTATTGCGGGTGTAAATTGAGATCGGTCCGGGGGTGCCACCGATTTCTGCCCAGTCCTTGATTTGACCGGTGAAGATATCGGCGACTTGGGCTTTGGTTAGATTTGTGATAGGCGAGCTTTGGTTAATTAGTACGCAGAGCATGTCCCTGGATACGGTGTGTTCCACAAGATGGATGCCTATGGATTTGCAGGCAGTGATTTCTTCCTCCTTGGCTTTGCGAGAGGACATGCCAATGTCCGCTGTGCCATCGGCAAGCGCGGTAAAGGCGGTCGAAGAACCTTCCGCCGCGATCTCAAATTTCACCAAGGAGTGACCGTCTGCTTTGTATGTTTGAGCTAATTGCGGGATCAGCTTGGCTCCGAGGGTATCGCTACCCTTAAGGCTTATCGTTTGTGCGCTCGCAATGACTGCCATGGAAACTGCGATGAGGAGGGTAGGGATGGTTTGCATGATGCAACGATTTGATATGTTGAGATTGTCATCTGATCAATTTTCTAATTGTGACAGTGTGCTCAAGGATGGGTTCTCTCCATTTTTGGTGCAAACCGAAGGGAGCTAAAGGACAGGTTATATGAATAATCCTACCTTCCACACCTTGTGCCTTGCTCTTGGCTTCGGGGTGATGTTGATTCTGGTGATGGATGGATCGTTGTTGTTGCTGGGAGTGAAGGGAGCGGAGTTGACTTCGGAAGAGGCGGCGATGTTTCGTAAGCTTCAGCCGGCGGGGTTTATTTTGTTCAGTCGGAATGTGGAGAGCACGGCGCAGGTGCGGAAGTTGACGGATGATCTGCGTGGGTTGTGTGATGAGGATCCGATTTTGGCGATTGATCAAGAGGGCGGGCGGGTGGAACGGACCAAGGCGATCGCTCCCTCATTACCATCGGCAGTGGCGTTTGCGGCGAAGCCTGACGCAGAACAAATCGCTTGGGCGGGAGCCTTGACTGGGGATCTATTGCGTTTGCTCGGCTTCAATCTCAACTTCGCTCCGGTGTTGGATCTGGATTATTTTCCGGGTTTGCAAAACGGTTTGAACCAACGCTGCTGGGGCAGGAATCCGCAGGATGTGATTAATCGCGCGGGTGTGTGGAATCGGTGGTTACGCAAACGCGGGATACTGGGTTGTGGAAAACATTTTCCTGCCTGCGCGCGGGCGAAGTCGGATCCACATCACGATCTGCCGATTTCAGATGCGACGATTGAAGAGATGATGAAAGAGGACGTTCTGCCCTACACCGCGTTGATGCCGGAGTTGGACGCGGTGATGCTCGCGCATGTGTGTTTTCCAAATGTGGATCCAGATTATCCTGCATCGCTCTCCAAACGGATCATCACCCAATGGCTACGCGGGCAACTGGGTTTTGATCATCATCTAGTTCTAACAGATGACCTCGATATGGGTGCCATAGGCAAACGCTACGGACGTGGTGAGGATGTGAAGCTGGCAATTTCCGCAGGCAATGACCTGGCGATGATCTGTCACCAAACCGATACCGCAGAGATCGCCGCAAAAGCGATAGCTGAGCTGCCGATCTGGATGCGAGACGATGCCAAAGAACGTTTGCAGCGCTTCCGAAAAAAAATGTCAGTGCCTTTGGCGTGGTCGGATACGAAGTGGCAGGAGACGTGCGACAAGATTTCGGAAGTCTCCGCAAAAATCCCTGAGCCGAATGCGGTGGATGAGCGGAGTGCGGTTACGAAGTATTGAGTCGTACCATAAGGATTTAATTTAACCACTGATGAACACCGATGGACACTGATGAGAATGAACCTATTTATAAGCCTGAATCACAGCAGATCGTGGGATGTGCTATGGAGGTGCTTAATGAACTTGGGCATGGCTTTCATGAGAAGCCTTATGAAAATTCTTTGGTTGTGGAATTCATGCTCAGGGAAATTCCTTTCGTGCAGCAGCAAAAGTTCGATATTCTCTATAAAGAGCAGTAAGTCGGTGATTATATTCCCGACTTACTGGTGTTTGGCAAAATTGTCGTTGATACAAAGGTGATAGAAAAAATCACTGACAGGGAAATCGGCCAAATGATGAATTATCTGAAAATCACAGGTTATCGGCTCGGATACATTCTAAATTTCAAAAATCCGAAACTCGAATGGAGACGCGTAGTCAGATGATTATCAGTGTTCATCGGTGTCCATCAGTGGTTTATTTTTCCACATTCTTTTCACAACAGGGCATTGCCAAAAAGAGATTATTCTCGCATCTTGCCCACGTTCTCTATGCAGACCTCAACTTCAAATCCTACTAAACCTCTTCGTCTTGCCGTTCTTGGCTGTGGTGCCAGGGGGCGCACTTACACAAAAATCGCCGCATCGATGGTTGGGCGTTATGAGCTCACGGCCGCTGCGGATCTCGTTGAGTTTCGGGCTCAGACGGTCGCGGGTTTTGCTCCTGAAGGAACGGTGCGCACGTTCAACTCCGCCGAGGAATTTTTCGCTGCGGGTAAGTTGGCTGATGTTTTGATCATTGGCACTCAAGATGCGCATCACTATGGCCATGCTGTTAGTGCTTTGAATGTGGGTTATGATCTACTCTTGGAAAAACCAGCTGCCGAAACCCTCGCACGCTGTGAGGAGCTCGATGCGCTTGCGCGTTCACTTGGACGCCGCATCGTGCTTGGTTTTGTTCTTCGTTACACTCCGTTTTATTCGGCTGTGAAACAAGTGGTTGAAAGCGGCCGTCTCGGAAGAATCATGACGATGCGTTTGAGCGAAGGTGTTGGTGACTTTCACCAAGCACACTCATACGTTCGCGGTCATTGGGGAAATACCGCGAAATCTTCACCGATGATTGTGGCAAAGTGCTCACACGACACAGATCTCATTTGCTGGCTATCTGGTTCCAAACCAAAAACGATATCCAGTTTTGGACGGCTCGATTGGTTTAAACCAGAAAACGCACCAGCAGGAGCTCCGAAGCGCTGCACCGACGGTTGCCCGGTTGCCGCGCAGTGCAATTATGATGCCCACCGCTACCTAACAGAAAAACGCAATTTCCTGCGGATGGTCATGGATGGTTATGAAAATGCGACCGATGAGCAGGTTATCGAATTTCTCAAAACCTCACCATGGGGTCGTTGTGCCTATCATTGTGACAATGACGTGGTTGATCATCAAATTGTCTCCACAGAAATGGAGAACGGCATCACCGCCAGCTTGACGATGACCGCCTTCGATCACTGCCGAACGATTGAAATCCATGGCACCCTCGGATCTCTTCGCGGCGGCGAGCCTCTCTCAGATGCCGGCACTCCAGAACTCTGGTTCCGCGAACATCGTACGGACAACATTGAAAGCATTCCAGTCTCGGATGCATCTGCCGAAGGCTATGCTGGCCACGGCGGTGGAGATTACGGTCTCGTGAATGCGCTAGATAAATTGATGACTGGCGACAATGCGATTCCAATTGGACTAGATGGCTTGGCCGGACATCAGTTGGCGTATCTCGCTGAGACATCGCGTCTGAATGGTGCGCAGCCAGTGAATCTTTGAGGCGATACGGCAAGTTATTCCTGCCGCATCGTTATTCGAGATACTTATCTTCGTTCAGTGCCTATTACTTTGGCTCGCCAGGATCCAATGTGCGCAGATGTTTTGGTAAAAACGCGATGATTAGCATGGTGAAGAAGAAGATTGAGTTCAGCAGCAATGCTAATGAGTAGAACATGCATGTGCAGACAACGAATGTGATAGTAATTGGAATCAGGAAACACAGCACCCACGCATGACCATGGCGATTGAAGGGATGATCTGGATTTTTAGCAGCGTCTTGAGTAACTCGATTGTAGATGATAAGTATAATTAAAGATGCGAGTCCGATCAAAGCAAAGATAAGCCACATCGAATAAGGATGATACGTATTCCAAAGCAACTCGGTGGCAGCATAGGAGTCCAAATTTGCGGTTTCAGAAAGCAGCGGCATGACTTTTTCTTTAGGTAAAGCATCAACGGTAGGAGCATCGACACCTAACTTTTCAATGAGGTAACGCTTCGCCAAAACAACCTTGTCTCCTCCCTTCTGATAGAGGCGAGAAGCGATGATCGAACCAACCGACCATCCGATCCCGACAGCGAATCCACTAAATCCAATATAGAGCGCGTTTTTGCCCTTCGGAGCGATACTGATGATGAAAAATGAGTTAGCAGGTCCTGACATCATTTCACCGACAGAAAACAACAGGATCGCGCCAAGGATCCACCAACCACTCATGCTCATTCCAAGTCCGTAGGTGGCGAAAATTGCGAGGAAGATACCGATAATGATCGTCACGAGCGGTTTCACTCGGCGCGTCATGTAACCCATCATGAAAGTAGCAAGGCTGATGAGCAGAGCATTGAAGTTAATGATCCATTCTTGTGTTAGGTTTCCTTCTCCCACGGTTGGCACACTCGCTCCAAAAATCGATTTAAGTGCATTCGCAAGACCACGAGAATCAATCCAGTCATCAATGAAGTTCGGCAAGATGTCGAAAATTTGGAAAGTCATCAGCCAGAAGCCAGCGAAACTCAGCGTGTAGAAAAACAATTTCGGATCAAGCAGTCCGCAGATGGATTGGTAAAACATCTTGATCGGGCCGGGCTTGTTTTCACCGGTTTGCTTGGGTGCGGTTTCCGGAATGAAAAACAGCACAAGAAAATTCAAGGAAATAGCACCACCACAAAGCAGGAATACATAATGCCATTCGAGCACCCGTAGCATACCGGCGCACAGCGGGCCGACAAATCCACCGACATTGACCAATTGATAAAACACACTCCAGCCGAGTGCTGCGTTGCGTGGATTGAGCTGACTGGAAATCAGGCCGCCAATACCGGGTTTGAAAATAGCAGTTCCGAGTGCCACTAGCACAGATCCTCCAAACAAGACTTCATAAACGCAGTCGATTTCTTTTGCTCGTGCGGCTTCGAGCGACATGCCTGCGATCAGCTCGGTGAGAGGGATACAGAACGCCATCACCAGATAACCGATCAGTTTGAGGAATGTGGAAATCGCAATGTTGACCTTGTAACCGTATCGATCGGCAAATCCTCCGGATAAAATCGGCACAAATGATTGCACCACCGCCCAGATGCCGAAGATTTGGCCTTTTTCAATCTGTGTGAGCTCTGGACCACCGCTACCGATCGCGGAAACCATGAAGACCGGTAAGGCAACACGCGCACCGAAGTATGCGAAGCGCTCGACGATTTCGATCCATCCAGCGAGCCAGAAAATTTGGCTAAGAGATTTAAACTGTGTGATCAGCGAATCGCCGCGGTCGATGACAGAGCTATCGGTTTGGTTCATAATATTGTATTATCTAAATAGAAAAGATGGGGCGTCGGATTGCCCAGACACGCGAGAATTTACGATTCTCACAGAAATGACAACACTATCCTCTATCCAACTAGCCATCAGGGAACACCAATTGAGGATTATATTCAGTGGGTTGCAATGAGCGGCGCTTGCCAGTCCTCTCCTTACCATGCAGCTTCTTAGCCACTCATCCAATGCTTCACCTTCTCGAAAACCTTCCCACGCTCCGCGAGGCTGCGCCTATCATCATTTCCTTGATCATCATCGAGGGCTTGCTCTCGGTGGATAACATGTTGGCCATCGCCGCGCTGGCTAACCAGTTGCCGGAGAATCAGAAAAAGACTGCCCTCCGTCTAGGGCTCGCAGGGGCTTATTTATTCCGTATCGTGGCTTTGTTTTTCGTGGGTTTCATCATGGATAACGAATGGGTGAAATTCATTGGAGCCTTCTATCTTATTCACCTGATGGCGGATCATTTCCGCGATTACGCCAACCAGCACGACGGAGATCCGGATACCAAAGCACTGCGGATTTTTACCTTCTGGCCCACCGTGATTTCTATTCAACTGATGGATCTTAGTCTGAGTGTAGATAACGTCGTCGCCGCTGTGGCGATGAGCCCGGATATTCGCATCGTGTGTCTCGGCGTGGTGCTCGGCATGCTGACGCTGTGGATGTTCGCCTCGGTCAGTTTGAAGCTGGTTGCAAAATATCCAATTCTCGAACACACGGCGTTCTTGCTCATTGGCTACGTTGGGATGATTCTCCTAACAGAAATGTCTGCGGAGTATTTTTTCCACACGAACATCCACATCACTGCTTTTCAGAAATTTATTGGTATCGTCATCATTATGACACTTTCCTTTCTCTATGACCGGAAGTCTTCAGTGCAAAAAGTCTTTGATCCATGTTTCAAGATCGCATTGGTGCCTATCAAAATTTACGCGATCTTCGCCGGCTCGCTCATTGCGGTTCTGCTATGGCCGTTCAAGAAGATCTATCAGTGTTTTCAGAAGCCAGCGTAGAAATATTCCACGGTGGATAGAGAGCTTGAAAGGCCAATTTCAAGCTGTAGCTGTTAGATGATCTATTTGACTTGTTTGAGAACGAAGTCGATCAACTCCTGGCACGCGAAGAATCCAGGATCGACCTGATGGCCTTTGCCGGGGATGACTTTGACTTCAATCGAGCCACCACCGGCCTCGTAGCGTTCTTTGAGGATTTTTGTATTCAAATCATAAGGCACCAATTTATCGATATCGCCATGCACTGCGAACATGGGCACTTTGTTCGCTAGTAGGCCTTTTAAATTGTCGATGGGGTTGAATTCAGTGAGCTTGTCGACGAGTTCGGGTTCGGTCATTGAGAAATCCGCGAGCGTTTGCGCCTTAGAACTTTTTAGCGACCAGCTCGCGAGATTGCACACGGGATAAATGCCAACCCAAGCCTGCACTTTGTCTGGATTTCGAAACGCCCACGCGAGGGTCATTATGCCGCCGCGGCTTTGGCCAAGCAGGATAGGTTTAGGCGAGAAGCCGCGTTTCACCATTGCATCGTAAAACAGAGTGAATTTGGCAGTGCTGGCCGGCGAACCGCGAACTTCACCGAGATCGAAGCCCGCGATGCTGATGCCTGCCTTTGCAAAAGCTTCAAAATAAGCTCTCCGCTCGGCGGGATTTAAACTCCCAATGGTTGGTGCATACCATACCCACGGTTTTCCCTTTGCAGGCTCCGGCGCAGCATAAAGGTAGGCTTTGTTTCCATCGATCTCAAAAGTCTCGGCGGTTTTTGGTAACGAGTCTTGAGCGATGAGTGGTAGGGATAGGCCGGAAAGGACGATCACGGTGATCGCGATCGAGGACAAAGCAAAGGCTCTACGCTTGATGGGGTGCTGTTTCATGGTTGTTGATTTATGTTGGCGGGTGGTGAGTGAGTCACTGACGCTTTCTTCTATTTTCTAGGACGATAACCCAATCCTACCGGTGGCAGGATGGATGTAGAAGGCAGAATAACGTATTTTTGGTCAAAGTCCTTTCACGGACTTCCATTGCAGTTTTAGATATTTTAATTACTAGTTCACTGTAATAAAAATCCGCTACACCCAGATCAACATTCCATGTACCGATTTATCACCACTCAAATACTCGCTGCCTTGCTTATGCTCCCACTTATGGCAGTGCCACCAGCGAATGAATTTTCACCGCAGCCTCAGGTTGTAGCTGTCAGCCCAGCAGAGTTTTTGAAAACGGTGGAACTGCCAGATGGCTATTCGCTGGAGTTGGTTCTTAGTGAACCGCAAATCAAGGAACCTGTCACAATCTCCTTCGATCCGAACGGTGCAATGTATGTGGCGGAAATGCGGACCTATATGCAAAACATCGATGGTGCCGATGGTCTCACACCTGGCAGCGTGGTCAGTAAGCATGTCAGCACCAAAGGCGACGGGAACTTTGACCAGCATTCAACCTATCTCAAAGACGTTCTGTTGCCGCGCATGATTCTGCCGCTCGACGATCGAATTCTGTTAGGAATCACCAATACGTCCGACCTCACGATTTACAGCGACAAAAACCGCGATGGAGTAGCTGACGATAGTAAGCTTTGGTTCAAAGGCGGACCACGCGGTGGCAATATGGAACACCAACCCAGCGGCTTGGTATGGGGACTCGATAACTGGATTTACACCACCTACAACAGCTACCGCCTACGCTGGAACGGCGAGAGTGGTCCAGCCTTGCAAGAGCCCACTTTTCCTAACGGTGGTCAATGGGGACTCGCTCAGGATAACTACGGCAAGATGTGGTGGAGTAATGCAGGTGGTGAAAAAGGACTGCACAGCTACCAAGTATCGACGGTTTATGGATCGATCAATCCTGGTTCACAAAAAGAAAAAGACTTCGATGTCACCTGGCCTCTGGTGGGTGCGCGTGACTATCAAGGCGGCCCAAAAAAGTCTCGTGACGATGGCACCTTGAATCATTTCACCGGCTGTGGCGGACAGGCGGTATTTCGCGGCGATCGGTTACCAAAGGAACTCATTGGCAATGTTTTTTTGCCCGAGCCAGTTGGACGATTGATTCGCCGTGCCATCGTTTCCGATAACGCAGGCATGACGGTATTGAGCAACGCCCATCCGCAATCGGAATTTCTTCGTTCTAGCGATCTCTGCTTTCGTCCGCTCCATATGACCACGGGTCCTGATGGTTGTCTCTACATCGTTGATATGTATCGCGGCATCATTCAGGAAGGAAATTGGGTCAAAGAAGGCTCTTACTTGCGCAATGTGGTCAAACAATACGGCTTTCAAAATGTCATCGGCCACGGGCGCGTTTGGCGTCTGGTGCACAAGGATTTTAAACCTGGTCCGCAACCAAAAATGTTAGACGAGACGCCCGCGCAGTGGGTGAAGCATCTCGTCCATCCGAATGGTTGGTGGCGCGATACCGCCCAACGCTTGCTGATTGTCAAAGGCGATAAATCAGTTGTGCCCACACTCACGGAAATGCTGCATCAACGCTCCGAACCGCTCGCTCGCCTCCATGCGCTGTGGACACTGGAAGGCTTGGGCTCATTGACTCCAGCGCTTGCGCGTGAAGCAATGAAAGACGCAGATCCAATCATGCGTGCGCAAGCCATCCGCGCCTGTGAGTCATTGATCAAAGCTGGCGATCAATCCTTTATCGCCGATATTCAGACGGCGGCAAAGGATGAAAATCCACATGTCGCCTTGCAATCTGCGCTGACCGCGAAGTTGCACAAATTTCCCGAATGGAAGCAACAAGTCACACAGCATATCGTGAGTTCTTCTCACGCGGGCTTGCGCGAAATTGGTCCGGGACTCTTGGGTGATGCTGCTCCTAAAATTGACAAACGTTTTTCACCGCAGCAACGCCAGCAATTTGAACGCGGCATGAAAATCTATCAGGAAGTCTGTTTCGCCTGCCACGGTGCCGATGCCAAGGGTGCGCCGATTCCCGGAATGAAAGATGCCACGTTGGCTCCTCCTCTCGCCGGATCTCTAACAGTTAAACAAGGCGATTCGATAATACGCGTGCTCTTGAATGGACTCGAAGGACCCATCAATGGAAAAACCTACGAGTCGATGATGATTCCTCAAAACACCAATAGCGACCAATGGATTGCTGATATCAGCAGTTATCTTCGCAACGCTTATGGAAATAGTGGTGCCTTTGTTGATGTAGAAGCGGTTAAGAATCTCCGTAAGGATTTATCGGCACGCACCAAGCCTTGGACCATCGAGGAACTACGCGCCCTTACCCCACAGCGCATCACGGATCGCAAGTCTTGGAAATTGACCAGCAGTCATAACCCGGACGTATTGACGAAAATGATCGATAACGATCCAGCCTCCCGCTGGGACAGCAATACTCCGCAAGTGCCGAATATTTGGATTCAGATCGAGTTACCCAAAGCGACGAAGCTCTGCGGGGTCGAACTTCACAATGCTGCCTCACCCACCGATGCGCCTCAGCAATATGAAGTGCAAGCTAGTAGCGATGGAAAAACCTGGACTTCCCTTGTCAAAGGCGCGGGCGACACAGATCTCACGGTCATCTCTTTTACTGATACCATCCTCACTTATCTGCGCATTACGCAACTCGGCACCAAGCCCAATAAATTCTGGAGTATTCATGAACTTGAGCTTTTAGCACCTCCGCAGTAGCAAATTCTTAGCATTAAGGGTTGCACGATACGTGTTTCGTCATGAATGTCATAACGCTCTTTTTAACCTATTAAATATATGGAATTCCGCTGTCCAAGTTGTCAGATGCAGTTAAAGGCCGAGCCTGATCAGGCAGGTCAGGTGGCGAATTGCCCTGCGTGTAGCACCCGCATACAGATCCCTGCGAACATGCCGGAATCAAGTTTAACCAAACCAGGGGCAGCTAATCAAGCTACGTCCCGCCAAGTCTGGAGAGAAACGGATCCAACAAACCCGAACATGCTCGTCAGCCTAGGAATCGGCGTTGGATTACTGACCGTTTGGTATCTGATCCTACTGCCATTCAATCCTCCGATGGGTAAATCGAATGCCGACTACAGCTCGATGGAGTACGTGGCATCCCTTTTTTACAAACACTTCCTCGTCAGCATACTCAACACACTGTTCTTCTCGTGGGCGATATCCATTCTCTATCTCAAATTTCATAAACTCAGACATCAGAAGACCGCTTTGTTGCTTGATGTGCTTCCGATGTCATTAGGCAAAGAAATCAACATCTCCAATGTAGGCCATTTCATCGATCATGTTTACAAGCTGCCATATAAGCTTAGAGATAGTTTGATGGTGAACCGGATCCGCAAAGCCCTCGAGCTTTTTGAAATCCGTCAGTCAGCCTCGGATGTTCGCGAGATGATGGCCAGCCAGTCCGACATCGATAGCGCTCGGATCGGCGGCAGTTATACGCTGACTCGTGCATTCCTGTGGGCAATTCCTCTGCTCGGTTTCATCGGCACCGTCATCGGTCTGTCTCAGGCCATCGGCGGTATGAATTTTGCGAATGTCGAGGACGTGACGAAAATCGTTGCCTCAATTAACAACGTGACGAGCGGTCTCGGGACGGCGTTTGACGCCACACTGCTCGGTCTGGTTCTCGCGATGACATTGAATTTCCCGATCAACTCGTTATCGAAAATGGAAGACGATAATCTCAATCAGATTGACGCATTCTGCAACGAGGTGCTGCTGCCGCGACTCAATGATGGTGTTGGCGCAGGAAATGGAGATGCAGCAGCGATTGCCGATACCGTAGTCAAGCAATTGGCAAACGCCCATCATGAGTTGCTGACCGATCTTAATGAGCTTTCGACGCGGATGGTCGATTACGCGACCAACCTCGATCAAAAAATGTCAGCCTTCCAGAAAACCGTGACCGAGGAATTTGTCACCAAGACCTCGGCCATGCGGGACGAATCTGATAAGGCAGTCAAAGAATCGATGGAAAATGTCGCGAAATATATCGGTGGTTTGGAATCTGGCATCAAGGAGCTGAATTCAGTGCTTTCAAGTCTCGGTGGTAAACAGATTGTCATTAAACAAGTCCGACGTAGCTGGCTGTGGTCCAAAAAAGATAGTGAGTAAACCCGTATTCTAACATTTTCACCCTCCTGCCATGGCTAAACGACGCAAGGGAAACCATGAAGAGGTGATGCTGATCCCCTTTTTGGACATCTTATGTTCGTTGATAGGCATTCTCGTTTTGATCATCGTTGTGCTTTGCGTAGCAAATACTCGGCAAACTCAGGGTCGCACTCCTGATGAAGTGGCTCGCGCAGGCAAATTTGTTGCTCTATCCAAGGAGCTCAAATCGCTGGATTTGCAGATCATGGATTTGGCATTAAAAAAATCCAAACTTGAATCTCAGCAAGATGATGCTGATAAAAAACAAACGCGTCTAACAGAGTTGCGTAAGCGCCTTGATCTTTCAGGGCAAGAAGCCACCTCCAATAAAGCCGAGGCTGCAAAGATTCAGAAGCAGATCGAAGACCTTGTATTACAGATAAAATCTCTAGTCAGCCAAATGCCGCCCATCGAAAAAGAGATCGCGGAGCTCAAAAAGCAATTGGCGCTACTTAAGAAGAAGCCGGATAATAAGCCCTTGCCCGTGATTATCAAACCTTCCGGCAGCGGAATGAGTGGACAACGGAAATTGTTTTTCGTCGAGGCCTCCAACGGCGCGGTCACCCTTCGTAAAGGCCGCTCGGAGAAACAGAATATCGGCTTGGCTAACCTCGCTTCTGATAAAAACTATAATGACTTCCTTGCTAAAATTAAAAGCACCCCTAACTCCATGCTCATTTTCCTAATCCGCCAAGACGGTGGCTCATCCTACAATGTCGCTGCAGGCTTGGCGCAGAGTAATTATGAAATTTTAACGGGAAAACTCCCTATTCCAGAAGCGGGCGAAATCGACCTCGGCTTGTTTGAAAAATAAAAACCAAATGATCACATACTAAAATGGCAAAACGCAGACATGGTCAGGAAGCCGAGCTTCCGTTCGTGGCTCTGATGGATACGATGACAAATGTCGTCGGCGTTCTTACCATCGTGCTCGTGATGATCGGAATCAGTATCGCGCATGCAGTTAAAAAAATTCTAACAGATCTTCCTCCAGCTACGGAAGAACAGATCTCGCAGGTGGAAGCTTCGGTTTCCAAAGCTCGTGCAGAAGTTGCCCTCCAAACCAGTCAAGTGGCATCGATCTCGAACCTGCCCAATCAAGGCGATATCAATGCGGAGCTCATCAGGCTGGAATCACAGGCGAAAGATAAGAACATCAAGCTCTTCGATCTGTCCACGTTGAGCAAGGAATTGACCGCGAAGTCCAGTGAGCTTAACAAAAATCAAACTCAGCTCGAAAATCTCATCAGCGAGCGAGATAAACTCAAGGCCCTCCTCGACGACACTCCAGTGGTAAAAGGTCCAGAAGCGAAGGTCATCCGAATTCCCAATAGTCGTCCGATTCCCGAAGATGCAACCATCTATCACGCGATGGTCAAAGGCGATCGCGTTCATATCATCGATCCGCTCACGCCGCTCAGCCTGTTCAACCGTGAGTTTGAGAAAAAGAAGGGCGATTTCCTCATCAAACGTACGCAGGTCAAAGGTAAGCCTGACAAATTCCTATATGACGGCACAAAAATCGTGGCTCACTTCCAAAATTTCAACTGGGGTAACTCGCGCGGCCAAACCATTTCAATTCAAGCTGAGCCAACGAACTATTTCCTATGGCTCGTGATTCGTCCGGATCTTGCATCAGGTGGAACTCCACTGGAAGAAATCACCCAGCCCAACTCGGAGTTTGTCAAATCGCTCCCCATCATACGAAAAGGTTTTCGATCGGTTCTGTTGTATCGCGTGCACACTGACTCGTTCGATACCTACCTCGCGGCTCGTGAAATCTCTGAAGATGCCAACATCGCGGCAGGCTGGGATATCAACTTCTCTCTGGATTACCGGATGCCCATCCCTGAGTTGACAGTTGAACGTCTCAAGGAACCACCGCCAAAACCTCCCAACACGCCCGCGCCTACACCTAAGCCAAAGCAGGGTCTTGATTGACGATTGATGAATGACGATTGACTCCGCTTCACTACGTCCAAGCAGTCAGGACTTCGTCAGATTAAAGATAATTCGCAAATGCTCATTTAGCTTTGTTGATTTTTGAATGAGGAAGAAGTAAAGCCGGAACGCCAAATCAGCATTCAAAAATCAACAATCATCAATCGTCAATCAAAGTGGCATGAAGAGGAAAATATAAAGCGCGACTGGAGTCACGCGGTCCAATCATTCTCTATCTCGGCTGTCGATCCAGATAGTCACTGGGCCGACATTGACGAGTGAGACTTGCATGTCAGCACCAAAGACCCCACGACCGATGTTGCGGCCGAGTTCGTTTTCGAGGGAGAGACAAAATGCGTCGTATAGTGGCTCGGAGATGGCGGGTGGGGCGGCTTTGAGAAAGGAAGGGCGATTGCCTTTTTTAGTGGAGGCGTGGAGGGTGAATTGGCTGACGACGATCACTTCTCCGTGGGTGTCTTGGATGCTGTGGTTCATTTTTCCGTGCTCGTCCTCAAAGATCCGCAGTCGTGTGATTTTCCCACAGAGCCAATCAATGTCTTCCGTGGTATCGGCTTCCTCGATACCGAGCAGAATCAGCAGGCCGTGTTGGATGGATGAGACCGTTTGGTCATCGATACTGACACTGGCGGAGGAAACGCGTTGTAGGAGAGCTCGCATGGGAAAAGTGAAGAGTGAATGGTTAAGAGTGAAAGCAGAGCGAGTTTTGACGAGCAATCCAATACAGGCCAAGCCGATATTGCTTGGACGGAGCGTAGCGAAGTCAATTTTGAAGAGTGAAAAGTAAAAGCAGAGTGAGCCTTAAGATGGAAAATGCCGAATTAGCGGGTTCTCGCCGATATTTTCACTATTCACACTTCAGCATTCACCATTCAAAGCCAACACGGCTTTGCCTAGTTATTCACAATGGCTACCAACGGATTTCCTGGAAAATATTCGTGAGGTTGACGAGGGTGGCGAGTCTTTGCGTTAATCCCTCTCTCACATGGCTGAATTACTGAAACAAAAATCTTCTGCACTGAGTCTTCAAAAAGGAGCGAGCGAGGTGGACGATGTGACGCGTGCGTTGCCGCATGCGGTGGGGCCGGAGAAATCGTTGCTCTCCACCATGTTGCAGGATCCGCAGGAATACATTGGGGCGGCGGTGGAGGAGAAGCTGACAGCCGGGCATTTTTATCTGCCGAATCATTCGACTTTGTTTGGTTTTCTCATCGAGCTATTCGAGGCTGGCGTGCAGGTGGAGCTGGTGTCTCTAGTTCAGCGGTTACTCGATAAGGGTCTGTTAGAAAAATGTGGTGGGCCGGGTTATCTCACGGAACTTTACACTTATGCGCCGAGTCCGGGGCATTTCCGTCATCACCTTCAGCATGTCAAAGATAAGTATGTGTTGAGGGCGATTATTCGGAGTTCGAACGAAGCTGTAGCACAGGCATACGAAGCACCGGATGAGGTGCCAGCGCTTTTGGATATGGTGGAGCAATCGATTCTGTCGATCCGTGAGAGTGCGGATACCAACCAAGCTCAGACTCTGAAACAAACGGTTGAGGAGGTGATGCATAATTTTCAGATGTTGATTTCCAAAGAGAAGACTTCGGCAGGCATCAGCACGGGTTTCGAGGAGTTGGACAGGAAATCAGGCGGCTTGAAACCAGGTGAGATGTTCGTGCTCGCGGCGCGTCCTTCGATGGGTAAAACCTCTTTGATGATGAACATCGTCGAGCATGTATGTTTAGATCAAGGTAAGCCGTGCATGGTGTTCTCCTGCGAAATGAGCTCGGCGCAGTTGGTGCAGCGCTTGTTGTTCGCGAGAGCGAAGTATGCAGTTTCCCAGTTATCGCGTGGTTACCCACCTAAAAAGCACGAGCTTGAAAGAATTCGAACTGCATCGATCCAGATCATGAACTCGAAACTTTTCATCGATGATACCGCTGGTATTTCGATCAATGAGTTGCGTGCGAAAGCGCGTCGCCAAAAGCGCGATGAGGATATTCAGTTCATCGCGATCGATTATCTTCAGTTGCTGAAATCCCGCACCAAGCAGGCAGAAAACTCACGTGAGCGTGAGATTGCTGAAATTTCTGGAGGGATCAAAGCGCTGGCGAAAGAACTGAAAATTCCAATTTTAATTCTCGCACAGCTCAACCGTGGTCCGGAGGGTCGGACCGGAAAAAGCCTCGGTGTTCCGCGGATGTCGGACCTTCGTGAATCCGGCGCGATCGAGCAAGATGCCGACCTTGTCGGCCTGCTTTACCGGAATAAATATTATGCCGAAAACGAAGAAGAACGCGCGGCGTTAGAGGGTAAAGCGGAGCTGGTTTTGGCAAAAAACCGTAACGGTGAAACCGGCTCGATTCCATTGACCTTCATTGAGGATACGATGCGCTTTGAAACTGGACCACCGGTGGAGGAGCCGCAGTAGATAAAAGCTGAAACGCTGAAAAACTAAAAAGCTGAAATGGCCTCGGCTATGGTTGCTTCGCTGGATCTGGGACTTGATTGAAGAGATCTGTTAAAATACCGGGGGTTAGAATGGCTGGTGTGATGATGGGTTCTTTGTCAGGTAGTAACAGTACGTTGACTGGGATGGCGGTGCGGCCGAGTTCTTCGAGTTTGGCTTCGATCGCAGGATTCGGAGCGGATTTGTCTGCTTTGAGAAAAACGATGCCTTTCTTTTTCGCGAGGGCGATCACTTCATCCGTGTAAGCGACTTTTTTATTCACTTGGCAGGTGAAACACCATTGCGCAGTGAAATCGATGTAGACTGGGGTTCCTTCGGAAAGCAGGGTTTCGGTTTTTTCTTCAGACCACGCCTGCCACTCTAGTTTCGAAGGTTTGGGTGGCAGGGTGAGGAAGACTCCTGCAGCGAAACAGATGAGTGTGATCATGATTGCGATACTGCGGGCTTTTTTGGTGCGATGCGGCAAGAACCAGCGGCCATAAACCCAAGCTGCGATCGCGATTAGGCAGAGGCCGAAGATGGGAGCGAGCAGATATTCTTGTCCGATGAGTCCCGTGTAAAACCAGAGGAAATATCCTGCGGAGCCGAATAGCAGGAACGACATCGCTTGTTTAAACGATTCCATCCATGCACCGGGGCGAGGGAGTGCTTCGACCAGAGACGGGTAAAAAGATAGCACGAGATAAGGCAGTGCGAGACCTAACGCCATGGCGGTGAAGCTCAGGAAAAACTGGCTGGAGGGGAGTCCTAAAGTAGCACCGATTGCGACACCGAGGAAAGGTCCCGAGCACGGCGTGGCGACGACGGTGGCGAGGACTCCCGAGAAAAATGATCCGGTATGACCGCTTTTATTTTGGAGTTTGCCACCGACAGATGTGGCGGATGTTCCCATTTCAAATAGCCCGAACATGTTCAGCCCGAGGATGAACATGAGTAGTATGAGAACGACGACGACGTTTGGATCCTGGAGTTGGTATCCCCAACCTTTCAGGGCGGATCCGTCTTTGATGGCTGCGGCGCGCGCGGCAAACAAGATGCCACTCAAGACGGCGAAAGAGGCTAGCACGCCGACGGCGAAGCTGATGCCGTGCATCGCTATGGAGCGGCGGTTTTCACCGGCTTGTTGGACGAAACCCATGATTTTCAAACCGATTACCGGAAACACGCAGGGCATCAGGTTCAGGATCAAACCGCCGAGAAACATGCCGCCCAGAATTTTAAGCAGTGCAACAAGCGAAGTCTTTTCAGGTGCGGGTTGGGAGAGGGAAGCTTCTGGGATGATGTAGCTGTCAGGGCCAACTAAAATGCCGGAAACGGTATTTCCTTGCGGGATTTCACTACCAAAGGGATCGATTTTATTCCGAGCGAGTTTGAGTGAAAATCCATTTTTTATAGCGATAATTTCGCCTCCATTTGAGAGAGATTTCACATAATGTTCATTGGGCACGAAATCGGTTGGACGCGCTTTCAAGCCTTTGAGTTCGACTCGAATGGAATCGGGCGAGGATTTATCTAGATTTGCAGAGACGCTAATATCCTGCGGCAGTGTTTTAGGAATAGATTGTCTGGCTGTTTCGAATAAAACCGATCGTGAGGGGTCGACGACCGAGTTAGCAGCTACGGGGAGATTGAGGGAGAAACTGGCATCTTCTTCATTGCACTTGCCTGGTTTGCAAATTTGCCAGTTTGCAGTGACTGAAAAAGTGAACGAGCTGCCGGCGGCGATAGTGGATGGTGGTGTGATTTCTACTAAAAAAACCGGGCTGCCACTGTAGATAAAACTTTTACCGTATTCACCATCTTTGACCTCTGGCGTTGGCCATTGGATGGGGCCTGCCGTCGCACCTTCGGGAAGTTTCCAAGTGACAGAAGGGGATAATTCGACCCCGCCCGAGTTCAGATAATAACTATGCCAGCCCTCTGGGTGTTCAAGTTTCAGGGCAACCGTAAAAGGTTTTCCGGGTGCTACCGAGCTGACCTCTGGGATGAGAGCAGCGGTCGATTGTGGGTCTGCTGCAATCGCGGTGAAACACAGAGCAAATAAGAAAAACAGGATACGCATGTGCTTATGAGAGGTTACTACGGGTTTTCATCCAAATAAATTTTTTTGTGGGCAGGGACGCGTATCCCTACGCGTCCATATCTCGCGGCGGTTATCAAGGAAAGGGTTGGCTGGGGTATGGCGCGCCGTCAGATATGGACGTCTAAGGATAGACGTCCCTGCCGCGAATTCACAGTTGAGCTTTGGATGATAAAACCTAAAGTCTCACCCAGATTATGTTTTCAAGCCTTAGCGACAGCCTCGACAAGACCTTCCGCAACCTCCGCGGGGTCGGCAAAATTTCCGATAAAAACATCACGGATGCGTTGCGTGAAATCCGTATCGCCTTGCTTGAGGCGGATGTGGAATTCGGGGTGGCGAAGGAGCTGATCGCTCGTGTCAAAGAGGCCTCGATGGGTGAGGATGTTTTAAAGTCGATCAAGCCCGGCGAGCAGATCGTTAAATTTTTCCAAGACGAGCTAACCCGAGTTCTAGGTGGCGACAATGTTCCTCTCGATCTCAACCCGCCGGCGCGGATTCTCATGGTCGGCCTCAACGGTGCGGGTAAGACCACAACCTCGGCGAAGCTCGCGCGGCGTTTGAAAAAAGAGGGCCGCAGGCCGCTGTTGGTGGCGTGTGATTTGTATCGCCCGGCTGCGATTGATCAGTTGGTCACGTTGGCAGGTCAGATCGATGTGCCAGTGTTTGCGCCGGATCGAGGTGAAACGGATTTACTGAAAGTGGCGCGTGAGGCGATTGCTTACGGCGAGGAAAAAGGCGCGACCGTTTTGATTTTTGATACGGCGGGTCGACAGGAAATCGATGACAGGCTCATCGAAGAATTGAAGCGCTTGCATGCGTTTTTGAAGCCAAAAGAAACTCTGTTAGTTGCAGATGCCGCGACCGGACAACAAGCGGTTTCCGTGGCGAAGCATTTCGATGATGCAGTGGGTATCACTGGTATCGTTCTAACAAAACTCGACGGCGATGCACGCGGTGGCGCGGCGCTTTCCATGCGTGAGGTGACGGGTAAGCCAATCAAATACGCGGGTGAAGGCGAGAAGCTGGATCAGTTGATGGAGTTCCATCCATCGCGCATGGCGGATCGGATTCTCGGCATGGGTGACATCGTCAGCATGGTCGAGAACGTGGCAGATAAGGTCAACGAAGCCGATGCGATGCGCTCGATGAAGCGGATGCAGGAAGGAAAATTCGATTTCAATGATTTCCTCGATCAGATGAAGATGATCCAGAATCTCGGGCCGCTTGAGGGCTTGCTCGGCTTGATGCCGGGTTTCAACAAGATTAAAAAACAACTTCCTGCCGGTGCGCTGGATAACAGTAAGCTAAAGCGCACCGAAGCGATTGTGCTCTCGATGACGCGGATCGAACGTGCTCGTCCGGAAATCATCAAAGCTTCACGGCGTCAGCGCATTGCGGCGGGTTCAGGAACTTCCATCGTGCAAGTGAATCAGCTCATTAAGCAGTTCGGTGAAATGCGCAAGATGATGAGATCGCCAGGCAAGATGAAGAACATGATGAAGCAAATGGGTGGTGCCGGTGGTATGGGCGATATGATGAAGGGCTTGGGCGGGAAGTTTCCGTTTTGAGGAGTGAATGATGAAGAGTGAAGAGTGAAAATTTCTTCATTCAAAAATCAACAATCGTCATTCATCAATCGTAAATCAATTCTTCGAGAGGCGCTGGTTGGCTATTCGCGTTGATTGACTCCGTATTACTCCGTCCAAGCGGCAAGGACTTCGTCTTAGTCCTGAAGTCGCTAACGCTCCCAAGGCATTGACGATTGATGATTGTTGATATGTGATTTTTGATTTGGAAGAGCGAGGCTGATACATTCGCTCTTGCTTCTCTTTTCCAAATCCTCAAAATCCATTCCCCATGGCTACTTCGACCTCAATTCTCCCCAATAAACTGCACGAATACCCCCAGCAAGATGTGATCGACGGATCCGGCGGCGGATCGGATTCGATTCTTGATGATTGCCTCAATCAGAACGACGGGGTGCTGCAGCTTGTGCACCGCTATGCCGGCCGGACCTTTTGCTCACCCGGAAAACGCCTTCGTCTTGATGCGAAATCGTATTACCCAGACTACATGGGCGGCACCGGTCTCGATGAAGTTTGGATGTGCTGCACCGTGCCGATTGTGACAGGTGTCATCGATACCCGCACGGGAAAGGCGCCTTTTCGTGAAGGAGAAGCACACGTCCTCACGCCAAACGGGCAGTTCATCTCACTTCAGGATTTGATTACGGCCAATCCGGTGGCCGTCATGGGAGAGAAAATCACGGCATTTTCGAAATCTTTGTTCGGAAATATCACTTGGCCGATTGTGTCCAAGAAGTTCGATAACCTTAACCCCATTCCTCACCATCTTCACTGGGCAAAGTGGGAAGTTTACGACATCAATTCTTTCGACAACCCTGGAGTCAGTCCGTCGCATTATCACACCACGGCAATGGGCCTGTACCCGTTCGTGACAAAGGACCAGTTCCTCGCCTGCATGAAGCGTTGGGGACAGGGCGATTATAACGGAGTGCGGCACTTGTCGCCGCACACGATGATGCACATTGATAACGGCTTCGTGATGCCGAATGGTGTGCTGCACTCACCGACGGATCTTTGCACGCACGAGTTGCACGTGACAATGGACGAGCATTTCCTGGCCGAGGATCTGACACTTGATGGACGGATCGGAGCAGCCGATGCGTTTTACGCTTGTCGGGAACAGGACTATCCGAAGGCCAAGCACGAAGACTGGGAATTCTTGGCCGACACGTTCGACTTCAAAGCGAATCAGGACCCG
>JANPMK010000100.1:0-53243 GCA_031422775.1 Akkermansiaceae bacterium | reverse complement strand
CCTCTGCCGAAGCTGATGAGTGCTAGCGCGCCCGCGCCCATGACGCCGTGCCAGAGCATTTTGATGGAGAAAATTCCGCAGATGATGATGGCGCCGCCTAGAGTGAGAGAGCCAACCAGCAATGCCATGGCTGGATCTTTATCAAGACGTGACATGCCGAGGATGCCGATAGTGATGATAGCGAATCCGATAAAGAATATGTAGGCGCGAATCATGGGCGAAGTAACCAAGAGATGTGCGGGGTGTAGAGATCCGGTTCTAACAGAAATGAGTCATGTCCTTTGTCGGAGTGGACCGTGATGTGCATGGAATCGACTTTGGTCGCTTCGAGATGCTTCACAAGTTCGGATTGCTCTTCAGGATAAAAACAGAAATCCGAATCGATGGAGAAAACTAACCACTTTTGGCCATTGCGGGCGCAGCGTTCGAAGAGTTCTTGTGGGGTTTCCGCATCGCCTTCGAAGAGGGCATCGAAGCGTGACCATAGATCGATGATACGGAGGTAGGTGTTAGCATCGAAGCGCTTCACAAATTTTTTCCCCTGATGCAGCATGTAGCTTTGGAACTGGTCGCGAACCCGATACCATGCCAACACATCGTCCGCTTGGATCACATCCTGACGCGCACGTTTTTCGATGGAGTCCAGGTGGACGAAAGTTTTGTGAGAAATCATCCGTGCGAGCGCGAGGCCATACAATGGCGGGCTCGCATCGTAGAAATCGCCTCCGTTGAAATTTGGATCGTTTTCAATCGCGAGGATTTGTTCGAACAAGATGAGTCGATTTAAAACCGTGGTTTTAAAGCCGGCGGCGATGCTGATGATGTTGCGAACGCGATCTGGTAAACGCGTTGCGAAGGTGAGCGCGACCAAACCACCGACCGATGGGCCGACGATGGCGTGCAGGGTTTCGATGTCGAAAGAATCGATCAGCAGCGCAACGGCATTGACCTGATCGGCTGCGGAGACGGATGGAAATTTCGAACCCCAAGGTTTTTGGGTTTGCGGATTGATCGAGGCTGGTCCAGTGGAGCCGTAGCAGCCTCCGAGGTAGTTTGGGCAGATCACAAAAAACCGATCCGTATCAATCGCTTTTCCGGGGCCAATCATGTCTTCCCACCAGCCTTGATGAAGTTCGGGCTGCCAGAGTTCACCTACTTCTGGGATATCCGAATTAAACCCAACTGCATGGTGCGAGCCAGAGAGCGCATGGAAAATCAGAATCGCATTTGAGCGATCCGCATTCAGCGTTCCCCAGGTTTCATAGGCAATCCGGATCGCAGGCAACGAAGAACCATCGCGAAGCGCGAAAGTTTGCTCATGGTCAAAAAAGTGGGTGCTGGTCTCAGCGGGCATGCGGGGATTGTGACCATCGAAACGCGATCGTCAAACATGCATTAAAGCAGTGCCGAGTGATCAGTGGGAGAGTGGGACCGCCGACTGTGTCGGGGCGCGACTGGAGTCGCGCGGTCCTGGAGGCTCAACTCTGTGCTCCAAGCTCTCCGCTCTAAGCTTTCTTCAGCGAACCCGTGGAATCACCGAAGCGGGGTTCTTTGACTCCGAATTCATCTAACATACGGAGATAGAGATTGGAGAGTGGGACGTCTTCGCCGAGGTCGACGTGGCGACCGGGTTTGAATGCGCCGCCGCCGTGGCCTGCGAGGAGGATGGGTAGATCGTTGTGGTTGTGGCGATCGCCATCGGAGAGGCAGCCGCCGTAGACGATCATGGAGTTGTGGAGCAGTGACTTACCGTCTACGTCCTCGGTGTTTTTGAGTTTATCCAGGAAGTAGGAAAGCTGCTGCAAGTAGAAGGTATCGATCTTGGCGATTTTATCGAGGTTGTCTTGGTTGCCTTTGTGGTGGGAGATGTTGTGGTGACCGTCGTTGACGCCGATCTCTGCGAAAGATCTGTTAGATCCATCATGCGCCATGAGGAAACTGGAAATGCGGGTGGTATCGGTTTTGAAGGCGAGCACCATCATATCGAGCATGAGGCGGAGGTGTTCGCCGTAAGATTCGGGTTTGCCCTCCGGAGCTGCGACGCCGGGATCAGCTGGGATGCCTAACGATTCGGCTTTCTCGATTTGCTTTTCGATCTCGCGAACGCCGGTGAGGTATTCGTCGAGCTTCTGCTTGTCGTTGCGGCCGAGGTGGCGGTGCATGGCTTTGGCGTCGGCTTCGATGAAATCAAGAACGGATTTTTTTGAAGCGAGGCGCTGGCCCAGAGATTTGGCGCGTTCATCGGAAGAGCCCGCGCCGAAGAGTCGTTCGAACACCGCCCGTGGGTTGGCTTCTGGGGTCATGGGTTGGTTTTCTGAACGCCATGAAAGGTTGAACTGATAGGCGCATGAGTAACCGGAATCGCACTGGCCGGATTTGCGGACGCCATCGGTGGAGAGTTCGAGTGAGGGGAGTCGGGTTTGCGAAGCGACCGCGTTTGCGGCGACCTGATCTGCGGAGATCCCGAGTTGAATGTCGGAGCCAGCAGTTTTGCGCGGGCGGGCACTGGTTAGGAAAGCGGCGGTGCCGCGCGCGTGGTCGCCCGGGCCGTCGCCGTTAGCTCTGGCGTTTTGTTGTTCAAAGCCAGTGAAGATTTGGAAATCTTTACGGTGTTTCTCCATGGCCGCGAAAGATGAGCCCATCTTGTATTTCTCCGACGTGCCATCGGGTCGCCAATGCTCGAGGTTCACGCCGTTGGGAATGTAGAGATACGCCATCCGCAGTGGAGCGCCGCTGGCAGTGGTGCCAATCGCTCGCGCCGCAGTCGTTGCTGCCATCAGGGGAAGAAAGGATTCGAACGCGGGTAGCGAAAGCGCTGCTCCGAATCCTCGAAGGAAACTGCGGCGGGATAATGGCGTCTTTTCCATAAGTCTTTATAAATACCGTATTTGGTTGAGATGTCTATCTGTGAATATCATTTTTCACTCATCCCCGCGTCGCATTTGGAAGGGTGCGGAGGTGGTGATGGCGTGGATGAGTTCGGTGATTTTGCCGTCGTTTTTGTTCATGTGGGAGACGAGTTGTTCGATGGTGGTTGAATCGTAATACTCCACGCCGCGGCCGATGGAGTAGGTGAGGAGTTTCTCGGAAATGGTGCGGTAGAAATCCGGACGACGTTTCTGCGAGAGGATGGCTTTGAGTCCTTCGACGTTGGAAAATTTCTCTCCGGTGACGAGTATGCCTGCGGTGTCGATGGGTTTATCGGCTTCGGTCATGCGGAAGCGGCCGAGCGCATCGTAGTTTTCCAAACCCAGACCGATGGGATCCATGCGTGCGTGGCAACTTCGGCAATCGGGATTTTTGCGATGAATCTCCATCATCTCGCGCATGGTAGGGTTGGTGCCCTGCTTTGCGGCTTCGCTGAGTTCCGGAATGTTTGGCGGCGGTGGTGGCGGCGGTGTGCCGAGAATGTTTTCTAAAACGAAAAGCCCGCGTTTCACCGGTGAGGTGCGGGTGGGGTTCGAGGTGACGATGAGAAACGTGCCTTGGGTTAGTAAGCCGCCGCGCTCCGGATGCTCACTGAGATCGACCGCGCGAAGTTTTTCTCCTTTCACGCCTTCGATTCCATAGAACGCTGCGAGTCGTTCGTTGAGGAAAGAGTAGTTAGCAGAGATGAGTTCTTCGGCGGGTCGGCCCTCGCGCAGGATGAAATTGAAGAGCGCGTATGTCTCCTCGCGCATGTCGTTGCGGAGGCGGGGATCGAAAATTTCAGAGGCTTTGTGTTTGTCTGGAACGCCGAGAATGACCGGGACGGAGATCGGCGTGGTGGCGACATCTCGTGCCTGCAACCACTGGCCGACGAAGTTTTCTGTTAGACGCCGCGAGCGTGGATCGGCGAGCATGCGCTCGACTTGTGGGCGGAGGTTGGCGCGGAGTTTTTTATTGAAAGCTAGTGACAGCAACTCGTCATCCGGGACGGAGGCCCAGAGAAAAAACGAGAGGCGAGAGGCGAGGGCGTATTCGTCGAGCGGGACGATTTTCGCTGGGTTGTTAGGTTCGGGTTGAATCTCCGTGCGAAACAGAAAACGCGGTGAGGCAAGGCAGGCGGAGATGGCTTGCTTGATGCCGTCTTGAAAGGTTTTTCCAGGTAACTTATCGATTTCCTCGACGATGGCGACGAGTCGGGTGATATCGCTTTCGACAACGGGCCTGCGGAACGCGCGGGAAACAAAAGAGCGCATGATTTTCCGCGCGTAGGCTTTCGCGGCAGCGGGATCTTCAGGTGCCGGACCATCGACAAAGATCATGCGGTGACCCTTGGAATACTCGCGCTGCGAGCCGTCGAGCGGACCTTGGAGAATGAGGCGCTGGATGGAAAGGTATAGCGCCTCTTCGCCGTCGGCGGGTGAGAGGCCGGGCTTGAGCTTGATGGTGATTTCTTGTTCGCCGGTCTGGAGTTTCGCTGTAGCGGTGAGATCGATACTGCGGCGCTGGTCCCAACCGAGCTTGGATTCTGTTAGTTTATTTCCTCCGGTAGAAATTTCCAGTGTGGCCGCGGCGGTGGTGGCTTCGGTTGCGCCTTGGATCGCGTATTGAAGCATGAGTTGGTATTTTCCATCCCATTTCACCGGGACTTTCAGCGTGAATTCTGCGCCATCGGAAAACGGAATCCAAGTTGACGGAACGGATGGGTTTTTAAAATCGCTTGATGGAAACTCGACGCGCGGAACTTGCGCTGAGGCATCGTCCGGCAAGGCGAGGTTCACGACATCTTCGGCAGATGTTAGATATTTCTCCATCAGCAGTGGAGAGATGGAAAGCACATCGCCGATGTTGTCGAAGCCGTATCCAGTGTCGTCCGGAGGGAATGCCTCGGCGGTGTCGTATTCGATGCCGAGCAGATCAAAGACGGCGTTGCGGTATTCGCTGCGGTTCAGGCGGCGTATTGTGACGCGACCCGGATCTGGCTTTTTCGGATCGAGTTTAAAGACGGTGGATTCGATCCATGAAAGGAGTTTTCGTTTTTCCTCAACGCTCGGCTGTCCTTCATCCGAGGGGGGCATGATTTGTGAGCGCAGGTTTCGCCATACTGGCATCCAATGTTTGCGATCGCCGAGGTGTGCGGACAGGTCTTTGTAGGTGTCCATGCGGAAATCACCTTCCTTCGAACCATCGCCGTGGCAGTCGAAACAATACTCCACGAGCAAGGGTTGGATCTCCTTTTTAAAAGTCTCATCGGCCATGGCGGGTGTGCCAAGGAAGAGGAGCGGGAGAAAACGAAGGGAAATCACGACCTGAGGATACGTGTGGTTTGCCTTGGGGCTTTCACTGTGCCAATCACTTTAGCACTTTGATCGCCTCAGCGATGGCGGGGTCGGTCCATTTATCGAAGGCTTCCTTTTCGGTTGGGCTGAGGGAGGAGACTCGGGCGGCTTTGAGAAAGTTTTCGCGATCGGCATCGGTGAAGGGGATGACTTTATCGGGGGTGATGCCTTTGTAGTGAGGGGTTTCTCCGGATGGGGTGTGGTAGGTGGCGATGGTTAAACGCAGGGCGGTGGAATTCCCCATGGGGATGATGTTTTGGACGCTGCCTTTTCCGTAGCTGAGTTCGCCAATGATGGTGGCGCGTTTGAGGTCTTTTAAAGAACCAGCGGTGAGTTCTGAAGCCGATGCCGAATGGCGATCGATCAACACCACCATCGGATAAGGACGATTGCGGCGTTGGCGGTTGGGGGTTTTGAGAAATTCTTCGGGCTTATTGCGTTCTCTAACAGAAACTACAGCTGTGGCGGGTGGGACAAACAAGCCGAGGATTTGGACGGTTTCATGGAGATCGCCGCCGCCATTTTCGCGGAGATCAAGGATGAGGGATTTCATGCCTTTGTCTTCAAGTTCGTCGAGCGCGGCTTCGATTTCTCGTGCGCAGTTCGCTCCGAATTGAGCGAGTCGTAGGTAACCGATCTGTGGGTTTTTTTCTAACGATTTCGCGAGAATCAAAGAGCGCTCTTCGACGAAGCGATGGGTTAGAGTCACTTCGGTTTGCGCGTGCTTTGATGGATCTTGAAGAATGAGTTGGGTGGTTTGGCCGGCGTTGCCGACGAGCATTTCCAGAGCGGATTTCAAAGAGAGTTTCGCGGTGTCCTGTTTATTGATTTTCAGGAGTTTCATGTCTGGCTTGAGAGCGGCGACACTGGCGGGTCCGCCGGCTTCAACAACACTGAGGAAAAGAGTCTCGGAGTTTTTCCCAAGGCTCAGTCCGAGGCTGGCTACCTCGTTGTTGAGTTTTCCGTCTTCACTCATCATTTCCTGCATCTCGGGATGGATGAAAGATGAATGGGGATCGAGGCTGGAAAGCATGCCGTCGAGGGCTTGGTTGATAAGTCGATCATAGCTGAGTTTATCCAAATCCGGATGACGCGCTTTGGTCATTTCCACGACTTTGATAAAACGCTCGAGTGCTGGGTATGCGGCCTCGGTGGGTTCGGCTGGGATCGCATTTTCAGCCGGGGCTGGGATTTCTGCTGGAGCTGGATTTTCCGCTGGAGCAGGTTCTTGGGCGTAAACTGGTAGGCTGATCGCCAAAATGAGGGTGCTGATGCGCATGAGTCATGGAATTAGCAGGTTTGGTGGCCATGCGTAAAGGTTAAGCGTGGGATTTTTGGGTGGGGTGCGAGGACGGAGAGTCAGATGGGAATGGGGTGTGCGGAATTACTCGACACTTTTGCCTGCTACGCTTTGTCGGTTTTTCCATTCTGGCTGATGAAGCGACGGGCGTTCATCTTCACCGTCAACAAGCTGCCGATTAGAAAACCCAACCCGCCAGCGATCATCAGCACCGAATCGGTGCTCAACGTGTGAGTGAAGTTGCTAACGCTTGCTCCAAATCCTGCTGATAAAATCAGTATGCCTACATACCAAAAAAACTGAACGGGCGAGCACTCGGAGAACATTGGGGCGCGTAAAGATGGGCGAAGAAAGTCACGCCTCCGCGATAAAATGATTCTAATACAACCTGTGAAACAGGACACGAAAGCGCATCCTAGGAAAACGAATCCCGTGAAAATGAGAGCAGAAAAATCTATCACGAATGCTTCGCTCGAAGTTTCGGGTGCGAGCAGTGGGTGGGCGAAAGCGGCAGCGATGAGCAGCAGTCTTAATATGTAAGCGATGTTCATTTTTGCCGAAAGCTAGTGGATTTGTATTGTGCTTACAGAGCTAACAAATGATTTACGGCTCAACTGGGTATGTCATCTCCAGCATCTTGTTCTATTTTCAGTGACTCCACTTGAGCGAGAAACTTGGAATAAGTCATGACTGCGCCAAATAACACAGCAATTGATGCAGTGAGGATAGGATGGTTGCCGAGCTTGAACACAACGATCAAAACGACCAAGACCATGAGCATTGAGCCTGTAATCACAGCATTTGTTTTTGGAGAAACTCTTCGATCCGCTTTGTCCGCACCATACCAGATCGCTGCTCCAAACATGATACCGAATAAAAATATCCGGATTGGATCATTCCAAAATGTCACGAGACAAAGGCAAAACCAAAGTGCCGTGGCCGTTACCTTGGTTATTAATCTGATAGTGCGTCGTTTCACCTGAGTGTTTTTTCTTCCAGTTAGAAAATTATTTCACAGAAAAGAACTTCCTTCATTTCTTTCCGCTCGTTTCGTTAAGCCACCATTTTGTGGCCTCCAGTTCGCCGTTTAGCCGGAATCGTTCAAAATAGCGATCCACAAGCTCTGGGTGGGTTGTCATAATGACATCCAGAGGAGCTTGCTCTGTTAGCCTGCTGATTTCCTCGCGCTCGATTGCGATCGCTTGCCTCGCTTGCTCGACAGTCATTCCTGTATAAGGCGATGGTGAGTTGTCCGGCAGTCCCGCCAGGGTCTTTTCTTCCAATGACAGTCCAACCAGATGGTCCATGTATGTGACCGAGCTCGCTTGATCATTGAGACGCATGGCCATGGAGGCAGACAAGGCGCGTAGATCGGCAGCCTCGTCGGGTGGCAGGGAATTTCCCAAGTCTTTTATGGAATCGGCTAATGACTGCAGATCAGAAAAATATGAAATCCCAATGCTCAAGGTGCTCTGTATCTTGGCCTCGCTGGGCGATAAACCCTTTGCGACATAGGCATCATCCATCAGCAATAGCGTTTGGGTGGCATAAGCATCGATTCGGGTCCGATCCTGCGAGCCGGTCAAGATCTCGAGTCCTTTTTTTGTATCGCCGCTCTTGAACAGTTGCGCCGCGTATAGGTAGGCAGCCAATCCATTCTGGGGGTCTTGTTTGAAGAAACGCTCGCCAAGCGACAGACGTTCTTCTTCGGTAAAAGACGAGAGGGTTGAGCCGATGTAGAGAAGATGGGAATTCTCAGGATCAGCTTCTAACGCTTGGCGAATCAAATCCGGATTTCCAGTCAGTAAGCCAACAATCGCCTGAGCCTCGGCCAGCGAGCGAGAATCCCCCTTCTTGCTCGCCAGCCACCGCTCGAAATCTGCATCTGAAACTTTCTTCGGACGCTCCGCTGGGCGTTGTCTCTTCTCGAAACGGGGGGCGTTCCCTGAAGAATCGTTCGAGTCGGACAAGCCGCGCTTTTCTCGTTCGGTTTTTTGAGTCTTATCAGATGCGGTCTCCTGGTCGTTGCTGGCAGGCAGTAATTTTAGCGTTATCAACACGCAAAAGGCGATCGCGAGTGTGTAAACAAGAATGGGTTTCATAGTTTGGCGTAACCGATTTTAATTCGCATGACCGATGGACAGAATATTGAGCCAGTCACTTTATGAAGATTGGCGAGAAGGTCTTTGATCCTGCAAGGAGTTTCTGGAGATTGGGCGAGAGCTGCGGTTTGAGGGCTTGATTATTTAACTTTTCTTAAATAAAGTTCGCGCCTCAACCGAGATGAGTTTGAAAAAGAAGATATCGCCAGCGAGAGCAGCGCCGAACCGTAAGCGGGGACAGAAGTTCCCGTATGATGGGCTGGTATCGGTGAATCGGCGGGCGCATGAGCGGGCGGACACGCAGCTCGGGAAAAACCGCAAGCTCAATCAAAGAGCGGGGAAATCCGTCTGGGCATCGATCGCTTTGGAGGAGGTTGATATCGAGCAGGAGCACTCGGCGGGTTTCTTGAAAATACTCGCCCGCTGGACCTTGGCGACGCTATTGCTGCCGTTTTGTTGGGTGACGAGCTGGACCTTATTGAAAACCTTTTCTCACGCGACGCTGGAGCAAGGATTTTGGCAGAGCCCGCAATTTTGGTATTTCATTATCGGAGCGCTGGTGATGTTGGGCTGGTTTTGGTCGAAGCTGGCGCAGTCGTTTTTCCTCTATCTCTATGTGTTCGGCCATGAGCTGACGCACGCTTTGTTTGTGAAATGTTTTGGCGGCAAAGTTTATGACATGGAGTGGGGTTCTTCGGGCGGATATGTCACCACAGACAAAAGCAACTGGGTCATTTCGCTTTCGCCTTACTTCGTTCCGATCTGGAGCGTGATCGCGGTGATTCTGTATGCAGTCCCGAGTATTTTTTGGGAAATTCCCGGTGAGGCCGATCTGGTGTTCTACGCGGCGATGGGAGCTTCGTGGTCGTTTCACATGGCATGGACAATCTGGATGATTCCGCGGGATCAACCGGATCTCAAAGACAACGGCACCTATCTTTCGCTGGTGTTGATCTACTTCGGAAATTTGGTGGTTTTGGTCGGATTGCTTTGTTTCGCCACGCCGCATCCTTTGGAGAGCTTGCGGGATTTCGGCTACAAATGGTTCGGCGATCTAATGACTTTTGGCGATTTGGCCATGCGTTGGCTCGACCAGGCTCTCTCGCAGGTGCCGAGTTATTTGTAACCCGGGATTCCTGGTTGTTTTTTCAATAAGAAAACCGAAACTCACGGCGTGATCGATCTCGATGCAAATGCGACAACCCGAATGCTGCCCGAGGTAGTAGACGCGATGCTGCCGTGGTTGCGTGATCATCACGCTAATCCATCGGGAAGCTATCGCGATGCGAAGCTTGCTAGAAAAGCGATTGAACAAGCCCGTGAGCAGGTCGCGGATTTGATTTCAGCTGCGCCTGAGGAAATTATTTTCACCGGCTGCGGAACCGAGAGTGTCAACACCGCCCTGCATTCACTCGATGTTCTAACAGAAAATGGTGCCGCCGTGGTATCGGCGATTGAGCACAGTGCGGTGTTGCGACAAGTGGAAGGATCAAAACGCGAAGCCAGACTCGTGAAAGTGGATGCTGCTGGATTGATCGATGAGGAAGATTTTGCAGCAGTATGTGAAGGCGCGGCGTTCGCTTCGGTGATGCTGGCGAACAATGAGATCGGGGTCATTCAGCCGATTGCTAAATTGTTAGAAATCGCCCACGCGGAAGGTTTGCCGTTTCACACCGATGCAATTCAAGCGGTCGGAAAAATCCCGGTTTCGGTGAAAGACATTCCAGTCGATATGCTGTCGATCTCAGCGCATAAATTTCACGGACCGAAAGGGATCGGTGCATTGTATGCGCGGAGTGGATTTGATTTTTCACCGCTGCTCGTCGGTGGCGGTCAGGAGACGGGTCGTAGAAGCGGCACGGAAAACACCGCCGCGATTGTGGCGATGGGAAAGGCGGCGGAGTTAGCGAAACAAGCGCTGGAATCGGGTTTGGGAAATGATTTGGCCGCGATGCGTAATCTCTTTCAAACGTTGGTCATAGAAGGTGTCAGCGGTTGCGCACTCAATGGCGACGTGATCAGCAAGTTACCAAACACAACCCATCTGTCTTTCCAAGATTGCGATGCAGCGGGGATGCTAATTTTGTTAGACGAAGCTGGTTTGGCTTGCTCCGCAGGATCCGCCTGCATGACAGGAAAACGCAAACCCTCCCACGTCCAACTCGCCATGGGCATTTCCGAAGCTGTGGCGAAAACCAGTTTGCGCTTCAGTTTCTCCCGCTTCAACACCCTACAAGAAGCTGCCGAAGCTGCCCAGATCGTCATCAAATCTGTCAAAAAACTCCGCACCGTCCAAGGTGGCGGAATCGGGCCGGTGGCGATTTATACGCAGTGAAATCTTGAGCTGAAGAATCGACAGAACGACTGCAAATGGGTTATGTGTGATCGTTCTGCCGCCTAGTGCGTGGACAAGTAAGCGATGAGTAAAACTGCCCTCCGCCCCGGCAGGTTTAAAAGACAACCATTGCAAAAATCAGCAACAAGGTCCCAAATCCAGCTCTTTAAACGGCTTACATCCCAAGGTTAAAAACCAAATTTTTCTTTGACAAAGTAAATCTTTAAAATTACGAGTCGACTGTTTTGAAATATATTTCCAACTGGAATATATTAAAAATTAGTAACAACAACAGGTAAAAACATGAAATATAAAGCTACGCTCACTTCGTTAATCGTCACGGTAATTATGCCGCTCTCCGCCAACGCTCAAGGCCCCATTCCGGGAGAAGTTGGGAACGTTAATTTTGCTCTCAGTATCTCCTATGAGGAAGGTGCCTTCGATGGTGAGTATGATTCCCCGAACAACACCGAAACTAAAACCATCTCCAAATCAGTCGTCATCACTGAACGCCTCTCTACAAAGGAAATGATCGACACCCTGATCCTGCGTTACGATCTATCCGGTAAGACGGCGGATTACTCTATCAAATACGTGAAATCGGAAGATTTTATCGCTTATTTTATCGTGAACAAGGATGAAACTTCAATCATCTGCATCGGCGCCGAGTCTGTCAGGGGAAGCTATACCACAGACCCCATCCACACCTATTATACCACTGGCGATTACACCGATTCTGAGGCAAAAAATGAAGTGACTACCACGACCGTCAAAGAGAACGGCGACAGCACGACGAAAAGCTCATATCAATCGATTAACTGTGGTACCTATATCTATATGAATCCCTTTTATAACGTAGTGGAAGGTAGTGACGAATTCGAGTGCTTTTCTCTAGTCACCCGTTCTGGTTTTACTACCACCACCACCGTTGATGAAGTAGAAACTGTCGTAAATCGTACTGGCGCGACGAAATATGCTGACATCACTGGCACAGACTACGAAGGTCGTACTATCACCGGTTCTTTCGCGATCACCCCATTGAAGGCTGTAGATGATGTAAACGATTACAAAACAGCCTTCGACATATTTGTGGACTGATTAGTAATTTTATGAGTTAAAGCCGACCCACTCTCTGGGTCGGCTTTTTTTATTATTCATTGAGCAAAAAAGTGTAGCGTCAGCTTCTCCCGCTTCAATGCCTTACCAGAAGCCGCCCAGATCGTCATCAAATCTGTCAAAAAACTCCGCACCGTCCAAGGCGGAGGAATCGGGCCGGTGGCGATTTATACGCAGTAAAAGGTTGAGACTAAGACTCGAAAGGACGGTTGCAAATGGGTTCAGCGATAGGCAGCCCCGACTTGTCGGGGCTAAAGGTCCATATCAGACGGCGCTTAATATCCCATCGACCCCTTTCCGTTAGTAGGGCTGCGAGATATGGACTTTTAAGGATAAAAGTCGCTGCCTCCAAAAAATGAATTCACATGGTTTCGTTTCCGAGGTGTTTGTCTAGGAAGTTGATAGCATTCGGGATCGCGCGGCCGGAAAATAAATGGGCGAGGACATGGGAACGGCCTTCGATCCAATACACTTCATGCTCCACACCGTGCTTCCGCAGGGCAGCGATGAATGCGTTCGGATGTTCTAACGGAACAAGATCGTCATCGGTGCCATGATAGATGAAAACCGGCGGGCTGTTGTTTGTGATATCGTGTACGGGCGAGGCCTCGTGGTAGATTTTCTCGTTCCCTTTCACCGCGCCTCCAAGAAGTTGACCTGTTAGTTTTCCATCTGGCCAAAAGGAAAGATCGGTCGGCGCGCCGCCGGCGACGATGGCTTTCACCCCGTTCGCAGGATCGAGGCCGATCAGAGCCGCGAGGTGGCCGCCGGCGGAGTAGCCAAAAGTGGCGAGACGCGAGGTGTCGATGTTGAACTGCTTCGCGTTCGAGCGCATGAAGCGGATCGCCTGTTCAAGATCATCGCGTTGCGCCGGGAATTTCCACTCTGGCGTGAGGCGGTAGGTGGCGTTCATCACGAAGTATCCGCGTTTCGCGAGCGATCTCGCGATGCCCGTCATGTCGGCGCGACGTTCTTTACCGTTCCAGCCGCCGCCGTGTATCAGCAGGATGGCGGGCGCGAGCTTTGTCGATTTGGGGAAGTAAAGATCCGCCAACTGCGCGGTCGGCCAATTTTTCGGAGTGAATACGACATTTTTTTTGACTGAGAAATCGGCGGAAGCCTGCGCTGTGGTTGGCGCAGGCGCGCAACCATTCAGAGCGGCGGCGCTGAGGACGAGGAAGGAGAGAAATCGCGTTCGGAGCATATCGGGGGGAAAGTCACACGGAAAAGATGGAATGCAACCGCTGATCTGAGGCACAGCTTCTGGTAATAAGGTTGTGGCCTGACTGCAAAAACTCCGCACTGTGCAAGGTGGGGGAATCGGGCCGGTGGCAATTTATACGCAGTAAATTCATTTAATCCATGCCGTCACTTACTCGTTAGATTTAACATATTCATCTAATACCTCAGCGAGTTGATGTCCGTTAGTATTGGCAATATAGCGCGCAATGGGTAGGGCGGTGGGTTGCGGGCGGTTGAGGAGATCTTCAAGGATGATGTTGTGCATTGAATCTGGAAGATCCATCCGGGTTGCGAGAGGTTTGATGTCGTATTCGTAATTTTCATCATCTATGAAGACCAGCGCGTCAGCTATGGCTTTTTCCCGTATCATCTTTGGTGCTTTGGAATTTGAGGCGATCATGATTAACTTACTTCCCGTCTCACGATCGTTGAATTCCTCATTGGTCTGAACATCCAAAAGCAAATCTCTCCAAAATTCCTCGGAAGATTTTGCTGGGTTGTGAGTGACGCCTTGTGAAATTTCTGAATTTCCTCGGCGGATGCGATTCGAGGGGATGGCTGTAACAGCTGAATCTCCTCTTACTCGTGGTTTGGTCGAAGACACGTGCTTTACGACAGGAGTAACTTCTTCAGAGTCGTTAAATTTTGATAGAACAATGACGAAAATAGCCAGAATTATAGCTGGAATGGCTATAAATTGAATAGTGGAACGGTTCATGTGATGTTAGGGATTTAGATGTAATTTTGACTTTATTTCGTTCCTGAAGATGTTTCTTCTTTGAGGAACTTCGCCTCGCTAACTACTTTTGCACTCCAATCCAATACGATGTTGTAATCGTAAATTCGATCGAGTGGAAGAGTAGGAGAGGATTTATTGTCAATCTTATCATAAACGTTTTTAGGAGGAACTATCGTCGGATCTTTACCGAAAATGTAGTCCTGATCTTGGACGATGGTGAGGTAAGCCTTGTTTAATGCCTTTGCTCGCTCAGGAGATGGTGTGATCAAATCATAAACGTCTTTGGCTTTAGCAATCTTCTCGAGGTCAACCTTGCCATCTGGCTTGAACCAGCGATCAAACATCTCGTCGTTATTTCTGAATTCGCTACCCCCCTCTGCGCGGGATAGATAGAGTTCGATTTCGCCAACTTGTTCGCCTTTGCTAGGGGCATCCACCATGCCTTTGAGGTCTATGTAGCCCCATCCTTTTGCGCCGTCTAGTTTACGAGGAAAGCTAAAAGTCTTGTCGATAGTGGAGCCGACAGAATTGTGGCATCCCATGCAGGAAAAATTCTCTTCGTGGGTCAGAAATCTCAAACTTCCTTTCCTGTCCTCGATAAAACCGGATATCGCCCAACCGTTTCCATTGTCCAAACCGTGTTGTCCAATGCTGACGTAACCGGGTAAATTGCCCGCCTCTTTTTCGTTAGCTTCTAGTTGATACTTCCTTCCATACATAGATTTTACGTAGGGCTTAACTTTCCACATATAGCGCACTTCTTTCATTCGTGTTGAAACTCCGATTTTACCATCTTTCCCAACTCCGACGTAACGCACGGTGTGAAGAAATTCGGTGCCGGCAGGATAGAGATGTGTATCAAAAAATTCTCCCTCCGCATCGCCAACCCAACTATTTTGATTTACCACTTGGTGAGCGATTTTCATTACGCCGTCACCATCGAGATCTCTGCCGACTTTGGTTTCATCGATAGGCAGTGAGCTGATGTGAGATACCCCTTTGATCGCGGCCTCCAAAATGGCGAGATTAGCTTTATAGATATCAGGGGAATAGTTTTCTTTTTTATCTGTACGAAATGGTGCGGCAAGCCGGATCATTACATCGTCAGTCGAGCCATTGGTTGGCCAAAATGTGCTGGGAAAAGGCTTGTAATTGAATGCGACCCAGTGACTGCCGTCTTTAGCAAATCCTTCCTCGTCGAATGCTTCCGCGCCTAAGTGTAAATTTTTTAAATCGGGTATGTATCCTTTGAATCCATTCTCTTTCAGACGACCCGCTAATTCAGAGTAGTTGTCTTTGTTGATGTAGTCTTGGATTTCTTCATCGCTGATGGCTTCGACACGTGCACTACGATCCTCGAAAAGATTTTTCCAATGATTGGTCATACCAACATCGCTAAAACTGTAAGCTTCCTGAAGATCTCGGTCATTCATCTTGTTTTCCCGTCCTGAAATATGGTCTTGGTGACACACATAGCAGACATTTGTTCGCGCCTCAGTGCGGGTGTAACATTGTGGTGGTACTACGGCTTCCGGGTTGGACAGCGTATTGAATACATAGGTGTCAGGAACAGGAGGCAGCAGGACATCATTATTTTTCAGGAATTCCAGAAGATCTTGATGAACGGCTTTTTTCTCATCCGCAGTGGATATTTGACTGATGAATAATGAGAGGAAAGTCGTGTATAATAAAATTCGGTGGAGAGAGGAAAATGGACCGCGAGACATAACAACAAATGGATGATAGGTTTGAAGTAGTATTACTTATGGGAAAAGGACGACCCTGATGAGGGCCGCCCTTATTAGATAATAAATTGGCGGCCTAGTCATCAGACTAGGCCGCAAGCTTCTAATACTTACTGGTTAGTAAAACTGCGTAAACGACCGCGTTGGAGAGCTGATACAAATGTCGAATTTGGAATTTCTTTCAAATCAAATGACCAAACTGCATCACCTAGACCGCCGCTAAGGCTGGTGCTATTCGGGTGCTGAACAGACATGTAGAACTGGGTTGGATTGGTGGGGCTGAAAATCATTCCAGTAGCCTCAGAACCTGCGACACGAAGGCTGAGGAAGTGGTCAATGGACTCGGCAACACCATCGTTGTTGATGTCACGGACGAACCAAGTGTCACCACCAGTGGAGCCACTGTTCGGACTGTCTTCGATGATGTAGATGTTGCCAGCGGCATCCATCGCAAGGTTGTCAGGGCTGCCCAGCGTACCAGTGGTTGTTGGGAAACCGAGATTTTTTGTAGTGGAGGCATTGCAAAAAATGCCAACCTTGACTTTTGTGTTGGACATAATTTCAAACGTATAAACCGCAGTTTCTGATGTTGCGGTAACGTAGAGTACCTCACGGCCATTTGCGAGACGGCTCACGACCATGTCTTCTGGACGGCCATATGGAGTTGCGCCTACATCATCGGCGGATTTGCGGCCACCAGATATTGTATTCGGGTCGAATCCAGTGAAAGGATCAGTGACACCTAGAAGGGGAGTGCCACTCGCATCTGTGAGAGGAACCCATGTGGCAATACCTGTGCGGTTGGCAACGTTGGAAGCATCGTTCCAATTTAAGTTTGCGCTACCTGCGTAAGCATCCACTTTAAGAACGAATACTTGAGCAGCTGCTGTGTAATCCGCAGGGTTACTGAAAACTGCTTTGTAAATCGCACCAGAGTTATATTCGTCGATGAAATAAATTGTATCCTTATATCTGAGGCTGAAGTTGATACCCTCATGTGCTACGTTTGGAATACGATTAAGTTCGCGTTTTACGATATTCGCTGGGGCAGCCATAGGATTTGTAACTTCGATAACGCGGCCTTGTCCTGCCCATTCTTCAGCGAGCCAAAGCGTGCCATTTGGTGTCCATCGAGCGGGGTCGAAAGCACCCCAATCATTGGACCAATTTCCTGACAATCCACCGAGATCGCCTTTGAAAAGAACCTCCGCATGTCCGGTGGCGATATTATAACGAGTAACTCCTGCGCCGACAGGTGATTCGTGAGGGATAAAGATGTGTGTGCCAGCAGGATTAAGAGCAAGCATGTCAAACATGGAAGCACTGGTACCTTGTCCAGCTGCTCTAGCGATAGATTGACCAGGGCTAAGAACAGCGTTTTCTACTTCTGCAAGGCTGACCCAGTTCACTTGTTGTATTCCTGTAGGAGTGACGAATGGCGCGGATAGTTCTTCGTTGCTATTTGAAGCGGGAGCAACTGGTGCAGACTGTGTCAGCGGTGTGAACCAGATATCCGTTCCTGCAAGCAGAACCGGACTCGTGAATAGGCCAGCGCCTATAGCGGTATAATTAAACCATTTATTCATTTTCATAGATTGTGTGTTTTAGGTGTGTTGTGTAGGACAAATTAAAAGATAAAAGTCCTTTCGCATCGTTGTGTGTCACAAGCACAGATGGTTCTTGGACATAATTCTTGCGACAAAATCGCCATGTGAATTTTTTGACACATTGGATGGTATTGAGTGGCTGTGGCGATAATGAGAAAAATGAGACGATGGTGTGTAAATATGAATGAAGAAGCGCAGCGGAACAAGGAACGCATTCTTGTAGAGCGGTTCACAATTGATTCTAGTACGGCCTAATTCTGTTAGTTTATCTTTGGTCTACTTGGTGAGTCTAATCCATGTCATCTGTTGCGCAGGATTTCCTGCTTCTGTATGATCGCGGTCGTGATAAATTAAATCTAACAGACTTTCTTTAATTACTGCCAGCGTTGGGTTGAAGTTCGCATTGAAGGCCGATGGGTTTATAAATTTTTCATATCGGGCTTCCGTTTCACCAGTGCGATGGATGGCGATTTCTCTGGAATATTGCATATCCTTGACAAAAGCCTGAGAAAGGCGCGTATAAGCACTTTTATGATGCTAAAAACCTGTTTTCCAATTACGCCAGCGCTTGCGCTTGCAGCAATCTTTTCCAGTCCGGTGCAAGCCGAAGTGAAACCCAATCCTCTGTTTACTGACGGTGCGGTTTTGCAACGGGGTCAAGCGGTTCCAGTCTGGGGCACAGCACGGGATGGGGAGAAAGTGACGGTTGAAATCGGCGATCAGAAGCTCAGCACCACCGCAGCGGCTGGCAAATGGAGCGTGAGCCTGAAGCCCTTGAAAGAAGGCGACGCTCTCACCATGAAGATCACCGGCGACAACACCGTGACCATCAACAACCTGCTCGTCGGCGAGGTATGGGTATGCTCCGGTCAGTCGAACATGGAGTGGAAATTTGCCCAATCCCACAACGCCAAGGAAGAAGGCCCTAAGGCGAATTATCCGAAGATCCGTATGTTCACGGTGAAGAAAACAACTTCCGTCAAGCCGCTTACAGAAGCCGTTGGGAGCTGGGTGGAATGCTCTCCGCAAACAGTGAGCGGTTTCTCTGGGGTCGGTTATTTCTTTGCTCGTGATCTCCATCTGAAACTCGGTGTGCCGGTCGGCATGATCCACACTTCATGGGGTGGAACGCCTGCTCAGGCTTGGACGAGCTTGGAAGGTTTCGGGACAGATTCTGAATTAAAAGGTTACGTGGATGCGGTGAATAATAAACTTTCTACCAATGATTCCGATGTCGCTGCTTACCCAGCCAAGGTTGAAGAATTTAACGTCAAGCTCAAGGAATGGAATGAAACGGTTGGCAAAGCCTACGAGGAAACGCTGAAAGCATGGACCGAGGCCGCCGCGCAAGCAAAGAAAGATGGCCAACCTCAGCCTGCGAAGCCTAATCCATCCACACCGCAGCCGAAAGCTCCTGCGAAGCCGGAAGCCGGATCCGGTCATCCGACAGCTTTGTATAATGGAATGATTGCGCCAATCATTCCCTACGGCATCAAGGGAGCAATTTGGTATCAGGGTGAGTCGAACGCCGGCCAGTCCAAGCAATATCGCACGCTTTTCCCAGCGATGATCGCCGATTGGCGGGGGCGCTGGAAACAAGGGGATTTCCCGTTCTTCTTCGTGCAGATCGCACCTTTCAAAGGTCAACCTCCGGAAATCCGCGAGGCGCAGTTTCTCACACTCGCGAAAGTGAAAAACACCGCGATGGCCGTGACCACCGATGTCGGAAATGCGAATGATATCCATCCGAATCAAAAAGAACCGGTCGGCCAGCGCTTGGCTCTCGCCGCTCGCGCGCTGACGTATGGGGAGAAGATCGAATACTCAGGTCCGCTCTATGATTCGATGACCGCGAAAGACGGAAAAATCATTCTCAGCTTCAAACATATCGGTGGCGGACTGATAGCTAAAGACGGTGAGCTCAAAGGCTTCACCATTGCCGGCGAGGACAAGAAATTCGTGCCGGCGAAGGCAGAGATCCAAGGCGACAAAATCGTGGTCTCCGCTGATGGCGTCACCGCAGTCGCCGCCCGCTACGGCTGGGAGAATGTTCCTGATGTTAACCTTTTCAATAAGGAAGGACTTCCTGCATCGCCTTTCCGCACAGATGTGGATTGAAATGGCAGAGGGTTAAACACAAGATTTTCAGATCATGGTTTCTGCTTAGCTGTTCGGCGGCAGAATGCCGCCGCTCCTTGGGCTTAGACTGGGAGTTCGTAGCCTTTTCGATAGGTTCCTTTGAGAAGGGGATTGGCTTGTTCTGCGTCTGGGCCGGTGAAGAGTTCTTTTTCTGGATCCATTGTTAGAGTTTTGCCTAGGATGAGGAGATCTTTCTCGGGATCAACTTTATTGTCTTCGAGGTGAGTGAGCATTCTTGCGAAGGAATCAGAGGCGATGTTGTTAGAAATTGCCTCGCGGATTGCGGCGGGTTGGGTGGGGGCGCCTAGTTTCCATGAGATGTTTCCAATGTGAGCGAGGGCGGAGGAGAGGTGGCCGCTTTCGGCTCCGTGTCCTGCATCGATTTTTCCGGAGTGGCAGGAATCGACGAACGACTGCATGTGAGATTTCGAGCCGGCGAAGGATTGGATTTTTTTGCCGTCTTTATCGAAGGCATCGCATTTCGGGCCATGGCCGCCGGATAGATAACCGCCTTCGCATTCGATGAGGTTTCCGAAAGGATGATCTTTGTAGGGTTTGGTAGGGAGGCCGCGGACTTCGAAGAGGATGGGGACGGGATAATCGAAATAACACATTTGGGTGTTGGCCCATTGGCCGTCGTCTTGGTAGCCGAGTCTGGCGCCGACGGAGACGACGGAGGAGGGGAGTTTCGGATCGCCGATGAACATGCGGCAGACATCGAGTTGGTGCGGGCCTTGGTTGCCGAGGTCGCCGTTGCCGTAATCGAACTGCCAATGCCAGTCATAGTGAAATTTTTCACGATGGATGGGAGACATCTCGCGAGGGCCGCTCCAGAGATCGTAATTGACCGTGCTGGGTGCGGGTTTGGGTTGTGCAACTTTGCCGATGGATGGGCGGGGTTTGTAGCAGAAGCCTCGGGCGAGTTTGACTTTGCCAATGGCCCCGGACTTGATGAAATCGTAGGCTTCGTGCCATGCGGTTTCGGAGCGGCGTTGGAAGCCGTGTTGGATGATGGTTTTGTATTTCACTGCGGCGTTAGCGAGTTGACGACCTTCCCAGACGTTATGGGAAACGGGCTTTTCAACGTAGGCATGTTTGCCGTTGGCAGCGGCGGTAGTGGCGATAAGGGAGTGGGTGTGGTTGGGCGTGGCGATGATCACGGCATCGATTTCTGGAGATTCGCAGGCTTTGCGGAAATCGCTGAACTTGATGACTTTGATATCTTTTTTCTCGAGCTCGGCGGCGTAGGAATCGAGCACAGCCGAATCGACATCGCATAGGGCGACGAGTTTTGCTTTTGTGCATTTTAGCAAATCACCGGCGAGACCTTTGCCACGGCTGTTGAAGCCGATGAGACAGACGCGGATGTCTCCGTTGGGTGAGGCAGCGCGGGCGAAGGAGGGGATGTAAGTAAAAGCTCCGGCGAGGACGGAGGTCGAGAGGAAGTGGCGGCGGGAGAGGTTCATGGTGTTTTTAGTGAGTCGAAGGTTTCTTTAAGTTTCGCAGTTTCAAGGGTGCCTTGATGAATGATGACGGTGTAGTTCAGATGAAGAGATTCGGTTTTTTTCAGGGTATGGTTACCGAAGGTTTTATCTTTCTTCTTTTCAAAATCGTTGATGCCAAAAGGGTTTGCGGCGAGGAGACCATAGTCCCGGGCGTGCCAATGGGTGGGGCTGCGGAAATGACCTGGGTGATCGATGACGGCGACGACAGTGGGTTTGCCGAGTTCATCCGGCCCGGTGTAAGCTACCCAATTCGCGCGTTTTCCCCAAACATCGAGATTCGTTTTGCCTTCGGAATTTGTTAGAGTTGCTTTCGCAGTCGGGCCTTTGACGCGGAGGGTGCGGTCGGTGCGGATGGCGAAAGTGCCTTCTTTGGTGTCGCCGAAAACAACTTCATCCGCGAGGGCGGTGAGGGTGGAATGGATGTCGATGCGGAGGGTTTCGGAGTTGGGTTTTGAGAACGCGTAGGTGCGGGTTTCTTTGAGGAGTTCGGTTTCTTTCGCGACCCAAGTGAGATCCGCGACGAGTTGGGCGATGTTGTTATTGATTCCTTTATGGGTGATGGAATTGAAGCGAATGGCCGGATCATTTTTTCCACGGTCGGTCCAGAAATCGTGGCCATTGACCGAGCCGTGGGCGAGCCAGATGCCGCGGTGGTGGGGGTGGTCTTGTTCCTCGCCGGGGACGTCGGTTTTCATCGGCCAATTGCGGACAACATTGGCACCGGAGGAGGAGTAGACGGGGTAGAGGTAGGGGAAACGGTAGTCGGTGCGGAAGGCGGTGACGAGGTTTTTGCTGTCGTGAAGTTCGATGGACTGGTCTTTCTCGGAGAAGACGAATTGAGCGTGGAGGGGCGACGCGAGGGCAAAAATTACAAGGATGAGGTGGCGCATAAAATCAGGGGTTAAAGAGTCGCTACGTTTGGGGGTGGGATTTATTTTCATCATAAAAGCAGATTTTCGGAATAGCGTAAGGATAAATTTCCTCGTAGAAGAAAGCATGAGTGAGTTTGCAGATCTGGTGGATGCCCATTACGAGGCGCTATATCGCTTCGGGTATTCCCTGACGCGTAGTCCGGATCATGCGGCGGATTTGGTGCAGGAAACGTTCTGTATCTGGGCGGCGAAAAACGAGCAGTTACGAGATAGGAGTAAGGCGAAGACCTGGTTGTTTACGACGCTGCACCGGGAGTTTCTAGGACAGCGGAGAAAGCAGGCGAGATATTCGGATGAGCCGCTGGATGAGAACATCGGCCAAGAGGTGAGTGGAAATGATGAGCAGGCGGATCGGCAGATGGATGGGCAGCGGGTGGTGGAGTTGTTGGGAGAGATGGAGGAAATGTATCGCGCGCCGCTGGCGTTGTTTTATCTGCAGCAACATAGTTATAAAGAAATCGCGGAGATTTTGGATGTTCCGATAGGCACGGTGATGTCGCGGTTGTCTCGCGGAAAAGATTTATTAAGAAAACGGATGACTTCCGAACCATCGAGCGCGCCGAAGAATTTGATCGATGTGAACCCAGAAATTTTCAAAAAACATCATGGATAAAGAACGGGCAAAATTTGTGCTCCAGAGTTTCCGCCCGGATGGCGCGGATGTGGGTGACGATGATTTCGCGGAAGCTTTGCAGCTCGCTACAAAAGATCGTGAACTCGGAGAGTGGTTGGTCAAAGAGCGCGCGTTTGACGCAGAGTTCGCGGAATGTTTGGCGCGGGTCGATCTGCCAGAAGGCTTGCGTGAAAGCGTGTTGCTGGCGATGGTTCAGAGTGGCTCGGGTTATCCGAAAGTGGAGCTAGAGGATGACCATGCGATGGTTGCTGGAATGGCAAATGTAAAAGTTCCTACGGAGCTAAGGGCGCGGATTTTGGAATCGATGGAGCGCACGAAAATTGTGGAGATGCAGCCGAAGTCGTGGATGCGTTTCGCGATGCCAGTGGCTGCGGCGGCTGGGGTGATGATGGCGTTTGTGTTTTTGATGGGTAATCCGAAGGATGGGAGCCTCGCGAATTCATCGAAAAATCGGATCACTGTGGACGCGGTTCAAGCGAGCTTTGTTGGCTTGTATCAGACACCCGGTTTTTCGTTAGAGAAAAAAGGCACGGATCAACATGAGTTGGTTTCTTATTTGCAGGGCAAGAAGTTGCCGTGTGGAGGAATGAAATTTCCCAAAGGACTTGAAGGCATGAAAGGGCTGGGCTGTCGTGAAATCATGGTGGGAGAAAAGAAAGGTTCGTTGATTTGCTTTGGCGAACAAGATGGGATCGTTCACTTGATTATTTTCCGCCGCAATGATGTGGAAGGCGTGTTACCGACCGTTGAAGAACCAAACATCAGCCAATCCGGTGAATGGGCGCAGGCGTGCTGGGCAAATGAAAACTATGCTTATACGTTGATCTCGAATAGCCAAGGTACTGAGCTGAAAGAATTGTTCTGAGGTTTACCCGGGCTCTTGTCACTTGCTCCGTCCTGTCATCTTGACATGCGGGACCCGCTAAAGTTAGGTTATTCAGTTCATTATGACACCTAGCTCGTTTGGTTATTCGATATGCTTCGCTGCTTTGTTTGCATCTATCGGGCTCATTGTGGGGCCGTATTCGAAAACTGCCAAATCTGTCCCGCTTTCAAGCGATATCTCGTGCCTTTATGGTGAAGTGGACATCGCGGTTGCAGTCAAGGAATACGACAAAGCAGTTACTAAATATCCCCTGATGCCGTTAACCGGCTCTCAACTCAAGAAGCTTTGGGAGGATTTGGATACCGCTTTCGTTGCAGAGGATTATGCGACCGCTGTTACCAAGATTGAGGACCTTTTGAAGTTCCACGGACCAAATAAAGCCACTCCTCCAGAAATCCTTGAATTACTCTATTTCAATCTTGGTTTGGCGAATCTGCTCGGGGGCAAGAATGTTGAGGCAGAAGTCGGATTTGTAGAATATTTGAAGCGGTTTCCAAAAGGACAATTCGCCAGCCGTAGCTTCATTGGAATAGGGCGTGCGGCAATTGCTCAAAACAATCCTGAGAAGAAAAAAATTGCTATTAAAGCGCTAAAGATCGCGGCCTTGGATCCCGAATATCGCGCGGAAGCGGGTTTGTGGTTAGACCGATGTGGTAAATAAGCGGATGGGTAATGACTCAGAATTTTTTGAGAAAGATCATCTCAGGCGGGAACGAAACGCACTTCAACTTTCTTCCCTAAAGCAGCAGCGGCTTTGCCATGGAGAGGAACCGCGATTTTTAATCGCGACTGCAACGGCTGTGAGGTCGAAGCTATGGCGCTTACGAGGTCGCGATTTACAAGTAGCAGGGGAAGGAAAGGCGTTTATCCTGGCTCTTTTGCACTCGCTCCGTCCTGTCATCTTGACATGCGCGACCCGCTAAAGTTAGGTTATTCAGTTCATTATGACACCTAGCTCGTTTGGTTATTCGATATGCTTCGTTGCTTTGTTTGCAGCTATCGGGCTGATTGTGGGATCGCATTCGAAAGCTGTCAGATCTGCTCCGCTTTCAAGCGAGATGTCGCGCCTTTATGGTGAAGTGGACACCGCGTTTGCAGCCAAGGAATACGACAAAGCAGTTCCTGCAATCCAAGAACTATTGAGGAGACTTCCACCGAACGTGAACGCACGACGGGAGTTGCTCTATTACAATCTGGGTTTGGCGAATATACTCGGGGGCAAGAATGCTGAGGCAGAGGCCGGATTTAGACAGTATTTAAAGTGGTTTCCAAAAGGAGAATTTGCCAGCCGTTGCTATCTAGGAATAGGTCGCGCGGCAATCGATCAAAGAACACATGAGAAGAACAAAGTCGCTATCAAAGCCCTCAAAGTAGCGGCCTTGGATCCCAAATGTCGCGCGGAAGCAAGTTTGTGGTTGGGCCAACTCTACATGGAAATGGGTAAACCCGATGACGCCAGCGCGGTTTTCAAAAGTCTGATCGGTTTGAATGTCCGCACTCCGCAGCAGACCACTACCGCGGTGGAAGTGATCACACCGCTTGCAGAAAACGGCGATCTGGCCGATTTGATCAAATATTTAGATAGACTCAACAATCAGCAAGGAATCCGAAATGCCTATGCATGGTATGCCAGCCAAATGATCGTGCGTGCCGATGCCCTGATGAGAGCCAAGTCTTATGATGCAGCTCTTGCGATTTACCGAACCGTCCCAATGCGCAACGAGATATTGACGGTCCAGACGGCTTCTTTGCTAACGCAACTCGATGAGGTGAAGTTTCTCGAAGCAAAGGTAGAGGCCGAAATGACCAAGTCGCCTGAAAAGCGCCATTCAGCTTTTGTAGAGATGTTAGATAACCTCAAACCGGCGATTGAAGTTGCTGAAAAATCTCTCGCAGCCATTGAGGAAAAAGCGGATTTTGACGCAGCTATATTGATGCGCCGGGGTCGTGCTCATTATTACCTCGATCGCCGTGAAGAAGCACTTGTCTGCTTTCGTGCCATACGTAATCAGCACCCAGACTCAGCGGATGCTAGGGCGGCAGCATACGCGGAAATCATTATTTTCAATAAGCTTCAAGACTTGAGGAAGGTTCGAAATAACAGTGAGTTGATAAAACTGTGCGAAGAATACCTGAAGAAATATCCAGATGCCGCGAACACTGAGGAAGCCGCTACACTTGCGGGTGAGTTGCTCGTCCAGACGGGAGATTGGTTTAAAGTCGGTAAATTTTACCGAGAACTCGAAGCCAAGTTTCCTAACTCAGGAAATCTCGATCGATATGTCTTTTTCCAAGGAGTGGCACATTTCATGGACGCCAATTTCAAAGAATCCGTTCCTATTTTTTCCAGATACATTAAGGATTTTCCAGATTACTTGCTCATCGAAAAAGCGCTCTACTATTTGGCGATGTCGCATTTCCTTGCGAACAATTATAAGGAAACCCTCAAGGTGATTAAGGCCTACATCGAGCGTTTTCCCGAAGGTGAGTTTGTTGGTGATTTGATTTACAGGCAGGCATTTGTTGATTTCACAGATAAGGGTATCGATCAGTCTGATAACATCATCAAAAATCTAACGAGCTTCCTAAATAAACATCCCGACGATGCTTCTGCTGGTTCAATGTATTGTTTGCTTGCGGATACCTATAAGGACAAAAAGACCGATAAGCAGGAGGAGCTTGATAAGTTTCAGAAGCTGGCACTTGAAGCATATAAAAAAGCAATTTGGGCCGAAAACCCCGACGACGTGGTTCAATATGCTTTGGATTCCGCTACCAGAATACTTTCAGGTAACGAAGATTACGCTGGAATTGCAGCACTCAACACGGAGTTCATTCGGCGCAAGCCGGACAGCGCGCTGATCATAAGCTCTGTATCATCGATCGTGAAAATGAAAGCCCGTGAAGGCAAGAGTGCGGAAGCCTCTGAAATCATTGCCAATGCGCTCAAACCCCATATTGCAAAACCCGCTTCCGAGCACGTGGAATTCCTGATTGACGAACTTGTGAAGGCTATCGTTCCTCGAAAAAAATCATCCGAAATCGATTTGGATGCGCTGGATAAACAATTGGTTGATGTTCTCAACACAGCCTTTGTCGGCCAAGTAAACGCGACGACTACCGCTCGTATCAACTACGCCCAAGCTCGGCTGGCGCAGATGCTTAAACGGGAAGATATTGCAGACACTTACATAAAATCGATCGCCATCAGGAATACACAGGATCTATTAGTGCTAAGTCCAGCGTTGTTATCATTATGCGGCGATCTCTTACTCAAGTCCGGTGATCTCGATGGCGCAGAAGCGATGTTCAAATACATTGTGGATCACTGGAAGGCATCGGACTTCTCAGATGCGGGTCCAGTGGGTCTCGGCTACGTTGCTCTTGCTAGAAAGAAACCTGCTGAGGCTCTCGAAATTTTTGAGAAAGCCCTGAATGGTACATCGCGCTACAAGGAAGCGAGTTTGGGAAAACTCCAAGCCTTGGCGGATTTGGAAAGAGACGAGGATGCAAAAAAATTCGCGCTTGAACTCATCACCGACAAGATGATTCTCGGCGATTTTGTTGGAAAGTCACGCAAATCGGTCAAGCGCGAATCATTGCCTGATGATAAGATATTCCGAGGTGAGTTCGCTGCCAAGGCCTACATGATTCTTGCTGAAATCCTTCGGAGACAGGCAAGTAAAGCGCCAGATGAAAAGACCAACAAAGAACTACTTGGCCAAGCGCATGGTTATCTCCAAAGGGTTTACGTTTCATACCTGAGCATGCCAGAAGTGGCAGCGGAAGGTTATTGGCAAGCTTATGAAACGGCCTTGGAACTCAAAGATGATAATCTGGCAATGAACACCCTTAAAGCTCTCGCTGCTCATCCAAAGCTCAAAAACACTGAACGGGCCAAGAAAGCGGTCGGAATGCTTCCTAACTAGCGACTAGCAAAAGAATTTGTTCTGATGGGGAAATGTCATACGAGGCGCCGCAGGAAATTACGGCAGCACTTTGACGCGGATGTTTTTGTAAAATGTCGTGCTACCTTTGTCGTGGGCTTGGATCGCGAAGGTGCCGCCGTCTGGCAATAATTTGCTGGTGCCTGCTTCAGTTTTGTAATTGACCAGTTCATTGTCATCCACGGTGACGATGACCGTGCCATCTTTGACGATGATCACATACTTCATCCACTTGTCGTCTTCGAACGGAGTCAGATTTTTGACTGCATTCGCCAACTTGACATGCGCGGCCCGCTAAAGTTAGGTTATTTAGTTCATTATGACACCTAGCTCGTTTGGTTATTCGATATGCTTCGCTGCTTTGTTTGCAGCTATCGGACTCATCGTGGGGCCACATTCAAAAACTTCTGGATCTATCGGCTCTCCAACCACGGTGTCGCGCCTATATGATGAAGTGGACACCGCGTTTGCAGACAGGAAATACGACACAGCAGTCACAATAATCCAAGAACTATTGAAGATCCTTCCGTCGAGTGCAAACGCACAACGGGAGTTGCTCTATTACAAAATCGGTCTCGCTAATCTTTTAGCATTAAAGGCTACTGAAGCAGAAGTTGCCTTCAACGATTGCCTGAAAAGGTTTCCCCATGGCGAATACTCCAGTCGTTGTCATCTCGGCATCGGTCGTGCCTGTATAATGCAAAATACTCCTGAGAAGAAAGAAATCGCTTTCAAAGTCCTAAAGATCGCGGGCTTAGATCCCAAATTTAGCTTAGAAGCGGGTTTGTGGATGGGACAACTCGACACAGATAAGGGTAAACGCGATGAGAATCTGGCGGTTTTTACGAGCCTGATAGGTTCCAATTGCCGCACCCCAGAGCAGACCACTGCAGCGCTGGAGGTTATATTACTGCTTGCTGGAAACGGTAATCAGGTCGATTTGATTAAATATCTCGATAGGCTCAGAAATCAGTCTGGAGTCCGAAATGCCTACGCTTGGTATGTGAGTCAAGTGATCGTGCGTGGCGATACACTGATGGAAGCTAAGTCTTATGACCCGGCGCTTGCAATTTACCGAACCATCCCAACGCGTAATCAGATACTAACAGTTCAGAAGTCTTCTTTGCAATCACAACGCAATGACGTGAGGTTTCTGGAAGCAAGGGTGGAGGTTGATAAGAATAAACCCTCTGAAAGACGCTCTGCAGCCCCGGAGATGTTGGATAGTCTCAATCCGACGATTGAAGTTGCGGAAAAAGCTCTCGCAGCCATCGAAGAAAAAGCGGATTTTGACGCATCTATATTGATGCGTCGGGGTCGTGCTCATTATTACCTAGATCGCTATGAAGAATCGCTCGTCTGCTTCCGCACGATACGTGCTGAGTATCCTACATCAGCGGATGCTAAGGCAGCAGCATACGCGGAAATTATCATCTTGAATAAGATCAAGAACCTCAGCGAGTTGATGAAACTTTGCGATCAATACTTGAAGAAATATCCAGATGCCGAGAACATCGAGCAAGTTGCAACACTCGCAGGTGAGTTGCTCGTCCAAACGGGAAAATGGGATGACATCGGTAAATTCTATAAAGGCCTTGAAACCAAGTTCCCTGCTTCTACGAACATTGATCGATATGTCTTTTTCCAAGGAGTGGCATTTTTTATGGACGCCAATTTCAAGGAATCCATTCCTATTTTCACTAGATTCCTAAAGGATTTCCCGGAAAGCCCACTCATCGAAAAAGCGCTCTACTACATGGCGATGTCGCATTTCCTTTTGAACGATTACAAGGAAACCATCACTGCAATTAATGCCTACTTCGCGCGTTTTCCCGATGGTGAGTTTGCTGGTGATTTGACTTACAGAATGACATTTATCGACTTCAACGACAAGGAGGTTGATCAGTCTAACAGAATTATTAAGGATCTGACTAGCTTCCTAAATAAACATCCCAACGATGCCGCTGCAGGTTCGATGTATTGCTTACTTGCGGATACCTATAAGGACAAAAAGTCAGATAATCAGGAGGAGCTTGATAAGTTTCAGAAGGAGGCGCTTGAAGCATATAAAAAGGCAGTTTGGGCCGAAAATCCTGACGACGTGATTCAATATGCTTTGGAATCCGCGACCACAATACTTTCAGGTAACAAGGATTATGCCGGGATCGCAGCACTCCACACGGAGTTCGTTCAGAGTAAGCCGGACAGTGCGCTGATCTTAAACTCTATATCAATGATCGCGAAAATGAAAGTCCGTGAAGGCAAGAGTGCGGAAGCCTGTGAAATCATTGCCAATGCGCTCAAAACCCGTATTGCAAATCCTGCTAACGAACGTGTGGAGTTCCTGATTGACGAACTGGTGAAGGCTATCGTTCCTCGTAAAAAGGCGGCTGAAGTCGATTTGGATGCGTTGGATAAACAATTGGTTGATGTTCTCAACACAGCCGTTGCCGGCAAAGCAAACGCGACGACTGCCGCTCGTATCGATTACGCCCGATCCCGGATGGCTCAATTACTTAAACGGAATGATCTTGCAGACGCCTACTTGAAATCGATCGCCACTAGAAACGCCAAGGATACATCGGTTCTTAGTCCTGTGTTGTTGTCAGAATGCGGCGATGTCTTACTCAAGTCAGGTGATCTCGATGGCGCGGAAGCGATGTTTAAATATATTGTGAATCACTACGACACATCGATCTTTTCAGATGCGGGTCCAGTGGGGCTCGGTTATGTTTCGCTTGCTAGAAAGAAACCTGCGGAGGCTCTCGATTTTTTTGAGAAAGCCCTGAAGGGTGAAGGTTTATCGCGATACAAGGAAATCACATTCGGAAAACTCCAAGCCTTGGCGGATTTAGAAAGAGATGAGGAGGCTGAAAAACTCGCGCTTGAAATCACCAATGACAAAATGTTCCGTGGTAGGTTCGCTGGAAAGGCCTACATCATTCTTTCTGAAATCTTTATAAGACGGGCGAAAAAAGCGCCAGATGAAAAGACCAAGAAAGAACTGCGTCTAAAGGCGCTTGATTATCTTCAAAGGGTTTACGTTGCGAACTTGAGTGTGCCAGAAGTGGCAGCTGAAGCTTATTGGCAGGCTTATGAAACGGCCTTGGAACTCAAGGATGACAATCTTGCAATGAACACCCTTAGAGCTCTCGCTGCTCATCCAAAGCTGAGAAACACTGAACGGGCCAAGAAAGCGGTTGAAATGCTTCCAAAATAGTAAGTTGCAAAGGAATTTGCAGCGATGAAGCGATTCTTTATCTGGTGATGAAGATTCAAGCTGCGGGACGCAGCTTGCACGGCCTGCCCCGGGACGGGGCAGCTACTACAGATCTTTCAGGACGTCATCCATCGCATCGATGAGTTCTTGCATGGTGGCTTCGGTTTCGTTGCCCATGTTAGAAATGCGGAAGGTGGTGCCTTTGATTTTTCCGTATCCGCCGTTGATGAGGAAATTGTATTTGGTTTTCAGGGCTTTGATGAAGCCGCTGAGATCCAAGGTTTCCGGTGTGGCGAAGCAGGTGAGGGCGAATGAGCTGCGGTCTTCAGGTGAAAAGAGTTTGAAACTATGTTTCGCGCCCCATTCACGGATCATCGTGTTGGTTTTCAAATGGCGAGCCTTGCGTGCGGCAAATCCTTCTTTGGCGATGTTGCCGAGCATGTATTGAAGACCGAAGAGAAGTGAGATCGCTGGGGTGGTTGGGGTGTTGTTCACCGCATCGTTTTTCGCGAACTCGATGAAGTCGAAATAGTAGCCGCGGTTTGGGTTGGATTTGGCGCGTTCCATTCCAGCTTCGGAAACAGCGAAGACAGCGAGGCCCGGAGGAAGCGCGAGGGCTTTTTGCACGCCGGCGAGGCAGACATCGATGCCGTGTTGGTCCATGTCGATATCGACGGTGGAGAGGGAGGAAACCGTATCGACGATGAGCATCGTGTCAGGAAACGATTTTACCACAGCGCAGATACCGGCGAGGTCGTTGAGGACACCGGTGGATGTTTCGGAATGGATGAAGGTGACGGTGTCGAACCCGCCTTCGGCGAGTTTCGCGCGGACGCTTTCCGGGCTGATCGCATCGCCCCACTCGACTTGGACGGCTTCAGCTTCGAAGCCGCATTTTTTTGCGACATCTAACCATTTATCGGAGAACGCACCGCAGCAGAGGCAGAGAACTTTTTTCTTCGCGAGGTTGCGGAGTGCGCCTTCCATCACGCCCCATGCGGAGGAGGTGGAGAGGAAAACTGGGCGAGTAGTACCGAAGATTTCTTTGAGGCCGGGTTGGAGGGAGGCGTAAAGATCTTCGAAATCTTTGCCGCGGTGTCCGATCATCGTGTGGGACATGGCGGCGAAGGTTTCTGGTGAGACATCGACGGGACCTGGATTGAATAGTTTTGGGGACATGTAGGAGTGAGTGGTGAAGAGTGAAGAGTGAAAGCAGAGCGAGTTTTAACGAGCTGATTTAATTGGGCGAAGCCGTGTTGGCTTGGACGTAGCGAAGCGGAGTCAATGGTGAATAGTGAAGAGTGAAAGCAGAGCGAGTTTTAACGAGCTATTAGAATTTAGGCGAAGCCGTGATGGCTTGGACGGAGCGAAGCGGAGTCAATAGTGAAAGTAGGATGGAGCGCGACTGGAGTCGCGCGGTCCTGTTAGTTTAGATCAGGCCGTAAGAGCGAAGGAGCAAGCTGAGGGCGTGTTCGTTGGTTTCTGACATGGGTGCGAGTGGTAGGCGGAGCTCTGGATCGCAGTGGCCTTGCAGTGCGACGGCGGTTTTGATGGGGACTGGATTGACGTCGAGTGTCATCAGGCCGCGCATGAGAGGATAATATTGTTTTTGGAGAGCAAGCGCTTCGGCAAATTCACCGGCGAGGCAGTGATTGACGAGTTGAGTCATGATCTCCGGGATGAGGTTGGAGGCGACGGAAACGAGACCGGTTGCGCCCGCAGCGATGAAAGGTAAGGTGAGCTGATCATCGCCAGAAAGGATGCCGAAGCCATCGGGGAGGGCTTGGACGAGTTGGTTGACGCGATCAACCGAGCCACCGGCTTCTTTGATCGAGGTGATGTTTTTGCAATCCGCTGCTAGGCGTGCGGCGGTTTCTGTTGCGATCTCGATGCCAGAGCGACCCGGTACGCTATAAAGCATGATGGGAAGAGAAGTGGCGGCGGCGATGGCTTTGAAATGCAGGTAGAGACCTTCTTGGGAAGGTTTGTTGTAGTAAGGACAAACCTGGAGTGAACCGTTTGCGCCTGCTTGTTCAGCGGCTTGGGTGAGTTCGATGGCTTCTGCGGTGGCGTTGGCACCCGTGCCGGCGATCACAAGACAACGACCTGCGGCGAATTCGATCGCAAGTTTGATGACCTCAATATGCTCTTCGGTATCGAGGGTCGGAGACTCGCCGGTGGTGCCGCAGGGAACGATGCCGGTGATGCCTCCTGCGATCTGTCTTTCGATGAGTGTGCGGTAGGCCTCGGTATCGACTTTTCCGTTACGGAAAGGAGTGATGAGGGCGGTATGTATGCCAGAGAAATTCATAACGCGGGGAGGATGGGGAAAAATGATCGAAAGTAAACCGTGTTCATTCCGGAATCTCAGGCATAGCGAAGAATTTCAACGCAAAGCCGCAAAAGTCGCAAAGGGTCGCAAAGCTGGGCTTGTGTTAAGAAATTAATTTTTTGGAAATTATTTTCCGGCTAGGACTTCGTCTAGAACGTCCAAGGCTCGTTGGTTTTCGGCGGGGGTTCCGATGGAAATCCTCACCCAATCTGGGAGTTTGTAGCCGGACATGGCTCTGATGATCACGCCTTTTTGCAGCATTTTCTTGAAGACTTGGTCACCTTCGCCGACACGGACAAGGATGAAGTTTGCGACGGATGGGACGAATTCGAGGCCGCGTTGTTTGAAAGCAGCTTCGTAGAATGCCAGGCCCAGGCGGTTGATCGCGCGGGTTTTTTGGATGTGATCCTCATCGTCCAGCGCGGCGAGAGCTGCGGCTTGGGCGATGGCGTTGGTGTTGAAAGGTTGGCGCGCTTTTTGGAGCAGCTCGGCGAGGGGTTTTGGCGCGATACCGTAACCGATACGCAAAGCGGCGAGGCCGTGGATCTTGGAGCAAGTGCGCAGCACGATGACGTTTTTTCCTGCGCGGACATGTTTGAGCACATCCGGCGGGGTATCGAGAAACTCGAAGTAAGCTTCATCGAACACAGCGATGGCGTGAGCGGGAAGTTTTTCAACGAAGCGATCGATGGCTTCCTGAGTCACGACGGTGCCAGTGGGATTGTTGGGGTTGGCGATGAACACGAGACGTGTTTGGTCCGTGATCGCGGCGGCCATCGCATCGAGATCGTGGGTGAAATTCGGATCATCGACCTCGACGTATTTCGCGCCGAAGAGCGTGGCCATTAATTTGTAAACGACGAAGGCGTGTTTGGCAGCGATGAGTTCGGCATCCCGGTTGAGGAAGGTGTGGCAGAGAAGCTCGATGATTTCGTTCGAGCCGTTGCCGAGGATGATGTTAGAAATATCGAAGCCGAGTTTATTGGCGATGGCAGTGCGGAGTTTGAAGCCGCCGCCGTCTGGGTAGATGTGGGCTTGGGAAATCGCATCGCGCATGGCTTGTTGGGCGAGCGGTGATGGGCCGAGAGGGTTTTCGTTCGAAGCAACTTTAATGATGGATTTCGGATCGAGGCCGAGTTCACGAGCGGTTTCTTCGATGGGTTTTCCGGGTTCGTAAGCGACGAGGTCACAGACGAAGGAGTTGGCGGAGTCGGAAATGGGCATGGGCGAAATAAAATTTGAATCTGGTGCAATGTCGAGCGGAAGGACTCTCAAGCAAGCGACTTTGTCCAAATTTCTGCATGGAACCCGACGAGGATTTGAGATTTTGAAATCAGGAAAGGGCGTTTGATCAGGTTGCCGTTGTTGGCGAGGAGCTCAAGAGCTTGCGCTGTGGAAAGAGTGGGGAGTTTATCTTTCAAGTTTAAGGAACGGTAATCTTGGCCGGAAGTATTGAAGAGCTTGCGGATATCCCCATCGAGATTTGCGAGGGCGCGTTTTAAATCGGCGAGGCTGGGTGGGTTTTCACGAATGGCGATTTCTTGGAAAGGGATTTGGTGTTCGGTAAGCCATTTCGTGGCTTTGCGGCAGGAGTCACAGGTTTTGAGGGTGTGGATGCGGAGCATTTTAGAAGACGCTAGACTTGGAGACGCAAGACACAAGAGGAGAGATTGGGAGGATCTTTTGCTCTTCATTCAAAAATCAAACCTCAACAAAGCAAAGTAAGCGCTAGCGAACCTTTAAAATATGACGAAGTCCTAAATGCTTGGACGGAGTGAAACGTAGTCAATCGTCAATCAATGCGTAATATGAACGCGCACTGTCAGAAATTGATTTCCGAATGACGAATGTTGATTTTTGAATTTTGATTTATAAGACGGTTAGAAATGGAAGATCACACCAGCAGTGATGCCGTGGCTGAAATCGTTGGGGGATGTGAGTGGAACAAAGTAGCCAGCGCGGATGTCGAGGTCTTCGATGATGCCATAGCTGATTCCGAAGAGTGCTTCGAGGTTGATATCACCTTCGTCCGGGCCGTTGACTGGGGTGGATCCGGTGATTTCCAGATGGAGGTTCAGCGTGCTAGCGTGGGATACGTGGCTGTGTCCATGGTCGTGATCGTGACATGGATCTTTGATCTTACGGACTTGGTTTCCACCGAAGGATTTCACCAAACCGAGGCCGTATGCGAGCTCGGTTTCATCGGCATCGAAGCCGTGTTCGAGACCGACATGTGAATTCAAAGTGAAGTTGCTTCCGAGGTCGTTCCACATGGCGATGCCTGGTGCGATGGCCGTGTCGCCGCCGAAGCTGCTGCTGCCGGTTGGGAGGACGACTTCGAGTTGGGCGGTGAGGAGAAATCGATCTTGTTCGACGAGGAGTGCGCGGGGAACGATCGCAAGGTCGCCGAAGCCTTTGGATGTTTGCACACCTTCTTCATCTTCGTAGATGTAAGGAACTTCAACGATGACTCCCAGTCGTTTAGTGAATGCCCACTCGAGTTCGACTTCGGTTTCGTGCTCAGTGAAGCCGTCGCCATTGATGTAAGTGTGGTCGATGAAAAGATCGCGCCCGGTGAAGGCTGGCTCGATTCCGAAGGAGTGGACGTAGGGAGTTCCGTTTTGGCTGGCGTGGAGGTGGGTGAAGGGAGCGAAGTAATCGGAGCCGTTGTTAGAAATGGATTTTTCGAAGTCTCCAGCGAGGCCAAGGGATGAGATGGCGGCGGAAATGACGATGCATGGGGCGAGTTGTTTCATGGCTGGGTGTAGAAATAGATGATTTTATGAAAAGTCGTCAAATAAATAATGCGACATTTTCGCGTTAGCGAATTTGTTGTGGGAAGGGGACATGGGACGCCGAGAATTGCCTTTTGACGGATGGGCTACATTTTGATGAAGTCATAAAGTAGTTATGGAGCAGATGAATGATAAAAGTTTTCCTCGTATGCGGCGCAGTGCATGTGCCGATGCTTCCTTGCGTGCGGAGATTGAGCGGCTGAAGAAGATGAGTGCCGAGGAGAGAATTCTTTCCGCGTTGGATATGGGGAAGATTTTTGGTTGGGGACGGAGTGATTCAAAATCGGAGGACGTCGATGGAGGGAAGTAATATTGAAAACGCTTTGCGTGAGGCGGAAGTTATCGCGTCATTTCTCGCTGAAGAGGGTGTGGAGTGCGTGGTGATCGGTGCTATTGCTTTGGCAGTGCATCGATACGTTCGCCATACTCAGGATGTGGATTTGGGCGTGAATGCTGATTTGAAGCAGATGCAGCGGTTGGTTGATGTGTTGCATTCAAAAGGTTATGAAGTCGTTTTTCACGAGCCAGATGGTGATGACCCTTTAGGTGGTGTCATCGATATCACGGGATCTTTTGGAATGGTGCAGATAGTCAGTTTTGAAAATCGTTTTCCCGCAGCGATAAGAGACGCACTAGCCGGAAAAGATATCCGAACTATACCGAATGGAAAGTTGCGAGTCATGCCGATTCCCCAATTGGTCGCGTTGAAATTATATGCGGGCGGTTGGAAGTCGCTGACGGATGTGGTGGAAATGTTACGCCGTAATCCAGAAGTGGATTTGAAAGAGATAGGTGAAACTTGTCGAAACTATCGGATCCGAGGTTGGGAAAAAGTGATCGAAGAGTTGGGGGCGGAGTAATGAACTTCTGAAGACGGAGACAGAATGTCCCCGCGACGGACTGGAACAGAATGTTCCAGCCACGTTACAGTTTTTCTAACAAGGAGGCGTGAAAGCCGTCGAAACCGGTTTCGGAGGGGAGGAGGTTGTGTTGGGAGATGAGGCGGTATTGGCCGGGGCGGTTTTTTATGAACTTCGCGACTTGGTCTTGGTTTTCCGAGGGGAGGATGGAGCAGGTAGCGTATAGGAGTTTTCCGCCGGGCTTGAGCATGCGTGGGTAGGTCGCGAGGAGTTCGGCTTGGATGGAGCGGACGCGATCGAGGGCGGCGGGTTTGAGTCTCCATTTGAGATCGGGTTGGCGTTTTAATGTGCCGAGGCCGGAGCAGGGAGAATCGATGAGTAGGGAATCCGCGATGTTTTCGAAATCGGCTGGGGTAGTCTCATTGATCGCTTTTGGAGAGATCTCTGTGGCGCGGGCGTGTTTGGCGCGGGTTTGGAGGGAGTTGAGTTTTTTGGGATCGACGTCCATCGCGAAGATCCTCGCTTCGTTGTTAGAGAGTGCGCAGAGGTGGAGGGCTTTGCCGCCAGCTCCGGAGCAGGCGTCGATGATGCGCTCGCCGGGTTTGGGATCTATCAGAGGGGAGATAAATTGGGAGGACGGATCTTGGATTTCGATGCGTCCATCGAGGCGCATGGATTTGGGTAACATTTTTCCGACAGGTAGGGCGAGGGCGTCGGGATGATTTGGCAATGTCGTGGTCTCGACGTTATTCTCAGCGAGCCATGCTTGGGCTTTTTCGCGAGTAGTGATCAGGGTATTGACGCGCAGAAATACCGACGGCTTTTGATTCAGGGCGGTGAGCTGAGGTTCCCAGAGATCGCCGAGTTCGGTGTGGCCGAGTTGGTCGATCCAATCGGGGATGGACTGGCGCACGGCGCGGGGTTGATCAGCGAGAAGGGGTTGGTGGGCGAGAATTTCGTCGGCGGGTCGGCCGTTGTAAGAGTGCCACTCGGGGAGTTCATAGCCCATGAGAAGCCATTGAGCGGTAAGGAGGGAGTTGGTTTCTTCGGAATCGACGAGAAAGGAGAGGGCGCGGCGCCAGCGGGTGGTTTCGAACAAGGACTCGGCGACGAAGGAGCGATCGCGTTTGCCCCATTTCGGGTTTTGTTCAAATGCGGCGGCGAGTTCGTGGTCGAGGACACGGTGATTGACCAAGACCGATTTGGCGATGTCGAGAGTGGAGGCGCAGAGGTGGCGATGCAGTTTCATCAAGTTTCAAATTTCAACGTTCAAGTTTCAAGTTTCAAGTTTCAAGGGAGATGGGTGCGGCGGTAGTAGATGGATGCGGGTGGGGAGGTTTTTTTGCGAGCTTTTTCGTGACGGGGAGGGAGGAGTTCATGGAGAAGAGGAGGGAAATGGCGAGGTTTTTACAACACTTGCGGAAGAGCGTATGATGGATAGGATGGCAGAGGAAAGATTATCTGGGGTGAAAGCGAAAGTTTTAGAGAAAATGATTCTTGTGGGAGGGTGTTGCCTCGCATTCGGTGCGGCGTTTGCGAACATCAGTGTGGTCTTGAGAACGGGGATAACGGTGAGTCACCTGACGGGTGATGTTTCGAGGTTATCGATGGATTTATCACATGTCTCGCCCGAGGTGATGGTTGAGGCTTACCGAATCGGCGCAGCGGCGTTGGCATTTTTTCTTGGAGCTTTTTTATCGGGGTTTCTGATTCATCATCCGACCTTGGATTTCGCACGTCCTTATGGGCGGACGGTTACCGGGATAGGTTTGATTTTTATTTGCTCTGCGTTGCTGATCGAGAGGTTTCCTTTGTCCGGTATCGCGCTTGCGGCATTTGGATGTGGGATACAAAACGCACTGGCATCAAAATACAAAGGCATCATTTTGCGGACGACTCACCTGACGGGATTGATGACAGATTTCGGAGTCGCAATGGGGATGAAAATCAGGGGTTATGATGTGGCGAAAAGAAATTACGTGGTTCCGGCGTTGTTGATCTTGTCGTTTTTCTTGGGAGGAGTGATTTCCGGTATCGTGTATTTCTTTGGAAAAATGGATACAATCTTCCTTGTAGGATGTGGCTATTTTATCGCGGGGGTCCTCTGGAGTATTGGTAAACATCTGTTGTTTCCTGAGATAATTCGCGAGATGACGGATGAAAATTGAAATTTGAGATTTGAAATTTGAGATTTAAAGCAAGGATGCGTCGTGCCTAAGGTTCATTTAAAATATCAAACGTTTCATCCTTCGATCTGGCCGAAGATGGTTGGGGAAGTTTCTCGGGATGCTAAGCCTGGGGATTTGGTGGAGGTTTTTGGGAAACTGGGAACGCGGTTTGGTTGGGGGCTGTGGAATCCGAAGGCGCGCATGCCGCTGCGGATCGTCAGTCACTCGATGGAGGATTTGGATGAAAGTTTTTTTGAAAACGCGATCGTTCGGGCAGGCAAGCTGCGACGGGAGGTTTTGAAGCTGGATGCGGAGACAGAATGTTATCGCTGCGTGCATGGCGATGCGGATTTCCTGCCGGGGATGGTGGCGGATAAATTCGGTGATGTGCTTTCGGTGGAGATCACGGCTTTTGCTGCATGGATGCGTTTGGAAAAATGGTTGCCGCTGATGCATGAGACGTTTGGAACCAAACGTGTGGTGGTGCAGGTGGACAGTGATCTAGCGAAGATCGAGGGTATCCCGCGTTCCGGTGGGGTGCAGAGCGATGAGGTGAGGTCGGTTAAAATTACCGAGAGCGGAGTGCGTTATGAGATCGATTTCTCGCAAGGTCACAAAACAGGATTTTTCTGCGATCAGCGCGATAACCGGAAAAAGTTCGGCGGCCTATGTGAGGGGAAAACTGTATTGGATCTTTGTTGTTACTCGGGAGGTTTTTCTATTTCGGCGGCGTTGGGCGGAGCGAGCGAAGTGACTGCCGTGGACCTCGATGAAGCGGCGGTAGCGATGGCGAAACGCAATGCTAATTTGAATAACGCGAAGGTGAAACTGACTCATGCAGATGCGTTCACTTGGGTGCGGACAATGATCGAAAACGGCCGTAAGTGGGATGTGGTGATGGTCGATCCTCCTAAATTCATGTTCGGGAAAGAGGATGAGATCGGCTACGCGAAGTATCATGACTTGAATAAGCTCGCCACGCAGTTGGTCGAGAAAGACGGGGTGATCGTGACGTGTTCGTGCTCGGGTCAGCTCGGGGTCGAGGCGTTTGAAAACATTGTGACTGGAGTGATTCATCGTCAGGACAAGCGCTTACAGGTGTTTGATCGGACCGGAGCGGGTGGCGATCATCCGACGCTTTCGAATTATCCCGAGTCGCGGTATTTGAAAGCGATCTGGGGGAGAATCATTTAGGTTCTTGGTTCTTGGTTCTTGGTTGAAAAAATGCAGAGCGAAGCCCAACTAAGAACTAAGAACCAAGAACTAGGAACTCCCCAACTGATTGTTTGCTTGCGGAAAGGGTTTTTAAACCGTTAGCGTGGCGGTCGAGTTTTTTAGACGATGGATTTTCCAATTACAAAAATCAAAGGCGGGGTGAGTGCCGCTAAAGGTTTTCTAACAAGTGCGGTGAGCTGTGGGATTAAAAATCCGGCGAGCGATCGATTGGATCTTGCGTTGATATACTCGGAGCGTCCGTGTCGCTCTGCGGGGACTTTTACGACGAACAAAGTTAAAGCTGCACCGGTGAAAGTGACGCAGAATCATTTAAAAAAAGGATCGCTGCGGGCGGTGGTGGTAAACTCTGGTAACGCGAATGCATGCACGGGTTTGCAAGGGCTGCATGATGCGACGGCAATGTGCGATTGGGTGGCGAAGGAGCTGGGTTTGAAAAAAACGCAGGTCGGGGTTTGCTCGACAGGTGTGATTGGGTTGCCGATGCCGATGATGCGGATCGAGCCGAAGATTGAAGATTTGGTGACAAGACTTGCGACGAAGCAGGGCAATCATGTGGCGCGAGCGATCATCACCAGCGACACGCATGAGAAGGAGGTTGCGGTCTCATTTGATATGGGCGATCACCGCGTCAGGATTGGCGGCTGCGTGAAAGGCGCGGGAATGATTTCCCCAAGCATGGCGACCATGCTGTGTTTCATCACTACGGATGCGAATTTATCGCAGGATTGCTTGCAGCGAGCGGTGCAGGAATTGGTGGAGGAAAGTTTTAACCGGATCACCATCGACGGCGACATGAGCACGAATGACTCGGTGATCGTTTTGGCGAACGGTGCATCAGGGATGCCGTTGGCGAGAAGAGGTGGCAGTGCGTGCAAGCAGTTTCGAAACGCGCTCGGCTGGGTCATGCTGGAGTTGGCGAAAGCTGTGGTCCGTGATGGCGAGAGGGTGACAAAATTTGTCACCGTGAATGTCAAAGGCGCACGCACCCATCTCGATGCGAAAAAAGTCTCGGAAGCGGTTTGCAAAAGTGCCTTGGTGAAATCGTCTTGGAACGGTGGCGATCCAAACTGGGGTCGGATCATTCATGCAGTTGGTTACTCAAGAGCGCGAATTAGGGAAGAGTTGATCGATATTTACATCGGCGGAAAAGCAGCGTGCCTCGGTGGCTTGCAAGCGGAGACTCCGATGGATGATTTACGCGAAGCGGTTTCACATCCAGAGTTCGAAATCGATATCGACCTGAACCAAGGCAGTGCAACCTACACGATGTATTCCAGCGATCTCTCGCCGGAATATGTCGATTTCAACCGCTCAGAATACGCGTATTGGAAACAGGCGCGGAAGGATGGGCTGGTTTGAAATTTCAATTTTCAAAATCCAAATTTCAAGGAAGAGGGTGATTTGATAGCTGCAATGAAAGACTGGCTGCCGATTACTAAACGGAATCGCGTGGCGTTGGGGTTTGCGGTGGCGGCTTTGGTGATGTTTGTGACTTGGAATTTTTTGCCGGATTATAATTATGGTGAGTCTTCACCTCATGGGATCGTGGCGACGGAACTCTGGCCCAATGTGTGTTCGCCGGATACGCTTACTAACGTGATCAAATCGCCGGATATTGATGGATTTCTGGAACTGGCTGCGACCTTAGCACTTATTCAGAATGGTCTTGTGCTTCTGGTGATTCTTCCTTTTTGGAAGATGTTACATGCATCCATATATATCCGACTTCCACTGGTCTTGGTTAATCTAGCTGGGGGCGCTGTGGTATCTTGGTTTGTTTTTGCTGATGGGGTAGATTTAGACGATTTGCATGGATTGTATGAGTTAATCACACTTTGTTTGATTGCTCTGAGTATGATTAGCTTGGGTGTCACGATGCTGATCTTCAAAAACGAGCTCGGACTGCGTCATGAGCTGGAAGTGAAGAAGATGATGGGTGGGGTTTCGCGGTGAATTTTCAACAATCAAAGGAGAGTGATGCAATGAGTGACGCGATAAGAGACTGGCTGCCGATTACGAAGCGGAATCGCGTGGCTTTGGGATTTGCGTTTGCGGCTTTGGTGATGTTTGTGACGTGGAATTTAGTGCCTTATGTTACTAGGGGTGAAGGTAGGGTTGCTGGAATGGCGGCATTGATAATTTGGCCGCAAGTGTTTTCTCCGAGAACTTATTCGCTGGCTATTGGCTATTTGGGTAATGGCTATTTAGGTTATTATGAAGGTTTCAAGATAGTAGCGATGATGCTTTCGCTGATACTTAATGGTTTAATTGTGTTAGTAATTATTCCATTTTGGAAAATACTCCACGCATCAACTTATGTGAGGCTTTGTCTCGCAATGATGAATTTAGTAGGGGCATGCGCTGCTTTACTTTTTATTTTTGAATTTGGTTCTAATGAATATATCCTAGGAATCGTCTTTGCGTTGATGGCTTTGAGCATGTTCGCTTTGTCTGCGTCGCTCTTCATTTTCAAAAACGAACTCGGCCTGCGGCATGACCTAGAGGTGAAGAAGATGATGGGTGGTGGGGATACTCGGTGAAGTTTCAAATTCCAATTTTCAACCATCAAAGGAGAGTGATGCAATGAGTGACACGATAAAAAATTGGCTGCCGATTACGAAGCGGAATCGCGTGGCGTTGGGGTTCGCGGTGGCGGCGTTGGTGATGTTTGTGACGTGGAATCTTATGCCGGATTACTATGAAGCAAATAACAGCTGCGTTGCGATGGTGATATGGCCGGAATTATTCTCGCCGGATAAATATATGAATGTTTTTGAATCACCTGATATCGATGGGTTTCGATTCGTAGCATCGGCTATTTCTGTTATTCTAAATGGGCTGTTGATCTTGGTCATCGTTCCTTTTTGGAAAATTTTACACGCCTCGAATTATATCAAGCTTCCCCTTGTGATTTTTAATTTAGCCGGAGGCTTGGTGCTTCTTTGGTATGCCGTAGAATCGACTATTAACGGTAAAGCTCTTTCTGAGAACTTTGTTCTTTTGCTGATCATTTTAAGTCTATTAGCCCTGTCAGCAGCCCTGTTCATTTTTAAAAATGAATTGGGATTTCAGAATGATCTGGAGGTGAAGAAGATGATGGGTGGTGATTCTTGGTGAAGTTTCAAATTCCAATTTTCAATAATCAAAGGAGAGTGATGCAATGAGTGACGCGATAAGAGACTGGCTGCCAATTACGAAGCGGAATCGCGTGGCTTTGGGATTTGCTGTGGCGGCGTTGGTGATTTTCGTGACGTGGAATTTTTTGCCGGATCCACATCGAAGTGAGGACATTGTTGCGACGGAGATATGGCCTGAATTATTCTCGCCGGATAAATATATGAATGTTTTTGAATCACCTGATATCGATGGGTTTCGATTCGTAGCATCGGCTATTTCGGTTATTCTAAATGGGCTGTTGATTCTAGCTATTGTTCCTTTCTGGGGGATTTTACACGCCTCGAATTATATCAGAATCCCCCTTGCGGTTTTGAATTTGGTCGGCGGTTTGATGCTTCTTTGGTATGTCGGCGAATCAGTCATTAAGAGCGATGATCCTTATGAGATGCTGGTTCTGTTGCTGATCTCCCTGAGTATGCTCGCCTTGTCGGTAGCTTTGTTCATTTTTAAAAACGAGCTTGGGTTGAGGGATGATCTGGAGGTGAAGAAGATGATGGAGAATGGGGAATGAGATGTGAATTCTTAACTGGGACCGCGAGTCTCCAGACTCGCATAGCAGTGGATAGATCACGAGAATTCGGGGATCTGTATTTCAGAAGCCAATTGAAGAGCGAGTCTGGAGACTCGCGGTCCTAGGTAACTACGAAAGCTTCGTTCTACCCCCATTCGCTTTACGGAGGGGATCGAAGACGGAGTCCATGCCGCATTCTTTGATTTCGCAGACGTGGGCCATGAGCTCACCGAGTCGGCCTTTGGGGAAGGAGCGTTGTTTGAACCAGAGGAGGTATTCTTCCGGTAAATCGAAGATGGGGACGCCGTGCGGGGGGTGTTTTTCTTTCCCGAACATACCAAAAGGCATGGAGGTGCGGTGGATTTCCAGTAGGAGGTTGCGGAAATCCTCGCGGTCGATTTGGGAAATTTCAAATTTCAAAATTCAAGTTTCAAATAAGATGTTGAGGAAGACAGGACTTGCGGGATGAGAGGAGTTGGCTAGGTTTGGCGGGTGAAGATTTCGTTTTTACATACTCGCATCAGGGTCAAGAGCTTGGAGGAGTCGATTTCCTTTTATGAGAAATTGGGTTACCGGCTCGCGCAGCAGAAAGACTCGCCGCAGGGGAATCGTTTGGCATTTATGCAGCTTGAGGGGAATGATGTTTTTTTGGAGCTAACGTGGTCGGCGGATTACGCGCATCGTTGTCCTGAGGATTTGATGCATACGGCGCTGGGGGTTGAGGATATCATTGAGTATTGCGATGGGGTGGAAAAAAGCGGGATTGAAATCTGGCCGAGTGGTTGGCGGGAAAAATTCAGCAAAGGCGAACGTAAGATGGCGTTTGTGACCGATCCGGATGGGTATGAGGTTGAGATACTAGAAAACTAAGATGAAAGGCGCTGTTCCATATTTAACGATCCTGTGGGTAATCGCGGTGTTCGGATTCGTGCAGACGGAGAGCCATGCGTTTCCGTTGAATGAAAAGAAGGCTCCGGAAACTCAGGAAGACCTGATGTTGATTCAGAAAACCCTGCTTGCCTCGCTCCCAAAGGCGAGAGAGGCGACGGTTTCCATCGATCTCGGGAATGGCTTTGGCAGCGGAGTGATTGTTTCCAAAGAGGGTTTGGTCATGACCGCGGCACACGTTTCAGGCGGGGTTGGTAAAAAAGTGACGATCATCATGCCGGATGGCACGAAGCACAAAGCGAAGACTTTAGGCCTGATGTCGGAAACGGATGCGGCTTTGGTGCAAATCAGCGAACCAGGTGAGTATCCGTTCGTGGAACTGAATCGCGCCGGCAACATCAAATTGGGCGATTGGGTTTTCTCGCTCGGGCACTCCGGTGGATTCAATAAAGACCGTGGAGCGGTGGCGCGTCTGGCGCGTTTGGTGGGGATTAAAAACACCACGTATCAGACGGATGGGACGCTGATTGGTGGAGATTCAGGAGGGCCGCTGTTTGATATAGAAGGTCGGCTGATTGGGATTCATTCACGGGTTGGTCCGCAGCTTCCGGTCAACATGCATGTGCCAGTGCAGGTCTTTATCGACAACTGGGAACCCATGATGAAATCCGAATTCATGGGCGAAGGACCTTTTGCGGAGAAACCCGTCAAAGGCAACGGCATGCTCGGAGTGGCGACGAAGCCTGTGGATGGCGGTTTGGAAATTACCAAAGTTGGTAAAAAAACGGCAGCTGAAAAAGCGGAGCTCAAAGTCGGCGATGTGATCCGCAAGATGGACGGCAAGGAAGTGAAGACGCGCGAAGAACTTCAAGCCGTGATCAAAGACAAGTCGGCTGGGGAAGAGTTGGAATTAGAAATTTTAAGAGATGGAAAAGAACAAAAAATCACTGCGGAACTTGCTGAACGTTAAGTGGGTTGTCCTGATTGTAGGGCTCGCCGGTTCAGAAATGCTCGTTGCCCAGCAATCGCTGGAAACCCTTTACCGTCTAACAGGATCGGCTATCACGGATGTATTTGAACCGCAGCGCCTAGCGATTCAGAAATCCAGTGCAGTGATTTACAACAAGCGGGATGAAATTGCCTACGGCGTTGTTGTTTCCAAAGACGGCTACATTTTAACCAAGGCGAGTGAAATTCAGCGTGAAGAAAAGAGCACGGGCGGAGAAGAAAAGAGCGAAGGTGGCGAAGAAAAAAGCGAAGACGGTAAAGAAAAGGGAGAAGGCGGAAAAGAATTGAAAATCCCTATCCCAGAAATGAAATTACCAGCTCCAGAAAAGGCTGAAGCTGAGCCATTCGTTCTTGCTGTGCGAGTGGACAATCAATCTTTCGAGGAAGTGAAAATCATCCACGTCGACAAACAATGGGATGTCGCATTGATCAAAGTGGATGCACAGGATTTAACGCCCGCTGAGTTTGCTCCGGATAGCAACTTGGAGCAGGGGACTTGGGTAGTGGTGAACGGCGCGACGAGTCGCACCAAGCGGCGCGTGCTTTCTGGAATCATCAGTGCAAAAGCTCGTGAAATTCCTAAAGATGGGGTCGTCGGCCTCGGGCTTGTTTTGGATACAGTTAAAGATAAACTCAAAGTCAAAAATATCAGTGAAGGAAGCGGCGCGGCGCTAGCGGGGGTTAAAGTAGATGATGTCATCGTGAAGCTAGAGGAGAAAAAAATCACTGAGTTCAAAGATATCGCCGAGGTTTTAAAGGATAAAAAAGTGGGAGATATCGTGAAGCTGACGGTGAAACGTGCAGGCAAAGATTTAGATCTAACCATCAAGTTGGACACGCTTGCTAACACGGAAAAGCCGATGGATCGCAATGACCAGATGAGCGGTGATTTCTCTAAGCGCAGGGCTGGCTTTCCGCGAATCATCCAGCATGATATTTTAGCAAACAGCAATACCATGGGCGGTCCTGTATTGGATATGAAAGGACGCGTCGTTGGGATGAACATCGCACGGGCGAACCGCTGCGAGACATTTGCGATCCCGGTTGAGGAATTGCAGGTAATTGCCAAGCGGATGATCGAGAAGGCCGGGGAGTAATTGGCTGGAAATGGCCAACTTGTCCACAAATGACTCAGGTGGATTTGAATTATTATCTGATATTCTGAACTTTGGCGATAGCCTCGGCCGATTTTGGAGCGTATAGGTATTTAATCCTAAAGAGGAAAACGAACCACGGATGAACGCGGATAAACACTGATACTAAATGCATTAGAAAGAATTCTTCATTCACTTAAAAGGAGAGAATGAAAAAATTCATAACTCTTTGATTATCCGTGTGAATCTGTGTCCATCCGTGGTTCCATTTCTGTTTCTAGGGTAATAGAGCGAAATGGTTTTTTTGCCGCCACATTTCATCTCTAAATCATCCAAAGCCCAACAACAAAAACCACCATGAACAAAAGACGCGAATTCATCCGAAATGCTTTCCTAGCAATGGGCGGAATGTCCATGCCGGGCATGATGCCAAGGCTCTCGGCCGCCCCAATTGGCTCCAGTCTTACCGGTGCGCCACCGATGCGATTCATCTTTATGCATCGTGGAAACGGACTTTTCCCGAAAGTCATGGTGCCACCATCTTTTACTCCTGAGCAAAAGACGATGGAGGATAAAAAACTTCCTTACGAAGTAGATCTCGATTCCCACACCCTTCCAGAATGGATGAGCCCGCTTGCGGCACACAAAGAAAACCTCACCATCCTTCAAGGTCTATCTGGGAAAATGTGCACGGTCGGTCATCACAGCTGGTGCTCGTCTCTCGGTGTTTACAAAGCGAATGAGCGTAACAGTTCCATCAAATGGGCAACCGTCGATTTCGAACTCGCAAAACTTTTCCCATCACCCCTCGAGCATATCGAGCTCGCATGCTTTCCAACAGGTGGAGGCAACGCGCGCGGCGGACTCAATGGAATCGCTAAAGGCTTCTCGGCTCGCGGTCCTCAGCAACCCAACTACGCCTTCGGCGGCCCAGGCATCGCGGTGGATGAAATTTTCAAATCAGTTTCCACCGATAAAAACGAACAGATCCGTTATCAGCTTCAGCGCAAAGTGTTAGAATTCGCCGCCGGTAGCCAGACGGAACTCGCTCAGCAAATTAGTGGAATCGAAAGACAAAAAGTCAGCAACTACGCAGAATCCATCGAAGGCATCCGCGAGCGGAACCGTAAAATCGACATGATGACGGACATCGTTCGCCAACACGTTCCAAAACTCGAAAGCAAGTATCTCGATAATGAGATGGACACGTTTACCCGCCAAGTCGGCCACACAGAGGTGTTGCTTTCATCGCTCATTTCAGGACTTACCAACGTGGTTGCCTTCACGGTCGATGAACTCGGTCATGACTACACCGGCATCACCGGGATTGAAAAAGAAAAGGTCAACATGCACGACATCGGTCACGGCAAGCCAGTGAAAGACGTCTTAGCCGAAGAAGTCCGCAGACGCACCGAAGTCCATCACATGGAACTCGTGAACCGCATCGTCACTCGCCTGAAAAGCGTGCCAGAAGGCAAAGGCACGATGTTCGATAACACGATGATCTGCTATTTCCCATCTTCCGGTGAAACTCACCACGCACATGGTTTCGAATTCCCATTCCTCATCATGGCCGGCGACAACACCAAGATGAACCTCGGCCGCCGCTACATCCGCCTGCCATATTGGGGTACCGAAGGTCATAAAACCCTCGGAAACTTCTACACCTCCATCCTCAACTCCTACGGCAACCCGATCAAACATTACGGCGATCTTGATCCAGGTTTGAAAGGCGTCCAAACCGGAGCGATCAAACAATTACTCGTCTGATTCCGGTGAATTCCGCTTTTCTCATGAAGCTACGTTCGGTCATTTTTCTATCGGGCTTGGCTGTGACCTCATCCGTCGCAGCTCCGTTCCGTGTAGATACTAAGGCAGCGGAAATTCTCTCGAATTACTGCACCGACTGCCATGAGGAAGGAACCGAGAAAGGCGATATCCGGCTGGATAATTTAGCAGAGCTCACACTAGACGCGCGATTGAATTTGATGAATCGCGCACTCGAGCAGGTTTATCTCAAACAGATGCCGCCGAAGAAGAAGGATCAGCCCAGTGAATCAGAGCGCAATGCCTTAGGTGATTGGATATGGGAAGAACTGAACGCTCACAACGCATCCAAGCTTGAAGATAAACTGCGTTACCCTTCTTACGGTAACTACGTTGATCACGAGAAACTCTTCAGCGGAAAGATTAAAGAAAGCGCCTTCACCCCAGCACGGCGTTGGTTGGTCAGCCCTGCTATTTTTGACGAAAGAGTGCGCGATGTTTTTTTGCTCGAAGGCAAAGAACGCAACACGCCACTCACAGGCGTCACTAATCCTTTCGTGTTGCCTGATGCATCGGGCGTGCGCGATTACGATATTGGCCAACTCGATGGCGGTAGTTTGTTGGTGATGCTAACCAATGTCGAATGGATCTCTGAAAAACAGATTCGTCCTGCACGTGTGAAGGCTGGTGAAATCAAAGCCGATGAATTTCCTGATCCGAAAGATCGCTGGAGTCCAAGTCGCACTCCCATTGAATTTGAAACTATTATCCTGACCAAATCCACGCCCAGCGATGATCAATTACGCGCCGCAATCACGAAGCAATTCGAGCTCGTGTTGCGTCGTCCTCTAACAGATGGCGAGATGGCGAAATATTTCCCACTCACGCAAGAGGCGATCAAGGCCGCAGGAAATAGCGAAGGATTGCGTCAGATGCTTAAGACGGTTTTGTTAGAATCTGAATTTCTTTATCGCCTCGAATTTGGTGCGGGTGAGCCTGACCAACATAATCGCAAAATGCTCTCACCGCGCGAGGCGGCTTATGCCATATCCTATGCGATGGGGGATAAAGGTCCCGATGTAAAGTTACTTGAAGTAGCCTCGCAGGATAGACTCAAGACTCGCGAGGATTTTAAACGCGAAGTGATGCGTCTGCTTGATGATAAGACATACTACTACGGCAGCATCGATCCAAGTGGCAACACTAGCAAAGTCGTTTCACATGCAGTCAGCCATCCGCGCATGATGCGATTCTTTCGCGAATTTTTCGGTTACCCGAATGCACCTAAAGTTTTCAAAGACACTGAACGCAGCCAAGGCGTCTATCAGAATGCCGATCGCGGCACGCTCGGCACGGGCGGATTCCTCGTCGATGAAGCGGATAAAATCGTCGCCTGGTGCGTGGAGAAAGATCAAAAAGTTTTCGAGAACTTGCTGACCACCGATCAGTATTTCGTCTTTAACAACACCGATAGTAAGACAGCCGCAGCGACTATCGAAAAATGGCGTGGGGTTTGGGAAAAATTGAAGGATTCTGAATGGAAAAAGGATCCAGAAAAAGTCGTGCTCGAGAACGCGGATTTTCTCAAAAACGCCCTCGGCATCGTGCCCGGATTTGAAAAAGGCCCGCGCAATCACACCAACACTCTCACCCGTTGCATGACACATTTCGAAGCCACGTTTGGTAAAGGTGCGACACCCTTCATCAATCTCCCTTGGCAACACGGCAACACCTATTGGCACAGCCCGATTTACAATTTGCCAGAGCCCTCCGGTAAAGGCGGAAAATACTACGATCCACCGCTAGATTATCCCATCGTGCAACCCTTTAAAATCGAGCATCGCAAGGGTATTCTCAGCCATCCAGCTTGGTTGGTCGCGCACTCTCTCAACACCGAGACCGATGCCGTGCGACGTGGCCGTTGGATACGCGAAAAATTGTTAGCCGGCCGGGTGCCAGATGTGCCTATCACTGTCGATGCAGTCGTCCCAGAAGATCATCACAAAACCTTACGCACTCGTCTCGATGCAATCACGCTCAAACAAGAATGCTGGAAATGCCACGAATACATGAACCCACTGGGTTTGCCTTTCGAAATGTATGATGACTTCGGGCGCTTCCGCACAGATGAAGTCCTCATCCATCCCGAAAATATCATCGGCAAAGACGTTCGCGGAAATAAATACAAAAGTCTCCCCGTCGATCCACGCGGCGCACTCGATAGCACTGGCGATCCCAAACTCGATGGCGAAGTCACGGATGCGTTAGATATGATCGATCGACTTGCGAAATCCACGCGCGTCCGCCAATCCATCATCCGCTATGCGTTCCGCTTTTACATGGGGCGTAACGAAATGCTTACCGACTCACAAACACTCATCGATGCCGATCAAGCCTACCTCAAAAGCGGAGGTAGCTTCCGCGCAGTCGTGGTTTCATTGCTGACCTCGGATTCGTTTATTTATCGGAAATAAGTGAGAGAAAGATAGCCCCGACTTGTCGGGGCTGCCATATTCATTTCCCCATCTAGCCTAAGGCGCGGGTCCTATCGTCCCACCTTCAACAAAATCTGCGAGGATGACGTTTTGTTTGCAGTTATCGTTGCCCCGTGCAACGCGATTGGCCCACTTTAGAATGCTTTTCACAACCGGCTGAGAATCCCACTTGATATGCGAAATTTCCGGCACACACCACGAGAACGCCATGTTAGGATCTGCGCAAATCAATGACACATCCCGCGGAATGACGATTCCCATGCGCACCAAATGCTGCTGCGCGGCGATAAAATGAGAAGCCTCAGAAATGAACAATGCCGTTGGCGGAGTTGCGCCGAAAAGTGAGTCCAAGCAACGATGAAAACCCGCGATATTATCCTTCCAATCAGGCAAATGATAATTACCTGTGGTGATTCCATGGTTTTCAAGTTCATCGAGAAATGCCTGCTCTAACATCCCTGGGTTAGGCTTGCGGCGCTCGGTTCTTGCCAACATCACAATGCGCCGGTGGCCTAACGAAACTAATTTACTAACAGCTTCTGATTGCGCTGAGATTTTACTCACTCGCACACCGGCGATGGGGATTTCCCTGCATCGACCAAACAGCGCGAACACCGGAGACTTTTGTGCTGCGAACCACTCAAGAATTTCTCGCGAGCCAGCTCCGACCACCCATGCATCGGCTGGGTTGTTTTTTATGTAACCCGCCACTCGCTTCACATCCATTCCCAGATCATGTAGAGATTTCTCAGCAAACGTGGCTACGTGACCCAGTGCAGTGAGTTGGTGAAAAGTCTCAACAAAATAGGTCTCAGATCGATCCGATTGCTCATACAGCATGATCTTGATTTGCAGTGCTGGAGGTGCGCTATTGGTGAGATTCGCAATTTTCCGTCGCCGCCCCGCACCCTGAGGAATCAAAATACCCTTTATTTCCAATAAACGCAGCGCAGCTTCCACCGTCTTACTGTTCACCCCAAACTCCGCCGCCAGTTCCTCCCGGCCCGGTATCTCCTTGCGCCACTTCCCGCGCATCATCTCTTGCCGCAAGTGCTCCGCCACCTGCTCAATCTTGCTCATGAAAATCAATTGTCCCATCTGGCGGTCAACTTGGCCCAATATATCACAGGCGTCTAGTCCGAGAATTTGATTTTTTGAAAATTTAAAGCCCAACGCCGTTAGGCCGGTAGGGTCGACACGTACACCCCGATATGTCGGGGCCGTTGTCGACCGTAGATAGTCAGCTTAGGCCGGTAGGGTCGACACGCCGTTGTCGACCGTAGATAGACAGAGCACAGAGTCTTTAGTTAACTCTTCACTCTTCATCTCCCGCACTTCTTTCTTGAATCTACAGCTGAAGCCGCTTATTTAATAACCATGATCCAACTCGACAGAATTATCCAACATCCGGAGCGGATGAATGGGCAGCCTTGTCTCAGGAGTCTTCGTCTCACAGTAAGACGTGTCATTGAGATTGCAGCTCTTTATCCAGATCGAGCCGAGCGAGTGAGCGAGTATCCCGAGCTTGAGGATGAAGACGTCCGCCAGGCTCTCCATTACGCCGCATTACAATTACCAGATGGAATGATCCCTCTTGATACAGATGCACTGGTTGCTTGATCAGGGCCTACCCCGCAGCGCCGCTACCATCCTGCGCGATGCTGGCGAGGACGCAATTCATGTCGGAGATATTGGAATGGCTGAGGCTACGGATACCTCCATTCTCAACCATGCTTTAGACGAGAATCGGATTATCATTACTCTGGATGCCGATTTTCATGCGCTTCTCGCTCTATCAGCTTTGGCTAAGCCTTCGGTAATACGCATTCGTGAAGAAGGCTTAAAAGGAGCAAATTTAGCGGCTCTAATTCTTCGTATTGCCAATCAGTTCGAAAGCGAACTTCAGAAGGGCTGCGTGATGTCTTTTCTAGGCGGCAAAATTCGCCATCGAGCTCTACCTCTCTGAGTAAAGGACAGAGGACAGAGGACAGAGGACAGAGGACAGAGGACAGAGGACAGAGGACAGAGGACAGAGGACAGAGTCTTCAGTTCACTCTTTTCTTCATTCAAAAATCATCAATCGGAAATCATCAATCGTCAATAAATTCACCCTTCTCCCTTCACCCTTCACCCTTCACCCTTCACCCTTCACCCTTCACCCTTCACCCTTCACCCTTCACCCTTCACCCTTCACCCTTC
>JANPMK010000099.1:0-136968 GCA_031422775.1 Akkermansiaceae bacterium | reverse complement strand
CGTGTTCGGTGAGGTGATAGTTCCGGTCGCTTGCAGGGTGCCTCCATTAAAGATGAGGGTGTTGGTCGCGCTGCCGTTGCCAAGGGCATTGGTCGAATTGGCAGCCAAGGTGCCTGCATTGATCGTCGTCGCGCCAGTGTATGTATTCGCGCCGGTGAGGATTTGCGTGGAAGCACCATCCTTCGTCAGACCGCCTGTGCCGGAGATCACGCCTGCGAAGGTTGTTGATCCAGCGGTAGTGCCGATGGTAAGCGTGTTCCCATTGAGATTGATCAATGAAGATGCTGCGCCGGTAAGTGAGGCGACCGACTGGTTAAATCCATTCAAGTTCAGTTGTGAACTACCCATTCCTGAATCATCCATCGTCAATACAGTGCGACCGTTCAAGGTCGGAAGTGCGTCGGCGGCATTGGCATTGAGGATACCTGTGCCTGCAAGCGCCGTGCTGCGAATGAAGGTTGGACCGTTGTAGGTGTTGGCTGCGTTTAGATTAACAGTGACACTGTCTACGATGAGATCGGAATTTGCCAATGCACCGCTAATGCCGACTGTGTTGATGTTGATCGTGCCACCACCAGTGAGGGTGAGCGTTGTGCCGTTTTTGTCGATTCCACCGGTTAGTGTCAGAGTAGTGCCACCGATAGCATTGATAGACGCGTTGGTAGCAACGGTGATTGCACCAGCATAAGTGCTAGTAGCGATGGTGCGCAGTGCGCCGCCACCCGAGACACCCGTGCCATTGATGGTGAGTGCTTCGGCACCGACGCTGACACCATTAAGCGTGAGAGTCGCGCCATCAGCCACCGTAGTACCGGCAGCATTGGTGCCTAAGGCATTGTTTGAATCGATCTGAAGAGTGCCAACATTGACAGCCGTAGCACCGGTGTAAGTATTGGTACCAGTGAGGGTCAATACACCCGTGCCTTGTTTGATTAGGCCGTTTGCGCCAATCATATCACCGTTAATAACCAAGCCAGCTGGGTTGTTGACGGTTACGATTTGTGCATCTGCCACACCAAGATCTAGATTTGCGTTGATGGTCGTGATACCTGCGCCAGTTTCGATGTTGATCCCGGAGAGTGGAACAATAGTGCCTGTTCCTGTAATCGTCAAAAGGGTGCCGTTGATCGTCACTGGATTAACCTCGTTAACTCTCAAGCTTGAGATCGAAGTAACGGTGCCAAGATTGTTATTTAGGTTAAGCACGCCAGGATTAGTATTCGAGAAAACGGCATCTGCGTCCGCGTCTAAATTGACCGCATCAACACCTGCTGGTGTAGTAGACCAGTTCAGGCCACTCCAGAGATTGCTATTCACTCCGCGCCACCAGAATTCATCAGCTTGTGCTGTTCCTGAAAGCGCAATAAAGCCGAGACCGGCGATGGCTGAACCGACGGAAATTCCCAATAGGGATTGGCGGGGTGATTTATTATTTACCCCAGTGAGTGGATCTGGATTACGGGATGGCCCGAATAGATTGATTAGTTTGCTTCGTTTCATAATTTGGATTTGCTGTTGTATATGTATAATCCCGCGTCGATAGTTACGTCTCAGTAATATCTCCTTCGGGTAGCGAGCAAGCTGCAGTCATCTAGCTATATAATCCATGGGGTTTATCCCTACTTCGAATCCACTTGTGGCAAACTTCGATCCGAGTGATCACTATTAATCTAACACATAACAAAAACACCCCGCCAGAAACTGACGAGGTGTTGATTGAATCAGAGTGATTTGATGTTTTTAGAAGTCGATTTTTACACCAGCGGTGACCTGGTTGGATTTGTAATCCGAGCTTCCTACGTGACCGTCATAGAAGCCGTAGACGCTTACGGTTGGGGTGATTTGAACCGTGAGTCCCGCGCTCAAGATTGCACGATCTTTATCCATATCAGGTCCGTGCACAATGAAGGTTGATCCAGTGCCACCGACAAAGCTCGATTCCATGGCTTGCTTGCTGTCGAGGAATTCATGCTGCCATGCGAGCCGCACTTGTGGTGAGATTCTCATGCCATTGACGTCTGCGTTGTAGGCAATTTTTCCACCCAACTCCGTGCGCAACGAATCTTGATGCTGATCAGGAAAATGCAACGGAGCAAGAGAGCCTGTTTCCGTGAAGCTGTCGATCATCATGCGTGTGTAAGCGACCGAAGCCGTTGGGCCGTACGTCCAATTACCATTTTTGATGTCATAACCGGTGTTAAGCATCGCATCGATCTCCAATGCTTCTGTGCTGCCCTCGGCTAAGCCCAGTAATCCTACACGTCTCGTGTCATAAGAGTGATGACCCGCACCGAGGAGCGCATCCACATAGAACGCCTCATCATACATGGTTGCGTAGATCGCACCTTTGAAGCTTTCGGCTTCAATTGATCCACCATTCACGAGGCTCGCTTGAGAGTCTGCATAAGAACCCATGATGCCTACATTGAGACGATCACTGACCCGGTAGTCTGCTCCCACGTTTCCGCCACGAGTATCGAAGTCGTAACCGCTGGAATTATAGTCGCCTTCGATACTTGCGGATCCATCGGTCCCTTCGAAAAAGGCAGTCCAACGTTTTGAATCGCTCATCATGGTGGATTGCTGTTGAACCATACCGCCTTTGCTGTCGGTTTTGGTTTCCGTGTATTGAGTTTCTCTCGATGAACCTTGGCGCACTCTTTCAAGATGGCGTTTGATATTCGCATTTTGAATTTCAGAACCCGTGAATCCCATTTGGTAAATGGCAGTGAGTTCATCCGGCGCAATCAGGTCATATAATCCTGGAAGAAGTGCTATGTTCTGAGTGTTGAGATAATCCACTACATTAGCTGGTGCGTCTCCCGCATCGATTGAATTGGCAACGGCCGTCTGATTGGGAGTCAAATTGATCAGCGAAGCAAAGGCGGCCTGCACCCATGTCACAAATACATCGTCGGGATCGTAGGTGAGGGTTGGGTAAAGCAAGGTGTTGCCTTGGCTGTAAGAGATAAATTGACCTGAATTTGGATTAAGAAATAGCGAAGCGGGAGAGTTCGAAGCGAACTGACCAGTCACTGTCGTACCAGAGTGAATGATGTTCTGTTGGTCTCCGCCCTGTGGAATATAACCACTAGTCTCGTCGTAAACATACACCGTGCCGCCACCGAGTACGACATCACCTGCCACATCATAGCGAGTGTAGCTTCCGAGCGTCGTACCACCCAAGTGCATATTGATTTGACCACCCGTTTGCTCGTAGCCTCCAACTTCGATTTGAACAGATTGTGAAGCAACCGTGTCGATCGTGCCGTTGTTAATCGTCAAAATTCCTGATCCAAAGGCTAGAGGATTTCCAACGAGGACGTCACCGGTCGCATCCAGAAAATCGGTTGTACCAATTGTGGTTCCACCTGAAAAGGTGTTGCTTCCTAACAGAACAGTTGTTCCGGGTGCAGTCACCAACATACTACCGATGCCACTGAAGACACTGGTATCTGCTTGAGTATTTGTTCCACTAGCAATCCACTGGATTTGTCCGTCGTTCGTAACGCTGTTTAGGAAAGTTTCTTCATCCGCAAGGTTGATGGCTAAGGCACCATTTAGATCAACAAAAATAGGTGATAAGAGTGAAATTGAGCTTCCGGTTGTAACGCCATCGCCAAGTTGCAGGGTTCCCTCAAAAATATACGTGGTGCCGGTGTAGTCTTCTACTCCTGTCAAAGTCAGGACTCCGAGTCCTGCTTTGTTCAAACCGTTGGTTCCGCTGATGACCCCGTTGATGAGTAAGCCGTCGGGGTTATGCACGGTTACAACCTGATACACAGCTCCCATATCAAGGTCAGCATTGATCGTTGTTAAACCAGCGTCCTCATTGATGGTGATACCAGTAGCTCCACCAGTGCCCGAGATACTGAGAGTATAGTCCCCGCCGATGGTTACAGGAATCGTATCGTTAACCGTCAAACTGGAAATGGTCACGTCTTCGATAAGAAGAGTATCTTGACGTATCGGGCCGGAAGTAACTGAGAACACGACATCCGCATTCACAGGGAGTTCACCCTGGTCGATACCCGCTTCGGTAGAAGACCAGTTTTCATCTCCTCCCGTCCAGAGATTACTATCTCTGCCGTTCCAATAACTACCGGGACCTGCAAGCGCTATGCCCTGGGGAGAGGTCGAGTTATTAAGTAATGATACTGCGCCGCCCAGTGCAAATAATCTACCGAGCTCTACGCTAGATCCCAATTGCAAACTGATACTCGCATCAGCGAGAATATTGCCAGCGAAAACAGAGCCAGTGTTGAGTGTTGCGGAGCTGCCAACCTGCCAGAAGATATTTTGTGTGAGCCCAGCGCCAGCACCAATCAAAGTTACCGATGAACCGACTGACGTGACCAACGTGCTACCAATCTGAAAGATAAATTGTGCGTTGGCATCAGCTCCAGTATCAAGGATCAGACTTCCAGTTAATCCTGCGGAAGTATCGAAATGGTAAAGACCGGGACTGAGAATCATGCCTCCCAGATCTTGTCCAGTCAAGTCGACCGCACCAAGTACCCTGAGCTCGAGATCGTTAAAAGCGGTGCCGGCATCGGTCCAAGCAATACCAGCAACCCCATCATTATAATAAACATCGCCATGGACATATCCTACTCCCGAAGGAGGCGATGCATTGATGAAACCGATAATTGTAGGGGTGTTGTAGAGGGCAATGTCTCCGTAAACGTTTGATTGGCCGGAACTAGTTACGCCTGCATAAGTTATTATCGCGAAATTATCAGATGTTCCTAAATCCACTGCTTGACCATGCGCACTACCTGAGAGAGCGAACATCCCCAAACTGGCGATCGCTGTTCCTAGGGATTTACCTAATGGAGATAAGCGGCGGGAACTTTTACTAGATCCTGCGTGATGATCACCATCACTGCGCGGTTCAAATACATGGGTTAGCTTGCGTCGTTTCATAATCTTATTTCTATTAGAATTCTCCCGCTTCGATTCGTTCGCTTCACTGCGGTCTCTGTCGGGTCGGTAGCAAATTGTTCTAATCCGAAAAGATAAACTATGGGGTGTAACCCTACTTCGCCGGAGCTAACTAACAGAAATTGATTTATATAGGGTAAACACCTACCCTTAACGCCATTCCACTTCGAGAATGACGGCGTGATGCTCGTCTTCCTCGAAGTGGATAAATGACTATTCCCGCATCTGATTTAGCGGAATACCGGATGCTCATCTATTCCTCGTAACGCGAACGCGCGCCAGAGCAGCTATTGATCCGACATGCGACGAGGTATCCGATGACACTGCTTGCGAGCATCCCAATCAAGATGGTTGGGTATGGATTGTGGTGAACGAGAGCATCAGCATCGTTAATCTCTCTGCTTACGCGTTTCTGAACGATTTTATAATAATCCTTACCACGCTCGAACGCAGATGACAGTTCATCACCCGCTCTTTCGTAGGCTGATTCGATGGCATCCGCCTGGGTGGAAACCCATTCTGGAGCATGGATATTCGAGGGTTTGTGGTCTTTGAAAAATTCTTTTACTGGATTGCTCATATTTTTATTTGGATGATTGATAACCCTGGAGACTAGTCCGCGCTTCGACGTCACACCATGGGGTGAAGTTCTACTTTGACCTCACCAATCTGATAGGGGATAAATTTTCGACAGAAAAATTAGGGACAGAAAAATAAGAGAGGTGAATGCGTGGCTCTGATGAGAGTGCGATCCATAGCACTTCTTTGGGTATGTTGAATTTTTGATTCATTTTTTCATATCAATCCTGACTCTTATTTTTCTGCCCAAAAATTTTCTGTATGCAAATCTGCGCAATTTTTCGTTGGCATCCGGGATTATCCTACTACTGTTCAAAAGAACTTATGGAGCTACAATCGAAACTCGCCATTCTCGCCGATGCCGCGAAATATGATGCCTCTTGCGCCAGTTCGGGAGCGGTGCGGGGAAATTCGTTGGATGGAAAAGGCGTGGGCTCAACTGGAGGTTCCGGCATTTGTCATAGCTATGCGCCGGACGGGCGCTGCATCTCGCTGCTGAAACTTCTGCTCACCAACGTTTGCATTTACGATTGCCACTACTGCATCAACCGCCGCTCCAGTAATGTGAGACGCGCTGCTTTCACGGCGGATGAAGTCGTGAAACTGACCTTGGATTTTTACAAACGGAACTACATCGAAGGTCTGTTTTTGAGTTCCGGTATCATCCGCAACGCGGATCACACGATGGAACAAGTCATTGCCGTCGCGCGCACTTTGCGGGAGGTTCATGATTTCCGTGGCTACATCCATTTGAAAACCATCCCGGAGGCTTCGGCGGAATTGATCGAAACTGCTGCGCGCTACGCCGACCGCATCAGCATCAATCTCGAACTACCCACTCAAAAAAGCCTAGATCTATTAGCTCCCGAAAAAAGCCTGAAACGCACCCGTTTAGCGATGGGCAACATTCGCCACAAACTCGATGATGCGGCCGACCGTCGTAAGAACGGCGAAAAAAAACTGCGTCACGCAACGGGCCAAAGCACGCAGGTCATCGTCGGCGCCGATGAATCAACCGATGCCGATTTCCTAGCCCGCTCCGATGACCTTTATAGCAACTTCAAAATGCGGCGCGTGTATTACTCGGCCTTCAGCCCGATACCGGAGCCATCGAAAATTTTGCCACTCAAAGCACCGCCACTCGTCCGTGAGCATCGGCTTTATCAAGCAGATTGGTTGATGCGTTTCTATGGTTTCAAAACCTCGGAAATCTTAACTCCGGAAATGCCAAACCTCGATCTGGATCTCGATCCAAAACTCGCTTGGGCTTTACGAAACCGTCAGGATTTCCCCGTGGATTTACAAACCGCCAGCCGTGAAATCCTGCTGCGCGTCCCCGGTCTCGGCGTGCGCAATGCCGACCGCATCATCAAAATCCGCCGATTTACCCGCATTCGCCTCACCGACCTCACCCGCTTGCGTGTTTCAATTTCAAAAGTTCAGCCGTTCATCATCACCGCCGATCATCATCCGGACTCAATGCTGTTAGATTCAGATAAACTCCGCGCGCGTTATCTACCTAAACCCGTGCAACTCGAATTGTTTTAAATTTAACCACTGATGAACACTGATAATTGTAAATGCATGGATATCATCTCTCTTTATATCAGTGTTCATCAGTGTCCATCAGTGGTTAAAATTTTCTTTATTCATTGAGCCATGGAATGCATTGACCCAGGAAAAACGTTTAATTCATGGCGGAAAGCCGCGCGTGATTTGTTAGAGCGGCGTGTTGCCCCGCATAATGTTTTATGGGAAACGGGTGGGTTGTTTGGTTCTTCCGTCGTTCGCGAAGAGCCATCGCCCTACCGCATTCCAAAAGTCCCCTCCGCTTTTCTCGATCTCGCAGAAACCGTCGCCTATCACAACGATCCTGCCCGTTGGTCGCTTCTCTATCAGATTTTATGGCGCATCACCCACGGCGGCGAGCGCCACCTCCCCGCCATCGCCAGTGATCCAGATATGGCCGCCGTGCGTCTCATGGAAAAATCTGTGCGACGCGAAATCCATAAAATGCATGCCTTCGTTCGCTTTCGTCTGATCGACACCGATGCCGAAAGCGGACGCGAGCGCTACGCCGCATGGTTTGAGCCTGATCATTACATCGTAGAGCCCGGCTCAACCTTTTTCAAAAAACGTTTTTCTAACATGGATTGGAGCATTCTCACCCCAAAAGGTTGCGCGCATTGGAATGGAAAATCTTTAGTCTTCACTCTCGGCATCGCGAAAAATCCCATCGATAATCCAGACGAACTCGAAACCGCTTGGCTGACCTACTACCGCAACATTTTCAATCCCGCCCGCCTCAAGGTGAAAGCCATGCAAACCGAAATGCCCAAGCGTTACTGGAAAAACCTGCCCGAAGCCGAGCTCATCGAAGAACTCATCGAATCCAGCAAACCCCGAGTCGCCCAAATGCTTGCCGAAGAAGAACGCCCCGTAAAACCACGTCCGAAAAATGCTTACTTGGATAAGTTGCAGGAGATGTCGGAGGAAGAGGATTAGGCAGCCCCGACTTGTCGGGGCTGCCTTTATCAAATCATCCGCGCTCCTTCTGCGGGGCGGGTGGCGAAGATTTCCGGAGCGAAGCCGAAAGTAGCTTCGTAGGATTTCACCAATGCGGCTGCGATAGACTCAGCTTTTGCCGTTTCGCAAAGTGTGACGGTAGAGCCACCGAAGCCACCGCCGGTCATGCGGGCACCAATGACGCCGCCAGCTGTGCCGATTTCAGAAGCGGTTGCGACGAGGTGATCGAGCTCGGGGCAGGAGACTTCGAAATCGTCTCTGAGTGAGTTGTGACTCTCATACATGAGCTGGCCGAGCTCAGGAAATCTGCCTTGTTTCAGAGCATCAACCGCGCCCATGGTTCGCGCAATTTCACCAACCACGTGGCGACTGCGACGGAAGGTAACCTCACTCATCGCGGAAGACGCAGATTCGAGATCTTCTGGTGTAACATCCCGCCAACTCGATTTCCCAATAGCAGCAAGGCCGTCCTCGGTGCTTCTCCGGCGAGCAGCGTAGCCGCCATCCGAGAGTTCATGAGAAACTTTTGTGTTGGAAACGAGAATGGTGAGCGAGGGATCGGCAAACGGCACGAGTTCAACCTCTGTCGAGCGACAATCGATCAGCACGAGTTGGCCGTCTTTTCCAAAAGCAGAGGCGAATTGATCCATGATCCCACAGGGCACGCCGGCGAAATCATGTTCGGCTTTCTGCGCGAGCAGGGCTTTTTCACGATTGCTGATCTGAGCACCGGTGAGACTTTCTAATAAGGTCGCAACCGCACATTCCAGCGCAGCGGAAGAAGAAAGTCCCGCGCCGCCCGGCAGGCTGGAAACGATGAACGCATCGAAACCTGGGACAGCTATCCCGCGTTTACGAAAACCCTGCACGACGCCACGAAGATAGTTCGACCATTTCGGATCGGCTATTTTCTGATCCTCAGTGACAGAAAAAACAGCGCCTTCGGGATCAAACGCTGTGGCAACTCTGGCTTCACCGCTACCGTTTGGCGCAGCAGCGATCACCACCGTGCGCTCAATCGCAAATGGCAAAACGAAGCCGTCGCAGTAATCGATGTGTTCCCCGATCAAGTTCACGCGCCCGGGAGCGACCGCGACATGAGTGGCTTCGTTTCCGAAATGCTCACGAAAAATTGCCCGGGCATGTTGTGCGAGAGACTGGGTAGTCGAATTAGGAGAAAGCATAGAAACGTGATTCCGAGAGATTTAAGCGAAGTCGAAGTAGATGGCGATCACAATGAAGGCAAGAATTACCCACCCCCAGGTGGCGCAATTGGAATGAAATTCACCTAAATGCGTCCTGCCCGAGGGGTTCGTGTGAAATTCCTGAAATTTCCGGTTTGCAAGCGGGGTTTGCAAGCGTTCAATTCCGACCTCTCAACGAGCTTATGAGCAAATCCACCTACCGCATCGCCGTCGGCGCCGATCATGGCGCATTCGAAATGAAAAACGCCATCGTCGCCCATCTCCGCGCAGCGGGTCATGAGGTCGAGGATTTCGGCACGAATTCTAACGAATCGGTGGATTACCCAGACTTCGGAAATGCTGTGGCCCGCAACGTCGCCGACAGCACGTTTGATTTTGGCATCCTTGCTTGCACTTCTGGAGTCGGTATGGCGATCGCTGCGAATCGCTTCCGCCACGTCCGTGCCGCGAATGTCCGCGATGTTGAGGAAACCATCACCACCCGCATGCACAACGATGCGAACGTGCTTTGCCTTTCCGGAAAATACATCGATATCGAAACCGCCAAGCAAATGGCCGATGCCTTTGTCGCAACCGCATTCGAAGGTGGCCGCCATGAAGCACGCGTTTGCAAATCCTCCGGCAGCCGCATCGCGGTGACCGATCCAGCACTTTACGAAGCCATCGTCGGCGAAGAGCATCGCCAGCGGAATCACATCGAGCTGATTGCTTCGGAAAACTTTGCCTCGCCTGCTGTGATGGAAGCACAGGGATCTTTGCTCACTAACAAATATGCAGAGGGATATCCGGGCAAGCGTTGGTATGGTGGCTGCGAATATGTCGACATTGTCGAGACTCTCGCCATCGAACGCGCGAAAGAACTTTTCAAAGCGGATCACGCCAACGTGCAGCCGCACTCCGGTTCACAGGCAAACACTGCGGTGTATTTCTCCGTGCTGAAGCCAGGTGATAAAATTTTCACCATGGACCTCGCGCATGGCGGTCACCTTACCCACGGCCACAAAGCGAATTTCTCGGGACGTTTTTACGATGTTACGCATTACGGCGTTTCCCCTCACGACGAGCGCATCGATTACGCTGAGCTCGAAAAAACCGCGCGTTCGCTCAACCCCGCGCTGATCACTGTTGGCGCATCGGCTTACTCACGCGAGATCGATTTCGAACGCATGGGTAAACTCGCTCGTGAGATCGGCGCTTACTTGTTTGTCGATATGGCGCACATCGCCGGACTCGTTGCCGCCGGCGTCCATCCAAGCCCCGTTCCGCACGCAGATTTCGTTACCTCCACCACCCACAAATCCCTGCGCGGACCACGCGGTGGTATCATTCTTTGCAAAGAGGAATTCGCGAAAAAAATCGATTCGCAAGTTTTCCCCGGCATCCAAGGCGGACCGCTCATGCACGTCATCGCAGCGAAAGCCGTATGCTTCGGCGAGGCACTCAAGCCGGAGTTCAAAACCTACTCACAACAGGTCGTGAAAAACGCACAAGCCATCGCCGCGCGCCTCACGCATCACGGTTTCCGCATCTGCTCCGGTGGCACCGACAACCACGTCATGCTGGTCGATCTACGCAACAAAAAACTGAACGGCACCGACGCCTCACACGCCCTTGATGAAGCAGGCATCACCGTCAACAAAAACGGCATCCCCTTCGACACCGGTAGCCCGATGAAACCATCCGGCATCCGCATCGGCACCCCCGCTGTGACCACTCGTGGAATGATGGAGAAAGATGTCGAGCAAGTCGCAGACTTTATTACTGAAGCTCTTGCGGACCACACGAATATCAAAAAGCTCCATGAGCTGAGGGATAAAGTCTTCGCCTTCAATCGGGCGTTTCCTCTTCCGTATTAATCGTAAGATGTTTCTTCGATCCCAACGGGATCAAAGACATTAGCCCGGGGTCGCGACCCCGGGACACAATTCCCCCCAAAAAACAGCACCCTGAAGGGGTGCAAGACCTCCCCGAACATCCCCCCCGTTATGGCATCCACCTATCTTAGCTTACATTATCACATCGTATTCGGAAGCAAGGACCGGATGCCATTGATCGCAGATTCATGGCGACCCAAACTTCATGAATACATGGGCGGCGTCATCAAAGGACTGGGTGGCGTTCCTGAAAAAATCGGAGGAGTCGAAGATCACGTGCATCTGTTGGTTGGTTTGAAATCAACCCATTGTTTGGCGGATTTTGTTAGAGAGCTCAAAAAAGCTTCGACGTCTTGGATCCACGGACAAACCGAACTCGCAGATAAATTCACATGGCAGGGCGGCTATGCCGCATTCACGATCAGTGCGACTTCTCTCGTAGCGATTCGGGATTACATCGCGAAACAGGAAGATCATCACCGCGTGAGAACGTTTCGTGAGGAATTTGTCGCGATGTTAGAAAAGGCGGGCATTTCGTATGATGCAAAGTATTTGGAATAAACCGAGATATCTACGACCCCTCCAGGGTCGGATTTTTTTTGCGATGGGTCTCGGGGTCACGACCCCGAGCTAATGTCTATGATCCCGTTGGGATCGGGATTTGTTTCAATATATCTGTCGGACTAATCTATTTAAAAGGATCTTCAAGCGGATCGAATTTCGGATTCATCGCGTCTTCATTTAGGATAATGTCGAATGATTCACCCTCGCCAGCAGCAGCAAATGGATCGGTATTATGCACTTCATGAAACGGATTGAACAATAAGCCCTCACCGCTCAAGACCAGAGCCCCGCCAGTATGTTCTTCAATTTTCATGATCGCCTGTTTGAGTGTGACATTCTCCAAATCCAGATTGATGCGTGGTAATTTCACTTCGCCTTTTAAAAGAGCCGCACGCGCCTTTTTGGTCATCTTGATGTCGATGCTAGTTTTAGGGCCGAAATAATCGTGTTGTTCGATAATTTCATTCATTTTCATAGCTAGCTGCGAAGCATCGATATTCTCCAACTTCACACTGCCTAAATTTTCACTGTAGTAGAAAGAATAACCAATTCCACCATCTTCTTTGATCGAACTCAGGTAATAATCTCCTTTGTAGAACCAATATTTTGTATGCGTCTGATAACAGATAAGTTTTAGCAGAGAGACGACTGGTATCTGGCGCACACGGTTATCAACAACAAAGCCAGCAATCATGGATCTGCCTGGCAAATCATCGATAGTCGCCTTCGCATTCTTCTCAAGTTTCTCACGGTAATTTGGATCCATTAAAATCCTTAGTCGCGGCTGATCGACTGGGGTTTGTTTTGCAATCTCCTCGTTAAGGATCTTCAATGCATCACTTAACAAAATCTCATTAAATTCTACTCTGGGAATAATCGTCGTTTTGAGAAATTCCGTTGCTTCAGCCGAAGTCAATTTCCTCGCACGCTGCCGTAGCTTTCGGGTGGATGGATCGGAAGTTTGCTCCCCTCTATCATGCCGAGCCATCGAATCTCGCGACGAGGCTTTTGTATCTCCCTTCGCCTTCGTGCCAAAACCCACGCCTCCGAGCATTTTAAGCACACCGAACACCAAAGCCGTCACCAGCAAACAGATCGCCAGGGTTTTGTGGATGCGTTGCACGAGTCCAAACGATCAGAAATCACCAGCGGTTGAAAGGATCTAATGCTTTTTATCATCCATTTAACTATCACTGTATCGATCCCAACGGGATCATAGACATTAGCCTGGGGTCGCGACCCCGGGACACGCCCACACAAAAAATAATTGCACCCTGAAGGGGTGCAAGAAAACGTCGAAACAGGAAGATCATCATCACGTGGGTATTTGGATTAGCCCAAGCTGCCTGCGACACCCTACGGGGTCGGATTTTTTGCGATGCGTCTCGGGGTCATTTGCCAAGCAAATGACCCCGAGCTAATGTCTTTGATCCCGTTGGGATCGGGATCCAGCAACCGCTGCGTTGGCCGCAGATATTTCGCTTACGAGGTCGCGATTGAAAATCGCGGTTCCTTTCTTTTGGAATATTCCCATCATTCGTGGCGTATTCCCGTCGATGATTTCCTTTAAACTGCTTTTTCTCTCACTCGTTGGATTCTTCCTTTTCACCTGCGTTTCCAGCAGCAAGGAGCTGATCTACGATATCGTCGTCTACGGTGATTCATCGGGCGCGGCAGTTGCTGCTATTTCTGCGAAGCGTGACGGCCGCTCTGTGATCTGGCTCAATCCAACCTCATTTCCCGGCGGCATGAGCTCAAGCGGCCTCGGCGCGACGGATTTCCTCGGCAGACGCAATACTTTTGGCGGCATTGCTTCAGAATTTTACGATGCCATCGCCGCCGCTTATGGCGAAAAATACGTACGCAGCTTCGAACCAAAAGTTGGCCTACAGGTTTTCAAAAAAATGATCGCCGATGCCGGGGTGGAGGTCGTTTATAACGAGCGACTCGATCGCACCCCAGGTAAAGGCGTGGAGATGAATGGCAATAAAATCGAGTCCATCACCATGCTTAGCGGAAAGACTTACCACGCCAAAATGTTCATAGACGCGAGTTACGTCGGTGACCTCATGGCCGCAACCGGCGTGAGCTACACGGTTGGGCGCGAGCCAGAAAGCCAATACAACGAAGACATGGCGGGTGTGCGTCGCGGCGATACCAAGCCGCGCCTTCACTACACGCAGAAAGACAAAGATCATTTCACAAAAGAGGTCGATCCCTACATCACTCCCGGAAAACCCGCGAGTGGCTTGCTTCCTAAAATTCACAAAATTGAAAATCTAACGAATGGCCAAGGCGATAAAAAAATTCAGGCTTACAACTACCGCGTCTGCCTAACAAGTGATCCGAAACTACACATCCCCATCGAAAAGCCCGAGGGCTACAACGAGCTCGATCACGAGTTGCTGTTGCGGAATTTTGATGCGGGTGACCACAGACTTCCTGCACTCATCGAGCCGCTTTCAGGGACTGGCTCAAAGGTCGATTGGAACAACATGCATGCCGTGGGTTCCGATCTCGCGGGTGGAAACTGGGAGTATCCAGAAGCGAGTTACGAAAAGCGGATCGAAATCGAAAATTCACATGAAACTTATATCCGTGGTTTCCTTTGGACATTGTCTAACAACCCACGCGTGCCCGAAGCGATTCGCAACGAGGCATCCAAATACGGCCTGGCTAAAGATGAGTTCACCGACAATGGCGGTTGGCCATGGATGATTTATATTCGCGAAGCACGCCGCATGGTGAGCGATTACGTAATGACCCAAAACGATTGCCAGGGCAAACGCAGCGCACCAGATCCTGTCGGGCTAGGCTCCTTCGGTATGGACTCTCACTGCGTGCAGCATATCGTCACCGACTCTGGCCACGTCCAAAACGAAGGAGTCATCTGGCGCGTACCGCCTAAACCCTACGGCATCTCATACCGCTCTATCATTCCGAAAAAGGGCGAATGCGAAAACTTGTTCTCGCCCATTTGCTTTTCCGCCTCGCACGTCGCCCACGGCTCCATGCGCATGGAACCCGTTTTCATGGCTCTTTCCGAAAGTGCTGCCATCGCTGCTGGTTTGGCGATTGATAAAAACACCAGCGTGCAAGACGTGGATTACGCTTCGCTCGAAAAAGATCTGTTAGAAGCCAAACAAATTCTAAAGCCGTAGGCTATCGCGTCACCCCACGCTGCGAGTTCTCAACAAAATGAATGAGATGCTCAACGTGTGAATTGGATGCAGCGGCGGTGGCTTTCAGCGAGCTGACACCATTTGCGAGACTGATGTCTTTTTTGAGGAACAGGCGTTTATAAGCGGACTTCAAATCGCGGATGTCATCCTCGGAAAATCCCCGACGTTGCAGACCGACCAGATTCAGTCCCCGGGTAGTGGCGGGGTTGCCATCGATGATCATGAAAGGCGGCACGTCTTGCACAATTTTTGAAAGCCCGCCGATGATCGAATGTTTTCCAATCCGGCAGAACTGATGCGCCGCTGCAAGGCCGGAAACAATCGCATAATCTCCAACCGTGCAATGCCCAGCAAGGCTGCCGTTGTTAGAAAGAATGATGTGATCGCCGAGCTGGCAGTCGTGTGCGATGTGGGAGTAGCAGAGAAACAAATTGTGCGAGCCGATCCGGGTTGGGAGCTCTTCATGCGTGCCGCGATGAACCGTGCAGTTTTCGCGGAAGACGTTATGATCGCCAACCTCAAGCGCGGTCGGTTCACCGATGTATTTCAAATCCTGGGTCTTACCGCCGACCATCGCGAAGGGGAAAAACTCATTATGTTTTCCGAACGTCGCAGTCCCTTCCAGCACCACATGGCTGTGGAGCACGCAGTCATCGCCGAGCGTGACCTTGGCTCCGATTACGCAATAGGGACCGACGCGGACATTTTTTCCGAGCTCGGCTTTAGGCGAAATGATGGCAGTAGGGTGAATCACTTGCGCAGTTTCAAATCAATCGACCGCTCATGACGAGTCATTTTTGACACACAATCCGATTCAGGCACTTATGCCGCCCGTCCAAACGAAGCGCTCGCCGGTAAATTCCATCCCGCATAGTCATCCTCGCAAGAGGACAAAGCCATTTGTTCCGTATTCACGCTCTGACGCTGATAGACATTGCCCATCACCATTTTCTGAACCAACGCTTCATCAACAAAGCCCAGGCGACGAAGCTGGCTCTTTTCCGTTTCAGCGGACGAATGTTGCAAAGAATCGGTCGGTGTGACAGGCATAGGATATCTTTTGGAGTTGAGTCATCTTTAATTTAAAATTTAAGTCATCTCAATATTTAATTTAACTTAATTAAATAACCGCTCGTTTCGTAGGGTTGCAATCCTCTGACAAGTAGGGCAATTTTCTCATACAGATGCCGGAAAATAAAGAAACCTCAGAAAGTCTGAATGTTCGTTGCCCGAGCTGTCGGCAGCGATTTTCTGTGGCTCCTGAATTCATAAATCGCGTCGTTGAATGTGGCGGGTGCGATTCGCAATTCCGCATCACCGAGGAAACCATCATTCATTCCAAAAAAGTTTATCCCGGAGAGAAAAAGGACCCAGAGCTTAATCAATTCCGGCGTATCCCGCTCGATTCCGCCGCCGCGCCAAAAGGCATGCAGACGATCAACTATGCCGATTTCAACCACCCCGAACAACTCGGCCCCGCATCTCCCCAACGCGTCATCGCGGGAGTCTTCGGAGTCGCGATCATGCTTCTCGGCGCTTTGCTGTTATTCATCGCTTCCAAGCCTCAATCACCGCTGGGCGGCATGCCATTTGAAAAAAAATGTATCATCGGCGGCTTCACCTCCCTGCTCGGCTTCGTGTTCCTCGTATATGCCAATCCACGCGCCAAAGTCAAAGCGAGTCTCATCGGCATACTGCTCGCAGCAGGCGTGTTTGCCATACCTTTTTATCTCAAGGAACCCTCCGCTAAATCGAATAAAGATCTCAATAAAACCCTAGGAATCGATCCGCTAATCAACCAAGAACAAGGCTTAGATCCCATCCAAGCCTTACGCGAACGATTCCTCACTCAGCCGATGGAGAAAGAGCAAAATCTCCTCATCGCCAAAAATAGCGATAAAAAAACCTATGGTATTTATCTAACTGAAATGCTGGGTCGCAACAAACTCAACGCACGAGATTACCTTGTCCGTGAAACTCTCGCCGGCATATCTTCCCACCCCTACCCAAGAAACGGCAACAATCATCTCGTGGTTCTAACAGAAGTCGGAATGGACTTCGATCAAGTCTCGGACATCGCCGGCAAACTTGGAAAAGTCAGTGAAACCCATCCTGATATCAACGTCATCGTCGTCAAAGTTGATAATGAGCTTTTTGTCGCCGGATCCGCCGATAAGCTGAACGACAAAACCCATCCATCATTTTATGAACTCAATCGCCAAGAGCTTCAAAGCATAGACCTCGGCCGTATCCAACTAGCCGTCGAGCGCCTCGCAGACTCTGATGCCACACTCTTGCGCAGCGACATCAGCACCATCCTGATCGAACTTCTCGAAAAACCCAGCGTCACCTTCCACGACTCTATCGCCCGTGCTCTTTTAAAATGGACCGATGACCCAGGCCCCGCCGCTGTTGCCGCTCTCAAAATTCTGAAAACTTACACATCCGAGAAAATTTCTCCGCCCGTGCATCTCGTGAGATTGGTCGCAAATTACAATAATCCCGAAGCGATCCCGGCCATGGTGGCCGTTTGGGAGACAAATCCGGTCACTTGGGACAAAGAGCTGGTAAAATTAGGTCCAGCTATCGAGCCCTCCGTTCTTGAAAAACTCAACTCCGATCAATCGTCCCTGCGCCATGCTGCAATCAAAATGCTTGCCGAAATCGGAACCTCGCTGAGTCTCCCCGAACTCCGCAAAACTCTCAGCGATAAAGACCCCGAAGGCCGCTTGCTCGCCGAGCGCGCCATCCAGCAAATCGAAAGCCGCTGAACGAATTTCTGGATTTGAGTTCGATCTTCTTCGATTCTCCCTTGCACCCTCATCCACAAAACGCTTCTTTTTCCCAAGTCGAATTTAACTACTCTTAATATGTCAGAATATGCACGCGGCCTTGAAGGGGTCATCGCCAATGAATCATCGCTCAGCAACGTCATCGGAAACATCGGTGAACTAAGCTACGTCGGCTATCATATCGATGATCTGGTCGAACATTGCTGCTACGAGGAGATCATCTTCCTACTCCATCACAACCGCCTGCCAAACCGTGATGAACTAAGTGCATTTTCCGTGAAACTCCGCAGCGAGCGCGATTTGCCAGTAGCTGTCATCGACTTTTTAAAAACCGCTCCTAAAGACGTCTGTCCCATGGACGTGCTCCGCACCGCCGTTTCCATGCTCGGAATGTATGACAAGCGCGCAACCATCGGCGAGCCCAACATGGAGGCAAACGCCGCGATCGCTCTCTCACTCTGCGCGAAATCCGCAATCATCGTCGCCGCCTACCATCGCTTCCGCAACGGCCTCGAACTCCCTCCCAACCGCACCGACCTCTCCGAGGCTCAGCATTTTCTCTACCTCATCAACGGTGAAGTCCCCAGCGACACCGCCGCGCGCATCCTCGAGGTCGCCCTCATCCTCCATGCCGACCACGGCATGAACGCCTCCACCTTCTCTGCCCGCGTCACAGTCGCCACCCTTTCCGATATGTATTCTGCGATCACCGCAGCCATCGGAACCCTCAAAGGACCCCTCCACGGCGGAGCCAACGAAGGCGTGATCCACATGCTACAAGACATCGGCGACCTCGATAAAGTTGACGCCTTCGTCGAAGGCAAACTAGAGCGTAAGGAAAAAATCATGGGCATCGGACACCGAGTTTACAAGGTGCTCGATCCTCGCGCCCCGCATCTCCGTAAACTAGCGATCCAACTCACCGAAGAACTCGGCGAGCCGAAATGGATCAAGATGTCCGAGCGCATCGCAGAGATCATGCGCGAGCGCAAAGGCTTGGAAGCAAACGTCGATTTCTATTCCGCGACGGTTTATTACTCCCTCGGTATTCCGACCGACCTTTTCACTCCCATTTTCGCGATCTCTCGCACCTCTGGCTGGACGGCACACGTTCTTGAACAACTCCGCGACAATCGCCTCTATCGCCCCCTCACCTTTTACACTGGACCCAAAACCCTCAGCCCGGTTCCTCCTATGGAATCTCGCTAAAATTTTTCCCTCCCGTGAAAATAACTGCCACGTTTCTATTAGCCATCGGACTCACGTCTTGCTTTGCCCCGAAAGCAAGCATCGTCGCCGAAGCTCCAGTGAATGACACGCCAACCCCTGCCCAAAACGCAGTGGCAAAAATTTCACCAGAAAAAATCAAGCCCACCCTCCCTGTTGTCCGCAACACTGGCCTCCGCATACCAGACATGTTAGGCCTCCCCCAAGACGAGCAACTTCGCTCCGCACCCGCCGCTCCAAAAGACGGCAAAGCTACAGTGATTGCTCGCCCGCCAGAGGAATGATCTAAGAAATTCATCGTTAGAGAATTTTTCTCTGACACCAAATATTTCTTTCCACCTCTCGACGCTTTCTATAGCTAACAAATTAATGCGTGCGGAATTTTTCATTCTTCCATTCTTTTTCGCTGCCCCGACTTTGTTCGGGCAAGACGAAAAAATCGACTTCTCGGAAGGTCTGAGCCGCATCGCCGCTCTAGGTTTGCCTGATATGAAAGGCGCCGAATGGGTAAAACTCCCCGATTCGAATGAGCAACGCTTCACCAACTCCTACGAATTACAGGAGATGAAAATCCAACCATCCGGAAACACGTGGAAGCTGAAAACCGATCCACCTACTTACATCGATTTCGGATCTAACCAACCCATAGAGCCGCCCAAAGTAGACGCCGATTCCGAAGAACTATCGAGCGCGAAGCCGAGCATGCTTCTGAAAATGCTTAACTATCATAAAAAGCCGAATCCTGAAGAGGAAAAGGCAGCCAAACCCGAGGATCCCGAGGACAACGTCGCGCTAGGCATAAAAGACGCGGCCAAAATGGTTGAGTCCCTAGGAAAAGCAGAAGCCGCTGAAAATCTTAATTCCTCTCTCCATTATAGCTACTCCAACTGCCACGGCCGCCTGATGTTGTTCGCCGCGCAACTCCACGCTGCCGGACAAACCGAGAGCGCAAACGCCCTCGCCGCCGCCCTATTTCTCGCTACCTCCGACGACTCCTTACTCATCGACGGCGCAGTCAGCCACCTCGCCGACAACGAATACACAAAAATCGCATCACTTTTCTTCGAGACCAACGATTGGCAAGCCTACCAGAAAAGCCTCACCGCTTTGCTTAAGAAATTTCCGCGCGGCTGGAGCAACGGCCCCGCCGTCGCCATGCTGGTTTCCAATCTCGAAAAGCGCTCTACAGCCCCAGCAAAACCATCCCTTCCCGGAATCCAACTCAAACCAGAAGCCGTCGCTCTACTCGATCAACTCTTAGTAACCTCATCCTCTAAGATCAGCGATGAAGAACTTACTAAAGAGCATGGCCTCGATCTATCAGAATATCCTCCTGAGCACCGTGGCAGATTACTCGCGATGCTGCGGGCACAAGGCTCCAGACGAGGTTCCAGCGAAAATCTCTGGTTGCTTAACCCCTCGAAAACTCCCGAGCCAGGTGCCGATGCAGCGGCCACTGATAAACTCAAAGCCATGGGCATGGACGGCCTCATCGCCCTCGCCACTGTTGCCAATGATCCAACGCTCACACCCTATCCCAATTCACGAGATCAAGATAGCTACTATAGCAGCGATGAATCTCCTGAGGAGAACCTCCAAAAACGCTACCTCACCCTTAACCGTCCCGCCTCACGCGGCGAAATCGCCAGCGCCATCCTAGGCTCCGTCATCCCAACCCCAGAAGGCGATCCATACTCAGGCAACAACCAACCCGACCCAGCGGAACTTGGCGAAACCGCCATCGCTTTCTGGAAAGCTAACAAAAATAAATCCTCTATCGAGCTCGCCACCGTCTACATAACTGAGGGCAATGACTCTCAGAAATCCATCGCGAGCACGTTTCTTTGCACCAGCAAAGATCCCGCCGCCCACACGGCTTTTGAAAAAATCGTTCTCGCTTCCACGGATCCCGTCTTCCTGATCACCCAGGTCGACCAATACATCTCATTACGCAAGCTTGAAGCAAAACCCTTCGCCAACGCCTACATCAAACTCGTGCAGGATAATCCTCCCGACGAACAACAGCTCATGCGAAATACCTCCGGATACGTCATCCGCCAAGCCGGTGGTCTGGAAAATTATCTCAAGCGCCTTTCCCTCAAAGTCGGCGATGTGTCGTTAGATAAAATGATCGCCGATGCCCTCAAAGAGAAAAAAAACCCAGAACCCGACAACGATGATCCTTTCTCCCGTCGTGGCCGCGGTGAAAGCAACTCGCCCATCGCCGCTCTAGCTTCCTCCATCCAATCCATCCCTATCAACGAATGTCTCATCGCTTTCGGAAAAGCCGCCAAACTTGCCACTCCCGAGCAGTGGATGGAGATACACCAAGTGTTGTTAGGGCGGATATCACGCGACGAATATTCTGTCGAAGATGGCACTCCAGTTGAACCTGAAAAAAATGCCACCACCCTCCCGAAAGAGGTGATCGAACTTTGGAAACCTCTCCTAGCCCGCACCGAACCCATCTCTAAGAATCAGACCTCAACTTATTTCATCGGCTACGGCGCAAAAACCACCGGTGATGCTTCAACCTTACTCTTAGAACTCATTACCTCTCCAGAAATGGTCTACGGTCTCCGCAGTATTGCAGAAATTCAAGAATCCCCTACCGCCATCATGGAATTCGCCCGCAAACGAGTGAACGCATGGACTTCCGAACAAAAACCCGAGCCATGGCCGAGTAGCGAAATCGTCTCAGAAGATCGCCAAGAGGAGATTTCAACAAAACTCCCAACCCTCAAGTCAGATGAAATCATTCCTTACGCAAAATCACTAAACCTCAATGAACGCCTGGTGCTAATGGGCATCATTGAATCTTTTTCCGAAGAGAATTCCACGCCGCCCAATCTGCTAGAGCTTCGCCAAGTCATCGTCAGCCTTAAGCCAGTTTTCGATCAGAATCACGATGCCGAAGCCGCTGCCAAACTCGGCATCAAAGTCGGCGATCGCCTGACCCCTGAGCTTATCACAAAAATATCAGATGATTTCCTCAAAGAACCCGCCGCAAATTCCAAGACCACAGTCTCGTTCATGCCAGCTTTCATGAACCTTGGAGTCGCGCTCACCGTAAACACCGTCAAAGATCTAACTAAGCCCGATAACGAAATCAACATGATTTCTTACCTAGCTCAGACTTTTCAACAACATGGTAATCCCGATGCTCTTAGTTTCATCCAATCCTCTAACAGCGGCGACGCGCGCGTCATCCAAGATGGCAAAGTGGTGACTCTTGAATCAGAAGAATCGGCACTCACCGAATTTACCAAAGAACTTCAAGCCAAAGCTCCCTATATCTCATACGTGATCATCTCCATCCTCACCCGCGAAGACGCGGAAAAAATCTCGAACCAAGAATAAACTACTATGCCCACCACTCAAGAACCCGCCGCCCGTTGGGAACAAGTCCAGGACCGCACCGCCGCCATCCGCCGTGAAACCGCCCGCGTCATCGTCGGCCAAGACGAAATCGTCGAGCAACTCCTGACCTCACTCCTTTGCAAAGGTCACTGCCTCCTCGTCGGCGTTCCCGGACTCGCGAAAACCCTGCTCGTCTCCACCCTCGGACGCATCCTCGGGCTCGATTTCCGCCGCATCCAGTTCACACCTGACCTCATGCCTTCCGACATCGTCGGAACGGAAATTCTCCAAACCGCAGACGACGGCTCACGTGAATTCAAATTCGCGCCCGGCCCCATCTTCACCAACCTGTTGCTCGCAGACGAAATCAACCGCACCCCACCCAAAACCCAAGCCGCTCTGTTAGAAGCGATGCAGGAAAAGCAAGTCACCGTCAACAGCATCACCCGCCGCCTTGCCGAGCCGTTCACCGTCTTCGCCACCCAAAACCCAATCGAACACGAAGGCACTTACCCTCTACCAGAAGCCCAGCTCGACCGCTTCTTCTTCGAGCTCCGCATCGGTTACCCAACCATCAGCGAAGAAGAAGAAATCGTCCTCCGCACCACCGGCAGAAACTTCCCCGAACCCGCCACCATCCTCGATGCCGCCGGCGTGTTAGATCTTCAAGACGCCACTCACGACATCCCACTTCCGGATTCCGTCGTGAAAGCCATCTTGAAACTCGTCCACTCCACCCGCCCAGACTCCGAGTACGCTACAACCGATGTGAAAAATTACGTCTCTTTCGGAGCCGGCCCGCGTGCCTCGCAATGCCTCGCCCGCGCCGTCAAAGCTCTCGCCCTCCTGCGCGGCCAATCCAACGCTTCCATCGATGAAGTCCGCACCCTCGCCCTACCCGTCCTGCGCCACCGCATCATCCCCAACTACAACGCCACCGGCGAAGGTATCAGCACAGACGACATCGTTAAAAAACTCGCCGCCGCCCTCTAACACTTTCCTTCCCGGTCGCTTGCCGCTTGCTCATGCCCACTCATAAATACCTAAAACCCGAAGACCTTCGCCGACTCAAAAACTATGAGTTCGGCGCCAAGGCTATGGTCGAGGGCTATCTCTCCGGACGCCACCGCTCCAAACAACGCGGCTCATCCATCGAGTTCCATGAGTTCCGCCAATACGTCCCGGGCGATAACCTCGCTCGCGTCGATTGGCGCGTCTACGCCCGCAACGACAAACTTTTTCTTCGCACCTTCGAGCAGGAAACCAACCTCGAATGTCACATCTTTCTCGATTGCTCCGCTTCCATGGCGTTTCCGGAAAAATCTGAGTCTCTCTCAAAACTCGAATACTCATCATTCTTCGCCGCCTGCCTAGCATGGCTTGTCGTCTCAAAAAATGACCGCGTCTCACTCGCATTGTTTGACGAAAATATCCGCAAGTTCTTACCACCTGCCTCCACGCGCAAGCATCTGTTAGAACTTCTCAATACCCTCGAAAGCAACGTCCCCGGCAAAGGCACCTCCATCATCGAAGCCCTCAAACGCGCCAATCCCCTCCTCAAACGCAAAGGCACACTCGTCGTCGTCTCAGATTTTTTCTGTGATCCCGCCGAACTCTTCCAAGCCCTCAATCCCTATCTCCACCGCGGCTTCAAAGTCCATCTCTTCCACGTCCTCGATCCCGCCGAGCTCGATCTCGGCGACCGACCCCTCGCGCGTTTCATCGACATGGAATCCGGCGACCGCCTTAGCATCCACCCCCAAGCCCTGCGCGAAAGCTGGAAATCCCACCTCAACAACCACATCCGCACCCTCCGCTCTCTCGCCGCATCTCGCAACGCCGACTACACCCAAGTCTCCACCGCCGAATCCTACTTCACCCTGTTAGACCGACTCCGGTAAAAATCTCAAATCTCAAATCTCAAATCTCAAATCTCAAATCTCAAATCTTCATTTCGTCTCTGCCACCTCTGCGGTGAACTCTTCCAATAACCGTGTCTATCATCTTCCAAAACCTCGCCTTCCTCTCCCTCCTCGCGCTCGCCGGAGTCCCCCTCCTCGTGCACTTGATCTCCAAGGCGAAACCACCGGAATACCGCTTCTCTAACATTTCTTTCCTGCGGAAAATCGTCACCACCACTGCACGTTTCAAAAAACCCAGAGATTACCTCATCCTCGCCCTGCGCACCCTCGCCATCTTCGCGCTGGCCGCCGCGTTTCTCCTCCCGCTGCTACTCTCAGAAAACGCACCACTCCCCGGCGAAAAACGCACCACCATCCTCATCATCGATCGCTCCGCATCTATGGCCGCCCACGAAGGAGCTGCCAGCCGCTTCGACTCCGCCATCGCCCTCGCCTCAGATTTTCTTTCCTCATCGCCCCCAGATCTCGCCAACCTGATCTGGATCGATGCCAACCCCACCGCCGCGTTTCCAGAGCCTGCGCCAAACATCGCCTTCCTCGCGGATGAAATCGCCCGTGCAGCTCCTCTCTCTCAACCCGGTGCCATCGCGCCCGCCATCGAGCTCGCCCTGCGCCAACTCCACGACGCCCCAGGCCGCCGTGAAATCCATATCGTTTCTGACTTCCAAGAATCCGCTTGGAAAAATTTCTCCGCCTCCATCCCCAAAGACATCTACCTCACCTTTTCCAAAGTCGCCGAAAACGACCTCCCTAACACCGCAGTCACCTCACTCGTTTCTGTCCCCGCCGCTCCCGTCGCTGGCCAACAAATCGTTGTCCAAACCCGCGTCGCCAACTACTCCACCGAGCCACGCCGCATCTCCCTCACCCTCGACGCCGGCGGCTCCCGCCAATCCCAAAACCTCGATCTTCCCGCCAACGGCGAAGCCGAAGCCGTGTTCTCCGTCCGCGTCGCCAATCCCGGACTGCTACCGATCACCGCAGAAATCGATGCCGACACCTTCACCGGCGACGACCGCCGCCACACGGTCGTCCGCGTCCGCGAATCTCTCCGCCTCGCCGTCGCCGCTCCAGAAAATGATCCCAGCACCGCAACCCTCACCCGCGTTGCGAACGCCATCCCGTGGCTAACTCTCATCCCCGGCGTCGATCCCGCGAAACTCCCGCCCTGCGAAATCCTCTACCTCCCCGAATGGAGCGGCACCAACCCCGAGGTGCTCATCAAACTTTCTGAAACCACCTCCCTGTTAGTTTATCCAGCGCCCGATTGCCCGGCCTCCGCCATCGCCACCTTGTTTGGGGAAAAAGCAGATCCAGCCGCCACGCAACTCGCGCTCCAGACCGACCCCGCCGGTTGGGAAGTCAGCCCGGTTTCCTCGCATCCCGCCTTCAAACTCTTTTCCGCAGGTCAGTTCGGAAATCCATTAGCTGGCAAATTCCGCCAGCGCCCCAAACTTCCCACCTTCCCCTCCGCAGAATCCATCGCGGCATTCTCCGATAACACACCCGCCCTCCTCCGCGCCAAATCCCGCCGTATCCTCCTCTCCGCACTTTCCCTCGATCCGGCCATCTCCACTTGGCCCACCGAATCACCTTTCCTCCCCGCCATCGCAGAAATCCTCCTCTACCTCGAACCCGGCGCAACCACGGAAAATTTCGCCGCTCTGCCCGGCGACACGCTTTCATGGAACAATCCGGCTATCGATAACTCCACGACGCCCGTCTTGGAATCACCCGAAAAAACCCTGCCTACACTCACCGCCTCCGGCTCGATTTGGAAAAGCGAAACCCCAGCCATTCCCGGCATCCATCGCTGGTTGGTTTCTAACCAACCGGTTCACCTCACCGCCGTGAACTTTCCGGAATCGGAATCTGATCTCACTCCGCTCGCAACCACGCCCGATCCTGAACAAACCGGAGCCATCGCGCTTGCCGCGCGCAATCCCGCACTCGCTCAAGGCCTCCCGCTCTGGCCGCTACTCATCGCCGCCGCGCTTTTCTTCCTGCTCGCAGAAGCACTCCTTTCCGCCCACGGAACTCCCAAACCCGTTACTCAATCTTAAAATCCAGCCGTCCCGCTCTTGAATCCTGCCCTACAGCTCCCGCTTCTTATTCCTATCCTCGCCGCCGTCATCTTGGTTGCGGGCTGGTTGTCATGGCGCGCAACCGCCGCACTGCCGCGCAGCCGCCGCCTCCTTTACCTTTCCCTACGCGTCCTCGGCGTCGCCGCACTCAGCGCCATCCTACTCAATCCCGGAAAATGGATACGCCCCTCCAGCGAAACCCCCAGCCCGTGGCTCATCTTGTTAGATCGCTCCGCCTCCATGACCCAACCCTCCGGCAAAGAAACCCGCGCCGCCATTTCCCTCGCCCTCACCGAAAAAGCCCGCCTCACTTCCGAGAGCAACGACGTCCCACTACGCATCCATCCCTTTGCTCTCACTCCTGAAAATCCTGTTGAGTCCACCTCTTCCCTAACCGCAGCCGACGGAACTGGCTCCGACATCCACTCCTCTCTCAAGCGGTTGTTAGATGAAGCGGCTGCGTCCGGAGAAACCTTCGCCGGCATCCTCGCCCTCAGCGATGGCCGCCAAACCGCCACTCCAACCACCGCCGATCTCGCCTCACTCTCCCTCCGCCTCCGCTCCCGTTCCATTCCTTTCCATGCGGTCGCCATCGGTGCCGGAACCCCCGCGCAAGATCTCATTCTCCGCGCCACCCGCCCCACGGTCACTGTATTCAAAAGCCAAAAAGCGCGCATCCCTTTCCTCATCCAATCCTCCGGGCTCCCTTCCCAGAAACTCACCGTGCGCATCCTCGACGAGGCGGGAACCGAAGTCTCAACCACCTCACTCGAAGTCGCTGCCGGAAAATCCGTCCCAGGATTTTTTGAAATCCAAGCCCCGGAAACCTCCGCTCGTTTCAACCTCGTGACCGAAGTCCTCGACGGCGAAAGCATCCCGGGAAACAACCGAACCGCCGTCAACCTCCGCGTCCTCGAATCCAAAACCCGCGTCTTCCTCGCCGAGGGAGCTCCTTACTGGGATAGTAAATTCCTCGCCCAGTTGCTCCGCCAACAAACTCAAATGGACATTCAATCCGTCCACCGCATCTCCGAGGAACGCTACTTCCGCATCGATACCGGAAGCGACCAAACCTCCGAAACCTCCACCGCCATTTTCCCCGAAACCCTCGACGAACTTTCCACCTACGACCTCATCGTGTTTGGAAAAAACATCGATGCCTTCCTCACCCCCGCACGCCTCGAAGCCCTCCGCGCCTATGTTCGCGATCGAGGCGGCGCAGTTCTCTTCGCCCGCGGCAAACCCGTCACTGGAAACTTACCAGGCCTCGATTCCCTTGAGCCCGTCTCATGGGCCACTGGTTCCACCGCAGAATTTCGCTTCCGCCCCGCGCCCGATGGCGAAGCCGCCGGCCTTTTCGGCGAAGCCCTCCCAGCACCCGATGCCTCCGTCTGGAATCTGCTCCCGCCCCTCAAAGACGCTCGCCAAATTTCCCTCGTGAAACCTTTCACCCGCGTCCTTGCTGATGGCGTCCCCGACGGAGCAAGCGCCGCCTCCGCCCGCTTCCCCGCCTTACTCGTCCGCCGCTACGGCCAAGGCGTCACCGGCCTCGTCAATGGCGACGGCCTCTGGAAATGGGACTTCTACCCTGAAGCCCGCGAGCTCGGAAACATGTATGAAGATTTCTGGATCCAACTCATCCAATGGATGGCCTCTTACTCCGAATTCCTGCCCGGCCAAGATTACTCGCTCCGCCTCCCATCCCTCCGCGGCCTCGCCGGAGAACCCGTTACCGCATCCATTTCCTTCCGCGGCAAAGACTCAGCGCCAACTCCCGTCCTCCGCATCACCTCCCCTGACGGAAAAACCACCGAACTCCAACCCGCCGCTTTTCCCGACCCCAGCGGCCACCCAAACTGGCGCTCATCCTTTACTCCGGATGCCCCCGGCGCATGGAAACTCGCCATCGCAGATTCACGGGAAAACGCCCCGCCCACCCCAGAAGTCACCTTCACCGTGCCCGCTCCTCTAACAGAAAGCGACAACCTCTCGGCGGATCCGGATTTTCTCGCGACCCTCGCCGCTTCCACCGGCGGATCGGTCATCGCAGAAGAAGACTACGAAACATTTCTAACAACCGCCTTCACCCCCGCGCCTCCGACCGCCCGCACTGCTGGGGCGATCTGGCAACCTTCATGGCTGAAATGGCCACTCGCCCTTCTCATCGCCCTGCCCCTCGCTGCCGAGTGGTATCTCCGCCGCCGCCAAGGCCTCGCATAGATTCACTCCTTCCCTTTTTCATCCAAACCGTTACTCTAAAACATTATGCAATTTGAATCAGCCCTCTCAAGAGTCCGTCGCCTCCAGCGTGCCGGACGTTGGCTGACGGCCCTGCTCTTTGCCGCAAGCCTCTTCGCCCTACTCGCGCTTTCCGCTGGATTACTCGACGCATGGCTCGCTTTTGAAGCCGCCGCCCGCACCACTCTGGTCGTCACCGCGCTAATCATCATGGGCGTTGCCACTCTCACCTTACTCTTCATCGCATCCAAATTTTCCCAATTTCGCGCCGCACAAGCCGCAGATAAAATCCTCAACTCACCACGCAAACCCGCCAGCGCGGCGCTCTCGCTTCACACGGAAAATGCCACTCCTTTATCCGAACTCCTCGCAGACCGCACCCGCCAATCTGCCTCCGCAGAAATCGCCGCCCTCCCCGCCAACCGCATCATTCCATGGCGCTCAACCGGCCCAGCCGCCATCGCACTTCTCTGCGCCTCCCTGCCTATCATTATCATCGCACTCGCCCTGCCCGACGCCTCCTCCACCATCGCGCAACGCCTCCTTAACCCCTCCGCAGACATCGCGCCGTGGAGTAAATTCCGTTTCGAACTCGATCCCGCAAAACCCGTCGTGGTTTACGGCGGTGAGCTCGCTTTGAGCGTCGAAATCGCAGGCGGCACTCCAGATCAACCCGTCGAATTCCTCGTCCGTCGTCCCGGAAAATCCAAAATCCAGCGCCTACCCACCTTCCGCGAATCCGAAACCCGTTTCTCCCGCACCCTGGACTCTGTCTCTGAACCCGTTTCCATCGCCTTCGCCATCGGTAAGGCTCGCTCGGAATGGCACACGGTTGAGCTACTCCTCCAACCCAAAGTCCTCGCCGGAAAAACCACCATCACCCCTCCGGCCTACACCGAACGCGAAGCCTTCACCGCCGCCCTCGACAGTAACGAAATCGCCGCTCTCGAAGGCTCAGAAGTTGTCCTCTCCCTCACCAGCAACCGTCCGCTCGCTCCATCAGAACTCATTTTCACCCCAGCCACCGCCCCCGGCATCGAACCCATCCCAGAAGAATTACAGGGTGAAATCACCGCCTCGGATACCGTCACCTTCCGCTGGATCGCCACGCGCCCCGGCACAATTTCCACCTTGCTCCGCGATGTCCGCGGCACCCCCGCCGCCGCTCCTCTCGAACTCACCCTAAAAGCCGTCCCAGACCAAGCACCCGTCGTCGATCTCACCTCTCCACCTCGCTTTCTACTCGCAACTCCCTCCTCTGCCGTGAAAATCAACGGTCGCGCCGAAGATGATTTTTCTCTCTCCAAAGTCCGCCTCATCCGAACCCTTGAAGGTTTCCGCGACCGCACCCGCACGGTCGCACCCGCTGTGAACGATAAAGCCTTCGAATTTGGCGATACCATTCCACTCAGTCTCCTCGGCGTCACCCCCGGACAAATCATTGAGCTTTTCCTCGAAGCATCCGATCACAACCCCTCCCTCCTAGGCCAAGGCTCATCGGAAATTTCCCGCATCCAAATCATCACTGAAGAAGACTACGCCTACCGCATCCGCGCGAAAACCACGCTTGAACAATTCAACGCCCGCTACCAAGCCATCGCCGAAGCCCTCCGCAACTCCCGCGAGTCTCTCGAAAAAATGAAAGACGCCGCCAAAAAAGATCCAGCCGATCCCAAAGCGATGGCGAGCGCCCAAGAAGCAGCTAAGAAGGCTCACCAAGATGCCGCCGAACTCCTCAAAAAACTCGCCGAAGACTTCCCTGCCTTCGAAATGGAAAAACGCCTCAAAGAAATCGCCAAAAACGCCGCTGCAGAAGCCAACAAAAATCTCGCCCAACTCGGCCAGTTCGATCCCAAAGCTCCAGCCGCCGATCAACAAAAACAAATCGATGAAATGTTAGAGCGCCTCGGCGCACAGGAGAAACAACAAGAGCAACTCCAAAAAGACGCAGCACTCATGGCCGAGGCCGGCAAGATCATGGAGATGGCAGCGAAGTTTCAACAAATCTATCAAACCCAACAATCCCTCGCAAAACGCATCCTCACCATCGCCGAGGAAATCCATAAAGGAAACGACACCAACCGCCGCTTGCTGAAATCACTTGCCGACACCCAAGAGAAAAACCGCGAAGCTCTCGATGAGTTCGCAGCCGAACTCAAAAAACGCGCGGACGCCATCGAGAATCCAGCCCTTCAGGACATGGTCGATTCCACCAAAGAGTTCCTCGATGCACTGGCGATGTCCAATCCCCAATCCGTCATGGATCTCGGCACAAAATCCGGCCGCCAAGGCGCCGCTGAAGACGCCTACGTCCAAGCTGAACTTGCCCGCGCGCTGTTAGAAAACTTGATGTCCAAGCCCAATCCTTTTGCCCAGGCCTGCCAAGGTAAGTGCCAAAAATTTTCCGTCCCATCTCCTGATATATACAAGACCATGGAACAACTTCTCGAAGCCATGATGTGCCAAAACCCCGGCTACTCTCCCGGCGACGGACAAGGCGGCGGCGGCATGGGCGGTGGCGGAACCGGCCCCACCGGAAACGCCGCTCCCGGCTTCGGCATGACAGACATCCCTGTCCTCGGCCCCCAACGCATGATGTTTGAACCCCCCTCACTCGGCGGTAGCGCCGATGGCAAAGGACAAACCGGAAAAACCAACCCTCTCGCCCAAGCTTCCGAAACTGAAATCCTAGCCCCAACCGAAATCCCTCGCGAAACCCGCACCGCCCCAGATCCACAATCCATCCCAGAACCCTATCGCGAAGCCGTGAAAACCTACTTCACTCCCTAACAAATTCTGAATCCTCAATTTTAAATAACAACCCCAGCTCTCCGCGTCCCTCCGCGACCTCTGCGTCTCTGCGGTAAAAATTAGCAACGAAACCATATGAAAACCATCCTCCTAACCCTAGCTCTAACCGCTTCCATCGCCTTCGCCAAAGAAGGCGCGATCGAATGCGGAAACCTCATCTACGCCGGGACCAAAACCTCTAAATGCTTCAGCGATGAATTCCTCTCCACCGTTCAGCAAAAAACTTCCATCGCCACCGAACGGAAATTCAAACCCGTCAAACTCGCCTCCGAAGAACTTTTTAAAATCCCCTTCGCCATCATGACTGGCGAGGGCGATTTCAACCTCCCCGCCGCAGAGCGCGACAACCTCAAAAAATACCTCGAAAACGGCGGCTTCCTCCTCGCTTCCGCATCCTGCTCCAACGCAGCATGGGACGCCGCTTTCCAACGCGAAATCAAACGCCTCTTCGGAAACGATTGCCTCAAAGACATCCCCATGGATCACGAAATTTTTCGCACCGTCCATCAAATCAAAGACCTGAAACTTTCTAAATCAGGCACCGAAGCCCGCCTCCGCGGCGTCTTCCTCAATGGTAAAATCGTCCTCGTCTATTCTAACGACGGCCTCAACGACACCTCACACACCGAAGGCTGCTGCTGCTGTGGCGGAAACGAGATCCAAAACTCCATGGAAATCAACGCCAACATCCTCGCCTACGCCCTACTCCACTAATCCAGCCCGAGATTCTCGCCATCCACCCAACCATTCCCGTGTTTCGATTTACCCGCGCCGCTCTCCTCGCCTCCACCCTCTTCCTCGGGTTGGAGCCGTCCGCCCGCGCCCAAGGCGACCCGCTGAAATCCCTCAAAGACAAACCGGATACCGAAACCCTCGCCGCCGCACTGCCCCTTCTCGCTGACCCCGCGCTTCGCGGCAACGTCCGCACAACCATCCTCATGCTCGATCCCTTCCCAGCGCGTGAACTCATTACACTACTTTCTAATCCACAGCTCGCCGTGCGACTCGGTGCCTTGGAAACTCTTGAGGAAAAAGCCGGCGGAGATTTTGGTTTCAACCCTTGGGCCGTACTCCAATCTACCGAAAACGAAGCCCCCCTCGCTCGGTGGAACAAATGGCTCGGCGATGGTGAAACTTCTAACTCATCCTCCCTCCTCAGTGGTGACCAACGCCACGCTTACCTCCGCGATCTCCTCGCAGATGACAGCAACCGCTCCGCTCGCGCCCGACGCATGTTAGAAGCAGACGGACTTGGCGCAGTCGGCTTCCTCGAAGAATTTCTCAACGAATCTAAAACCCTCCCCGCAGGCAGCCGCGCTAAAGTACGAGAAGCACAGTACCAAATCGTCCTTTCCACCGCCTTCGGCCCACAAGCTCCCACCATGGCTCGGCAACTCGCCTTCGGTAGCCGCGATCAAACCCTCACCGCCATCGGAAACCTCAAATCCGCCGGCCTCAACGCGCTTCCCATTATACGGGACTTTCTCGACCACCCAGACGCTCTCGTCCGCGAGACCGCCATGGATGCCATGCTCGCTTCTGGCGGACCAGAAGCCCTTCCCATTATCGGTCCCGCACTGAAAATAGAAGCCGATCCCAATGTCATCCACGGCGCCCTGCGTCGCCTCAAAGAAATTCCCGGGGACGCCTCACTTCAAATCGCCGTCTCTTTCCTCTCCCGCGAAGAAGAAGACCTCCTCATCTCCGCCATCCAAGCTTGCCAAAAACTCGCCGCTGGCGACCCAAATGATTATAGGAGAATGAGCATGGGCATGGGCAGCGCCAAACCCGCAAAAGCATCCGAGGCCGTCACAACCGCAAACAACGCCGTCATCAAAGCGCTCTCAGATCCGCGCTGGCGCGTCCGCACCGCCGCTCTCGAATACGTCACCGCCGCTAAAGTCACCGACGCCGGAGAAAAATGCGTTGCCCTGTTGAGCGATCCCGATGAGTTCGTCCGCTTCAGCGCCATCAAAGCCGCCATCGCTCTCGGACAAACCAAGGCCAGCCCCATCCTTAAAAAGATGTTGATGGAAAACCCAGATTCCGTCGGCCCAGTTCTTGAAGGTTACGTCGCGCTCGGCTCCATTCCAGATGAGGAACTAATGAAAAAGTTCATTTCCTATCCACCGGACTCACGTATCGCCGCCATCAACGCCGCTGCCGCTGCTAGAGAGAAACTCTCCTTCTTGCCTCTCCGCTTCGCTTCAGATCCTGATCTCGATGTCGCTTGCGCCGCTCTCCGCTTTCTTTCCTCCAATAGCAATGATGTGACTGAAGATGAAATCGCAACCGTCCTCGTCGAGGCTCTGCGTTCTGGCAGTCCAGAAAAAATCGCAGCGGTTCTGGATCGTATCGCGCTGCCAACTCATAGACGAGCACTTGATCCAGAACTCTCAGCAGCACTCTCAAAATTCACCCAAACACCAGAAAAAACCTCACTCGATCCTTTATATGATTCCTTGTTAGGATCTGCTGCAAAAGCCACGAAGCCCGCTGCCTCCGGAGTGCAAACACTTCCCGGAGCTGGCGGCTTGCTGATCGAGGAAATTGCCAAAATCGCCAGCAGCAACGATCCTAACAGTTTTCGAGCCGCGCTCTCTCTTGCAACGATTGGCAACGCCAAAGGCCTAGGTATTCTCTTGAAAAACCTCACTACATATTCCACCGCTCAGCGGGCTGCCATAGCTGCAAAACTCTACCAGCCTACCAGTAAAGACGCCCTAGCACTCCTTACCCAACTCGTCCGCGATCCCATCGACGAAGTCCGCACCGACGCGGTCGAGTCCGCGCTCTCCACCGATCAGACACCTGTCTTCCTGGCGATGGTATTAGAAGCTTTGGCTGAGCCAAACTCCAAGCTCTCTGCGCATCAGCTTTATTCTTATCGTTTCGCTGCCGCCGCCCGTGATCAAGGCTCAACCGGGCGCGCACTTCGCAACTGGGCAACCTCAACAATTTCTAACCCAAAATCCTCCGACTCCACCCGAATCCTTGCCTATATCGCGCTCAGCCAAACCCTTCCATCATCCGCAGCCGAGACCACTCTGTCGGTCGCGAAATCTTCCCCTAACAAATGGCTACGCCGCGCCGCATGGTACGCTCTCGGATCATCTAACTCTTCTGTTTTCCAATCCAACATCGATTCCCTCGTCAACGATCCATCGCCTTTCGTCAGGATCGTTCTCTCCGAAGCCAGAGGACGCATGAATTCTTTCTGGCAACATCGTTTTGATGACGTCCATTCTCAAAGTAATAACTCGTGGGACTCCAACCGCGACTCGCGCCGTCTTCACCCATCCGAAGCCGCCGCGCTGACGAAACTTGCCGAAACAGATCCATCACCGGATGTCCGTTTCGAGGCCATGAACACCTTACTCTCTCATAATCAACAAATCGACGCCGAGGCATTTGCCATCCTGCTGCGCGGCCGCCCGCAAGACGAACGCGCATCTTACCGAATCGGAAGCTGGATGGTTGAAAACATCGGGCGCATTGGTCCTGGCATGGCGCCCATCGTTTCCGCCCTGAACCCCGCAGAGGTTCAGCCCACTCACATGGCGATGATCCTCTCCAAAGTTACCGGTAATAAGAAAAAAGGCGCAGAATTCGCCAGCTTCGCCGCACTCGCCGCTAACTCCACAGATACCAGCAAAGCGCCGCAAATCCTCGCTGTAGATGAAGAATCCCAGAAACCAGCGGTTGTTCGCAATAGCCTCAAGCTCATCTATTTCTTCAAGCCCGGCTGCGACGAATGCGAAAAAGCCGCCCAGTTGTTAGAAGCATTAAAAGCGGATTTCCCTACCCTGAAAATCGAACGTCACAACATCAACGAAACCCAAAGCACACTCTTCAACCAAGCCCTCTGTGCTCGTTTCAACGTTCCATCACCCGATCACAATATCGCACCCGCCATCTTCACCCAAGCTGGCTTCCTCATTCGTGACGACATCCTTCCTCAATCTCTCGGAAAACTTCTCGCCAATACCATGATCCTTGCAGAAGACGATTCTTGGAGCGTCGTCGCTGAACCTGAAATCGCTGCCGCAAAAGAAGAAGTCGAGACCCGCTACAAATCTCTTACCTTACCCGTCGTGTTGTTCGCGGGCTTGATCGACGGCATCAACCCTTGCGCCTTTGCGACGATTATTTTCTTCCTCTCCTACCTCCAAATCGCACGCCGCTCACCGCGTGAAATGTTAATGGTCGGCATCGCTTTCATCTCCGCCGTTTTCCTCGCCTACTTCTTGGCGGGCCTAGTTCTCCACAGCGTGCTTGAACAAATGACGGATAAGATCTCCGGTATCAAGCCTTACCTCGATTGGGCCTTTGCAGGCTTAGCCATCATCGCCGCGCTGATCTCGTTCCGCGATGCCGCAAAAGCTCGCGCTGGCAAACTTGATGAAATGGCGCTCACCCTACCAGGATTTCTGAAAGACCGCATCCGTGGAGTCATCCGCACCGGCGCGCGTGCGCGGCGCTTCGTTATCGCCGCCTTCATCGCCGGCATCATCATCTCTTTCCTCGAACTCGCCTGCACCGGCCAAGTTTACGCGCCCATCATCTACAGCATCCAACAAGGCCGTGTCGATGCCGTCGCGTGGCTACTCGCCTACAACCTCGCCTTCATCCTGCCACTCATCGTCATCTTCGTCTTCGCCCTAACAGGAATGAGCAACAAGGTCCTCATCGACTTCCAAACCCGCCACACCTTCTCCGTCAAAATCGCCCTCGGCATCGTCTTCCTCACACTAGCCGCCGTCATTCTCTTTGGTTCGCGGATGCTTTGAAACGTTGGTCCCAAGCGCCTCAATTCCCTCTGCGGAAGCGCTGGACACCATCTGCAATTCCGCGAGCAATCGCATCGCGGAACCAAGCGGTTTTCATCCGGCTGCGTTCATTGGAATTACTAACAAATCCACCTTCGACTAGAACGGCTGGCATGCTGGTGTTTCGGATAACGTAATAACGGGCGTATTTGACTCCGCGATCCACCACTTTCACCCGGCTCATCACGCCTTTGTGCACGTCCTTGGCGAGTTGGTGGCTTTGCTGATTGTGATAAAATGTTTCGATTCCGCTGACTTGCTGCTTCCACGTGTAGTTGTAATGAATGCTGATGAAGATAGCGTTGCGAGTTTTGCTAGCCACTTGCATCCTGCCGGGAAGGGAGACGAAGTAATCGCTGCGGCGCGTCAAAATCGTGTTGTATCCCATTTTTTTCAAATGGGCTTCGAGACGGATCGATGTGTCCAAGGCGAGGTGTTTTTCGTAAACTTTACCCCACTGACCGCCTTTATCATGGCCACCATGTCCGGGATCGATGATAACCGTCCGGAAATTGTAACCACTCGCAACTAGAGAAAACGCTAGTCCGAGCAAAGCTGTAATGAAAGTGCGCTTCATGATGCTCGGCTCAAGATTATTAAGATTTGTTTACTAATTTCTAGGCCGTGTAAAGATTTTTTCAAGAATTCTAGATAATTTGGGGTTGCTGAAACGAAGTTTAGGGACGATCGGAAACTTTGCGGACTTGGGAGCGTTCTTTAGCAACCGCCACGGGATCATAAAGGATGCTGTTGACGACTCTGACCGAGCCATCGCCGTAAGCCATCAGGACAGGGTCTCCTTTCGGGGCGGTTTGATGAATCTCACGTTTGACCAGATTGCCATCGGTATCGATTTGGCAATGCACCCACATGGATGGCGTACTGAGAAACATCACGTGCATGCGCCGCTCACCATCGAGCGTGGCCATGGGTTTGCGCAGCATGAGCATATCTCCCAACAGAAACGTCCGCAAAGGAACTCCCGATGCTCCGTCGGCGACCTGTGCGTATATTTGATTTTTCTGTCCGTTAGAAAAAGTGAGCAACTTCATTTCTCGGGTTTCGGTGACTTTTTTATTATCACTGATTCCGACTTTTTGGCTCCAATACGTGCGTCCGGGGGTTAAATTAAAAAGCACACGGTTGGTGGATGCGCTGCTAAATCTTTTCTGTGGATCCGTGACGGAAGCGTAAACAGCGTAGTTTCCTTGTGAATTGAGGAGAAAATATTCAGTGAGATCGACTTGTTTAGCGAGAGATTCGCCGGCTTTGATTTTCATCGCCCCGAACGTGTTTGGTTTCACAATTGATACCGGATTTCCCTGATTATTGGTGACCACAAACGTCAGCCATGGCTGCTGTTGATTGCCCGCAAGTGTAAGTTCTTGGCCGGTGTGGTTGGTGACAATGACTTCCGCGATCACTGATTCACCAGCGACGTATTCACGCTTGTTGATGCTGATCGACGTGGCCAGCTGCGCATGGGCAAGGGCGCAGGAAGCGAGCAAGAACGCTGAAACTTGGAGAAATTTGAAGGATGACTGGAACATGAAGTCAGCAACATAGCGTTACCGACTCCGCCGTCAATCTAACGAACTGAGCAGAAATAGCATTTCCCCGCATTTTACGGCTATTTATCGCGCTCGCCGAGCGGGCGGACCCACATATTGCGATATTCGACGGGGTCGCCGTGAAATTGAAGCTTGATCGGGCCTTTTTCTGGATGGGTGGCGGGATAGGTTGAAAGATTGCGGTATCCCGAGATTCCGTGGAAATACTCGCCATTTTGCACCACCACCCCGTTGTGGATGACGGTGACTTTCGCTGGGGTCTGGACTTTTCCGTCGGCATAAACCGGCGGGACAAAGGAAATATCGTAGCTATTCCACTCGCCCTGAGGAGAGGTGGCGTTGACCAAGGGTGGCAGTTGCCCATAGAGCGAGGCTGCTTGGCCGTCCGGATAGGTTTTATTGTTGTGACTCTGAAGCACTTGGACTTCGTAAAGACCCATGATGAAAACACCGCTGTTGCCGCCGCCTTGGCCGTTCACTTTGCGATCCGCTGGCAAACGCCACTCAAAATGCAGTTGGATCGCGCCGAATTCTTCTTTGGTGCTGATATCTTTGCCCTTTGCCACCATCACGCCATCGCGCACTTCCCAAGGAGCTGGGCCGTCTTTGACCTTCCATGCATCGAGATTTTTCCCATCAAACAACACAACCGCATCGGACGGGGGTTTCACGATCACAGCTCCTGCGGTTTCGACCACTCGCGGCTGCGGCCTATCGCCATCATGCACATGAAAGGTTGTTCCTGGAATGATGGGCGTGTCTTTAAACCCGAGCGGCTTTTCCTCCGCATTCGCAGTTCCCAGAGCCAGCAAGCACCCACCGAATAATGACCATGTGTTCAATTTCATATGCCACTAAACCGCCATCCGTCGTGGAAACTTTCAAGATTCTTTTTCACCCCATGTGCGAAAGCAAGTTGCCGCCCGCCCATAACCGTGGCTACCTTGCGGCACGCCATGGCCACCTTCACTGCCACATCGCCTAACAACGACCAGTTTCCCTTCGAGCTCGTTCGTCCCGACTTGGAAAAAGTCGAGATCGCGATCCGTGCCCAAGTGCGGGATTTCGACTCCGCGGTTGAGCCCTACATCAGTTACATTTGCAACACCGCCGGAAAACGAATCCGTCCGGCACTCGCGATTTTGGTCGGTGGCGCCAATGGCGAAGTGACCGAAGACCATCGCAAGATCGGCGTGATCCTTGAGCTCATCCATATGGCGACCCTCGTGCATGACGACATCATCGATGGCGCAACCGCGCGTCGCTCCATGCCGACCGCAAATGCGAAATGGGGCAACGCCCTCGCGGTGCTGCTCGGCGATGCGTTGTTTTCCCATGCACTGACTTTGGCGACCGATTTCAACTCGATCGAGATTTGTAAAAAAGTCGGCCAAGCCGCACGCGAAGTTTGTCAGGGAGAAATCATCCAAACCCAACGGCGCTTCGATCTGACCTTGTCGAAAAAAGATTATTTCCAAGTCATCGAAATGAAAACCGGCGCGCTGTTCGCCGCCGCCACGGGACTCGCCGCCGCCGTTTCTGGCCTGAGCTCGGAACAAGAAGCCTCGCTGGCTTCTTACGGAATGAAACTCGGCACTGCCTATCAAATTTATGACGACTGCTTGGACTTGGTCGGCTCCGAGGAAATCGTCGGTAAAACCCTGCGCACCGATCTCGAGAAAGGAAAACTCACCCTGCCGATCCTAAACTTGCTCGAAGCGTCATCGGAACAACAACGCGAGGAAATCAACCGCCGCATTCTCGCCGAAGAAGAATTCGATCTTCCTACTCTAACAGGTTTTGCCGAATACAACGATGCGCTAGCACGCGCCGTGGACACCGCTTTGGAATTGTTAGAAGGTTGCAGGAAGGACATCGCCTTCTTGGCAGAGTCCGATTACAAAAAAGCCCTGCTCCAGATCACGCATTTCTTGGAGTCCCTGCTGAAAAATTGCCGGAACTAATTGGCCTCGGTTGCCACAAGAGTTGAACCACGGATTGCACGGAATTCACGGAGTGAAGAGTGCAACCAAATGCGGATGGCGATTTCCGCTACATCCATTCCGTGTACTCCGTGCAATCTGTGGTTAAATTTCTTCTCCAACTCAAGCCGACTTGAGGTCCTTGTTCTCAAAATGCAGAAAGTGATCCCAGCTCTCATCGCCCAAGCCATTTTCCTGCAATCCATACAGCGGACGCCAACGCGGAGCGAATGGCTTGCCTGCGGGATGCATTCCGGCTTCGTGGGGAAGTTTGTTCGCTTTGCGAGTGTTGCACTTCACGCATGAGGCAACGATGTTGTCCCAAGTGGTTTTTCCTCCTTTGTCGCGAGGAATCACATGATCCAAGTTCAACTTATTCTCAGGTAAAACTTTCTCGCAATACTGACAGGTAAACTTGTCCCTCAGGAAAACATTGCGACGCGTGAATTTTACCTCCAAGCGCGGCAAGCGATCGTAAATCCCTAACACAATGATTTTCGGAACCCGCAGCGCGACCCTCACGCTGTGTATCATTTCCTCGCAAACTTTCTGCTGCGAGTAACCGATCCATGAAATCAAATCGTGGGTCGTGAATTTTTCATCCCCCTCCACCTGCACGACTTGCGCGTGTCCCAAGCAGAGCAAATGGACGGCACGTCGCGCCGAGCAAGTATGAACCGGCTGCCAATAGCGGTTCAGCACAAGCACAGGTAATTCAAGAGGCTCGCTCATATCCTTTCCCAGCAAAACGCTGACAAGCTAACAAACCTTCACCTTCGGGCAACCGAAAAGATGCCGGAAAGCTTCGAATCTCTAAATTTTAACCTTTAGGCCTCGCGATAAGATTTATGCGGAAACCTCGACGCCGGTCATCAATCGAGCATTCACTCAATTTCAGAGTTCGAGGATCTTGCGTTACCACCACCGCTACTGTTGAGGAAGCGATAGTAGACTTCCATCATCAGAACGCAGAGTGTCGTGTTGTAAACTGTGCTATTGGCACTTTGACCGTGGCCCGAAAACGCCGGAGCTTTCCATGAGCCATCGGAGTTTTGGTTGTTGAGCAGTTGATCGCGGAAATCACTGTTGTAGGATTTCCAATCACTGCCACCCGCCTGCATCATGGCTTGGGATGCATAATAATGACTGTAAAGATCGGAGTCAGTTGTCTTCCAATCCAACTTAAAGTTTTTCTTAATGAATTTCACACCTTCGCGGGCCTCCTTGGATTTTCCCTCACCCCACATTTGGTGACAAAGCACACCCACGCCAGTGAGGGAAGTTCTACCGCCAGGGCCAGCATAACCAAAGCTGCCGTCCGGTGCCTGACAAGTCGCTAAATACTTGAGACCTTTTTTGGCGGAAGTATCCATGCCTTTGAACTTGATATCGGTGTGACTGCAAGCCTTGAGGGCTTGCAGCTGCCAACCTACGACCGAACTGTCGTTGTGGGCATTATCCGCTTTCGAATATCCATACGCCCAACCGCCGTTCTCATGCTGGTTATCGATAATGTACTGGCCTGCCTTTTCGGTTACCTCTGCAAGCGAGGGGATTTCGTGATTGGCTTGCTTGCAGAAGGTAGCGGCCTCGGCCAGCGCGTAAGTGGCGATGGCATGCTCGTAAGGGCCTGCGTTGGCTGCCATGCTGCCGGACAACTTGCCGTCGTTCTTCATCCCATAATCAACCAAATATAGGATAGCCTTCTGGCAGGAATCGCCGAATTCCGTGGACTTTGGAGTTTCACAGTGACCGAAGTAAGCTAACAGCACTAGACCTGTCATGGCGTTCTTTTGCGGACCCCAAGAACCGTCATCGTTCTGATTCGCTTTCAACCAACGCAGGCCTTTCAAGACCGCTTCCTCACAGGCAGGAGTGCCACCATTGGTCTTAAGACGGAAAAGCCTATCTTCCTTAGAACAACGATTGCTGAAGATTAATTCCATATGATCGAACATCTTGTGAGAACTGTCTGCATTAGTAAGGCTAAGTGCCGAGCTTGGGCCACGACCTATTCTGGAGCTGTCAGACAAGGCACTGCTACTCAAACTGGGGAGGCTGGATAATCCGTCCATATCAGTTCCCTGTTCCGGGATAGCATAAGGAGACACAGCATTATCCGCGAAGACGCGGCGCGCAGAGGTAGACACTGGCATATGCTGGACCTGCGTTTTCATTTTCAACTTATTCTCAGCAAGGCTCACTGTGCCGCCAGTCGGAGGCACAAAGCCACCTTTATCAATATCAGGCTCATTAATGGTTTTCAAGATCCAGAAGCCTCCAATTAGTAGCAAAACAACGTGAAAAAGCGCAGCAATGATGAATGAGGTTCCACCAAATTTTTCCCACCAACCGGCTTTTTTTTCTTCAACGCGGATTACATTTCCTTGTTCATCGTAGAGTTCCATATGTGTATTATTTAGGGTTTTTTCTAACAGACTCATAGAAAGTCGCTATCATTCATTGCTACCGGCTTGAAAACTGACATTCGATATTCGAGCGCGACTTAGCGCGTCTAGTACATCAACCACTCTTTCGTATCTGGCAAATTCGTTTGCGTAAATGGTGACGAGAACTTGCGCTTTCGAGGCGTCACTGCTCTCACGGAGCTGATCCAAGCTACTGGCTAATTCGGGCAAGTCTTTTGCCTCCGGTGTATCCAGAAGATCGTCGTTTAAGTAAACTTGGCCATCATCCTCAATGCGGACGGAGATTTCATCCGGCGTGTCGATGGGCTTATCAGTTAGTCTCTTACCGGGCAATTTGGTGACATGAGCGGTCTCCACCTGAATGTCACTGGCTTGCACGATAAAGAAAAGCAAGATCACGAAGACCACGTCAATCATCGGTGCGATTTGGAAACCCAAATTAACTTCTGCACTCGGTTTGCTGCGACGGTCTTTAAGTTTCATGAGATTTACTTATTTGAAGTTGCAAAAACATGGCTGCTTGTCCGATAAGACAAGCAAGTCATGGTTTTAAAAACTATCAGTAAATCATCTAAAGTCAATCTGCCAATCGTTGAAACTCTGATCAGATTTCAGGTCTCGATGATCGGCTTGCGCCACCGCCACCGCTACTGTTGAGGAAGCGATAATAGACTTCCAGCATCAGAACGCAGAGTGTCGTGTTGTAAAGTGTAGTGGTTGCAGTTTGGCCGTGGCCCGAGAACGCCGGTGCTTTCCATGAGCCATCGGAGTTTTGGTTGTTGAGGACCTGATCGCGGAAATCTTTGTTGTAGGATTTCCAATCGCTGCCACCCGCCTGCATCATGGCTTGGGATGCGTAATAATGACTGTAAAGATCCGAGTCTTTCGTCATCCAATCCATCTTAAAGTTATCCTTGATGTATTTCACACCTTCGCGGGCCTCTTTGGATTTTGCTTCGCCCCACATTTGGTGACAAAGCACTCCTACCCCAGTGAGGGCGTGTCCGCCCGGTCCTTTATAACCAAAGCTACCGTTTGGCCCCTGACAAGTAGCGAGATACTTGAGACCTCTCTTGACGGAAGTATCCATACCTTTGTACTTGATATCCGTGTGACTGCAAGCCTTGAGGGCTTGAAGCTGCCAACCTACGACTGAGGAGTCTACATGGCCTGCCGTCTTAGCATATCCATAAGACCAACCGCCGTTCTCATGCTGGTTATCGATGATATACTGACCCGCTTTTTCGGTCACTTCCATAAGCGACGGAATTTCGTAATTGATTTGCTTACAAAACGTGGCGGCCTCGCCAAGCGCGTAGGTGGCAATGCCATGCTCGTAAGGGCCTGATTGTCCTGTTATGCCGGAAGCCAACTGGCCATTGGACTTCACACCACTATTAACTAAAAATAAGATTCCCTTGAGACAGGAATCACCAAATTCCTCGGACATCGGAGTTTCGCAGTGACCGAAGTAAGCGAGCAGCACAAGACCCGTCATGCCATACTTTTGCGGACCCCAAGAACCGTCAGGGTTCTGATTCGCTTTCAACCAACGCAAGCCTTTCAAGACCGCTTCCTCGCAAGCCGGTGTGCCACCGTTATCCCTAAGACGGGCGAGTCGATCCTCCTTAGAGCAACGCTTACTCATGGTTTGGTCGATGAGGGCGAACATCTTGCCAACACCGCCGCCCTTACCGAGGCCACCGCCACTGCCGGAACCTTTGCCGAATCCCTTGCCTGTTCCAGAGCCTCCAAGACCGCCAGACATACCGCCACCGCTCAAAGTAGGCAGGGCGGACATTTCGCCGAAATCCGTTCCGTTTTCAGGAATCGCGAAATTTGAAACGGCGCCTTCAGCGAAGACGCGCTTGGAATTTGCCACAGGCGTGAGCTGCGCCCGCTTTTTATTTTGCACCTTATACTCGGCACCAGCTGGGCCGCCACCACCGCCGGGAGGCATGAAATCCACTTTTTTCTCAGGCTCTGTAATGGTTCGCATGATCCAGAAAGCCCCGATGATCAGCAAAATAACGTGGAAAAGCGTCGCAATAATGAATGAAGTTCCGCCGAATTTTTCCCACCAGCCTGCTTTTTTTTCTTCAACGCGGACTACATTTCCTTCTTCATCGTAGAGTTCCATAATGATGTGATTTAGGTTTTTATAAAAGACTCATACAAAGTCGGTATCATTCATTGCTACCGGCTTGAAAACTGACATTCGATATACGAGCGCGACTTAATGCATCTAGAACTTGAACGACTCTCTCGTATTTGGCAAGCTCGTTTGCGTAAATGGTGACGAGAACTTGCGCTTTTGAGGCCTCACTGCTTTCCCGGAGCTGATTCAAGCTGCTGGCTAGCTCAGGCAGCTCTTTGACCTCCGGGTTGTCCAGCAGATCATCGTTTAGGTAAACTTGGCCATCGTCCTCAATGCGAACGGAGATTTCATCCGGCGTGACAATCCCTGTGTCGGTTGATACCGTACCAGGCAACTTGGTGACATGAGCCATTTCCACCTGAATGTCACTGGCTTGAACGATAAAGAAAAGTAAGATCACGAAAACCACGTCAATCATCGGTGCGATTTGGAAACCCAAATTGACTTCTGCACTTTCTTTGCGGCGACGGTGTTTACGTTTCATTAGATTTACTTGTTTGACGCGGCGAAGGCGATGTCGGCGATGCCTGCTTGTCCGATGAGATCCATGACTCGCTGGATTTCGCCAGCTGGCACAAAGGCGTCGCCACGGACGACGACGCGGAGTTTTTTGTCAGCCTCCAATTGTGCCTTAATGATTGGGATCACATCATTCCAGTTATCGAAAATCTTGTCATCTACGACAAGGACGCCTTTGTTAGCTTGGACATCATGACGGAGGTTTACCGCCATTTCATGTGGTGCCATTTCGGTCTCTTTAGGCTTCGCATTCGGCGAAACTGGGAGAACGATGTTCTTATCGACTTTGAGCACCTCCGCAGAGGTAATCATGACAAAGAACACGAGCAGCACGAGCAGCACGTCAATCATTGGAGCAATCTGAAATTCAGGTTCTCCATCTCCACCACCACCACCACCGCCGGCCATAGATTTTTAGTTAGTTAGAATTGATTAAAATGAGGTGAAAATTAGCTCAGCCTTGATCAGGCACTTGGATCCAATTCGGCAGAGCCGCGTATGTCTCCTCTTGGCCTACGTCTGCATCTTTCAAGTATTCGTAAGGTGCATTTCTGAAAAGGTGCTCTGTAACCTCATGGAGGTGATGAACTGCACCCTGAAGTTTGTTGCGCAAGAAATAGAAAGCCATGAACGCAGGGATGGCGACGAGTAGTCCTGTAGCGGTAGCGACAAGAACCTCACCAATGTGACCAGCAAGTTCACCCACACCGCCGGAGAGTCCGGCTGTTCCCAAGCTACCGAACGCGCCCTTCATACCACCGACGGTGCCGAGCAACCCGATCATCGGTGCGCAAACACCGATAACTGATAGATAGTTGATACGCGTCTGAAGCGTGGAGTTCATTTTTTCCACCGTTGCATAGAGTGCTTCTTCTGTCGCTTCTTTGCCGTAGCCTACAGAACCAAGCCCAGCGCGCATGACTTCTGCAAAGGGGCTAATACTTGCTTTCAACGCTTGATAAGCTGCTACGTAATCACCTGCACGGAAAAGATCTTGAGCCATTCTCACGTCCTCAGGTGGTGTCATTTTCTTACTACTCGTGCGCAACCAAATATCAATAATCAACCAAACCATGGCAATTGAGAAAATTAATAGAAGGTGCATAACCCAGCCACCTTCCTGATAGGTGTGAATCATTGATTTTTCCACGACCTTGGCTTTTTCACCTTTTGCTGCTTCCCCCGCTGCGAGGATGGTCATCGGGAGAAATACGATTGCGGCGTAGATGGCCTTTTGGAGTATTGATTTCATAGGAATTGTGTTGGGATGTTTGTTTTTGAAAGTGTAAATTGCAACTTATTTAACAGATTTAAGTCGATTGGCAGCTTCTTCAGCGATTAAAGTTCCGTCCGCATCTCGGACCGCAGAATTGAGAAGCGTAATAGCTTCGGGGCGGCGATTCAGAGAGATTAGAACATCCGCTGCTTTGAGTTCTGCTGCGCCATTCAGTATTCTGCTGCCGGAAGGGTAAAGGGTGGAGACCGACAGATAAGCATTGAGAGTCGCCATCGTTTGTTCGAGTGCCTTCTCGGGGTCTTTGTCGCGCTTTGCTCCATTCAAAAGATTTCCACGATAGAAGGAGGCATAAGCGGCAACGTCGGCTGGCATCTTGTCAGAAGCCAGAGAACGCAGGCTGCTTTCCTTATCTGCATAAGCGGTCAACGGGGACATGAGCACTGCCTTACCGAGAGTAACAAACGGATCGACACCTTGGATTCCTGCGGCGGTGGAAATCTCTTTGCCTAAATCCGTTACTTTGTTAGGGTTTTTATTGACGGCGTAGGCAATTAGAGCGACGCGAGCCGCTTCCAACCAGAAGTTTCCGGGAATTGAGGCGGTAATTTTTTGCTCAGCTAAGATAGGTTCCAACAATTTCTCAGCCTCTTCGGACTTATCGGTCAACAACAGCACGATACCTAAGTCCAGTGCCTCGGGTCTGTCTCCGTAGATGTGAGTTGCGGAAGCGAGAGGCAAAGACTGCCCTTCTGTAAAATCGGGCGTCGTGGTTTTAACAACTAGGTTGGTTCCCTGCAGAACTGCTGCGGAGATGGGCAAAGATTTACCGCTTTTAAAAACGATTTTCAAAGGTTCGGCAGCGCTCACCCATGAGAGTGGCAAAGAAACCATGGCAAAAACGATGGGTATAATACGGAATTTTGTTGGGTGAAACATCATAGAAACAGATAGTTAGGGAGCCATTTCGATCGCTTTCTTAGCCCGATCGGTGTTTTTGAGCTTTGGATGAGCAGCAAGAGCTCTAAGCGTATTCATTGCCAAGCTGGCATCATTGAGTTCCAAGGCTGTTTCGTAAGCCTGCCAATAAGCTTCCGCTGCCACTTCTGGCACGCTCAGGTTTGCAACGTAAACCCTTTGGAGATAACCATGCGCTTGACCAAGCAGTTCTTTCTTCGCTTTTTCATCTGACGCTTTTTTTGCCTGTCTTCTAAGGATGTCAGCTAAAATGATGTAGGACTTTCCGGCAAACTCTCCGCGAAACATCTTATCGCCGGTAATTTCAAGCGCGAGTTTTTGGGCATCCTCGTCTCTTTCGAGAGCCGCCAAGGCTTGAAGTTTTCCGAACGTCGTTTCCTTGTAGCGCGACAGACCAGCACCATTGAGGGCTTTGTCAAAAATTTCGAGAGCCTCCGCAGGTTTCTTTCTAGCAAGGGCAATATTTCCCAGTCCTACCGGGCCGGCATCTGCAAACATGCCGTCGCTGTGCCTATCATTGAGCCGCGAAAACATGGCATGGGCATCGTCTAGGTTACCTTGCTTAAGTAAAATATCGCCGCATTCTGACAACAACGCAGGGCTTAGGACGGATGGATCCTTGGCATTTCTAGTGGCGATTCCCAAGATGTATAAATTCGCGCGATCTGCCCGTTTAAGCAACAGTGCCATCCGAGCCTGGGCGTAGTTGATACGGGCGGTAGTCGTCGCGTTTGCTTGGCCGGTAACGGCTACATTGAGAATTTCAACCAATTCTTTATCCAATGCATCCAAATCGACTTCGGTCGCTTTTTTGCGAGGAACGATAGCCTTCACAAGTTCGTCAATCAGGAATTCCACCTGCTCGGAAGCCGGATTTGCAATATGGGGTTTGAGCGCATTCGCAATGATTTCGCAGGCTTCCTTACTCTTGCCTTCACGAGCTTTCATTTTAGCGATCTGTGAGATAGAGTTTAAGATCAGCACGCTGTTCGGTTTGCGCTGAACGAACTCCGTGTGGAGTGCTGCGATTCCAGCATAATCCTTGTTACCTGACAGCAATGTGGTCGCGGATTCCAAAGCGTATTGAACCACGTCGTCGGAGCTTTCAGTCCAAACTGCCTTTTTGTATGCTTCAAGTGCCTCCTTCTGGAACCTATCAAGCTCCTCCTGCTTATCGGTCTTTTTGTCCTTATAGGTATCCGCAAGTAAGCAATACATTGAACCAGCAGCAGCATCGTCGGGATGCTGACTAAGGAAGGCAGTCAGTCCCTTGATAATACTATTCGACTGATCGACCTCCTTGTCGTTGAAGTCGATAAATGCCAGTCTGTAAGTCAAATCACCAGCGAACTCCCCTTCGGGAAAACGTGTGAGGTAGGCTGTAATAGAAGTGAGTGATTTCTTATACTCGTTCGACAGGAAATGCGACATCGCCATGTAGTAGAGCGCTTTTTCGATGAGCGGGCTATCCGGGAAATCCTTGAGGAATCTGGTAAAAATAGGAGTGGATTCCTTAAAATTGGCGTCCATAAAATGAGCCACTCCTTGGAAAAAGACATATCGATCAATGTTCGTAGATGCAGGGAACTTGGTTTCGAGGCCTTTGTAGAATTTACCGATTTGATCCCATTTTCCCGTTTGGACGAGCAATTCACCTGCGAGCGTGGCAACTTGCTCGACGTTCTCGGCATCTGGATATTTCTTCAGGTATTCATCGCAAAGTTTCATCAACTCGCTGAGATTCTGAACCTTATTCAAGATGATAATTTCCGCGTATGCTGCCGCCTTAGCTTCCCCTGAGGTAGAATACTTATCACGTATGGTGCGGAAGGCCACGAGCGCTTCCTCATACCGATCGAGGTAATAATGAGCACGACCCCGGCGCATCAATATAGCTGCGTCAAAATCCGCTTTTTCCTCGATGGCTGCTAGAGATTTTTCAGCAACTTCAATCGCCGGTTTGAGGCTATCCAACAACTCCACAACGGCTGCGGATACGGCTGCAGAGCGTTTTTCAGGCGAACCAGTCTTATCGGCCTCCATTTTCGCCTTATCGGCCGCCACCCTTTCTTCCAGAAACTTGACGTCATTGCGTAGTGTTTGCAAAGAAGCCTTTTGGACTGCCGATATCTGACTACGTGTTGGGACGGTCCGGTAAATCGCGAGCGCTGCATCATAAGACTTAGCTCCCATCAGCGTATCGCCACGCACGATCACTTGGCTGGCATACCATGCGTAGGCATTTCGGATTCCGGACTGATTATTGAGTCTATCGAGATATTTAATCAAATCGACCAGATCACCGCCTTGTGCAAGCAGTGAGATAACTTCGACTGCGGCAGTGGTCTGCTGCGGGGTGCGGACATCAGAACCTATCAGGCCCTTGAAAACCGTCATCGCCTCATCGGGTTTACTCATTTCGATGAAGAGTTGGCCTAACCACAAACCCGCTTCCGAGCGAAATTTGGGATCCAAGGCCGCTATTTTGAGGGCTTTGATAGCGACTTCATTTTTCTCAGGTGTTTTTTGATCGATTGCCGCGCGACCCATTCCGAGGAAGCTACGGCTTGCGAATTGTCCTCTTGGAAACCGTTTTACATACTCTTCAAATCCAGCCTCTGCGTCAGCATTCTTGCCCCCGAGTATATTCGCCAAACCTAGATTGAAATAGAGCAATTCAAGGGTTTCTGGAGGGGTGCCTTTGTTTGGTTCATAGAACTTCAGTAGTGTTTCTATCTTCGCAACAGCGGTCACGTAATCTTTTGCAACAAAGGCGCCATCCAAATCGTCCCAAAGTTTCTTTATTTGCGAGCCGGTTAACGGAAGTGCTGCTGGTGCTGGTGCCTGCGCTTCTAAATGCATCACAGGAGCGAGACATAAGACGGTGCATACGAGCACTATTGTTTTGTCCGATAGTCGAATCATATTTGGGCTTTCAAAGAGATAATTTATAGGAATAAGCTCCCATTACTATCCTTCGTCAAGACGATTAATGGGTAGCGTTAAAAAATTCAGCGGATTTGAAAAAACCAGATTTTTTGACCCTTCGTCATTTTCCAAAAAAGCACAGTCTCATGCCTAATTGTTGTGTGGAAATTCCGCACAACTTTCATCAGCGCACAGAGTTAAAATGCGGATGTTGCCTTTAACCAAACCGAGTTCACATGACTCACCACGGTCTAATTTTTTGAAATGTCTGATCGCCTTTATGATCCTCGGCATCGCAGCAGTGGGACAGGCTCAGACTTCGAAGGATACTCCAAAGCTGCTAGATGCCCTTGAACGCTTTCCTCAAGCGGACACCAACGGAGATAAAGTGCTCACCATGGAGGAGGCGCAAGCTTTCAAAAATGAAAAGATGGCGAACGCGGATAAGAAGAGTGGCGGCGCGGGCAGCATCAGCCATGTCTACAAGACAGTTGAAAATAACAAACTGGAGTTGTTTGTCGATGCGCCGAAGGGACACAAAGCCGATGCGAAAGTTCCAGCCATCGTTTTCTATCATGGCGGAGGATTTAAATCCGGATCGGAGGATCAATTCGAGCGGCAAGCCAAGTATCTTAGCGAACGCGGGATGGTTGCCATCCGCGTTCGCTATCGCCTGACCAGCCAAAAGGGCGTGGAGGTAATGGACTGTGTTGAGGACGCGATCACGGCGATGCGCTGGGTGCGGGCGAACGCCGGGAAACTCGGCGTGGATCCCGACCGCATTGCGGCTGGCGGCGGCTCGGCGGGCGGTTATCTCTCGGTAGCCACCTTGCTGGTTGACCACGTCAATGCCAAGACCGACCCAGAGAACATCAGTGCGAAACCCAACGCTCTAGTGCTGTTCAATCCCGGATTCGGAACACCTAACAAGAATGATGGAGCTGATCCCCGGGATCCAGATGGGAAAGGCGAATTAAAACAGTATGTGAAATCCGGCCTGCCGCCGATGATCCATTTTTTCGGCACCGAAGATCCGTTTCTCCCTGGCGCTCGCGAGTTCATCGAAGTTTACAAAAAAGCAGGTAACCGCAGTGAGCTGGTAACCTATGAAGGAGAGGGACACAGCTTTTTCAACAAGGAAAAATATTACAAATTAACCATCGCCGAGACCGATAGATTTTTAATCGGCCTCGGTTGGTTGAAACCGTCGGATCCCACGTCGAAAATGTTAGATCCTGCTCCACCAAAGCCGTGATCAGCCAAAAAAGCCAACCCAAATTCAACGGTGGATCACATCATTCAATTTTGATAACACTGTCGGAAGTATGATTACGGACGTCTACACTGGGGAATGCAACTTTCACATACTGGGTCGCAAGACTTGTCACTATGCCAGATCCGTTAAGATACAGAGTCACGGTCAAGCTGTTGGTGGGGTTATCGCTGGCGTCAGAGAAGACGATAGCAACTGGCCGACTGTCGGCAAGGAAGGGCACTTTGCGACCGTTAAAAGTCAGTTCACTTAGATCGCTGGATACTGTGAAGTTAATTGTTGAACCATCCGCTGGCACTCCGCTGGGTGGCGTGCCGGGAGTTATCAAGTCCAGCAGGGCCGAGTATGTCCCAACTGTATTGGCAGTTGCCGCAAAAATCTCATCAACATAGATTGGACCAGGCAGATCGAAGCCGCCGGATGTGGTTGTGCCGGTCGTTTTGTCCAGTGGCGGAATGAGCAGGTGTCCGAACGCATAAGGCTGATCCAGCAGATCGCTTTCGAGTTGCATAAGGACGCCGTTGACGGTGACTTTGCGTTTGATTGTTTTGCCTTCTACCAAGTCGGTGATGTTGATGGTGACGGTAATGCGACCGGTCTTGGGATCTACTTTGCTTGTGAAAATTTTCGCCCAAGATTTCTGATCCGTGACTGACGGTCCGCCGTTAGCGGAGGCGATGCGGAAGGTATTGTTCAAGTTCAAGCCAAGACTGGTTGGGAGGAAATCCTCATAAGTGGATGTCGACAAGCCGCTGAAAAAGTCGATATCAAGAATCTTGTCGGGCTCCAAGCCAAGGAGATCGCCAAGCGTTTGGTCACCACTCGGTGCTGTCCACTCGACGACAGCAACGCCTAAATCGACATCGAAACCTAGAGGGTAGGTCTTGTCTTTCGCGTTAGCCGATTTCGACCAACCCGCCATTCCATCACCGCCATCGACTTCGTAGGAGTCGTCCTCACGTTGCGTAAGTTGAAACATGGTGTAAAAGCAGCCGACAGTTTTGTAAGGGCTAATGAAAACACGATAAGTGCCATCTTCGGAGGGGCGGGCGCTGAAGCTAAATTTGGTGCCGTCGGCAAGATTACCTGTGGCAGTCATGACGCCGTCAGCTTTGACCGTGGCAGTGCCAATGCTGGCTCCGCCGGGTGGTGTCCGACCGTCGTTGTTGCTGGCGAATGGGAAAGCCATCGTGTAGGTGCCGGCCCATGGACAGTCTTCAAAAATACTCAAGCGGGCAGTGCTATCCTGTGCTTCAACAAATTCAGTCGTAAGCGTCGGTAACAGGGCGTCGCCATCCACGGTGAAAGAACCGTCGAAAGCAATACTTAGAGATAGTTTTACATCATACCCTTCCTTCGGCTTGACGACATCGAAATTCGTTAGATTGGCAGTATCATCCAATTCGCTGATGGTATCTCCATCGTTTTTGATCAATGAACTTTTAAATTTAAAACTCTTCTGGCCTTTCAGCAGTAGCGCGCCGCTGAGTGCGCCTGTGCTAGTGACTGTGAAGTCGACCTTGCCGACTGGGTCTCCTGCAGGAGAGTCCACAAGAATTCCTTGGTAGCTGCCAGCAAAGTGGACGAAGGCGTCATGTTCTCCCTCATGTGCCATCAGTGCGCTGCACAAAAAGAGCGAACTAAACACGATTTGTGTCAGTGATTTAAGTAATGGTAATTTCATGTGCGCGTGTAGATGTAAAATAACTTCAACCGGCGCAAGCCCAAAATCCAATGGTTGTTATGAATGCGAATCATGACTTCGTACGTCATCAATTGTATTTCTTAGGCGAAGGTTTCTTAGGTGACTTTTGCTTTGGGAAGTTATTTAATCATCCAGACGAGGTATTTCCATGTCACCGCACCCATATGAGATTCCAATTATTACTCCCCGCATTCGCCGCCATTTTGCTTGCTGCTTGTGCAACTAGCACCGGCTCCTCAATCCCAGAAAACAAATCTGAAAGACAAATGCTCGGCCTCATGGAAAAATTCGACCGCTGGGACTATAATGGCAATGGCTTGCTCAACACGAAGGAAATTGACGACGGTATCACCAGCCTCAAAGGCACGTCCCGAGCCGTCAAATACACGGCTGCGGAAGTCGTGGAATTCTATGATCGAAATGGTGATAAATCCGTATCCCTCCGCGAAGCACAAACAGGATATCACAACACGACTCAGCACGGAGCCGATTCACTTTAGTCGTTCACGAAAGGCCCAAACGCCTCACAGGAAAGTTAACACTATATACCGCAAAAGCGGCAATATACTGCCGCGCGCACGAACTGGCTAAGCCCATGCGCCACTCTCCCCAAAATAATTCCATGTGGGTGATCCAAATTTTCCGCAATATCGTATTAACTATGGTATGGACATTTTTCTGTAACTTCCCATCTGTAAGATAATAATGCCTCGCGCTCTGCATGCCCTGCCAGATATGGATTCTGTGTCTTCAGATAACGAGGAGCACGCGGTGCGGCTTTTATTGCAAATCAGTCAACAAGACCATTTTGCGCTAGATACGCTCTACAAAATCTGGGCACCTACTCTTCTAGGTATTGCCTTCCGAATGCTGGGTAGCCGTCAGGAAGCCGAAGAGGCCATGCAAGACACATTCGTCAAACTTTGGCACCGCGCCGCAGATTACGATCCTGCCAAATCCAAAGCCTTCGTCTGGAGCTTCACCATACTCCGCAGTGTCTGCATCGACCAACTTCGCTACCATCGCCGTCAAAAGCGCGACTCCTCGAAAAATATCTCGTGGGACGAGCGCGATACTCCTGAACCCCAAGCCGATTCGATCATACTCTCCAACGACAGCATTGCCACTATTCGTCGAGCACTAGAGCTCCTCCCGCCTGAAGAACGCCGCTGCCTCGAACTTGCCGTCCTACTTGAATATACCCACTCAGAAATTTCAGATGAACTCAAAACCCCTCTCGGAACGGTGAAAAACCGCCTCCGTAGAGCCATGGAAAAACTCCAATCCATGCTAAAACACCATGAACTCTAACGATGAATTCCCACTCGATTCCTTCGGTATCGACTCGCCTGAAGAAAGCAGCACGCCGCAATCTCGGCAAAAGCAAGAGCTGTTAAATCTCGTTGCAACGGTTGTCGCGGTCGACAACTCGTGCCCTATGCGCCCGAGCGCAGGATCGCTTGATGTCATTCACCGCAAAATTTCCCACCGCAGTAGTATGTCAGTAAAGCAACGCTTATTCGTATGGTCAGGCTGGGCCGCCGCCGCTGCGGTCACATTGTTTGTTATCATACGCCCATCATTCAATCCGGTTGATGAATTGACGGAAAATAATGCCGGCACTTCCACCATCTCAAAGCCATATCAGCAGCAGGATAATTCATTGCTAGATTCGGCGAATAACAACGCAGATCATACCTCTCCAACCGAGAACAACAACGCATCGACTCCTCATGACAAGAACCGCTCCATGCGCGAGCAACAACGCAGTCTAATACAAAAAATTGAAAATCTGCGCAACGAAGTCGCCCTATTGGCATCACGTGATACCGAGCGCCTCATCGCACAAAACGGAGTCACGTGGCCCATCATCATGAAACTTACAACCCCGGGCAGTGACCCTGCTACAGCAATTGTGCAAAATCCAATTCTCGGTGCTATGCTTAACCAAGATTCACTGACAGATGAGAGTATCGAGGGTGAAAATGTAAAAACTGCGCCATTAACACCGGATCTGACGATACCCAGCGCTGTGCCCATTTACGACCCCGCCCGCGATATCGGTCAGCTACTTGTCAACAACCTCTCAGCTCAAGTCGAAGGCCAAGCTTATTTTCTCTGGGTTCAGAGCGACAACGCACAACAACCGGTTCTGGTCGGCACCTTGCCAGACACCCTCGGCAACTCGGGAACCTTTGACTTCAAACTGGGCTCAACTGGCATTGTTCCAGATCAATTCCTCATCACCCAGGACACGGTTCTATCCCCTCAAATTCCCAACTCTTCGAATACCGTCCTGCAAGGCCCCAATAACAATAAAGATTAAAAATAGGATAGCATGATCCAAAAAATGCTGTTTCCTCGTATTAACTCTGGAACGAAAGTTCCAGTTACCAATATGAAATCAAAAACAACACAATACGCCCGCATCCTAATCGGTGGTGCCGCATTGATGATAGCCTCTCCCGCTATTGCGGAAGAGACTCTCGTCACGCCGGAAATCACCATCAGTGTTGAAGGCGAAATCACGGATGAAGATATCAGTGTCGATGAGGAAATCGTCGATGTTGAGATCACTGACGAGGAAACAGGCAGCGACGAAGGTGAGGAAATCGTGATCAATGAGGAAATCATTGATGATGCTGAAATCACTGACGAACACGACATCGTGATCACCTGGGATCTAGATTGGGTAAAACGCAATAATGACACGGATGGCTCTGAAAACCCGGAATACCTTTACATGACCGCTGGCGGTCCTGCATTGGAATCCCAAGGTCAAAGCACATCTACAGGACCGCAAGCAGCCGATGAAAAATCAGCTGTGACCATGGTTGACGCTAAATCCGTCACCACCAACATTAGCCGTGCGGCCGCAAAGCCCACAGCAGTGAAGACAAATGGTCGCGTGTTTCTTCGCTAATCATTGATTATACCACGGAAGGCTGCCGCCATCACGGCAGCCTTCTTTATTTTTTACGATATGTCATGTTACCGTTTCTTAATCGCGAGCCTTGCCATTTCTGTATGGCTCACTTCTGCCCGCGCACAACTCCCCCAAACCCAAGTCGCTGACCCCCAGCCAGCTTCGCCGCGCCAACAGGAACTCCAACGCCAAACAGAGCGCCAAGTTGGTTCAAGTGAAGTTCTCATTCCCTCGCTTCACGGGATTTGTATCGCTCCCACATCTGCCGCCGCAATCTCGTTGCAAGGAAAGGCCACACTCGGCGTCTCAGCGCCTGAACTTTCCATCGAGGAACAAAAACAACTCCAGGAAAAACTCCAACCCTGGTTGGGAAAAGCCATTTCGTTAGATACCTTAGATGCCATTGCTCGGGCTGCGGAACGTGCCATATCAAAAAATGCCGATTCGCTCATCACCGCATCGTTTCCTCCGCAGGAAATCACCTCAGGCCACATCGCCATAGTTATTGGCGTGCCTTTACTTCATGACATCTCCTTCGCAGGCAGTCCTGTCTTCGGTGGAGATTTCCTATCCCGCGCCGTACTTACCCGCCCCGGCGTCAGTGCTTCTGCGGAATCTATCCGCAAGGACATTGACTTCCTCAATCGCAATCCGTTCCGCAAAGCATCGGCCCTATGGAGTCCTGCTCCCCGCGACTCGCCTGCCGCCAATCTAATCATCCATGTTAAAGAAAAACGCCCATGGAGCATCTACACTGGGCTGGACAACCATGCCAGCGATGCCCTGGGTGATGAGCGCCTCTATCTTGGCGGAAAATTCGGTAACGTTTTCGATCTCGACCACCGACTCGGATGGATGTTGCTAAATTCCGCAGATGGCAATTCCCTCCACGCCGCCAACCTCACCTACGAGATTCCCTTGCACCGCCATCATCTGCTCCAACTGAGCGCAGGCTACAGCGAATCCGAATCCTTTTCGCCTACCACACTTCTCGATAACAACGGCCGCTTCTTTAATTTTCGCGCCATGCTTGAAACCCCGCTACCCGATTGGCAGGGCTTGCGCCATAGCTGGAAAAGCGGCTTTTCCGTGCGCAATAACCTATACGTCCAAGGCGCGACTGAAACCGATATAACCATTTTTCAATTCGAAAACCTCTGGGAGGGCGAATACCACGATGCCCACGGGTTTACTTCATTTACAGCCGGACTTTTTTGGAACCCCGGTGATACCTATCTTTCCAGCGATGATGCCACCTATGCATCCCTTGGGGCGGACGATGCGGAATCCACAGTCGCCACAATCAAGGTTGAGCGCACTCTGCCATTCCAACGTAGCGGTGACCTAGAGCTCAGTGCTGAAGCACAATGGGCAAACGAAAATCTTCTTTCCTCCGATCAATTCGGCGCCGCCGGCGCCCAACGCCTGCGCGGCTACGACGAAAGCTCTGCTTTTTATGACCAAGCCCTGCTGCTGTCTGCGGAGTGGCAGTTTCGGCGTATCAGCCTGCCCAACAGGATGTCGCTGAGCCCACATCTATTTTTCGACACGGCTTGGTTGGCTGACCACCAAGGCAGTAACGAACATCTTAGTTCTCTTGGAGCCGGATTCAAATGGACCTGCCAAACCCATTATGCCGCGAAATTGGAAATCGCCAAGCCCCTGGACCGCGCCGGCAACGCTGACCGCGATCCCGCACTCATCTTTTCTTTCAATACATTCTGGTAAAAACCAATAACTAACAGATCCTAGAATTTCCCCTCACGTGCGGGAGGAGCGAGGATATCATCGTCGGTAAAGATTTCGCCATCTGGACCTTTCGAGCGAACTTCGAGATATTGGCTACTAACCGGATGAAAGATGAATGGATTACCCCAAGCATCTAACAGCCTTCCTTTTTTATCCAGACGCGAATGCTCCCGCGGAAAGATAGGGAGCTTGGTCGGGTTGTTTCCGGTAAGGGCGTTCATAATATCCTCGTTTTCCTGACCGGGCGGAAAGCTGCCAAACTCCAGTTGATAGAACCGCAATATTTCTAACAACTGTTTGGGTTCGAATGCCGCTTTATCCGGGGAACGACCAAACGAAACCGCATTTGGGTGGGGACGAACTTGTTGCAAGGTGCGCGGATCAGGCGGGATGGTGGCCACTGCACCGCTCGATGGGAGCGGCGTTGAAACAGGTGCACTGATGCTAGGCGGAGGAGTCCGCTCGGTGCCTGGATCTGGAGCTCTCAGGAATTGGAGCAGAGCCAGAATGATCACTACAAATAAAATCGCGATGCAGATGCGTTTGCGGTTCATAGCTGCATGAAGCCTAGGTCGTTTTGAGTGAAACGGCCGATATTGGGAAGAACCAGCGGTAGATCACTTGTAGAAACCCCGAACCAGCGGGCAAGAGTGGCGGCCATTTCGTCGGTGGAGACTTTCGGGATCCAGCTTCCTCTTGATCCGGTGTCATCCGGACCACGGATTTCGAGCGTGGGAAATTCACCATACAGTCTGCCGCCATTGACCGCGCCACCAACGACGAGGTGATGGCCGCCCCACGCATGATCCGATCCTTTACCGTTGCTGTTGTATGTGCGGTTGAAATCGGAGGCGGTGAAGAGTGTGACTTTGTCAGCGATTCCGAGCTGGCCGGTGTGCGTGTGGAAATCGGCGATGGCACTGGAGAGTTCGCTGAGTAGCGCGGCGTGGTCGTTGAGCTGAGCGTCGTGCGTATCGAAGCCGCCAAGTGCGGCGAAGAAAATCTGACGTTTCATGCCGAGCGCGTTGCGGGCGTGGATCATGCGCAAGATCATGCGAAGCTGGCCGGCGACGCGGTTGAGGCCTCCACCAGCGTTGAGGCTGTTAGGGAAAGTGCCGACGTTGGCAGGCAAGGGATTGGCGGCGATGGCGGATTTTAAAAGGGCGTCGTTACTGATGCCGCGTTTCATGATGTTCGCGTATTCCTGCTCGAAGACGTGGCCGTAGCTGCGGCCAAGCATCTGGGTGTTTTGCGCGAAGGTTTCCGGCCAAGGTGACCAGGTTCTATCAGCTCCGTCGAGGCCGATGCTGCCGCCCGGAGTGACATGATACTGGAGAACCTGCTCGCCGACTTGGAAGAAATTCGAGCCGGCGATGGAGACGTTCATCGAGATATCGGAACCGGCGTTGTGGTAACTGAGGAGATCCGCGATGCGGCCGCCCCAGCCGACTTTTTTCGGAGAGTCGGGGACGGATGTCTGCCACTGCACCTGTTGGTCGTTGTGAGAAAAGAGGTGCGGAGGGATGGCCGCTCCGCCAGAGAGATACTCGGCCTTGGTGATGGGAGCGACGAGGGTGCCGACGTTGCAGATCATGGCCATTTGTCCTGAGTTGTAAATCGGATGGAGGGCGGACATCGCAGGATGCAGGCCGAACTCACGCCCGTCGCCGCCGGGGTTAGCGATGGAGAGGAGGTTGTTTTGCGGCAGCGCGAGGATTCCGCGATCCGAGGCGTAAGCGGCGTAGGAAGCGTTGTCGCGGGGAATGAGGGTGTTGTTCGAATCGTTTCCACCAAACAGAAACAGGCAGATGAGGCTTTTGGAGTCGTCACCCGCCGGCACGCCTTGAGCGGAGAGCGTGGCGTTGAAAAGGCGCAGGGTACCGAGTGTGGAGAGGACTCCGGTCATGCCGAGCCCAGCGCAGGCTGCCTGGCCAAGGAAGCCCCTTCGGGAAATCGAGTCGGTATTTTGGGATTTCATGATGGTTTCATTTCTGCACGAAGAACTCGGGCGAGTTAAGGACTAGATAGAGGGCTACATGGATGCGCGCGATCTGGCGCTCGTCAGTGAAGTTGAACCAACTGGGAAGGTTGCCGTATGCGGCGAGGATTTGGGAACGGAGCTGTGGGCTCATGCGGCCGAAGAGGAAGCGCTCATCAAGGTAATCAATAAGGCGATTCTGAGCTTGGAGCGTTGTAAGACCAGGTGTGTTGAGGATCGCGATGAGTGGCGCGTAATTGAAGGTGAAGAGGTGGTTGTTTCCGGGTGAAATTTGTTCTGAAGTCCAGATGCCCCAGGTGATGATCCCGAGGTTTTGGTTAGCTTGGCGCAGACCGTTGGTTTCGGCGAAGATCTGGAACTCGGGTGACAAGAGACCGGCGCGGGCGATGGGGCCGGGGTTTGAGTAACCGGGTTGATAGAAATTGAAAACGGAGTTAGCGAGAAGCGGGGCTTGCTCGGGGATGCTGTATTGTAAATTGATATAGTAGTTTGGGTCGCCGGGTTTAGGGAAATTTTTAGGAAGGACACTGAGATAACGGGCGATGCGGAGGAGGGGTTCGGAGGGTTTTCCGAAACTGTAGGACTGACGAGGCGCTTCGGCACGGGCTTCATAGTCTAACAGGACGGCTTTAAGTGTGGCACCGAGATCACCACGGACACCAGAGCCGTTGTTGTTGAATACTGTGGCGACACGGGCGATGTAGCCGGGACTTGGGTTGGCAGTGACGAATTTCTGGATGAGTTGTTTCGCCATGAAAGGGCCGGTGTTTGGATGTTGGAAGAGGGCGTCGAGTGCTTGCCTCATGCGATCCACTCCATCGCTTCCGGCGGGGATGATTTGGCCACCGAGGATGATGCGCTCTTCGTTGTCATGAAAATTAGGATAGTACGTCATTTCCCGCAGACCGTCGTAGCCATAGCGGAACCAGTCGTCGCGACTCGCGATGTCTCCTGCACCATCGTCCCAGCGGGGTGGATTTGCGTCATCATAGTGTGGACCCCAGCCAGTGAAGATGTGGGCGAGGCCGACGGTTTCCTCCTGGGTGTAGGTGGGGATGGGCAGTCCTTCCGCGTCGAGGCGAAGTGAACCGTCGAGGTGGGTTTCGCTGAGGCCGACTGAGAAGAGTTGCTTGACTTCGCGCGCGTAGTTTTCGTCGGGTTCGTGGCCGGTGATGGGATCCGGTTTGCGGTTGCGCATCATGCTGAGGTAGGTGCCCATCATCGGGCTTAGGGTGACATCCTCGATGAGGTCACGATAGTTTCCGAAGGAATTTCGGAGCAGCATGTCGTAGTAGAGAGTCACACCTTCGTGCTCACCATCGAGCTGGCCGAACTGGGAAATGACAAAGATCTGGGAGAGGGCGAAGGCCATGCGTTGGCGGAGTTGATCGGGGGCGGTGAGGGAGCGTTGCCACCAGATTTCGTTCCGTGGACCTTGCCAGCCGCCACTGTCGTCGCCACGCGCGATCCATTCGTTGGCACGGGCTACGACAGCGTCCCGGTGGTAGCTTGGCGGCATCGCGAGTTGGGAATCAATCCATGGGGAAAAGGCGTTTCCGTTAAGTGAGGCAAGTTCCGCTTCGGTGGGGCCGAAGGTGGTCTGGGTGAGGAAGCGCGCGGTCTCACCGATGGAGTTGGCGTGGGTGGGTGAAGGTGGTGTCGCTTCCACAGGCGGCATGGTTTGCCAGCCGGGTGTGGCGAGAAGTTGACCGATGATTTCGGCTCCGCCAACGGCGGTGGTATTGATGCGGACCCAGAGCTCTCCGGCTGTTAGAGCTTGGAGGATTTGCTCGCGAGTGAGTCCGCCCGCCGGGGCGAAATCCCATGACAGACTCTGCACTTGGCCGACTGGATACGTGAAGACGATAGTGCCGCCGAGGCCTTGGTTGGTTGAGCGGTAGATTTCTGCACTGGTTGTCGAACTACTAAGACCACCGTAGTTGAGGGATAATAGAGAGTGGAGTGAATTGCCTGCCCTGCGGACGGAGGCGATGCCTTTACCTGCGGAGCCAAGGCCGGCGGCGCTGCGGAGTTGAGCGACGTAGAGGATGTCCGCAACGTCATCGATGGTAACGGTGGCGTCGATGGGGCTGCCGAGATCGTAGTTAGTGCCTGACTGGAGGGTAAGGGTCACGGTTTCTTGAGACTCAAGGATACCATCATTCACGGGAATAATCGGAATGGCTACAGCGCGCGATCCCGCGGGAAAATGGATCGTGCCGGGAAGTGTTTGCAAATCGGTTAGGGCATCAGCGGCGCCTGAAACGGTATAAGGAACAGTAATGGGGCCGATGCCGCCGGAGCGAAAGGCGATGAAGCGTGCGGGAGAGCCTGTTTCTTCATAGGCACGAGGATGAGCAACACCAAGTGTGACGGTGCTGGGGCTAGCCAACATGCGGCGAGCGGCGACCCTATCATCTAGACGAGGGGTGGTGGTCCCGAACTGAGGGTTGAGGTTCAAGAGTTGCTCTTCGTAATCGGTGACTCCATCACCGTCGGAGTCGATCTGTTTGACTTCGAGGCGGAAAAAGAGGCGACTGCCTCCTGCAATGAGACCGCCCAACGTTTCACCCGATGAGGCGAGAACGTTTCCGGAGAGGATTTCCCTTGTCGCGGTTGGCATGGAGGGCCGCTTCCAAGCCAGAGCGACGTGATCGCCGCCGCCTCCTTCCTGATGGAAGATTTCAAAATAGTAAGATTGCCCAGCGGTTAGTATAATGGGGTTGGATTGCTGGTTGGGGTATTTTGTCCACTCGCCGTAATTCGTCCAACCAGAAACGGAAGCGCGGAGGGATTTATTAGATGGGCTGTTATCGGATGAGAGCCAGAACTCGGAGTTGTCATCGCTGGCGATCCAGAAGGTGTAGTATCCAGTTTCTGGGGCGATGATCCAACCGCGTAACCATTGAGCATACTGATTCAGATCGGGGTTGCTTTGGGGGATTTCGAGACGGGTGAGAGTGTCGTCGATGAGCGGGGTGGGTGGGCTTGGGGAAGCTGCGTAGCCTTTCACAGTGGAGAGTCCTCCCGTAGAGCTAGTCCAACGGGTGCGGCGAATGTTTCCTGAGGAAATGATATCGGTGGGGCGGAGAATTTGTTGGTGTTCTTCGCCAGTGCCGATGATGCCGATTCCGACAGGTTGCCACAAAATAAGATCGCGGGATACCATGGGCTGGTAGTGGATGCCTGCAATGGTGGGCCACGATTGCAGGAATTGGTTCGGTGAGGTCAGAGAAAGTGAGGAACTGCGCGGAAAGGAATTCGAATCTAGCGGTGCGGTGCCAGCAGCGGCTTCCTGGCGATTGGTGAAACTATCCCCATCGTCATCGTTTCCTGGAAGCAATCCCGGGGCATATGCGGATTCCCAGACATCACTCAAGCCGTTCGAATTATCATCAATCTGCGCACGCACGCTGGTAGACACCGTGGGCGCAACTGCTAATGCAACGAGGAGCAATGGATGACGAAAATTTAACATTATGAGCAACGATTACCATAATATGAATATTTACGATCCGTCAAATTAAAGAAACAAAAAGAATGGACACTTACAAACCCCAAGACTTAACCACCAGCCACGCGTCTTGCATTTCTCCAAGCGTGGATTGTTCCAAGCTCTTTCCACTCGTCTTCAGCTCCTGCTCCATCGCGCCGAAGCGGCGTTCGAATTTCTTGTTCGCTGCCGCCATCAACACCTCGGGATCGATGTTCCTGTAGCGCGCTAAATTCACCACAGAGAAAAACAAATCGCCGAGTTCTTCTTCGATCTCTGCCATGTTTTGGCCATCAATCGCCGATTCTAACTCGCCGAGTTCCTCGTGGATTTTTGAAATCACTCCTGATTCCTCTGGCCAATCGAAACCGACTTTTGATGCTTTTTTCAGCAGCTTGTTGGCGCGAATCAAGGCCGGTAAACCTTTGCCCGTACCGTGAAGATAGGGCACTTCTTTTTCGCCTTTTTCCGTGCGCTTGATCGCGTCCCATTGCTTGAGCACCTGATCGGAATCTTCCGCAGACGTCTCACCATAAACATGCGGATGCCGACGCACCAATTTCTCGGAAATTTCCGCCGCCACTTGATAGAGATCAAAACGCCCCTGCTCTTCCGCAATCTCACTGTGGAAAACGACCTGCAGCAACAAATCGCCGAGCTCCTCACGCATGTGCGCGTCGTCGCCGGAGCGGATCGCATCGACGCATTCGTAGGCTTCTTCGATCAGATTCGAAATGATCGATTCGTGTGTCTGCTCCGCATCCCATGGACAACCGCCCGGCGCGCGCAAGCGATGCATGATCGCGCGCAACCGCTCGATTTGTTTACCCGGCTCATCGCAATGCATCATCTCGTCATCTGTCATAGTTCAATCCTGTTCTTTCTTTGATGCGCGGTGAAGCAAATCTCGTTCTTCATCCGTCAAACTCTGAAATCCCTCACGAGAAATTTTATCCAAAATCTCATCTACCTCAGATTGCGCCTGCAAATCCACGATGGTGCGCGGTCGGATTTTTGGCTCGAAATATTTTCTGGGCCGTTTGGGCGCTTTCTTCATCACGACTCCAAACATCGATGCCATGCGGATCAAAATAAACCCAACGATCGCTCCACCAAGATGCCCAGCCTCACCGCCTTCATTGTTACCGATTCCAAATACAATCACACCCACTGCAACGACGATCGCCACCAGCGCGAGTTGCCTTATTGTCAATGTGATCGGCGGAAAAAACAGCGAGACTTGCATACTTGGAGCGAGCACCGCCACCGCGATGATGATTCCGTAAATCCCCGCCGAGGCCCCGACCAATGGCGTAACCATGCTGAGCGCGGGAAGAATTTCCAAGTAAGTCAGCAACACAAAAAACGCCGCCCCTCCGACCCCGCAAGTGAGATAAAAAATGAGAAACTTCAACGATCCCAACCAGCGCTCCACAAACGGCCCGAAGAAAAACAAGCCCAGCGAATTCGCCAAGACATGTAGCACATTGCCATGCATGAATTGAAACGTGATGAACTCCCAGAATTTCTTTTCGAAGATGGCACTGCCGATCGAAAACGCCCCGAACTTCCTGATCGCGTAATCTAAAAACAATATATCCGCGAAATACAGCCCGAGGTTTAAAATCAGCAACGCTTTCACCACCGGCGTCAGCTGATTCAGCATCCCGCCACCATGGGCTACCCTGCGTTGCTCGCTCGACATGACGCAAACTATCTACCCACCATGACTTTGGGCAAGCGCTAGTCTTGAGGCTAGAAAGGAACCGCGATTTCGGGGGAATTTCACATCGCCTTCCCATGGGGTTGACCCCGCGCCTGCGGGTTGCTAGCTTCCGCGCCCCGTCATGAGCACTACCCCAAATTACAAAGACACGCTGACCCTGCCGCAGACGAGTTTCCCTATGCGTGGAGACTTGGTCGAAAACGAGCCGAAGCGTTTGGAGATTTGGGAGAAAAACGGGCTTTATCATAAAATCACCGCCGCCCGCAAAGCCGCAGGCGCACCGGATTTCATCCTCCACGACGGCCCGCCTTTCGCCAACGGCGACGTCCACATGGGCACCGCGCTCAACAAGTTGCTCAAAGACATGGTGGTAAAATCCAAAACCATGGCCGGCTTTCACGCGCCCTTCGTGCCGGGTTGGGACTGCCACGGCCTGCCGATCGAATTCAAAGTCGTCAAACAAGCCGCCGGATTGGAACCTGCCGAAATCCGCCGACGCTGCACTGAGTTCGCCTCCGGTTTCATCGATATCCAACGCGCCTCCTTCCGCCGCCTCGGCGTCTTCGGCGATTGGAAAAATTCTTACCTCACCATGGATCCTGCCTACGAGGCGAGCATTCTACGCGTGTTCGCCAAACTGGTAGAAAACGGTTCGATCTATCAATCCAAGAAACCCGTCCAATGGTCCTACGGTGCGCAAACCGCCCTCGCCGAAGCAGAAGTCGAATACGCCGATAAAGTTTCTTCAGCGATCTTTGTGAAATTCCCTCTGACTACCGGCGCGCTCGCTGGCAAAGCAAACATGGTGATCTGGACCACCACTCCGTGGACCCTTCCCGCCAACCTCGGCATCGCGTTGCATCCGGAATTCACATACGTGGTCGGCAAGTTTTCCAATGGCGAAACCGAACAAACCTTCATCATCGTCCGCGAGCTATTAGAAACGTTCGCAGAGAAAACCGGATACGCGCTGAAAGAAACGCTTTCCGAGATCAAAGGCCGTGAACTCGAAGGTGCGGAGGCGCAACATCCGTTTCTCGATCGCACTTCCAAACTCATCCTCGCGAATTTCGTTACCACGGAAACCGGAACCGGCGCGGTGCACATCGCTCCCGGCCACGGCGCGGATGACTACGTCGCCGGCCAACAAAACGGCTTGGCTGTTCTCTCACCCGTCGATGACGAAGGGCATTTCACCGAAGAGGTCGGCCTCGCGGAACTGGTTGGCAAACACGTTTTCCAATCCAACAAACGCATCATCGAAATTCTAACGGAAAGCGGCCACCTGCTCGGCGAGGAAGCTTACAAACATTCCTACCCACATTGCTGGCGCTCAAAAACGCCTATCATTTTCCGTGCGGTCGAGCAATTCTTCATCTCGCTCGACACCCTGCGAGGCCAAGCACTTGAGGAAATCGACAAAGTGAAATGGATGCCCGCATGGGGTCGCAACCGGATCTACGGAACGGTCGAATCCCGTCCCGACTGGTGCATCTCTCGTCAACGCACCTGGGGCGTTCCGCTGCCGGTTTTCTTCGATGAAAACAACAAGGCCATCCTTTCCGCAGAACTCGCCAACAAGGTTGCCGATCTCGTCGAAAAAGAAGGCACCAATGTCTGGTTCGAAACTTCCGATGACGAACTCGCCGCCAAGCTCGGTCTTCCGGCAGGTTTGAAAAAAGGTAGAGACACGCTTGATGTCTGGATCGATTCCGGCTGCTCGCACGCTGCCGTGTTAGACACGCATCCCGAACTGCATTGCCCCGCTGATCTTTATCTTGAAGCCACCGACCAACATCGCGGCTGGTTCCAAAGCTCGCTGATGCTTTCCACCGCTTATCGTGGTCACGCCCCTTACAAAGCCGTCATGACCCACGGCTTCGTGGTCGATAAGGACAAAAAGAAACTCGCCAAATCCGATGCCGGAAAAGGCGGCAAGCCGACCGATGCCGCATACTTCTACAACCAATACGGCGCCGACATTGTTCGCCTCTGGGCTTCCAGCGTCGATTGGCAAAACGAAGTTCCATTCGGCGAAGATCTCTTCAAACAAGTCGCCGAGCCATACCGCCGTCTGAGAAATACACTGAGAATTCTGTTAGGAAATCTAGATGGCTTCGATCCTTCAAAATTTCAAATTTCAAATTTCAAATTCCAAATTCCTCTGCTTGATCAATGGATTTTGGAGCGACTTCACATGGTCGTAAAAGAATGCCTCACCGCCTACGAGTCCTTCGAATTCCGTAAAGTCTTCAACGCTATCAACCAATTCTGCACCACCGATCTTTCCGCCATCTACATCGATGCGCTGAAAGACCGCATGTATTGTGATGCGCCAGATTCCCCGCGCCGCCTCGCCTCGCAAGCGGCGATGTACGAGGTCTTTAGTAGCATCACCCGCCTGCTCGCGCCCATCCTCGCCTACACGGCGGATGAAGCATGGGAACACGCCGCGTTCATGGAAGGCAGTGTGCACGAACAGAATTTCCCAACCGCCAATCCCGCCTTCGCCCCGAGCCAAGTCAGCAAGGATGTGGATCGCCTTTTCCAAATCAAAGCCGTGATCCAAACCGCCATCGAGGCGAAGATCCAGGCCAAGGAATTCACCCGCAACAACGAAGCTGCGATCTCCCTCACGCTCCCCGCAAGCGATGCGCACTTGTTAGAAAAACTCAACGACCGCGACTTCGCGACCGAGTTCTTCATCATCGCCGAGCTCACCGTGACCCAAGGCTCCGAGCTCACCGCCACCGCCGCCAAAACCGAGCTCGCACTCTGCCCCCGCTGCCGCCGCCACGAACCCGTCCTCGCCTCCGGCCTCTGCGAACGCTGTGAAGCCGTGGTGGGTTCATAAGGAAATTTCTCTGCAAAATCCTTCTTTCGCAGCACTCAAGTCCTTGGTAATATGTCCGCATGGTTAGCATAGCAGAATTCAAAGAACAGGCCGCTGCATTACCAGTTGAGCAGAGAGCTTCTCTGGCGAGTTTCCTCCTTCATTCGTTGCCTGAGCCCGATTACGACGTTTCAGACGACGAAGTGGCAGAAAGAGTTCGTCAGTTAAAATCCGGCGAAGTGGAACCCATCTCCATGGAGGATTTACGGCAAAGGGTTTTATTTGATCGAAAACGCTGATGCCGAGTTTTCACCCAAGCGTTCAACGGGATGTGGTTACTGCGATCCGTTATTATGACTCGATCAACGATTCACTCGGCGATGATTTCTGGGCGAAATTTGAGAAAGTCTGCCTCCAAGTAGAATCGTATCCCGAGCGTTATCATTTTGACCCCAGCGGCTGGCGAAGGGCGAATCTCGAAAAATTTCCTTACCACCTATTATTTTACAAGGAACTCGATGGTGTCCGCATCATGGCCCTTAGACATGACCGCCGAAACCCCAATTACGGCCTACAGCGAAAATAAAAAGTTTCAGGGTGGTTTAGATCTAGTCATAAACTCCGCCCTCTCTAAATAACTCTTAACCTTTCAAGAAATGCGCCTCTCCAAGTTGCTACTATTTTTAACCCTCCCTCTCTACATCCTCGATCAAATCACGAAGGCATGGACGGTGGCGCATTTTTCCGAGCCGCCTCCGGGAGGCTTTGAATCGTTCAATTTGCCCTGGAAGATCATTCCGGATTGGTTCCATTGGATCCGCGTCCACAACCAAGGGGTGGCGTTCGGCTTGGGCAACGGGACCTCATGGGCACCGTTTGTGTTTCTTTTTATTCCCATCATCGCGCTTTTCATCATTCGCTACTTTTGGAAAAAGGGCGCGTTTGAACATATTCTTTCCAAACTCGCGGTCGCGCTATTGCTCTGCGGGATTTTCGGAAATTTAACGGATCGCTTAGTGCAGGGTTTCCTTCTGGAACATGCCAAAGACGGCAGTTTCTGGGAGCGTCTCTCGCAAGGATACGTGGTCGATTTCATCTCGGTCAGGCTGCCGTATTATGAAAAAATCATGCCGCGCAGCCATGGCTGGTGGCCAACCTTCAACGTCGCCGATTCCTGCATCTGTATCGCCGCTGTGCTGCTGTTCATTGGTGGATTAAAGGAAGAGCAGGCGAAGAAGAAGGTTTCTGGTTAATCGTTATTAGCGTCCGCTAAAACTTTTCTTTGATCCAGTCCCACTGCTTATCTTTTACCATAACGAAGGCGCATTTTCCTTCGCTCAATTCTTCCCAAAGCTGACCAACTAACCGGTTTTGTTTAGCAGCGTCCCAAAGATTTGCGCCTTTGTATTCAACTACCAAAATCCTCCCATCCTCCAGCTGGCAAACAAAATCCGGATAAAACCGGCCATTCGCCGTCTGAAGGAAGAACGATGCCCCATTTTTTCTAACGAGATTACGAACCCAGAATTGAATTTCCTTTTGGCGGTCCAGCCAACAGGCACATTGATACTCTTCCGATGAGTCGAAATCACCCATGCGCGGATAAAAATGTTTTTGGAACTCATAGTCTCCATACTCATTGTGATCGTCACGATCAGGAGCATACGCGTCGGGATGAAACTCAAATTGATACTCCGAGCCTACACGGACTCTGTCTTCTTTTCCGTCACCGAAAAGAAAAGCTTCACAGGCGGTGCGGATAGCACTCGCTCGCAGTTCGTTAACTTGATCTTCGATCATGTTTCGTAACATAAATTTCTGGCGATTTACTCTTGCGAGATCCATGCCTTCTTTGTTCAGCAAGCTTGTCAGCCATGCTGCGACAAAAGCCCGCTTACTTGCATGGGTAATTGAAGTATCGCGAATTTGTTTACTGAACCATGCTGCTATCTTTGCTTCATCCCAATTCTCAGGGCGGTAAGCTAAGCCTAGATCGCGGCTCAATTCTTTAGTAAACCTTGTCTTTAGCCTTCCCTGCTCTGCATCCACATCAATTAAGCCGCCTGCTGAAATTTTTGAGGATAGTTGCAAGGCTCGTAATTGTACGTCCGTGACTGAACTTTGGTACAGCGGCAATTCCCAAGGATAATCAATCGCTTCAGGCTCATCGAAAAGACGAAGCTCGCCATCAATCAATACCTCCATCTGTGGAACCAGAAACGCTTTTCCTAACTCTGAAGGCGTATGGAAAATTTCGACTGCTTTGGTGCGGCTTGCCTCGCCCGCCTGCTCAATTGCCTCACGGTTTATATCCATAACTGCTGCAGCTTGGACCTCCTCGGCCTCGGCTGCACTCATGGGAGCAGTGATTGTCAAAACCCGATTTTTCTTATTCCAGTGCAACTTCTTTTTCGTTTCCGATGAGACCATCGACATGTCCAGCTCTTCACTTAACGTCACCTCCACTGGCTTAATCGTGATTCGCCCCGCTCCTCGTTTGAAATCAAGTTTTGCTTGCTCCTGTTTCTTTGCGGAAACGAACTCCGAAGCCTCCTGACGATTAAATCCCGCCGACTGCACCAAGCAATCTCGCAACGTTTCCGCTGTCTCTCCAAAATCCTTGGAAACCACATACGCGTATGAACGATTCAGCGGTTCACTTTTCCGACGTGTAGCTTGGGGTTGCCTTAGAATCCTCCCAAGCAACTGCTCGACAACCGTTGCGCTTTTGACTCCAGCTAGGCTGACGAGGACGTATGCAAAAGCGCAATCCCATCCCTCCGCTAGAGCTTTCTGAGTGATGACGTACTTAACCGGGCATTTCTCTGAAAAGATTCCACCATCATAAACTCCTTCGAGTGCGTCCAGTCCGCGTTCGCTTCCTGTTGCTATGACGATTTCATCTTCGGGAATCTCATGATTCGTCATTAGTTCCCGTTTTACCCAATCAGCATCACGGGTGTCCTTTGTCCCGGAGCGCGGCTCTGACTGAATCAAGACTAGCGGTCGCAAGTATGGCGCCCCTTCGCGGAATTCTTTAGTAGCCAGAGCGGCTAATTGCTCGCGCTGATCCAGTGCAAGAGCGAGACATCGTTGATCGTTTGATTCTGTTTCCAACTGGATTGGAAGCTTGATCATTTCCTCTCGCTTGAGTTCTACAGCAGAAACCGAGTGAAGCACGTTACTTGGATTTTTCTCCATGTCTGGCGTAGCTGTTAGCTCCATGATTCCCGAAGGACGGAATTTCGCCAGGGTGTCAAAAGCAAGCTCTGTGCGACTGTTATGCGCCTCATCGACAATTATGAAAGGGCGTCTCAAGCGTAATGCATTTGCCAGTGAGAAAGGAATCGTTTTGCCATCTTTGTCCCTTAAGATTACGCCCTGTTGCTCAGCACTGAGATCATCGAACAACGGCATCAATGCCCCACTGCTTTCATAGACCTTCCGAATTTCTTCATTACCTACCTGAAAGGCTTGGCGTGTTGCGACGATGACAACGGTGCTAGTTTCAAGAGTCGAGCGAGTCAGAGATTTTGCTTCATCAAGATCCATTACCGTAATCGGTCCAGCCTCTCGCAAAGCGGCGTGATAGGGATGATCAAGTCCACGCAAGCCAGCAAGGGTTTGATCGCGTATCGCCTTGGAAGGCACCAGCCACAGGATTACGCTATGCTCGGTCATTAACAGTTGGCTGTTAACCAGAGCGACGCTCTTAGCTGCCAATAAAGTTTTTCCCCCACCCGTAGGCACACGTAGACAGAAATACGGCATTTCTTCGGGAAAGCCTTGAAGAGGAGTAAAATCGGATTTGCGACCCCAGAGTTCCTTGGTCGTCTCCTGGAAAGCGTAGTCCGCATTTCCCATCCGCTGACACTCGCGGAAATAATGCTCCACGCTGGCAAGGGTGCTCTGCTGGTAGGATTTCAGGGTAAAGGCAGGCATGGGATGGTTAATCTTTGTTAATTTGTCTTATTTCGGGGTGATTTTGTCTTAACGGAGAAAATCCTTGGAATTACAAGGCTTTTTGGCCGCGTGCCAGCTTGTCTTATTTTGGGGGTGTCTTGTCTTAGCTGTCTGAGAAGCGGTAAATGGCACAGCGATCTCTAATTCTCTCGGAAACACGCGTGATGATGTGCTGAGCTTCAAGAAACTTGAGATTACTTCGGATCGTTTGCTCACTAACGCTCATTTTACTGATTAATTCATCAATTGTGGCCTCACAAGCCTCAAAAAGAACGTTAATAATTTCTTGCTGACTGCGATTAAATCCATGCCAGCCATTTTCGATGCGTTTCACAACTTCAGCAGCAATCGTTTCCCGATGATTAGAAACCTTGTTGCGTAATGTAAGCGTGACCGTGGTGCCGTCATCCGAGTATTCGGGCGAGGCGAGCATAAATTCGCGCATCGCACGATAAATCCGAGGCACCCCTTCGTTCAGTTCCCGCACGTACCCAAAGTCATTCAAGGTTCGCGCAAGTCGAACATTGCGAGTGAACTTTTCAGACTCGATATTCTTAACCGTAACCTGCGCGGGTAATGGTCCGCTGTTTGAAATTTCAAGGCGATCATCAAAATGACGAATCATGATCGGGTTGCCCTGTATGTTATAAGACCGATGATAAAGTGCATTGACGATCCCTTCAAGCCACGCGTCCCGTGGAAACTCCGGAACTCTGATAAATTTACCGCGATGCAAATCGAGATAATAATAGTCCCGTAAAGACGCCTCCATGAAAGTCGTGATCTCACCTATGATTTTCGGAATTGGACCTTCGAAGCGATGATCCTTGACCACATTAAACTCAGAACCGGATTTACGCTCCGTTCCTTCATGGCGTACGTATCTAACCGAAGCATTGGGAATGTAGCGCTCAGGATCGTTTGCGAATAAAAGGATTGCTGCGTTTTTAAAAATAATATTCCCATCACGTAGGACGCAGAGGCTTCGTTTGTATGCTAGACTCTTAAAGTCTCCGTCGTAATTCATAGCCTTACGGTAAGACTCGCAAAGTGACGCATCCAAATCTTCGATTGCAAAATCCGGACGCAGCTCTTCCTCAAATTTTCGTTTGCCCCGGTTATACTCAAGTTTCGCAACCTGATCACGGTCTAGGGGACCCTTATTGCTATCCGCCACGCGGAGATAAACATCTTCATTCCCATCCCGCTGGAATAACTGCTCGTAATCCGGCTCCACGTGATAGATAAAAATCAACTCACCGGTGGACAGAAAAACCTCTTCTAAATCAATATTTGCTGGAGGCTTGATGAAATCATGGACCAGCTTTCGATAGGGATCTAGACTTCCAGGATTGTTACGCAAAAGTTCGCCTTGCTGCAGATCTTCTGGCGTGCCGTCGTTCGCAATCCCATAAATCAGTACCCCGCCTCCGGCATTAAGCATGCCGATGAGTTCATTGGCGATTTTTGAAGGCTTCGTATCGCGACCCTTGCGCTCCAAGAACTTTCCTTCCAGCTCAAAGCGGATAACGTCTTCTGTCAGTCGAGTGTTGATTCGAGATACCAGCGTCATACTTGGATCGCGTAAGGAGTTTGTTTGAAAATGATTCCAGCCCGTTGCAGAGCCGCCGCACCCAGACGAGTGGCCGCTGCGTAAATGATTTTGGACCCGTCATGCGCGGGAAGAGAATCAAGAACCGATTGGGTTAAAATATTACCGCCCTGAGGACGCCTATCCCCGAGAATCCCATTGAACAAAAGATAAACCGCTTGGCCTTCATGAACGCCGAGCAATGGACTCTCGGACGCACCCGTGTAACCCAGCCCGGTTTCTGAAAACCATACGAAATCCGCAAGCTGCGCGAAACTCACATCCTCGCGAATGTCACCGAACTCGTTGAATAGCGGCTCTGCGCTTAAACGGCAGAATTGAAATCCACCTCCCAGGCCTTCCACTGCTTTCCCCTTCGTATCGAAGTAACCAGCTGCTACTCTCCGCACGCGCTCTGCGGTGATGTTCTTGGCAATGTTCTCTTCCATCTCGACCAAGATGAATTTGCGATTCCCCCCGTCCTCCGCGTTCTGCTTCAACACCGCATGTCCTGTGGTGCCACTGCCCGCGAAGGAATCGAGAATGATCGAGTCTTTGTCACTGGCGATGCTCACGATGCGCTGGATAGTCCCAAGGGGCTTAGGGTTTGGGAATGACTCTTTGGAAAAACCTAACTCTTTGCTAAATAACTCAGTACCTCGCTCGCTATTTACGTCTTTGAAATCCCACACACTGGTTGGTTTCACTGAGCCTCGCTCCTTGAGATACTCCCACTCAAAGATACTCCACTGCCCTTTGTTCGGCATGTAGCGAGCATGTAAATAAAATATATTCTCCAACGCATTTGCGCGCTGCCACCGCCATCGACCTTCCACACTTTTGGTTTTCATGGGTTCTATGCGCACATAGCCTTCCGGAGTCTTGTCGTCATTACTCCCCACAATCAAATCCTCGGTATCTTCACAATAGAAGAATGGGTAAAACAGGTTTGGACGGTGACTTCTTTCATCCTGATCGCCCCGTTTGCGCAAATCCTCCTCACGATACCTATCGTTATTACTATCGGTTTTTGAGTAACGCGTAACCACTTTGTCGCCAGGCGGGAAGCCCAGGAGAGTCAATGCTGAAGACCTTCGATAGATGGTGATCGTTTCATGGGCGGTTGCGACGTATTTGTCGTCAGATCTTCCGGAAGGCTTATTCACACAGGCTATTTCAGACACAAAGTTCGCACGGCCAAAAATCTCGTCTAGTAACAAGCGAAGGTTGGGTTGCTCGTTCCAGTCAAGAGACACAAAGATAGCTCCATCCTCACTGAGGAATTGTTTCAGCAAAACGATCCTCGGATACATCATACACAGCCACTTGTCGTGGCGTGAGAGATCTTCGGCTTCCTTTCCGACCACTTGTCCCAACCATTTATTAATCTCCGGGGAATTAACCTTGTCGTTATAGACCCAGCCCTCGTTCCCAGTATTGTAAGGCGGATCGATATAAATGCATTTCACGCGCCCGGCGTATTTCGGAAGCAAAGCTTTCAAAGCATGTAGATTATCTCCCTGAACAATCAGATTCCCATCTGTTCCATCCCCATGAGAAAGCCCGGCATCTGGCTCAAGCAGGCGGAAAGGAACTTCCTTGTGGTGACGAATCACCGCGTCTTTTCCTATCCAATTGAGTGTCGGCATGTGTGGCAGTAGTCTTAAGCTGGGTGCTATTTCCGAAGAATTTTAAAATGATGGAAGAGCGATGCTCGGAATGAAGCCAATATAGCTTGGGAATAAAAGCTTTTTCCCTAAAAGCCGCCAACCGACTACCCACCCACGAAATGCCTGAGGCATAAGATTTTCAGCGACAAATCGGCCTTTGCTGGGTTTAGTAGCCTCAGATTGCCGGAGAACAAATGACTGAACTTTTATTAGAACCCGCCCGGAGAGCCGGATGTGACGATTTACCAGCCGTTAGCGAGTTGCTCAAAACGTCTGCCCTACGTCAGCGATCTCCGATTGATGATCTCTTAGACGCAGCGGTGGTAGATGAGGAAAGCTACCTGCGCGAACTCGCCCAAGAGCTCGATATCCCATGGCTGGCCAACATTTCCACTGAGGAAAACACTTTGCCTCTGCGCCAGGCCTGCGGCCCTAGGGTCGCACTGAAACATCGCTTGCTGCCGGTGGCGATTGAAGGTGAAGGCAATGAAAAAATACTCATTCTCGCGACCTTCGACCCCTTCAACCTCGTCGCCCATCAAGCAGCGGCGCAGGAATTATCCATGCCCTTCGAGTGGCGGATGGCCTCGCGGAAACGAATTCACGAAGCCTTGCGTCGGCTCTACGGTGTAGGCGCAGATACCTTTGAGCAGATTCTCGACGGTCGGGATTTGGATTACGATCAACTTTCCGATTCCGAAGACGAGGCAAACGTCATCGATGAGGATGAAGACGAAGAGGCCAGCGTGGTGAAATTCGTGAACCAGATCATCCGTGAGGCCCTCGATCAACGCGCGACGGATATCCACGTTGAGCCGCTCGCGAGCAATCTTCGCATCCGTTATCGCATCGACGGTAGATTGTTAGAAATCGCGGTTCCGGAAAACATTAAAGCCCTGCAGAGCTCGGTGATTGCACGTTTGAAAATCATGGCGCGTCTCGACATCGCCGAGCGCCGCGTCCCGCAGGACGGCCGTATCAACCTTCAGTTTGAAGGCGCAACCATCGACGTCCGGGTCGCAACCGTGCCGACCGTCGAAGGCGAAAGCGTTTCTCTCCGCCTCCTCAACCAAGAAAAATTCAATCTAGCCAAACTCGCGCTGGAGCCTTTCGTCCGGACCAAAATCGAGAGCCTGCTCCATCTTCCCAACGGCATCATTCTCATCACCGGCCCAACGGGTTCCGGTAAATCCACCAGTTTGTATTCCTTCCTCAGCGAGGTGAACAGCCCCGAGAAGCGCATCGTGACCGTCGAGGATCCGGTGGAAAACAAACTTTCCGGCGTCATGCAAATCGCCGTCAAATCCGAGATCGGCCTGACTTTCGCTGCCGCTCTGCGTTCGATTCTCCGCGCCGATCCCAACATCGTCATGATCGGAGAGATCCGAGATTTGGAAACCGCTGAAATCGCGATCCGCGCCTCGCTAACAGGTCACCTTGTGTTTTCCACCCTCCACACCAACGATGCTATGGGTGGCATTTCGCGCTTGGTCGACATGGGAGTCGAACCCTTCCTCGTCTCCGCCGCCGTCCGGGCTTTCCTCGCCCAGCGCCTCGTGCGCCGACTCTGCCCGCATTGCAAAGTGCCGCGTCAAATTTCCACACAGGACATCATCGACCTTGAAATCCCGCGCGATATCGCCGGCCAAATCTACGCGCCAAAAGGTTGTGACCGCTGCCGCATGACCGGCTTCTCCGGCCGACTCGCCATTTACGAGGTCGTGATTTTATCTCAGAAAATGCAGGAGCTCGTCGCGCATTCCCGCCCACTCGCCGAGCTGAAAGCCCAGGCGTTCCGTGACGGCTATGTCCCGATGCGCACCTACGGTTGGCACAAAGTCATGCAGGGGGAAACCACCATCGAAGAAGTCATCTCCGTGACGTCCTTGGAGATTGGCGGAGTGGAATAAGAATCTTATGCCCCACTTTTCTTACAAAGCACTCTCCACCAAAGGCGCCGTCGCAACCGGTGAGGTCGAAGCGTCCGATCGCACGGAAGCGATGCGTCTGTTAGATAAGCGCGGCTTGCAGCCCGTCACGCTCAAGGAGTCCGCAAAGGTTGTTACAAAAAAGGAAACCGCCAAGCCGAAGCGCAAAGAAGCGATTGGCGACAAGACGGAGGTTTCCGCCGATGGCACGATCAAGCTCAAACGCGCGGAAGTGATTCTGTTTACCGAAGAACTCTCCGACATGTTGAGCGCAGGTTTGCAATTGGAACCGGCGTTGAAATCGATGGAGAGTCGGCAAGAACTCGGGAGCTTGAAAGAGGTTTCCCGACGGATACGCGAAATTGTTAGAGACGGTGTAAACTTCTCGGTAGCGTTGAAAAAAGTCAGCCCGAGTTTCGGGCCGTTGTATTGTTCTTTGGCCGCAGCCGGTGAGGCATCGGGTGCGCTGGATACGATTTTAAAACGCCAAGCCTACTACCTGAAAACGCTTGCCGAACTCCAGAGCAAACTCCTCCTCGCGTTGATCTATCCTTCGTTCCTCGTCCTTATGGGGCTCGGGGTCGGGATCGTGTTCGTGACCATGCTCATCCCCCAACTTTCCGAACTCATCAAAAACACCCCAGGCGGAAAACTCCCTTGGGCTATCAATGGCATGATGGTCATCGCCGATTTCATCAAATCCTGGTGGCTGGTGATACTGCTGGTGTTAGTTGGCGGAGGTTTGTTTTTTAAAGCATGGAAGGACAACGAAGCCAACCGCCCAACTTGGGATGAGATGAAACTCAAAATTCCATTGATCGGCGCAGTCATCGCCTCACGGTTTTACGTTCAGTTTCTCGAAACCATGGCGAACCTAGTCAGCAACGGCTTGCCGTTACTGAGAGCTCTAGAACTCTCGCGCGATGCCACCCAGAACCTCGCGATCCGAAAAAACCTCAATGCAGTGATCGATCAGGTCGGCGATGGACGGGCGTTTTCGAAAGCCATGATTCGCTCTGAATCATTCCCTCCTCTGTTGATCGATATGATTGCCGTGGGAGAACAAACCGGAAAAATCGATATCTCTCTGCGCCGCGCCGCGGAGCGCTATGACAAAGAGCTCAACAAAGACCTGCAACGAGTCATGGCCCTCATCATGCCATCGGTTCTGATTTTCATGGCGCTTCTCATCGGCACCTTCGCCTACTTGATGATCACCGCGATCTTCCAGACGATCTCAAACTTGCGATAGATCAGGCTACTGATGCAACTGCATATTGATCTTATGAATTCTAACACATTTTTTCCTAACGGTTTTTCTCGTAGGAAATTCCTTCATGGCATTTCCGCGAGCGGTTTTCTCCTCGCTTCACCGCGTGCGCTAGCACAACAAACATCCCTTCCCTCCCTCCGCACATTGGCGAGCGGGAAGCCTCTCATGGGAGCCGCAGTGCCGACCGATTTTGAGAAATCCCTCAACGCGGAGGAAACCAACATCCTCTCCACGCAGTTCGACAGCGTCACTCCGGAGAACTGCATGAAGTGGCAGGTTCTTTGTCCTAAGGAAGGCGAATACCGCTTTGAACTAGTGGATCAACTGATGGCCTTCGCTGTTAAAAACCAGCAAAGCGTCGTGGGGCATACGCTACTCTTCAATCGGGATGGCGACTATCCGAAATGGCTTTTCCGCGACGGCGAGAAAGAGGCTGATGCCAAGCTCGTCTGGAAACGGATTGAAGACCATGTAGGGAAACTCATGTCGCGATACGCCGGACGGATCGATTCCTGGGATGTTCTCAACGAATTCATCGAAGTTCCCGCGCCCGGATACCGTGTGACCGATCTTACACGAGTGCTCGGAGCCGATTACCCGGAGCGCCTATTCAAGATCGCGGCGGAAATCGACCCCAAGGCGAAGCTGACTTATAACGATTTCTCGGTTGAAAATCCGCAACGCCTCAAAGCCATTCTCGCCTTCGTTCGCTCACTCCGCGAGAAAGGCTGTAAAATCGATGTCATCGGCAGCCAAAGCCATCTCGAGATCGGCGACAAATCAGCCGAAAATCTGGACACCATGATCAAACAATTCGCGGCCGATGGATTCCGTTGCGCGCTCACCGAACTCGACATCGATGTCATTCCGAGAAACGCCTACTGGAATCCGAAAACCCGTGAAGAGGCAAATAAACAGAATCCCTACACGGAAGGTTGCCCCGCAGAGGTGCTTGAGCGGCAAGCGGCACAATACCGTAAAGTGATAGAGACCGTCATGGCCAACGGCAAAAATGTTGATCGCGTGACTTGGTGGGGAATTTCCGACCGCCACAGCTGGCTCAATGATTGGCCATGGAAACGAGTCAACCACGGCCTACTTTTCGACCGCGAGGCCAAACCCAAGCCCGCGTTCCACGCAGTAGCCGAGGTTCTGGCGCGAAAATAGTCCGCTTGCAACTGGGTTGCGCCTTGTTTTGACAGTGAATCTCGAATCGCTACCCTCCCTGTATGAATCGGAGATCTTTTGTCACTACATCCGCTCTGGCCGGAATGGGAATCATGGCAGGCAGCAAAGCCATAGCCGCCGAACCCACATCCACACGCGAGATCGCAGTGTTCACCAAGTTTTCGGAAAAGCTCACGTTCGATGAACTCGCCGCTGCCATCGCGCCGCTCGGCGTTGCCGGACTCGAAGCACCGCTGAGAAAAGGCGGACACATCGAGCCCGATGACATGATCGAGAAACTACCGCTCTTCGTCGAAGCGCTCGCAAAAAAAAATGATCTGCGCGTCCTAATCATGTCGTCCAGCATCGATAGCGTGGATAAAAGCGGCTTGGCCGAAAAACAACTCCGCGCGGCGGCAAAGGCGGGCATCAAGAAATACCGTCTCCAACATCTCAAATACGATCTCACCAAACCCATCAAGCCCCAGGTCGCGAATTTCAAAGCCCAACTCACCGACCTCGCGCAGCTCAACAAGGAAATCGGCATCCAAGGACTCTATCAAAACCATCGTGGCAAAGACTACGTCGGCGGACCCATCTGGGACATGATCGGAATGTTAGAAGAAATCGATGTCAACCATCTCGGCATGGCATTCGATTTTGCCCACGCCACCGTGGAAGGTGCAAACGCATGGGAAATGAATTTCCACTCAGCGCAGCCACACATCGGCGCGGTCTTTTACAAGGACTACAAACTCAACGGCAAAAAATGGGAGCCCTGCCCGATTGGCGAAGGCGCGGTAAATCCCCTCTCCGGTAAACTCGTTTCACAAAAACTCTCCAAAGAAATCCCCATCGCTATCCACATCGAATACGTCAGCGGCGGCGACGTCGTCACCAAAACCGTAGAAGCGATGAAAAACGATCTAGCGACGGTCAAGAAGTGGTTGGACTAAAGAGCCCTGATGATAAATCATGGAGCCGGAAACTCCTCAGTCTTCTCATCCATAAGTTCATTGATGTGATTGTAAGTAGCCGTCCTGCGCTCTTCCATTACCATTTTGCCGTTAACTTCTTTCTCTGTTACAGTAACGATTCGCGAGCCGCCACCCTCAAGACGAGTATATTCTTTGTTTAACAGATACTTGTGTTCAGCATAGTATATGCGCTTCTGACGCCCCGCGAACTCATGACCTTTTGGGTATACTTCAACCGTATCTACCATGTCGGGCTTACCGGGCTTACTTATTGTGGTCGTCGTTAGATCTCCTTCGACTTTGGTTACAACCCGTAAGGTCTGCACATTATTCTCAGATTCAGTGATGGTGCGAGTGTTGGTCGCTGGAGATTTTATCTCACTTCTCCGATGTACCAATCCATCTGGTTGATGGGTTTCCACGATGTCTTCTTCACTTAGATATTGATAATGTTTCGTCGTGCCATCAGGTGTGACTTGCCTCTTTAGCTTTCCCGCGTGCGGTGGTAGGTTTTTCATTTTCCGATCCGCGGTTGGGTAATATTCCTGCTCGCTTACCTTAGCTTCACCATCTGGGTCTTGGATGGTTTTGGATAATTTTCCCAGATCTTTACCCCAGTCTCTCTCTTCTGACCGGTAATCTACGATTTTTTTCCACTTACCGGTGTCAGCATCGAACTCTTCTCTTATGCTTCGCGAGATCTGCATCGGTGGCTCAAAAAGAATGCTTATCTGTGATTCCCGACGAATGGGAACAATCTTGCCTTTTATTTCTTGGCTGTCCGTACGAATCACAGTGCCTGGTTGTGGGCTTTGATATTCGCGCCGTGAGATTTGACCCTCGGGTTTCGTCGTGCGATTCGTATTACCAATCGCTCCGCCGTAGTGGACCTCGCGGAGAACCAAGCGTTTAACATTGTTCTCCGTAACCTCAGCGATCGTTGTGACGCTGATCAAGGCATTCACATCAAGACGTGTCACAACTGCATCGTAGGCGTTAGGATCTTGCTTGGCCCATGCTTCCTGAGACGGGCGAAAGGTCATCTCATAGCCTTTGGCCTTGATTTTAGAAACGTTACCGTCTGCATCTTTCTCAAATTGATCCTGCTTGGCGTTTGCCCGAAGGTCTTTGATTCCCTGATGCTTGTTTGCAACACTACTGATAAATGCAGCGGCGCCTCCGCCTCCGGGATTTTCAGAAATTGTCAGTGATGGCGTGTAAGTCGTGTCGATCTCTTTAGCAGACGCAACAAGTGGAAGGGATACCACCGCGATGGCGGTTATCAGGTTGATATATTTTGATCTCATATGAAGCGCGGTGAACATTGTTACCTACAATGCCTATTTCTGAATCTAGTGAAGCCTACCATTCTAGCACAAGACAAAAGCACTAACTCTTGTTATCCGCACATTTATGCCTGTTAGGCATGACAGGCTCGAAGAATACTTCAAATCAACAACTCCGGTGCAATCCCGAGAGCTTTCGCCGTATTCCGAATGTGATTCGCGTTCAGACTGCGCTCACCACGAATCAGCCGGGAGGCGGTTGAGCGATCTATCCCAATTAGCTCGCCCCATTTGCTCACACTCATTCCGATATTTTCAAGATGCGCAGCGAGAAATTCGTGAGGCTCAAGCGTCGGCAATGCCGCCACGTGCTGATCTTCGTAATCCGCTGCAAGTGTAGCAAGGGTATCCAAGTAATCGATTTGATCCTTGGTAAGCTTATGCCCAGCCATCAGATCAATGATTTCGGTGACGTTCTCCAGCTCAATTTCATCATGAATCACCCGTGGCATCAGGATGGAACAAAGAGCCATGTAACTCTTGGGTAATTCAGAGAATTTAGCGGGGATCGAAATTTGAGTGGTGCGTTTCATAATGATTTCATTGTTCGTTTTTCAATATCTCAACTTTCATCTCCATCGCTTCCTTTGATCCATCCGCTTTGCTCTTTTCGAAAAACTTAAGTGATTCGCCAACCACGAGCGTAGCGGACGAATCTATCGAACTCAAAATTTTCTCACCGATTCTATCGTGATACGTAAACCTCGCATCTACGTGAGTGTCATCTTCGCCGAGTGCTGGCTCGACCTGAAAAGAACGCGTTTGTTTGGATTTGGAAGATGTTCTTTCTATAGAAGATTTTAATCCGCTTCGACTTATCAGTCTGAGTTCGCCACTGCCGCGAACGGTGATTACTAATGAAGTGGGATTCATTTCGATTGCTACGGAAAATATTTTCTCAAATTTGTGGAGCTCCTTTATGTCGGATGAATAAATAAAAATTCTCTGATTTTTATAATCATAGCCAAGTAAATCTCCTTCCGGAACTTCGAGCCCCAAATGATTATTTAGATCGCTAAAATCAAACACAGAACCACGAAAATGCGGAGTTAATATCTCGGGGGCTGTTATCAGCTTCAGCTTTGATTCATCTACAATCACAATCTTTTCTGGATCATCGACATCATGACCAGCAGCAGCAAAAGGATCATCAATTTTTTTATCTTCTCGGTACTCAACCAGGCCAAAAATCCTAAATATATCCTTCGATGGAACTGCGCACCAAATCAGCCTGCTTTTTTCACCAATCGAGATATTACCCGATTTCCAATATCTCAAATTACTTGGGAAAGGCATGATGGTATTGCCTTCTTGTCGCATGACCGCTACAGAAATAGGAGTTCCGTCAACAAGTTCACTTGTCGCTGTAATAACGATATCGATTCCACTCTTTCCGTCGAATTCTCTCGCAAGCCAGAGAGGCGCCCCATCTTCTGGCACCACACATGTATCGAATTTTGATATCGAACCATCAGCTAGAGTCACGGAAATCAGTGTCTTGAGTTGAACACAAGAAACCGTAAGTTCGTCTTCCGAAAAATCAGCTACGCACTCTAAGGAGATGCCAACTCCACTCTCCGAATTCGAGGAGATCGTTTTTTGGCCGTTTCGCACGAAGATAGTGAGACTCTGCTTAGGCGGTTTTGAACTATCTGTTGGAGAGCCATCTGCTGGCACTTCGTATACGTCTATTTTGACGCGACTTTGAGACACAGGGAGTTGCAATTCCCACTTATGTTCTATTTCTAGGTATGCCGCCCATGAAACTTTGGCGACGAGGTAACCAGAAGTGGCATTCCACACGATCCATTCTGGTGGATCTGACAATGCTTTGTCCGGCCTCGACATCAGGACTGCAATATTCCAGAGCTCATCTTTTGGTCCGAAGAACGGCGATGCTTCCGGCGGCTTTTCTAAACGAGTCACGCCTGAGACATTCAATCCTTGAGGTGCAATGACTGCAACCGGCGATTTCCAGGCAATGATCTCTGACGCCGCCAACAAAGCATTGCAGCTCAAAAACAGAAGGCACTGCAGAAGGATTTTCATTTTTGAACTCTGAGAAGCTTATCGCTTTGGCGCAAGGTAAAAGCTGAACTACAGATGGTTCATTACATCACCTTCATCTTTCTTCTACGATAGACATAGTAGAAAAGCTTGGTGATTAGAATGATGATCAACAAAGCGATGGATCCGATCTTCAGCCACGGGATGGGAAGTGGCATGGTGAAGGATTGATTTAGGGGCTCGCGGAATGCGCGTTCGATGGGTGTATTCCAAGTTAAGATTTTTCCAGAATCGGCAATAGACTGTGCATCATGGGAAGTTGCGGCTTTCGGGAGGTGGATGATGGTAGTGAGCCCGTGACCTTTTAGCTGCTCTTTCGTTATGAATGCCGAGCCGGGGATTGCGCGAGTGAGATCGATTTTTCGATGGAAATTCAGATCCGTGCCAAGGAAATTGATTTTTGTATAACCGATCAAATCGCGCGCTGCGCTGGGGAGCTTATCAAATGCGGGACCGGAATTTATATTGGTCAGCTCTAGAGCGTCCTCGAACGTAATGGATACGTCGATTTGGAGTTGATCCTTTTTCGTGGAAGTCTCGACGGTGTAAGTTGTGAAGGCTGGAGACGCCTCCATGAAATCCACAACCATGGATTTCACTCCTTTTTCTCCACCATGAATGAGCGTGGCCGCGAGAGGGATGCTGATTTTCACTTTAGCCGTGCCTGATGCATCGGCGTTCAGCCAGACTTCTTCATGGCTATCTAGGCAGGAAGAAAAAACCAATGCGATGAGACAGGCAGCGATAAGTCGGATCATAATAAATCATTCAGACGAGCTACTCAGCTCTGGTCCGAAGTATTTATTAAATCTGCTTTTCCTGCAAATAAAGCTTCCAAATTTGGCAAATCCGCCGCGCTTTGTGCGGGCTGGGAAGCGATGACTTTCCCTTGGTGAAACACAAATGCGCCCGGCATTTGCAGGCCATCACCGGCGAGATGGCCTATCCCGCAACCTTTGAAAACGGCGATCGCACCGCGCCACCAAACATGCGGACCGAAGAGTTCGATAAAACCACCTTTGCCTAAACCGAACGCGCGGTAGAGCTCGCAGCGAGGATCGGCGATCCTTACGACATCCGAATTCTGCCCGAGGTAATCGCTTTCCTCTCCGGACTGAAGCATGTGCACCAACACCAGCGTCGCATTCTGCTGTTTCGCCTGCAGTTCCAAATCCTGCAAGCCGCGCAAAATCTGTCGAGTGAACGTGCAGCCAAAATGCCTGAGAAAAACTAACACCAAAGGCGCTTCCATCGATGCGTCCGCTAATTTTCTGCCATCGGAAAGTTGATAGACCGCAGCGGCCTCTGCGATGGAGTAAGGTTGATTCCGTGAAGGAGGAATGCCGGTATGCGCTCGCAGCGCCGCCCAAAGAATCAGGCCGAAGAAGGGTAGCCAAATGATGTCGTTCACCCCGAGCAGGATCAAAGCCGTAGCCGGAAGCTCGCCATTGAAAACCGCACTACCAATCATCACGATCGCGACGATGGATTCGATGAAACCCAGCAACACAATCGGCCAATGCTGAATGGGATTTTTCGCGGCGATCATCAGGCCGAGCCCAAGGATCGCCGAGATCACCCCGAACATCTGCCACAGCAGCGGTTGCCCGGGTGCCGTGCAATCGAACCATCCGAGCGCATGCGTCGGGCACAAAATCGCCCATAACGCAAACAACAGATGATAAAGCCCGCCAGTCACGAGGACGATGCGCATCCACCTCATGATGCCGCATTTTTCCCCATGGCATTTGTAATTCATTGTCAAGAATAGGAGTGAAATGGAATCCCGCAACGGAAGATTTTAGCGTACTCAACCGCGAAAATAGGAATGAAGAGAGTTAACCACGAAAAACACCAAATACATGAAACGAGAGGGTTCATTTCACACTCAACACTTCATCATTTCGTGTCCTTCGTGTTTTTAGTGGTTAAATTTCTTCTGCACTTCTCCGAACAATACCTCACTTCATCCCAAACCTTCTCCCATTTTTTACGCCACATAAATGGCCGACCGCAGGCTACGCAAGGTTTGCTGGGAAGATCGGCTTTTTTCACGTGCTTCGGCATGGATTTACGCGAGTTCAGTTTGAAACTGAAGGTCGTTTTGTCAAACCGACCCTACCTGCTTTGAGCATTCCGCAGCCAGCGGCGACATCGATGCCGCGGCGTTGACGGAAGGTGCAGGGGATGCCGGATTTGCGGATGATTTTTTGAAACTCTGCTCCGGTTTCGCTGGCGGCACCGGCGAAACCGTTGGTTGGGTTGAGCGGGATGATGTTTACGTGGCTATCGATGCCTTCTAACAAAGCGGCGAGTCTCTCGGCGGTTTCCGGTGAATCGTTTTTTCCAGCGATCAAGGTCCACTCAAAAAAGATCCGTTTGCCGGTCGTTTCGCAATAGCTTCTGCAAGCTCCAATCAGGCTTTCTAGATTCCATTTCTTACTGGTTGGCACCAATGCGGAGCGTTCTTCTTCAGTTGATCCGTGCAGGCTGACCGCTAAGCGATAGGGTCGGTTTTCTTCCGCCATGCGCAAAATGTTAGGAACGAGGCCGACTGTGCTGATTGCGATTTTTAACGGACTTATCGATGAGCCGCGTGCGTCGGAAACAATATCCATGGCTTTCATCACAGAGTCGTAATTATGCAGTGGCTCGCCCATGCCCATTAGGACGATATTACGTAAGCGGCGATGTGGATGACTCTGCGCCAACATCCGCCTGACGTGGCGGATCTGAGCGACGATTTCACCAACTGATAGATGTCGAACGAAACCCATTTGTCCTGTGGCACAAAACACACACCCCATCGCGCAACCCGCTTGCGAGCTCAGGCATGCGGTGAAGCGTCCGTCGTAACCCATCAGCACCGTCTCGATCACTTGGCCGTCGTTGAGGCGCAGTAGATATTTCCGCGTCAATCCATCGCTACTGTGGATTTCCTGCTCTTGTTCGGGTAAATCGATGAAATACGTTTTCCCTGCTCCGACATATGCTTCGACCCATTTTTTTAAAGGAGGTAAGAAATTGAATTCTGTTAGATCAAGCGCATGATCCCGATGCACAGCGCGCCACAGCGCTTTGGCATGATGTTTCAAAACTCCAGCATCGGAGAGCGCGGTTTCGAGCTCGGAAAATGTTAGGCCGAGTAGGGATTGCGGGGCGGGATTCACGGCTCAATGGGGACAGCTCTTGGCGGGTCAGTGGGCATTTCTTCAATCGGCTCGGCGCGCGGTGGGACAGGCTCGGCGCGCGGTGGAACAGGCTCGGCTCTCGGCGGAACCGGCTCTGCCCGTGGTGGTTCGGGTTCATCGACGTGGATGGCATCCAAATTCGGTTTCACCAACACAGCTCTGGGCGGCTCGGGTTGAGGCTCTGGCTCTACGATAACAGGCTTGGCTTTGGGTGCTTTGATCTCACCCTTGGGAGGCGGGGTTTTGCGCATTCGGATTTCTACGCGGCGGTTCGAGGCTTGAGCATTCGCGTCTCCTTCGATGATGAGTGGCTGGGTTTTTCCAAAACCGCGTGTGAAAATCCGCTCGGGATCCATGCGCATGGATTTCACCAAATAACTTTTTACCGCTTCCGCACGGCGCTCAGACAATTTGAAATTCATTTCATCCGATCCAATCAAATCCGTGTGCCCCTCAATCCAACAATACAGGCTTGGATTTTTATCGATCAACAAAGCGAGCTTCATCAGCCCAACTTTTGCGCTTTCACGAAGCTCGGCGCGATTGAACTCGAAAAGCAAATCGCTGGGCAGAAGCGTTTTTTTGGAAAGTAAAAGATTCGCAGGTAGGTCTAACAGTTCGTCGAGCGATTCGACACCATCGAGCTTTCCTCTATCGACCAAGCCTTCGTTACCCTTTTTAATCAGCTCATCGGTGAAATTCGCCATCTCGCCATCATCCACTTTGACAGAGCCTGGATCGACGATGATTTGCCCGACGGCAGCAGGCTGGAGTTCGGTGGTCATTCTGCCAAAATCTGGAAGGTTCGCTGCGAGATCAAATTTTGATGAAATCTCATTCACCTTTTCATCCACCTCACCACTGGCGAGCGGGTTGGACATTTTGAGCGCGTATTCTGGATCGTCGATATTTGGCGCGATATCGATTTCCACGTCCTTCGGGAGAATTTCCAGCAAATCGATCTCATCCAACAAGGCCGCAGTCTCATTAGGCGGAGTAATCACATTTTCCGTAGGCGGAGGAGATTCGTCGTATGGTTTCACCTCAACCCGACTGATATCGATAGGTGCTGTGACAAGATCCCCAGCTTTCATGATACCGAAAGCGATTTGCACCTGATCTAGGGAGAAAAACAGCACCACATGGAGCAGAATCGACACGACCAAGGCGACCGTCGCCCAGCGCCCGAGATGATCGGGACCTGGGAGTCGGTAACTCTCGGCATCACGCGCCGCGCTCCAACGAAACTCCTGTTCCATAATTGTCATCATAAACGATGAAATCGGGCTGGCAATCTCGGAAAAATCGACTTATGCCACTCACGGCATCAATCGTGCTTACCCCCATTTAACCTTAATATTTATTATGCCCGCAAAGAAAACGACCACCAAGGTAGCCGCCCCAAAAGCTGCTGCTCCCGCCCCCGCGAAAAAAGCTCCTGCCAAGAAAGCGGCTAAAAAAGCTGCCAAAAAGGCCGTGAAAACTGCTGTCAAAACGACCGCTGTTAAGAAGCCAGCGACCAAGAAGTCATCTGCCAGTTATGAGGCCATCGCGCACTCCGCCTATTTAAACTACCGCCGCCGGATGGATCTCGGTCTTCCCGGTGATCACGATACAGATTGGCTCGAAGCTGAGAAATCAGGCGGGGCCTGATGCTGAAAACCATTTAACTATCAGGCCTGGATTGAAAAATTCAGGCCTGATTCATTTAACGATTGTCATCACGGCGAGTTTAACGATAGTTAAGTTATCTTGATTAAAAGTGTAGTCAGTGGGCCGCCTTTTGATGGCGCAGCTGGGATCGTTTCTGATTCCAACGGTTCTTCCTCGTTTGAGACGAAAGTCTCACGCACTGACGCCGGAACTTTTCCTACCGATATTAACTCCACCCATCATCTGAAACCCCATGAACCCTATTACCGAGGCCATGCAACCCGCCCTGTTTGATCAATCCAACGCTCTAGCACCTTCGACAACTATTCGCAAACCCCGCCGCGCAACCCCAAAAGCGGTGGAAGAATTCGGACTCAAAGCTCCCTCACAAAAGGGGAAAAACTATGTGCTCGATACGAATGTCCTTCTTCATGATCCGGGCTGTTTGGAGCGTTTTAAAGAAAACCATATTTGCATCCTCGTCGATGTGCTCGCGGAGCTCGATAAATTCAAAAGCGAACAAACCGAGCGCGGTGCAAACGCCCGCCGTGTTCACCGTCGTTTGACCGATATCTTTTCCACGGCAGCTTCAGTGACAGGCGGAGTCGCGACTGTAGGCGGCGGCACGATTCGCTTGGTGATTTACGATCCAACCAGCTGCCCGGACAACTCTGAGCAACTCAAGCAGTTCTATCGGATTTTCCCAGATCGTGAGCGCGTCGATCACCGCATTCTCGCCGCATGTTTTCTACTTAGGCAATACAACCCCGACGGACAAGTTGCGCTGGTCACAAAAGACATCAACCTCCAGCTCAAGGCGCGCGCTGTTAGCATTGAGTGCCAGGATTATCTCAATGACAAAGTCGATGCGCGTGAGGTTTCTAACTACGATGTGCGGCGCGTGGAAGTGGATGCCTCTGAGCTGCATCGTTTCGCCAGCAGTGGTGAAATTGAACTGGAACAGGAACGATACGAAGGCGTTGCGATCAATGAGTATGTGCTGCTCAGTAGTGGAGAAAAGCAAACGATTCCGGCGCGCCTGCAATTCGATGGCAAGTTCGTACGCTTAAATATTCCGGAGGTTTTAAAAATTCCCGATGGCACAACCTTGAAACCATTGAACCTCGGTCAGCGCTGTTTGATCGATGCATTGCTCAATCCGGATATTTCCTTGGTGACATGTTACGGTCATGCAGGAACAGGTAAAACCTTGGTCGCGGTTGCTGCCGGTCTGCATGAAATGTTTAATCGTAAATACAACGGGATCACCGTCAGCCGTCCGGTCGTCTCCATGGGTGATCAACTGGGTTTCTTGCCGGGCTCGCTCGATGAAAAAATGCGTCCATGGTTGCAACCTATTCACGACGCCTTGGATCTGCTGATGCGTCCGAACGTTCCGCTTGGTCCGAAACGCAAACAGCAGAAACCTGCAGCAAACGGTCTGGCAGCTAAGAAGCCTTACGAAATTTTAATGGAACAAGGCATTTTGGAAATCGAAGCGCTCTGCTACATCCGCGGTCGCTCGATTCCGAATCGTTTCTTCATCTTGGACGAGGCTCAGCAACTCACCCCACAGGAAGCGAAAACCATCGTCACGCGGATGTCGCGGGATTCGAAGTTGGTGTTGGTGGGAGATCCGGCGCAGATCGATAATCCATACGTCGACAGCCGCAGCAACGGTCTCGTTTACACCCGCAACCGCTTGAAAGGTCAGCCGTTCACAGCACACGTCGCACTCAATCGCGGCGAGCGCTCCGAACTCGCCGAGGCTGGTGCGCAACTGATGTAGAGTCTTTACTAAAAGTTGGCGCACATTGAATAGTGGCTGGGGATTCCAGCCCCAGGCCGTTCTTGGGGAATCCTGCCCCAAGAATCCATTTACTCACGCGGATTTTTGACAGACACTATAAGCCATGCGTTTCCAAATCGTCATCACCACGGCACTCGCGCCGTGGCTGTGCTTCGCCGCGGCTCATCCCGCCGAAGAGATTTCTTTGCCTGCGAAAAATCTGATTTTGGATTTGGATGCCGCCAAAGGAATTGAACTCGCTGATGGTGATCGTGTGATAGCATGGCGCAATCAGGCACCTATCAAAACGGAACTGGTTTTCGTGCCACAAGATCAAGGCCGCAAAGAAGCCGGCAGTGGCAGGCCGACTGTTAGAAAAGCCGCCGCCGAAATCAATGGTTTGCCTTCGATTGATTTTCGCCAACAAGAACTCGTCTGCAAAGATGAGGATTTCTTCGATGGTTTGACCACCGGAAAAGGCCACACGTGGATCGCGGTGATCGCCGTACATCCTCAGCGGGTCGGATTGAAAGATGTGAATTCGTTTTTCGGAAACCTACGCAACGGCGAAAAATACGAAGGTACCTGGGGTTGTTTGAACGATGACAATACCCTCTGGTGGGGAACACGAAACGGGCGCAGTTTCGGACGTTTTGATCAAAACAATCCGCAACTCATCGGTCCTGTTTTAGAACAAGGTAAATTTCACATCATCGGAGGACGTATGACTGCAGGAAACGAAACCGCGACGCTAAGCCTGCATATCGGTTCGGAAAAATCCGTGGCGCAAGCAGATTTCCCAGTGGATCCGAAAGCGAATCCATCGCGAATGGCGGTTGGACAAGAGCGAGATGCGATCGAGCATCCCGGCAAAGAATCCTTTGATGGAGAAATCGCGCGTTTCCTGATTTGGGAGCGGTCGTTAGATGACACCGAACTTGCGAATGCGATGCAGGTTTTGAAAAAAACCTATCTCAGCGCAGCAAAGGATTGAGTTCAGAAAGGAACCGCGATTTCCAAATCGCGACCTCGCAAGCGAAACATCTAGCTCTAACGCAGCCGCGGATTGAGAGCGATTTGTGCAAGATCCGCCAGCAGGTTCGCTCCGACGATGAGGAATCCATAGAACAGGACTAGGCCTTGGATGAGGAAGTATTCTTTATCTGTAACTGCGTTAACAAAGTGCTGACCCATGCCGGGGACTTGGAAAATCGTTTCGATCACAAACGAGCCGGAGATCATCCCTGCAAATGCCGGACCGATGAATGCGATGGCTGGAATCAACCCTCCACGCAAGGCATGCCGCATGACGATTTTATGCCCTGGGACGCCTTTGGCTTTCGCAGTGCGAATGTAATCCTGGCTTAACACATCCATCATGCCGCCTCGAGAAAGACGCGCAAGATAAGCGGCGTTGATCATGCCGAGAGTTACCGCAGGAAAAATCCAATCGGTTGGCGAGCTCCAACCCGCGACATTGATAGACTGAAGATTTAGTCCCACTAAAACCGCCAACAACGGCCCGATCACAAAACTTGGAAGGCAGATACCAAGCATCGCAAACGAGAGACAGGCAAAATCCGTGGGTGTATTTTTTTTCACCGCCGCGATCACACCGGCAGGTATTCCCACCATTAAGGCGATGGCCATGGACATCAAACCGAGTTTTAGCGATACAGGAAAGGAGTCCCGAATGATTTCAGAAACTTTCACCCCGTCTTTAAGTAACATATCACCAAGATCTCGATGAATAATCAAATTTTCCAAATACCGAGTATACTGAACTAGGATGGGCTTATTGAAGCCGGTATATTCCATCCTGCGTTCTAATGAATGCTTTGAAATAACTTTCTCAGAAGTGTAAGGACTTCCCGGCATAGCACGGACTAGAAAAAACGTAATAGTAACGAGCACGAAAAGCGTCAACAAGCCTTGGAAAAATCGGGATATGATAAGTTTGAGCATGGCCTGTTAATCTTTCTTTGGTTGAACGAGGCGGACGCCATTATACGGATGGCAATCAAGAAGCACCGGATCCCATCCTTTGACGGATGGATGGATCAAATAATTTTTAGAACGCCACGCAACCGGCGCCATGGGCGCGTCATTCAAAAGTATTTCTTCAGCTTTTCTCAATAGAGCATACCGCTCAGTTGGATCTGATACTTTTAATGCCAAATTGATCTGATTCAAAAACTCTTGGCTTTCCCAGCCCGTGTTATTGTTGCCATTTCCCGGAGTCCACATTTCCAAGAATGTAAGAGGATCGATGTAGTCACCTATCCAACCACCCGAACATAGATCAAAATCCAAGGATTGCATGGCGACGAGATAGGCGGTCCATTCTTTATTTTCGATTTCGATTTCCACTCCTAAATGATCGCGAAACATCGCTTGTGTGGCCGCTCCTATGGTTGCAGCGGCTTCACGAGAAGAAACTAACATTTTGAGCCTGGGAAATCCTTTGCCACCTGGAAAGCCCGCCTCGGCTAAAAGTTTTCTAGCCTCTTCCGGATCAAACTTCACCAAACGCGGTGGCTGGTAGCCTTCAGTTGGAGGTGTAAGTCCGTAGGTAGGTTTATAGCCGCTGTAGATGTTGTTACAGAGCGCATCGCGATCCAACGCCATGCTGAGGGCGCGGCGAACTCTAACATCATCCATGGGTTTTCTCTTGTTATTGAACCGAAGAATATCCGTTCCAAAGTAAGGCTCTTGGCGCAAGACCTCAGGATTTTTTTTCTTCATCATGTCCACAACCTCTTTTGGCGCGGAGTAAGTCACATGGATCTGTCCATCGCGAAACATACGTGCCTCGGTAAATGGATTGGAAACCGGTAAAAACCGTATGCCGTTGAGCGTTACATTTTTTGCATCCCAGTAATACGGATTCCGTTCTACCTCGACATGATCATTGCGGCGGAATGATTTGAGTCTGAAAGGCCCATTGCTGACGTGGTTTTCCACTTTCGACCACGGATTGCCTATCATTCCAATTTCTCCATGCTTCAACACGACGCGTTTGGGCACTGGATTCCACGTGTAATGTTTTAGGACTTCTTTAAAATACGGAGTGGGTCCGCGGAGTTTGATTTTGAAATTTTCTTGATCGATGATTTGAATTCCAACCGTTGAGAAATCTTTCGTTTCACCTTTATTGAAAGCTTCTGCACCCTCTACGAAATAGAGCATCTCTGCGTATTTCGCAGCGAGATCAGGAGTGAGAATACGCTCATACGCGAACGCGTAATCTTCTGAGGTGACTTGATCTCCATTCGACCACCTGGCATCCGGACGCAATTTCACAGACCATACGGTATAAGTTTCATCAGGAGTGAGTTCCAATGCCGAGCCAAGTGGAGTCGTGAGGTCTTCGGAAGGATGAAACTGAACCAAGCCCTCGAACAGCGCGCGCATCACGTTGCTGTCCAAGACTCCCGTGACAACCTGGGGATCGAGGCTTTTGGGGTCGCTTGAATTCCCCATGATCAAGATACCCTGACGGGTCGCCTGATCGACTTGGCTTTCCTTTTGACAGGAAACCAAGCACAGACAAAGTGCTGAAAAAGTGAGTTGGCGTAACATCTCTGTGGAGAGCATGCAATAAATGCGCCGAGATGGCAGAATAAATTTCACCAACTGGAAATTACTGAGGAGATCAATTCCAGCAGTGAATCATGGGTTTCATGAAATTATTTACCACTTTTCAAATTCCCCAGCGAAATTTGGATTCTTGGCGAATGGGCGGGCCTCTGTGTTTTTTAAGAAAGTATCGATTTGTTTTTCGAGGCGCTCGACCTGCTCCGGGAGTTTGGCAGAAAGGTCATTTTTCTCTGAGGGATCGGCCTCGAGATCGAAGAGCTCGGAGCGTGCCGGCCAACCCCAACGTATGAGCTTCCATTTTCCCTCACGCACCGCCGTGCCTGGGGACCCGCCTTGATTTCCCCAATGCGGATAGTGCCAGAACATCGGACGTCCGGACGGTTGGGCCGCGGGTTTTTCTAAATATGTTAGAAATGATGTCCCGTCTTTGTGGTTTTCCGGAAGCAAGTCGTGGCCAGTAGCAGCGAGGATGGTGGGGAAATAATCCGTAGTGTAGATGGGTTCAGAGCAAGTTGTGCCGCCGCTGCTGGTGGCGGGATTGCGAACGATTACAGGGACGCGGATGCCGCCTTCATAAAGCCAACCTTTGCCGGCGCGATAAGGGAGATTTGAAGTTGGTGAGCCTTCGGAGGTCGAGAGCCCACCGTTATCGGAGGTGAAAATAACCAGAGTGTTTTCCGCGAGTCCTTGCGCTTCAAGCGCGTCGAGCACTTGCCCGATCGCAGAGTCCATGGATTCGATCATCGCCGCATAAACCGCATGTGATTGCGTGGTGCGATTCTGGCGCGGAGGCTCAGCTGCGAACTTATCCTTGAGCCCTAACTTCTCGCGCTTCGCTTGGTATTTTTTCACCAAATCCTCCGGCGCCATCAGTGGAGTGTGGACGGCGTAGAACGAAAGGTATGCGAGAAATGGCTTATCTTTATTGGCTTTGATGAAATTCGCCGTCTCACGACCCAGGCGTTCAGTGAGGTATTCGCCGTCTGGGCCGTCTTTGATTTTAGGATTTCCGTAGGGAGAAAAGTATTTTTTGCCGCCATAAGGTCCGCCGCCTTGATTGCCGCCGATATTGATATCAAAGCCGTGATCTTCCGGAAAATTTCCCTCAGGCCCAAGATGCCACTTGCCTGCGAAAAATGTGGTGTAACCCTGTTTTTTGAGAGCTTGCGGCAAAGTCACCACGCCTTTTGGAAAATGTCCCAAGTAAGGCGCAGGCAGCAGCGGATATTTATCGCGGCCTTTCTTATCCTTCTTAGCTTTTAGGAAATCCCGGGCTGGATCGTAATCCGCGGGGATTTCTCCAAAAAACTCATTCGGTGCGCCGAAGTAATCCGTGTTGGCTGTCCGTGCGGGATTTTGCCCCGTCAACATCGCTGAGCGTGTCGGAGAGCAAACCGGACAACTCGAATAGCCATTGGTGAAATTCACCGCGTTCTTCGCAAATTTTGCGAGATTCGGCGTTTCGTAAAACGGATTGGATCCATCGATGTTGATGTCTTTCACACCCAAATCATCAGCGATGATCACCACCACATTGCGTGGTTTCTCTGCGGCGTGAGCCAGCGCGGCCAATGCCATGGATAAAAGTAGGATTCTCATTTTTTTTGTGAGAATGACGCGAGAAGCGGTCTTGTCAAACCGGCAGCGTCAGAGCGAATACCGCGCCAGACTGCCCATCGGTTCGGTTGCCACAACTCAGCTTGCCGCCCATCGAGCGCGCGAGGCGATTGGATAGCGCGAGGCCAAGGCCGACGCCGGGTTGGGTTTCGGCGGCTTGCTTGGCGGATTTGTGAAAGGGGCGGAAAATCTTTTTGCACTCCGCATTCGAAATGCCCGGGCCATGATCGGAAACTTTAATTTCCAAGCGATTCGTTTTGCGAGTCATCTCGATGGTAACAATCGGAGGTTCCGAACCTGCGGCGTATTTCGCGGCGTTATCAATGAGGTTGAACAGGATGTGCTCGAGCGCGTTCGAATCGATCGAGCAGCGGAACGAACTCTCCGTATTCATTTCCAAACTCAGACGTGCTGCGGCGAGCCGCGCCTCTAAGCGCTCGCGCATGGATTCAAGCAATTCGCCGATGTCTTGTTCTGAAACCGAGCTGCGCGCGCTACCGCGCTCGATTTGCGAAAACGCGAGAACATTTTCTACAAGATGTGATAAGCGATCCGCCTCGCGAGACAAAGTCTTCAGGTATGCGGGACGCTTTTCAGGGGCGACTGCATCGTTTTGCAAAATATCCGAGTAAAGCCGGAAAGTTGTTAGAGGCGTACGGAGCTCGTGAGTCACGGCGGAAACAAAAGAAGCACGACGCTCGCTGAGTTTCATGATGTTGGTTACGAGGAAAAAGGCGACGCCGACCGCAAGGATGGCCGCGACCCAACCTGCGATCAACGAACGGAAAATGCTTTCCGGCAATTTGTCCTGAACCAATCCAATGGAACCCGGAGTGAGGCAAAAAGGAAACGAAGCCAGCACCAATGAATCATCCGTTTTTGCGGTCGGTTGGCTCAGGGTCGCGGCGGGCAGAAGCGCGGTGATTTCCTTGAGCAGGATTTTTTCCAGCGCTTCGTGATCGATCAAAATACCTTGGGCGAAACTGCTGATGGTCATGCCTTTGCGAATGAGAAACAGTGAGCCATCAAACCAGATCGGTTTGAATTCGGAGATCGGATTGGCGACTTCAATATTCCCGGGGATCGCTCGCGTGACTTGTTCCAATTTGTCTTCGGTGGGAACGGTTGAATATCCGTTCTTGCTTTTGGAAACGGTGTTTTCCAAATACTGCTGACGGCTTGCGCGCTCTGCAATGTTGGCGATCTGTTGCCCTTGCGCGTCTTTGGTGCCCCAATTGGCCGATTGTTTCTCCTGGAGAATGGCGGCTTCCTTTTGTTCATCTGGTTGGAAATTCTGCTTAGTCTCATTGCTACTGATGATGAGGGAGGGAAGTGAAGCGCAGACATCATTCAACTTCTGCTTGTTGCCATTACCCTTGATCGCGGCTCCGTCTGGAGTTTCAAACCTAACAGATACCGGCAAACTGTTATCAGGAATTGTTAGGAACTGCTGTGGTAGAAGCGCATTTTGCTCAATCAAGATGGATGTACCAAGAGAATCCATGCGCCACAGGGAAAGCCTGACCCGCTCCTGGATGTCCGCCCGGATTTCCGCGCGTGCGCGGTTTTTCTCCGTTTGGATCACGCTGTCCGTCAGCCAAAGCATAGCACCGATCACCAGGCATGCGCAGAAGGTGAAAGCGATCCAGACGAGGGTCGTGGGTTGTAGGCGGGTCCAGTTCATTTAGGTATCCGTGGGTTGTGTGAAACGATAGCCCTTGCCGCGCTCGGTGACAAGGCGATGGGAAAGATCATTTCCTAGTTTTCCGCGCAGGTTCGCCATGTGCATGTCGATCGTGCGGGTTTCGATTTTATCAGGATCCAAGTTCCAAACATGCCGCAGAATTTCATGACGGGTGAGAATGCGGCCGTTGGCTTCGATGAGGTAACGCAGCAAGCAACTCTCCCGCTCGCTGAGTTCGGCTATAGCTCCATCGGGAAACTTGATTTTGTTTTCTGTTAGGTCGATCTCCGCACCATCAATCACATAGTTCGCAGCAGGGGCCGGACGCTCATGAGTGCGGCGCAACACAGCATCCACACGGGCAAGCAGCTCTTTCATGCTGAACGGTTTGACGACGTAATCATCTGCACCACCAACGAGACCTTTGACGCGGTCCTGTTCCTCACCGCGAGCGGAAAGCATGATCACCGCTTGGCCGGGTCGGGCTTTTTTGATCGCCGCGAGGATTTCAAATCCCGAAGGACCTGGCATAACGATGTCGAGTAAGAGCAGACGGTAATTCGCTTTGAGCGCCATCTCCATACCCACATGGCCATCGGGCGCCTGCAAAGTTTGATATCCGCCATACTCAAGAGTATCCACGATCCCCATGCGAACCGCAGGATCATCTTCGATGACAAGAATGGTGGGTGAGTCGATCATGTTTTGAAAAAGATAGGATATTCAGGGCTTCACGCCAGAGAAATAAAAGGATCTGAACCACTGATGGACACAGATGAACACTGATAAAAAATGGAAATTGAATCTAACAATCATTGGGAGGGATAATGACTCTACGTTTCAATCTTATCAGTGTTCATCTGTGTCCATCGGTGGTTTTCTTTACGATATCTTCAATATGGAATACGGAGGATTGGATTATTTCTTGAAGTTATATCCGACTTTCGAGGCTTGTTGGCGGGTGGCTTCGATCATCGCTTGATCGAGAGATTTATCACCTGTGGCCGCTTGTTTTTTGAGCTCGTCGGCAATGTGTGTCTCGCGTGCCGTGTTGAGGGTTTTGATTTCCTCTTGGATCGCCGCACGTTTGGTGGCAGCTTCCGCGATGAGTTTATTGAGCTCTTCAGGATTTTTTCCGCGCAGGTTTTCTGGAAGTTCCTCGTCTTTCAACTTGCTGATATCGATTTTTTTCTCCTTCACTGCATCGCAAAGATCCCAGCTGGCGTTTGAATAATTCGAGCTGGATTTGGTAATAGCGCGTTGAACGTCTGCACCTTTTCCTGCATTTGCTGTAGCATCACTGTCGGCTTTCATTTGCATTTGAGCCGCCTCTTCGCGACGCGTTCCCCATCCAAGATAGGTTTCGTTGAGTTTCATGCTGAGCTCAGCGATGTGCTTGTCCTGCGGAGCATCGATGTGAGCGACGACTTTATCCTGATCGATCACCAGGAAATCTCCGCCACCCAGAGCCGCGCCATCGTGCCATGCGCCGTTGATGCCATCTTGGCGATTTCCGCAATGGATCGTGTTAATGAAGATCCCTTTCGCGAGGGCTTCTTTGGATGCTGAGCGGGCATCTACCCGACCTTGAGTGAAAGGCTCGTTTCCGGCGATGAATATCGCTTTGTAAGTTTTTTTGTTATCGTCCCATGCGAGATCGCCGATGGCGCGCTGGATGACTGCGCCGCAATATTCCTCGCCGCCGTTGGTTTTGAGGGCGAAAAGTTTCGAGCTCAAATCATCAAGATCACGGGTCATCGGACTAACCAAGCGAATCCAATCATTCCCGACGGCGTTGCTGTTGTTGCCGTATTCGTAAAGAGCGACCTCAACGTACGGCACCTCGCCATCGCGTTCCGCATCGATGAAGGTATTGACGACTTTCCAAAGCTGCGTTTTCGCCTGATCGATCAAGCCGTCCATGCTGTTGGATGTATCTAACAGAAGTGCGATCTGGATGCGGTTTTTTCCGTCAACAACGGGTTTAGCCGGAGCATCGACGGTGGGTTTATCTTCGGTTGGTGCGGCTCTTCGGCCTTTTGCATGCGCAGGCATCTGACTGGAGATGAGCGTGACGAAAGTCGCGGCAAGCGCTAGGGCATGTGTGGTGTTTGTTTTCATAACAACCTCTTTTTAGTCCCAGCTCGGATTTCTGTCCGTAAAGGCTGTGTAAAATCAAATGCGGGGTTGCGATCTGCGGAAGCTGATGAAAAATGGATGTGAATTGAACCTCATGAACATGATCGCCCGCCCAAATCCGCCCACCTTGTTGCTGTTCAGCGCCGCTTTGCTGCCTTTTACTTCAGTGATGGTGGGTGCCGAAGAAAAGGAAGTGAAGCCTGTGCCGAATACGTTCCGCACGGCGTTGATTTACGATGATGTTTTTCTCGAACACGATACCGGGCCGGGGTTTCCGGAGCATCCGGATCGGCTGCGGCGTTTGACGAAACATCTTAAAGAACGCGAAATTTCCAAACGCCTGATGTGGGTGAAGCCGGATGAAAAGATCGATCCATTGCCCTGGATTCATGAGATGCATGACAAGAATTACGTAGCGGAACTGAAGCGGGCTTGTGAAGCCAATGAGAAACGCATGCACGACAGCGGCGACACGCCGATTTCCAAACGCACTTACGAGGTAGCGACGCGTGCGGTGGCCGGGGCGTTGACCGCGGTGGATCTGGTGATGGAGAAGAAAGTGACAAATGCTTTTGCCGCGTTGCGGCCGCCGGGACATCACGCGATGCCGGACAGGGCGAAAGGTTTTTGTTTTTTCGGAAATGCGGCGATCGCGGCGCGTTACGCGCAGAAACATCACAAACTCAAGCGCGTGATGATTGTGGATTGGGATGTGCATCACGGCGACGGCACGCAGGCGATGTTTCTTGAAGATCCGACGGTATATTTCATCTCTGTGCATCAATATCCACTCTATCCGGGACCGAGCGGTTCGCCGGACATCAGGGGCAAGGGCGCGGGCGAAGGTTTCAATTTGAACCTGCCCCTCAAAGCCGGCAGCGGAGACGAGGCGGTGATCAAGGCTTTTGAAACCGATCTCGCGACGGAGTTTCGGAAATTCAAACCCGAGCTGCTGATCATTTCCGCAGGCTTCGACGCCCACAAAGACGATCCTTTGGGTGCGCTCGGTTGGTCGAGCGAGGTGTATGCGAAACTCACCGAAATCCTGCGCGGACTTTGCCGCGAGCAAGGCCACGAACGCATCGTTTCCCTGTTAGAAGGCGGCTACAGCGAAGGCGGAATCACCGAAGGCGTGCGCCGGCATGTTGAGGCGCTTGAGGTGAAGGCGGCTAAATAGAAATGACGTTTGACTCCACACGCTCCCCGTCATCCTCATTTCAACCTAAAAACAGATGCGGAACCGCAATGGGAGCAAACCGGACATGGACGAATAAGAAAATGAATGCGTTAAATCTTCCCGCTCTCCCTTCTCTTGGTAGTTGAACTTTGAAACTTGAAATTTAAAGTCCCTGCATGCGCACGCTCATTAAACACGTCCTCGCCCGAACGGAACCTTTGGATATTTTAGTTGTCGCCGGATGGGTGCGCACGCGGCGCGACTCAAAAGAATTTTCGTTTATTGAGCTCAATGATGGCTCGTGTTTGGGAAATCTTCAGATCGTTGCGGACGCGGGAATTTCGGGTTACGCGGACATTTCTAAAATGGCGACCGGTGCCTCGATCACAGTCTCGGGAAAATTGATCCCGTCGCCTGCGCAAGGCCAAGATTGGGAAATGCAGGCGACGGAGATTCGCTTGATCGGCGAGGTGCCGGAGGATTACCCGCTTCAGAAAAAAGGCCACTCACAAGAATTTCTGCGCTCGATAGCGCACCTGCGCCCGCGAACCAATCTCTACGGCGCAGCATTCCGCATTCGTTCGCGCATGGCTTTTGCGATCCATCGGTTTTTCCAAGAACGCGATTTCGTTTACGTCCACACGCCCATCATCACCGCAAGCGATTGCGAGGGCGCGGGCGAGATGTTTCGCGTCACCACTTTGCCGGACAGCCAAATATCCAAAGACACCGAGGATTTCTTCGGCAAGCGCGCTTACCTCACGGTATCGGGACAACTGGAGGGCGAGACTTTCGCCTGCGCGCTTTCAAATATCTACACCTTCGGGCCGACCTTTCGTGCGGAAAACTCTAATACCTCTCGCCACGCTGCGGAGTTCTGGATGGTCGAGCCAGAGATGGCTTTCTGCGATCTCGCAGGCGACATGGATTGCGCCGAAGCACTGATCAAATTCTTGGTCAGTGAAGCGCTCGCCGATCCTGATCTCTCCATCTTCGAAAAATTCATCGGTAAAGGCCTGCGCGCACGATTGGAGCACGTCGTCGAGAAACCGTTCCAACGCATTACTTACACCGATGCGGTTAAATTGTTAGAGAGCTCCGGCAAAGAATTCCAATACCCCGTGAAATACGGCTTGAACCTCCAATCGGAACACGAACGCTGGTTGACGGAGGAATACTTTAAACAACCGACCACCGTTTACAACTACCCTAAAGAAATTAAACCGTTCTATATGCGTCTCAACGAGGATGGGAAAACCGTCACGGCCATGGATCTCTTGGTGCCGGGCATCGGAGAAATCATCGGAGGATCTCAACGCGAGGAGCGTTACGATGTTCTGTTAGAAAACTTCAAGCATCACAACATCGATCCTGAGTCCTACGCCTGGTATGCGGATCTTCGAAAATACGGAACCGTGCCGCATGCGGGATTCGGGCTCGGCTTCGAGCGGTTACTGATGTTTGTCACCGGAATCCAAAACATACGTGATGTCATTCCTTTCCCGCGCACTCCGGGGCATTGCGAGTTTTGATCACTCACCATACTCACGCATTAGGCGCCGGACGTCTTGTCCTTTGCCGAAAAGCACGAGGATATCGTCGGATTCGAAAATGCGGTCAGGCTGAGGAATGCCCAGCACTTTTTGGATCGCGGTTTGGCTCGATGCTGACGCTGATGTCCCACGGCTTTTTCCAATGGTAACGAGGTTGAGTTCGTATTGATCGCGGAGGGAAACGACTTGGAGAGTGAGCCCAACCATGCGAGGTGGCGTGACGATTTGAGCGATTTCGTAACCTCCGCCGATTTCCAGTGTATTGAGTAGATCTGGAGATTTGAGTGAACGTGCAAGCCAGGCTGCGGCCATTGCCTCGGGGATCAAGAGGTCATCGATTTTTAAAAGTTTCAGTAAACGTCCGTGGAGAGGATTGATGATGCGACTGATGATTTTTTTCGCGCCGAGTTGTTGGACGTTGGATGCAATCGAAAGAGAGGCTTCGAAGTTCTCACCAATCGCGAGGATCACTGCGTCGCAGGCATCGATAGGGATTTCATGAAACGCGTTTATATCCGTGCAGTCCGCTTGGATCAGGAATTCGATTTCGTCTTTGAGTTGGTTGATGTGTGCGGGATTGTTATCAACAGCGACGATTTCATGTCCTTCACGGCTGAGTTGGCGAGAGAGGTGGGTGCCGAAAGTTCCAAGGCCTATAATACAGAATCTCATAATGGGATGGATGTTAGTTGAGGAGAATGTCTTCGTGGGGTTTTCCTGATAAGGGGCGTGTGTCCGGGGGAATTAAGGTGGCCATAACCGTCAGCAAACCGATTCTTCCCACAAACATATTTACGATCAGTAAAGTTTTGCCGCCATCTGTAAGCAAAGGTGTTAGATCGATCGAAAGACCAACGGTGGCGAAGGCGCTGATCAGCTCGAAAAGAAGCCGGGCATCGGAAATGCCGTTTCCGGTTTCAAGAAATTGGAACAGCATGAAATTTCCAATGAGCCAAATTACAGCAAGCAAGATCAAGCCTAGGGCCTGCCCACCATAATCGGCTGGGATGGTGCGATTGAAAGCGACAAGGCCACGGCGCCCCATGCGCAACTGGTTCCATAAATGCCCGAGTCCAACGGCAACCACGGTCGTCCGGATACCACCCGCCGTGCCGCCGGGCGAGCCACCGATGATCATGAGAATCATCAGGACATTGATCGTCATGGGACCGATCGCGCTCATGGATACGGTGTTGAAACCTGCGGTCCTTGCGGTCACGGAGTGGAACATGGCGGTGAGGAATTTACCGCCGTTTTCGGGGCCGTTCCACAAAGCAAACTCCGTCGCCATAATCACCAATCCGCCGCCGAACACCAGTACCGCAGTCGTGACAACCACGATACGTGTATGGATGCGGAGCCGATGACGAGTGTACTCTTTTCCGCAAATCTTCCGGTATTGCGCAACACCCCATTGGCATAGATCCTCGACCACTATCGAGCCAAGTCCGCCGCCGACAATCAGCAGCATGATCATGACCTGCCATGTTACGTTCGATTTGAGCGCTCCGCTGGCCAAGTTATCAGGGAAGGTGGAGAATCCAGCGTTGCAGAAAGCTGAGACCGCGTGAAAGACGGAGTGAAACGCACGCTCGTTCCACGCCATTCCGGGATCCATCCCTGCGAAGAGGATCACCGCTCCAATCGCCTCAAAGATGAAAGTGAACAGCACGATAAATGTTAGAGTTTTACCGATGCGCGAAAGTCTGTTCTCAGAAATCATCCGGCCTAACAGCAGTCGATCATGGAGAGAAAGTCCTTCAAACAAAACGACGGCGGCGAAAAATGTCAGTGTCATGATGCCGAGTCCGCCGATTTGGATGAGGATCAAGATCACTACTTGTCCGGTCTGGCTGAAAAAGGTTGCGGTGTTCTGCACAGACAATCCCGTCACGCAGACCGCACTGGTGCTGGTGAACGCCGCATCTAGCCATGAACAAGTTTCCCCGGGAAGCACGCAACGAGGCATTTTAAGTAAAAGGGTACCAATCACAATGATGGCGAAAAATGAACCAATCAGCATCATGCCGGGATGAAATGCGCGGGCTGTGAGGCGGGTTTGGTGATGGATGATCGATGCGATCCCAGAGAACAAAACTCCCATTTGGATAAACACATGCCAGCTCGTGGAGCGAGAATCCGCGCCGAACTGCTCGCTTATCATCAAGCCTAAGGAAACGAGAAAAACCATCACGGCCAGCGTTTCATGGAGCATCAAACGCCGACGTTCCTGCCCCCGAGATTTCACTCTCCACAACAACCAACTGCGTTCTGAGGCGAAGACCAAACCCGTCCCCAACGTCAACCCATGCTGCCAGCCAGTCACTACGCCAGTCCAACCGATAAGGCTGAGAAAGCAAACCGCCGAACTGAGCATCAAAAGCGGATGCAGCACCCAATGGCAAATTTTCAGGCCGGTGGTGGATTCGCCTGACTCGTTCTCTTCATCCATGCCAAGGAACCACTACTGCGAGGGGGAGCTGATGGAAAGGTTAAATTATGGGACCGCTTTCCGGCATACATCGTGTGCGCCGCGAGGTAATTTTTACTTTTCAGGTAAATTTCCAGTCGCCATACGCAGCGAGTTCCTCCATAAGCCGCCCATGATTTGGGCATGGGTAATTTTTATCGGTTTTGTTTTTGCAATGTTGGCACTCGATCTGGGCGTCTTCCATAGAAAATCTCACGTCGTCGGCTTCAAAGAATCGCTCGGCTGGTCCGCAGTATGGATCACTCTCGGCCTGTCGTTTTCTGTCCTAGTGTATTTCGCTTACGATCAACATTGGTTCGATCTCGGGAATTCGGTCGATGCCGTAGATGAAGTGGTGAACACCGGAAAATTAGCGGCGACGAAATATCTAACCGCTTACGTGGTCGAAAAATCGCTGAGCGTGGACAACATCTTCGTGATCGCAATGGTGTTTAGCTCGCTTGCGGTGCCCGCTCGTTACCAACACCGCGTTCTCTTTTGGGGCATTCTTGGCGCTCTCCTCATGCGCGGCGCGATGATCGGCCTTGGCTCTGTGTTGGTGCAGAATTTCCACGCAATTCTCTATGTATTCGGAGCTTTCCTGATATTCACAGGAATCAAGATGCTGGTGATGGAAGAAAAAGAAGAGCATCCAGAAAACAATCCAGTGGTGCGTTGGATACGTAAAATTTTCCCTATCACTCGGGATTTTCACGGGCAGCATTTCATGGTCCGAGCCGGCAGTGAGTGGTCTCGTGCCGCTTCAGAGCCAGGCCTAGAAGCGATACCAGATCCCGTCGTGGAATCCGCTCCAGTCGGCAAATGGTTACTTACTCCGTTAGCCGTTGCGCTGATCCTTGTCGAGGTGACCGATCTTATTTTCGCAGTCGATTCTATACCCGCGGTCTTCGCCATCACTGCCGATCCGTTTCTCGTTTTCACCAGTAACGTCTTCGCCATTCTCGGTCTGCGCTCGTTGTATTTCGCGCTTGCTGGCCTGATTAGTAAATTCCGCTACCTTAAGCCAGCGCTCTCGCTAATTTTGGTTTTGGTCGGTGTGAAAATGCTGGCCGCAAAATGGCTCAAACTCTGGTTGGGAGATTCATTCAATCTAACCGTTCTCGCCGTGATCCTCGCCATTCTTGCAACGGGAGTCATTACCTCTCTCATCGTTGGTAAAAAGGACGAGGGTAATTCTCATTCCTAAATTAAAAAGCTACCATTATGCAAGTGCTCAAAGAATTGCTCGATATCATGCTGCACTTGCAGGATCACTTGAATGAGTTCACGCGCCAATATGGACTGTTAGTTTATGCGTTGCTGTTCCTCATAGTCTTCTGCGAGACCGGCTTGGTGGTGACACCTTTTCTTCCTGGCGACTCTCTGTTGTTCGCGGTGGGAGCGATTTCTGCGGATCCAAACTCCGGCATCAATGTTTGGATTGCAGGTATCGTTTTGCTCGTCGCAGCTATTTTAGGAGATACCGTAAACTATTGGATTGGTAATAAATTCAGTGGCTGGGCGATTAGAAAGTTTCCAAGAATCATCAAGCAAAGCCATCTCGATAAGACCTCGGACTTCTTCGTGCGTTACGGCGGCAAGGCCATCATCATCGCACGCTTTGTTCCCATCGTCCGCACCTTCGCTCCCTTCGTGGCTGGATCCGGATCCATGGATTACAAAAAATTCATGTTCTTCAATACCACCGGCGCATTGCTCTGGGTGGGTTTGCTGCTTCCCGCGGGCTGGTTTTTCGGAGGCTTCCCTATCGTTAAAGAAAACTTCGAGTTGGTCGTTTTTGGAATCATCGGGATCTCCATTTTGCCGATGGTCATTGAAATCGCTCGGGCAAAATTGAAACGCAATAAAGCATCGGATATTTCAGATAGATCTTAATCCTCCGAAGAAGCAGATACTTTCCTTGTCGCAAGCACCTTATCAACGCGGGTGCTGTCCATATCGACCACCTCGAACGACCATTCACCAGCCGTGATGCGGTCGGTTTCCTTCGGCACGCGGTTCAGCTCATTCATGAACCATCCGGAAACGGTCTGGAACGCATCGCCACCGCCTTCAGGCAGGACGAAACCCTCCAAGCGCTCGGGCAGCTTTTCAATCTCAAAAAGCCCATCGATCAACCAGCTGCCATCCTCACGTTGTTTGACTGGCATGGTGAGCTGCTCTTCCATCGATGGGACATCGCCTACAATCATTTCCATCAAATCAATCAGCGTGACCATACCCATGACGCTGCCGAATTCATCGAGAACGAATGCGGCCCGCTGTCCGGATTTGCGGAAAGTTTCTAACAAAACGCTGGCTCTTTGAGTTTCAGGAACAAGCAAGGGCAGATGCATGATTGCGGAAAATGAAATCACCTCTCCCGCCGCAAGCTGGCCATAGATGTCCTTGATCGACACCGCGCCGACTAGGTTTTCGCGTCGTCCTTGGTAAACCGGAAACACACCTTGCGTGCTGTGCATGATCATCGGCCAAGCATCCTCATGCTTCGCGTCTTGCTCGATCCATGCAATTTTTGAACGCGGAATCATGATGTCATAAGCGACCAATTTCTCGAAACCGATCACTCCCTGCATCATTCTTGATTCGGTCGCATTGATGGATCCTGTGGTCATGCCTTGTCTGACAAGCACCGTAAGCTCCTCGCGTGACATCGCACTTTCTTCGGTTTCTCGGACGCCAAAAAGTTTCAGCAAGCTCCCTGTGGACCAAGATAACAAGCTCACTACGGGTGAAGCGATCCAAGATATGCCGGCCATCGGTCCAGACATTCCGCTGGCGATGGTTTCCGGAAACTTCATGGCCAAACGTTTCGGAACCAACTCACCCACCACAAGCGAGAGATAAGTCAGAATACCGATCACGATGGCCAGCGAGATAGGCTTTGCATAATCACCGATCAACGGCACCACCTCAATAACCTCGGCTAAACGCGTTGCCACCGTACCGCTACCCAGAGCACCAGCCACAATTCCGACCAGCGTGATCCCGATTTGCACCGTTGAGAGGAAACGATTTGGGTTTTGCGAGAGAGCGAGCGCCCGCGCTGCACCTTTGTTGCCCTTGTCTGCCATCGTTTGCAGCAAGCCTTTGCGGGACGATACAATCGCAATTTCTGTCATGGCGAATACGCCGTTGGCTACAAGTAAAACTAGGACGAGAGAAATTTCGAGGAAAGATGAATTCATAAGGCTTGTAAGGCGTAATCGTGTAAACCCTGTCAGATCATAGAACAATTGTCCAATACGCTAATTGACGCACTCGACGCTCTCCGTTGTCCGAGCTTGCCGAGTTCAGTAAGCAGAGCTTAGGATAATCCCATGACCCGAAAACTCTTCATCACCGCCCTCGCTTCTTTGATCGCCGGAATTTCCGCTTTCGCCCAAGACGCTCCAAAAAACATGAAACTGTTTCTCCTCATCGGGCAGTCGAACATGGCTGGGCGTGGAAAAATCGAGGAGCAGGATAAAGTGGAAAATCCTAACATTTACATGCTCACCAAAGAACTCAAATGGGTCGTCGCTAAAGATCCGGTGCATTTTGATAAAGGTGCGGCGGGAGTGGGTCTCTGCTCAGAGTTCGCTCGTGAAATTCACAAGGCCGATCCCAAATCCACCATCGGCCTGATCCCCTGCGCGGCGGGCGGCACGTCTCTCGATCAATGGCAGCCCGGGAAACCTCTGTACACGACCGCGGTTGCGCGTGCGAAAGAAGCCATGAAACAAGGAACTCTGACAGGCATCCTCTGGCATCAAGGCGAATCGGATGCGAAACCCGAACTCATCGCCACCTATCCCGCCCGTTTTGAAACGATGATCAAACAACTCCGCACAGATCTCGGTGCGGAAAATGTTCCCGTCTTGATCGGTGAAATCATTCCCGGCCACGGCAACCATGACGCTGTAAACGTCGCTCTCGCGGAAACCGCGAAAAACACCCCCACCGCCGCGCTCGTGAGCTCCGCCGACCTCGGCAAAAAACAACTCCACTATGACTCTGCTGACTACCGTACTCTCGGCAAACGTTACGCCGAGGTGTTTTTGAAGTCGGCGAAGAAGTGATGGCACCCACTCAAACAAAAACCCTCTCGGATAGGTTCCGAGGGGTTTTTGATGGATTTTATTGGAGTCGGTGAATGTTAGTAAGGCCGTTGGACAATGATGTATCCATCCGCTTGGCGGCTGTAATAGCGATCACCTGCTTGATAGTAAGTAACGCCGCGATGGTTGACTTCGCGATATCCCGATGGAAGTCGAGTGATGATCTGGGTGCTATCATATCGTTGGTCGCGATCGTAGCGTTGCTCGGTGCGGCTATATGAACCATCTCTAGTTCTGTAGGTCGTAGAGTCTGGCTGACGATAACGGCTATACTCCGTATAATAACGACTGGTGCGCGGTGCAGACACAACTGCGTATCCACCAGAGTTTGGCTCATAATAGTGGCCATCATGATAGTAATAGGTTCTTCCGGAAATATTTTCCGTGCGGTAACCTCTAGGCAGAGAAGTAATCCGGTATCCGGGGCTATATCCGCCACTGTATCCACTGCTGTGCGTGGAGTAGCTGTTTTGACCGTAGGCATCGTAAGAGGGATCAACACAAGAGCTGAGGCTAAGACCTGCAGTCAGGCCTCCGATCATCATCAGCGACTTGAGTGGCTGGAAGATTTTCTTTGCAGTGGGTGATTTTGTCGCGGGGTTTATCAGGCTATTGATTTCGAGATTCATGATCGTGTGCTTCTAATTTATATTCGTCATCCGAATTCTAATAAACGACGAACAAGTTCCCGTCTTCTTTCGGATGTATGCAATGTGGAGGTGCTGACTAACAATATCCATGGGGTGTATCCCTACGCGCTCTAATAGATTATACCCTTGATACGAGAATGTGAATGGTGATACCGAGCGGCAAAAAAATACAGCCCCCAGCTAAGAGGACTGTATGAAGTTCAATGCTCCAATGATCTGTGAAGATCAGTGACTTGAAGTCGCTGCAACTTCACCGATGGAAGTGACCGAGATATCTTCGGCTCCAGCATTTTTGAGGACTTTCTTTGCAAGAGTCACGTCGTCACCTGATGGGGCTAGAACGGAGATCAAGATGTTGCCTTCAGCAATGCGGTTTTCATAACGCTTTGCTTCAAGCTCAGGAATGCCGAGGCCGATCAGGCCGCCAGTGATTCCGCCAACCGTGGCTCCAGCAGCTGCGCCGCTAAGCGCGGCGAGAAGTGGGCCTGCTGCGATGAGGGGTCCCACACCGGGAATTGCAAGCGCGCCGATTCCGACGAGCAGCCCGAGGGTTCCGCCCAGCACGCCGCCAGTAGCGGCGCCGGTCACGGCTCCTTCAGGTGCCTTGGTGTTTTTCTCATGGGAAAACTCATGGGTGGTGGTTTTGTCCGGAAAAAGAACGGAGATATCGTTCGAGGAGAATCCGGCATCCGTGAGGCTATCAACGATGTGGTTGGCTTGGCCTTCTGATGTGGCGATGGCGTATACTGATTTATTGCTCATAATTTTTATTGGTTCGAATTTGTATTTGGAGATTGTTAGATTATTTAGGATTCACTTTCAAAGTGTCCGTGATTTTGTCTGTGTTGGCATGGTTTCTGGCGATTTTGAGGATGGCCTGATGTTCCGTATCGGATTCCACTACACCTTTCAGACTAACATGTTCATCACGGGTGATGATTTTGATGTTCTTGGCGTTGAAGGACATTTCTGAGTTCATGATTTCGAGACGAATATCTTTGGTGATTTGCACGTCTTTGTCGCTGTTTCCTTGATCAGTTGGGTTGACCGCATCTTTTCTGATTTCTTTTTCGTTCTGCGCGCTGTTGTCCGGTTGGGTCACGTCGCCGCCGATCGAATCGCGATATGATCTAAGTGCTTCAATGGAAGTCGCCTCGCTGTAGTTCGGCCATGCGTCTTTCTTGAATTGCGGCGCTTTACCTAACTGCTCTTTGGTGAGCGATGTTTTGAAAGCCTTTGACGTCTCGTCATAACGGAGAGTTGTCACTGGCACTGCGCTGAGTGTGTCAGCAATACCTAGAAAACCGCCAGAAGAGATGATCGCTGCGATAATTTTTCCTTCTTTCATGTCGAGAACGAGATCTTCGACGTCTCCGATCGTTTCACCGGAAGAATTTTTGACGTTAACTCCGATGACTTGCGAGGCGCGCCACGAGTTCGAGCTGACTTGAGTTCCGGCAATGGTGGAGACCGTTACTGACGGCTTGTCCGTTTCTGCAAAGACTGTCAAAGGAGTCAGAAAGGGAATGACGGAGAGAAGGAGACTTTTTTGGATAGTTTTCATGTGTTTGTTGATTTAGTGAGAATGGTAAAGATATGATCATTGTTAGAAGTAATCAGGCGCAACGGATAAAGCTTAAGTAGAATGAACTTTACGACTGACGATAATGGTCTAGGCCGGGGCTTTCGTAATTGCTAGACGAACAGACCATACCTGATGATCGATGAGATGCCATGGGGTCTAACCCTGCTTTTCAAAGCGAAATGATATATCAAAAGTAGGGTCACACCCCATAGATATAATAAATATTACATTTTAATTTCTGGCTCCTAAGACTTCGAGAATTATCGCGGTTTTAATTACTAATAACCAACCACATACCCATGAAAACGCTTCAAGATTTATTTTTTAACGAACTTTCGGACATCTATGATGCCGAGCGCCGTATTGCCAAAGCCCTGCCAAAAATGATGAAAGCTGCCACCAGCGTAGCGCTGAAAATGGCATTTGAAGTCCATTTGAAACAGACCGTAGTGCACGCTAAGAAAGTGGAAGAAATTTTCGGATGTTTCGACCGCAAGCCAAAAGCAAAAACCTGCCAAGCGACTGTAGGTTTGTTGAAAGAGGGCGAAGAAATGGCCGCCTCATTTGCAGGATCGCCAGCAATTAATGCGGCGTTGATCGCGACTGCTCAAAAAGTCGAACACTACGAGATGGCAACTTATGGTTGTCTCCACGAATGGGCTAATTTGCTCGGGAATAAGAAAGCGGCGACACTGCTACAGGAAATTCTTAACGAAGAAGGAGCCACGAATAAGGAGCTCACAGCCTTGGCACGTGCAAGTAGTAATGAGGCTGCCATGAGTCAGTCTGAGGAGAAAAAATTAGCATTATCAAAATCATGAGCACTGCTAGCCATTCAGAATTAGACGTGGATCGACTGCTGGAACCGAACCAAAATACGGTCGATGCAGCCGAAGACTTGAATGAGACATTCATCGATGATGCTAAAGACAAAGTCCAACGCGTCACAGAGGCAGCCAAAGATATTTATCAAACAGCTGCGGTGAAAGCCGAGGAAACGCTTGAGACTTCCAAGGAGTATGTGCGTCGTAATCCGGTTCCGGTTGTTCTTGGAGCGGTCGCTTTTGGAGTAGCCTTGGGCTATATGCTTCATGCAGCAATACGCAAACAGACGTTCACTGAACGTTATACTGATGAGCCGATGAGTGCCGTGCGCGATGCAATTCTCGGCGCTCTCTCACCCGTGACTCAACGTGTCCATGATGGATATGATCTGGCTCGCGACGGCGCGGGAAAAGCAATGAATCGTTTGCACCGAATGGGTACACGACATAGTTGCAACTCGTTTTCGGATCGGGTAGGTCGTATCGGCAATAACCTCAAATTCTGGTAAAGTATGAATGATTCATCCAATCATCCATTAACATCTCTTTCCATGGAGGAGGGGGTTCATGTCTTGTTGAGTAATGCGCGACAAAGCATTCGTAGTCGTTATCACAATTGCAACAACCGCATCAGAAAGTCCCCTACGACTGCTGTGATCGGCGCTGCCGCTGTTGGCTATATTTTACATCGGTTGCCGTTGCGTGCGATTCTTGTCACTCAGGTTCGCATACTCTCAGCTTTAACTCCACCCGCCTTAATTATTTTCGGTGCGGCTAAGCTTTACGATTTTCTGCAGAAGCAGGAGTTGGTGAAGCGGAAATAAGTTCCTTACTGGCTTTCATCACTGGATGGGAGCCAGCATCCGGGAGAGCCTGACGCCTAGTCGAAACGAGAACGATTTTTTAGCTAGGGCATCCGATCCGGTGGGTTTGGATTGTGCAAAATCAGTTTCTAACATTTGGCTGACCTCTGCGTTAAATGCGGTGTCTGAAACGATCCCTATCACTTCAAAATTCAGGCGGAAGGAACGATTGTCGAGGTTGGCCGATCCGATAGCGGAGAGCGAATCATCGATCACCATCACTTTCTGATGCATGAAACCGTTTTGATAGCGGTAGAATTTAACACCTGCGTCTTCTAGTTCCTTTAAATAGGAGAATGACGATAGGTAGACGAGTTTACTGTCAGATAGTCCAGGAAGGATCACGCGCACATCCACGCCACGAATTGCGGCTAGCTGGAGTGCGGTAACGATTTTGTCATCGGGAACAAAGTAGGGTGTCGCGAGCCAGATCCTATCCTGAGCGCTATCGATCAAGGTCATAAATCCCATTGCGCAGGTTTCGAAAGGATCGGCGGGGCCCGTCGCGAGGCAGAGTGCATCCATCTCTCCGGCAACATCACTCGGTCTGATTTCCCAATCAAGCCGGTCTAACAAATCGCCTGTCGCCCATCGCCAATCTTCAGCGAATGGAACCTGCAGGCATTTTACAATCGGGCCGCGCCATTCCATGTGGGTGTCTCTCCAAGGAGTTAGCTTTGAATCTTTTCCGAGATATTCATCACCCACATTCAATCCACCAAGAAAGCCACGTTTTCCGTCAACCACGACGATCTTGCGGTGATTGCGGAAATTTAACTGAAAGCGGTTCGCCTTGCCTTCTTCACTCATGACATACCGCACCTTGATTCCTTCACGCTCCATCGATTTGATAAATTCTTCGGAGAGCCCCATCGAACCCAAGTTGTCGAGAAGGAGATAAACATCTACCCCTTCTCGCGCTTTCGCCACAAGTGAATCGCGGACTTTCTTTCCGATCTCGTCCTCTCGGAAAATATAAAACTGCATGAGTATGTAGTCTTCCGCTCCAGAGATGGCGTCGAGTATGGCGTCAAAGGTCGCGACTCCATTCACAAGCAACTTAGCAGAATTTCCCTCCATCATCGGTAAGGATCCTATCGTTTGCAGTCGCCTCATGACTTCATTCTCTGAAGCGGCTTCCGTTGTTAGATTTCCGATCATCTTTTTTGCGAGTGGTCGCACCTCCAGAATTCCCACGTGCATGGCACTTTGATAGGCCTCCACTTCATTGCTTCCAAATACAAACCAAGCCGGCACGGCCACGACTGGGATTGTGTTTAACGCGAACGCCCAGGCGACCGCTCCTTGCTCGGTGCGGGTTTGCATAACTGCCTGGATAGATAAGGCAAAACCGAGGCAGTGCGCAAAGACCATGAAAAGGACTCGCAGTGGGCGACGACGACGGCGCATGAATCCCATAAATTTTGCGGTGCGGGGGAATCGCTTACAAAAGCGCGTATGGCATCTTTTAAAACTCTCTTTAATCGATTCCAAGTGCGCTTTGATTGTTGTTTTCAATGTGCCTGTTTCCTCTAGTAAGTTGCCCCCAAGAGGAACCATGAGCTATTAGTTAGGAGCAACTAGCACGATTGTCCAATAGGGTGTATTGCTACTTGGTGTTTGGATGGTTGTTGATTATTAATTGAAGTAGGGTAAGACCCAATGGCAGACCAAAGAGCGGATAAGTAATTTGACCGGTTTGTGAGCCAACCACACCAAACAATATACCTAATACGAATATGGAACCCAATGAACCCGCCGAGCCGAAGCGGGAAGAGAAGCCACGCTCATTAACTTTTTACGTATTCTTAGCCGCTGCCTTGTATGTGGTGATTCATGCACACACGTTGTTATCACCTATTCTGTTGTCGTTTATTTTGATCATCTTGATCACCCTTGCCGTGAACCCGATCATTTCACGCATGAGGTCTTGGACGGGCGGGAGAAAACGGGCCACGGGCTTGGTTCTTCTGGGGGTAGTAACATTCGGTGCTCTAGCCGTCTGGGCGGCTGTGGGTCCTTTGAAGCAAGCAGTTACCACACTATCAGATAGTTTGCCGACCTACTGGGAGCGTCTCCAGAAACCTCTGATTAAGATGGAGCAACAGGGAATTATTTCGGAGGAGAAATTGCAGAAAGAAGTTAGCGCGGAGATCGCTGAAGAGGAGCCAAAGGAAGGTGAGGTCGCGCCTGTTCCAAAGCGAAAAGAGCTCGTTCGGGGGGTCGAAGTTTCTCCTCAAGTAGAAGAAGGATCCATTCGTTCCAGTCTCGGCGACTTGTTGCGAGGCGTATTCGGTCAAATGAGGGGCGTGGCGCATAACACCACTGAAATGCTGATCGTTTTATTCACGGTATTTTTCGGAGTAATTTTCACACTGATGAATCCGCGCCCGATCATCGGAGGATTGTATTATATGGTTCCGGAACGCCACCACATGCGGACGCTAGCGATTATGGTGCGCATCGCTAAGTTCGTGCCGCGCTGGGCTGCTTCAGTGCTTATCAGCATGCTAACAATTGGTTCGCTGTTCTTCATACTGATGTGGCCAATTTTCGGATTCGCTGATGCGCTCATGTTGGGCTTGATCGCATTTCTCCTTTCGGCAATTCCTTTTTTAGGGCCTATCCTCACACTTATCCCCGCGCTTTTACTCGCACTCGGTGAGGGTGGAATGACGCCGATGTGGGTCTTCTTTGCATATTTAGCGGTTCAGGCACTCGAGGGCAATGTCATCCTGCCTATTATCATGTCTCGCGGAATGAAACTGCATCCCGTCGCTGTGATTTTTTCTATGCTTCTCTCGGTTGCAGTCTTCGGTGTGTTGGGTGTTCTTATCGCAGCGCCTCTTGTCGCCATCGTTGGCATTCTCCATGAGGAACTTTACCGGAAGCGTTTTCTGCCAACGATCTCGGACGAGGATTTGGATCGCCTTGCACGCGTGACTCTCCTTGAAAAGCGAACGACCGAAAGCTGATCGTCTTTTTAACTATCTGAAAAGTCGGGTTAAACCCCATGGCGATATGTCGCGAGAAGTGTCAGGTTGGCGGTCATGAATATTATAATTATTTTGATTGTGCTTCTGCTCTTGTTCGGCGGCGGCGGGTTTTATCTTGGTGGCGCTATGGTTGGTGGTGGCTTAATAGGTCTACTGCTTGTTATTGCACTGATCATGTACTTGATGGGCGGCTTTCGCGGAAGAGCCTAGAAAACGCACTTAGTGCTACATCTGCCGGAGCCACGCTAGCTGATATATTTCGAGCTTTCCGTGGCTCCGGCTTTTTTCTGTCAACAATGATCGGATTTCACATCAATATAGTTGTTAGATAATGCTCGGAATGATGGCTTTACAAAGAGGGGTTACACCCCATGGACTGAAAGTAAATCTAGCATCATGGTGCATGTCATAGAATGAAAAATTATTTCACTCTAAATCAAACACCATAAATACTATGAAAAATAATAATCAGAAAACCACATTGACTTACTTAGCTATTGCAACTGCTGCGGTGGGCGTAATCGCTATGCCATTCGCCCAAGCGGAAGAGCTTGTAGTTCGCACACCTCTTAAAACCGAAGTGACCGAGACTTTTGTCGATGGTTACAAGGTTCCAACTGAATACCGGACATATTTCACCGAGGTTCCAACCGTTATGGAGAAAGACGTAGTCGTTCGCTACCACAAAGGGCGTGCTTATTATGTCAACAGTAACGACTGGAAAATCAATCGCGTTGTCGAGCTCGATCCATCCATCAAACTTGAAAAAGATGACTCCGTTTTTGTCAAAGGTTATGTGATCCCGGAAACCAGCCGCACTCATTTCATCGATGTGCCAAATCCAGATAAGGAAGTAAGCGTCCGTTATTACAACAACACCGCTTATTACATGAACTCTGATTACCAGATCGTCCGTACCGTGCGCCTTACCCGCTAAGGTTAGCGAGTCATTCTAAGACTCATTATAACCTCTCTCGGCGATAATTCATTATCGTGGGGGGAGGTTTTTCATTTCGCAAATATCCTAAAGTGGGGGAACACCTTATTTGAATTACACGACGGTTCGCTGATAATTTTCATCTCAAGTTATCCAACATAAACTTAAATATATCTCATGAACAAAAATCCGCTTAACAAAGGAATGATCGAAGAAAACGGCGTCGGAATAGGCGAAGTAAGCTCAGAGATGGTCGGTGAGCGTGCTGAGGAGCTTGCATTGATCGCTGGAAGACCAGTGACCTGGTTAGACGATGAGCAAGCCCTACGTGAGCTGACGGGTGAGGATGTAATCGATACTCATCAGGCCTTGTTAGAATCTCTTTCTGAAGACGAACGTTGGGACCCCGTCGCAGGCTCGACTGGTCAACAGGCGGAAGAATCTGCCAAAGAAGATGAGGATGAAGACGGGCAAAGCGAGAGCGCACAACTATATGAGGAAGGTGTCAGGGAAGCTGCCCACGATCAAATGTTGCAGGCAGCCATTGCCGCCTCCGATGAGGAATCACTCTGAAATTATTTACTTAGATTGATGAGGTGTAGAAATCGATGTTGAGAAACTGGACTTACGAGCAATTCAACAACGTGATGGCTTTGAAAGCCGCTCGCTGTAGAAAATGACCAACGCCGCGCCCTCCGCCGTCGATGAAAATTTCTCCGATAGGTAAAACCCGCCATCAAGTCCCTGGTCGGAAAAGGCGATGTATTTTGGACCGTAGTCTTGGAAATCCCAGCCGAACACTTTGCCGAAAAAGCGCTTCGTCAATTCCATGTCGCTGGCGGGAAACTCAACGTAGTTGATTTTTTCATGACGAGTCATGTTAGGAAAAAGGCAAGTGATTTAATGATGCCCGGGCTTGCGCTTGTTGATGATGATCGTGTTTCCCGCCGGATCAAAAACGAGTCCCATGTGACAAACCGGCGTTTCGAAAGGCTCCATAACGAAGGCGACACCCGCCGCTTTCAACTCAGCGATGGTTTCCTCGAAGTCCTCGCATTCCAGACCACAGCTCGGGCCATCTGCGCTTGGATTCATTCCCGGAGCCTTGCCAATGGCGAGTATGTTTGCCCCGATCTCATACTCCACCCAACCCACATCCTCTCCATGCTCAGAAACCATGCTTGGAACAAGCCCAAGGATGCCTTCGTAAAAGGCGCGCGATTCGGCAAGATCGTTGGCCGGATAAGCAGTAAAGGCGACTTCTGAAAATTTCATATACCGTAGAGCTAAGTTATCCCATGCAGAGATGTCACTTCGAAAACCCAAATTTTTCCGTCACGATCCATCACTAGATGTCCTTGGAAACACCTGGCTGGTTTCGTTGCGAGCCACACCAAAGCCGTAGGTGATAGATTTAATAAGCGGTGAAATGAAAGCTGAGTGTTCACTGCTTCTGGTTGTTATTAGAGTTGCCAGCAAACTTCTCGTAGAAGTGTAGTAGCGGACTGGAGATGCCGTGGATAACCACACTGAGCGCGACGACCGAAAGGGTGAGAGCGACGATGTCAGTTGCTTGCTCATCGAGCCCGTGGTTGAGGGCGTAACCCAGATAGTAGAGACTGCCGATTCCGCGAATGCCGAACCATCCCATTAACCTGCGTTGCGAGAGTTGGGTGCGGGTTCCTTTAAGAAACAGCAGAGTCGAGAGCGGACGGATCACGATGAACAATACCAGAGCGATGGGGACCGCTCGCCAGTCCCAGTAGGTGGCGAGACAAATGCCCAGCAAGACGACCGCCATCATTTCTAAAAGGCGTTCTGCAGTGTCACCGAGTGTCATGATTTCTGCTAAGCTATGGCCTACGGCTTGGATCGGATTATTGATAATTTCGTCCGTTACGGCGCTGCCTACAAGGTGTTCAGCGGGAGGGTTGGAGTCGGAAGTCTGCGGGGCTTGACTGTCCTGATGCTTCTCAGTGATGAGAACCTCAGTCCGCCTAAAACCCAGTCCTGCGGCAAACACGGCGAGGAATCCCCATGCCCCAGCGAGTTCCGCCCCGGTATAAGTAAATGCGATGAGCGCCAGCGCGATAAAGTCATCTGGCACAGCCTTGTTTGGATTTCGTTTTCGCAAGTGAATGGCGTAGTGCCCCACCCATTTTCCTAGAAAATACCCTAACAAGAGTCCCGCGGGAATTGCCCAGGCCAAGCGGTGCATCGCCCAACCTGCGGCCCACTGATTTACCGTTCCATGCTCCATCCACAGGAGCGCAAAGATCACAAACGGAAAAGCGGCTCCATCATTGAAACCTGCCTCACCGGTAAGCCCGTAGCGCATCCTGTCCTTGTCGCGCGCATCGTTGACGGACACCATCGAGGCAAGCACTGGGTCAGTCGGTGCGAGCACTGCGCCTAACAAAAAGGCTGCGGCCCAACCTATCCCCAGCAAATAATGGCTAAGGACAGCGACACCGGCGATGGTGCAAATCATAACGGGGCCAGCCAGCAGAAACGCCGGAATCCATGCCGAATGGGTCAGCGGCAAGCGAAGTTTGAGTCCACTAACAAAGAGCGAAATGATCACGGCAACCTCGGCAAGGTGTTCGAATACCACCGCTTCGCGGATGAAATCTATCTCGATCAAATTCAACCACATGGGGCTGATCATCAAGCCCAACGAGATGTAGATGAGCGATGATGACATGGGCAACCGCTTGAGGAACGCCGACAAGAACGCCATTAGAAGAAACAGGCCACCTGCCAACGTGATCCAAGAAAGGAAGCTCATGCGGATGGATGTAAATTGGAACCGCTTACAGAGACTTCACTTCCGCAGTTTTTTCCTAGAGCGATGGTCTTGGACGAGGATGTTGATGACGAGCCAGAATCCGCCGGTGGCGGCGAGGAGAAAGCAGATGATGGCGAGACCGGGGTAACCAAGCAGTCGGAACCTGCTTTCTATGCGCATGAGTAAGCACGCGCCCATGATGAGTGCGGCGAGTACGATGCCGGTGGTGATACGATTGGCGATTTTCTCGAAACCTTCCATCACTAGCTTCGCATCCACGGCTTTGATTTTCACCTCGAGCTCCTGATTGGTGATCGCATCCATGATGCGGTTCACGCGTAAGGGTAGGCCGCCGATGAAATCTTTCATTTCTAACAGTGAGCTAAAAAAGCTGCCTTGCGTGGCATCTTTATTCATGCGCTGAGACATAATCTCGCCCACGTTGCGGCGGATGGAGGCGTTTGGATCAAAGTTGGGATTGAGGATTTTTCCGACTTCATCGAGTTGCAATAAAGTCTTACCGAGAAGGGTGAGCTCACCCGGCACATGCATGCCGTTCTCGGCGGCATTGCTGGTGACTCCAAGCAAGATGGTGCCAACATCGAGTTGTTGCAGACCTTGATTTTGGCTCTCCGCTACAAGCTGACCGACGCGGCTTCGGAACTCGACTTGTTTGAAATCTTCATCTTTCTCACTGACACGGATCACAAGATCGGCGGCGACATCGCCTTTTCCTTCACTGATCGCGAGTAGCAGCTTGATCAGATTTTCCTGCATCGTAGGCGTGGTGTGACCGACCATGCCGAGATCTAGCAGAGCAACATGGCCGTCATCGGTGATGAAGACATTGCCGGGATGGGGGTCAGCATGAAATACTCCATCCAAGAGCACTTGTTGCAGGTATGCTTTAAAAAGTTCCTCGGCTAGTTCGGCACCATTGAGATCCAAACGTGCGAGCGGACTGACTTTGGTGATTTTTTTTCCTCCCACGTAGTCCATGGTGAGCACGCATTTCGTGCTGTAATCCGCGACGGGTTGCGGTACTTGGATGAGTTCGAACTCTTTGAGATTTTCCCCCACCGCGATGAGGTTCTGCGCCTCGCGTTCATAGTTGAGCTCATGTTGGATGGAGACGCGAAATTCTTCCACGATGGTGGAGAAACGGTAGCGTCGGCCCGTGGCGGTATGCGCGTCGATAAATTTAGCGATGTCCGCAAGAACTTCAAAATCCTCCGCGATTTGCGGGCGGATGTTAGGTCGCTGAACTTTCACGACCACGAGTCGACCATCACGCAATGTTGCTGAATGCACTTGGCCGAGTGAGGCGGCGGCGAGCGGTTCAGGATCGAAGCTAGAAAATGCTTTGGAAAGACGCACGCCGAGTTCTCTCGTGACAATCTCTTCCACTTCTTCGAAGAGGAAAGGTTTTACTTTATCCTGAAGTCGTGCGAGCGCTTTGAGGTAGGGAGCGGGTAGTAGGTCGGGCCGGCTTGAGAGCACTTGGCCGAGTTTCACATAGGTTGGGCCCATGGCTTCGAGATCATCCGTGAGTTGATCAGGCGTGCTCTTGCCATCGCCTTCGGAGTTCAGCTCGATGGGATCGATTTCATCATGATTTCCCATGTGCTGCACCAAATCAGAACGCCCGTATTTCCAGAAAATTTTGGCAATTTCTTTGTAGCGTTTGAGATGGGTGGGAGAGAGCTTCATGTGGGATGCCAAAAATATTCTAGAGGAGTCTTGAGGCATAAGAAATGTTAGATTCCCGAGTGCGCGCTGTGAGGAGTGTCTCCTTAATATTGACGGAGCTGCGTTGATTGCAGTAAGGGCAGCAGAATCGCTCTGTAAACAGTATCGAGAGAGCGACGCGCAGTTGATAACTGCCAAGTAAGCGCTTGGCTTTGCGATGTTTGATGTAACTCATCGATCCGAGTACAGGGGTCCTACATAAAGAACAACCAACATGTAGAGCCGCTATGCGTTTGGCGATGATGAGGATGAAACTGATGACTAGAAATGCAGATCCGATGATTGTTAGCTGACGATCATTGCCGAACGCTGCAACAAGTAGCAATCCGCTGGCGGCTACAATGAGCATGCGATTTGCTAACAGTAAAAGGCTTGCGATGCGTAGGTGACGGACATCTGAATTGGAGTGTGACTGATACATGTTGTTCGGTTTTCTGGTATCCTCATGGACAGCTATGCTGCCACGGCAACATCGCCTTTTCCATAGGGTTAAACCCCACTTCTGGGGTGTAATTTCAGTTCGGCATGATGTTCCCGCTGATCATCCACGAGCGGAAGGATCACGCCGGTCATTTTTTCCCCATCTAGTGTAAGTAGGTTGGATTCCGATGAGTTTCCGTCGGATCTTGAAATGGTGATGTGATAGACCGTCTGGTGATAACGATAGTGAATTTTGTAGGCATCCCACGCATCGGGAAGACGCGGTTCGAGGCGAAGTTGATTTCTTTCGAGGTGAACACCTAAGAGAGTTTCTAACAAAAGACGATACATCCAACTAGAGGAGCCAGTGTACCAAGTCCAGCCGCCGCGTCCGGTGTGAGGCGCTACGCCATAAACATCTGCCGCGACGACGTATGGCTCAACTTTGTATGTTGCGATTTGTTCAGGCGTTGATCCGTGGTTGACGGGATTGAGGAGGGTGAAAAGTTCCCATGCACGTTCGTTTTCGCCCATGGCTGCGAAGGCCATGGCGGTCCAGATTGCGGCGTGGGTGTATTGCCCGCCGTTCTCGCGCACACCGGGGATGTAGGCTTTGATGTAACCCGGATTAAGCGGGGATTTGTCGAATGGTGGATCGAACAATTGAATCAACCCCGCATCGCGACGAATGAGACGTTGATTTACGGATTCCATCGCTTGGCGTGAGCGAGATGGGTCACCAGCACCACTGATGACCGACCAGCTCTGTGGCAGAGAATCGATTTGGCATTCTTGATTTAAATGAGAACCGAGCGGATCGCCGTTATCGAAATAGGCGCGGCGATACCACTCACCATCCCATGCTTTATTCTCGATGTTTTTCTGCAATTCCTGCGTTTGGTCGAGGCAGCGTTTGGCAAAATCATGATCGCCTCGAGCGCGAGCGAGTGGCGCGAAGTGAGTGAGCACTTCGTATAGAAAAAACGCTAGCCAAACGCTTTCGCCGCGCCCGTCTTTTCCGACAAGATTCATACCGTCGTTCCAATCTCCGCAACCCATCAATGGTAAACCATGTTCGCCGAATTTCAGTCCGTTTTCAATCGAGCGCACGCAATGCTGATAGAGCGTGCCGGATTCATCGGCGTGGTGAGGAAGGTCATAATAAGCTTCTTCCTCGGGTTTGACGGCACGGGCTTCGAGAAAGGGAATCATTTCATCGAGTACACCAGTATCCGCGATGCACTTGATGTAGCGACAAGTCACGTATGGCAGCCATAGATAGTCGTCAGAAAAATGTGTGCGCACACCACGACCTGCCGGAGGATGCCACCAATGTTGCACGTCGCCTTCTTTAAACTGCCGTGCGGCGGCACGCAGTAACTGCTCGCGTGTGAGCGCGGGCTCTGCATGCACGAGCGCCATGGAGTCTTGTAGCTGATCGCGGAAACCATAAGCGCCGCCTGATTGATAGAAACCCGTTCGACCCCAGAGTCGGCAACTCAACGTTTGATAAAGCAACCAACCGTTTGCCATCACGTTCACTGCGGGATCAGGCGTATCCACATTCACTGCACCGAGGGTCCGATTCCAATATGACCATACACCTTTGAGCACGTCTTTCGCGACATCTGCTCCACGGAAACGATGGATCAGATTTTGCACATCCCTCACCCCGCGGCCGACCCCAAGACGGAACGTGGTTTCCCGCTCCTGTCCGTCTGCTAGATCGAAGGTGACTTGCATCGCTCCACAAGGATCGAGTCCCGCGCCGACTTTGCCTGAAAGGCGTTCGCGTTTCAGTGCGGCGGGTTGAGATAGGTTGCCGTTTCTGCCGATGAATTCCTTTCTATCCCCCGTGACCGAGCGGATGGTATGGTTTACATCGAGGAAAACGATGCGATCGGGAAACTCAGTGTTATCGAGATTGCGCACGAGTAGCGCACCAGTTTTGAGATCTACTTCGGTTCGCACGTGGAGCAGACTTTTTTGTCTCAGATCACCGAGCACCCATTCCCAAAATCCGGTGACGGACAAGCGGCGCGGCCGACCTGAAATATTTTTCAGCTTTAACACCGTGAACTTCACTGATGCGTCCATTGCCACATAAACCCACAACTCGGATTTGATGCCATTTTCCGTATGTTCGAAAACGGTATAGCCGAATCCATGGCGGATGACATACGGAGTCTTACCGCGAGCCGGTAGAGGAGTGGGCGACCAGAATTGTCCACTCTGTTCGTCGCGGATGTAGAATGCTTCGCCCGATGTGTCGCGGATGGGATCGTTGTTCCAAGGTGTTAGACGGAATTCATGTGAGTTTTCCGCCCACGTGTAGGCAGATCCGCTTTCTGAAACAACTGTTCCGAAGTGTGCATTAGCGATGACATTGACCCACGGTGCGGGTGTCATTTGTCCTGGCTGAAGGGTGATGACATATTCATGACCGTCGCGCGTGAAGCCGCCGTATCCGTTAGAAAATATCAACTCGCGCGTTGACAGAGGTGGGGTTGGAGGATAGACTTCGAGCCTCGTTGGCACCAGTGCTGGAATCAACGGTTGAAATGTACCGCGTTGTTCAATTTGTTCGGCCAGTGTTCCTTTTTCGTCGTCGATTACAATTCGTGCGGAAGCTAAAAGCAAAACGCGGTCATCGTTCGGAATTTGATCGAGACCACGCACGAAAATACCACCGGGCTTCTCTACCATATGCGCTTCCGTTCCTGATGAAATTAAACCAGAGATACGGTTTTCAAGCGATTGATGATAAACGGAAATATCCTCATGCAAAATCACCAGATCGACCGTCAGGCCTTTCATTCGCCAATAGGCATGTGCGTGGATGAGTTGGCGGACGAGTTCGATTTTCTCCACATCGCTGATGCGTAAAAGGATCATCGGAATATCGCCGGATATTCCGTAGCTCCAGAGCCCGTTTTTTCCACGTTTGTTCGCGAGCAAAACACTGGAGTTTGCACGGCGCACTGCGACGGAGTAGATCAGAGCACCAGACATACGACCGTAAAGCTGCGCTTCAGTTTCTGTGATATCGAGATGATAAAGAGTCACCTGATTGTGAGTCCATGCGAGGTCGAAGGCACGTTCTGAAATCTGTGGGCTTTGATATTTTTCTGCATGTGCCAAAGCGGTCTCGCGAGTTTCCGTTACGCCCATGACGAGGGTTACAACGGCGCTACTATGCGGTGGTATGCTGACGGTTCGGCGGAGTGAAACGATGGGATCGAGCACGGAGCCAACGGTGTTAGATAGAGGCGATCGGTTTTGCATGGCAGCGGGATTGGCCATGTTGCCACCGCGTCCAACAAAACGGGCACGATCGGTTTCGTAAGAGGCGTTGCTAAGATTTCCCTGAGCGCCGACCATGAGATGCAGCATCCATGGTGGATTTTCGTTTTCAGAACGAGCGCGGCGAGCGCAAAGAATGGCGGACGTTATAGGCTCGAATTCCGTTTGAACGAAAAGATTGCTGAACGCTGGATGCGCCATATCCGCGGCGTGGCTCGTGAGAATCACTTCCGCATAACTGGTGAGCTCAATTTCCCTTTCGACTGCGGAACGGTTTTTAATGGTGATGCGGCGCAGTTCCACGTCGTCTTCTGGTGAGACACTGATTTCCGTGTGTATGTCGAAATCCGCGTGGCTATGACGGAACTCAGCGCGCGATTGCGTAAAAATTGCCTCATACCCTTCTGTGGTTTGCAAGGTGGGTTGATAGGCGGTTGACCAGAAATCACCGGTCGCAAGATCGCGTATGTAAACAAATGTTCCCCAGCAATCGCGGGTGGCATCCTCGCGCCAGCGAGTCACTGCCGTATCATGCCAGCGACTGTAGCCGCCGCCCGCACTGCTGATCGCGACATGATAACGACCGTTAGATAGGAGATGCACATCCGGAGAATCGCGGGTCGGATTCGTGAAAATGCGCATCACTTTCTCTGGTTCAGCGGTCGGCTCACTTGGTGTTTCACGCAATGGATTGTCCGTGAGCACTCGGGCAGTGGCTCTTGGAACTCTTTCGTGAAGCAGTAGATCTGCGGCATTGAGCATGGGACAAGCCATGAAACGCCGCTGCATGGGATTGTCGCATAACAAGTTGTCGATGGCGAGCAAGCTCATACCCTGATGGTGTGCCATGAAAGAGCGGATGGTGACGCTGGTTTTATCGTGCGGCAGTCTGGACGGTGTGTAATCCACAGCTTCGTAAAATCCATAATCACCGGAGCGCCCTTCAGTTTCTAACAATTTAAGATTTGCGCAAGCTTCGCGTGGTGCCACCATCAGCGCCATGGCGGAAGCGTAGGGAGCAATCACTAAATCTTCATTGAGTCCGCGTTTCAAACCTAAGCCCGGCACGCCAAACGCGTGATATTGATAGTTATGAAGGGCGTCAGTGCGACTAAATCCAGACTCGGAAACTCCCCATGGGATTCCACGGCTTTTCCCATGTTCGATCTGTTGGTCGACAGCGGCCCGGTAGGTATGATCCAAGAGAGTGTTTTCAAAATTCGGCATGACCAGCAAGGGCATCAGGTACTCGAACATCGATCCGGTCCACGATGCGAGCAACGGAACATTACGCGATCCAATGAGCTGGCGACCTAGGAAAAACCAATGGTTCTGGGGAACTTGTCCCAAGGCGATAGCGACGTAACTGCACAAGCGTGCTTCTGACGCTAAGAGATCGTAATGACTGATATCGCATCGGTTATCTGCGACGCTGTAACCGATGGTAAATAGTTCCTTCGATGAATTGTAGAGAAAGCTGAAATCCATCGCGGCGAGTTCATCGCTCTGTTTGGCGAGTCTTTCTAATTCGATTAATCGTAGTGTCGCATGTACGCTGGCTTCGCGTAAGCATCGCGCGATGGAAAATAGAAGGTCATGTTCTGGGCCAGTTGTGATGTTGGAGAGTTCTGACTCAATGATGGGAAGCTGGGTTTTATCTAACTGCGAAATTTCACACAATGAGAATGGCTGTTCGAGTCGGGCGAGCGAAGTTGATTGAGATTGTGGAAGCGCAAGCCAAGGGGAGAGATGCAAGAGTTCATTCAAATGCTCATTGCATGCATTTTGTAAAATCTGAGCCAATTTTTCGTTTGTGAGCGAGGCGGCTTTTTTCGAGAGATTTTGAAGTAAGCCCAGCGCCGCACGCGGGCCTGAGGGTGAAAAGTTTAGTTCGGTTTCAATCGCGGTGATGGCGGGATTTCCATGATCGTTTTCACGAAGCACTCTGACTGTATCTTGTAGTCCTTCAAAAATTTGCGGCGTGAAGGTGTGGGCATTGATTTGCTCGCGCAGTCCTGCGGCAAGGGCGAGTAGGTGTCCTGCGAGATTTCCGCTGTCCACGCTGGAGATGTAATGCGGAGCCAGTATTCCCAGTGTGCGCGTGTCATACCAATTGTAAAAATGCCCGCGATAACGCTCGAGTCCCTGCATCGTGGTCAAGCTATTGCGCGTTCGAGATATCAGCCCGTTCACTGAGATGTAGCCGAAATCTAGTGCCGCAAGATTCGCCAACAGGGAGAGACCCATGTTAGTCGGTGAGGTCCGTGAAGCGATCTTTGCAATCGGGATCTCTTGAAAGTTATCCGGTGCTAGCCAGTGATCTTCGGCGGTGACAAAAGTCTCAAAATAATGCCAAGTCTTGCGTGCGGTGATCCGCAAGAAATTTCGTTGGTCATCTGTTAGTTCAGCCGTAATTGGTTTGATCGGTAGGCTGATCCACCAAGCAAGAGTCGGCGCCACGAACCAGAGAAACAGAACAGGCAGCGCGAACGTCAAATGAGCGGGTTGAATGAGATACAGGAGAAAGCCGGTCACTACCGCGACCACAGGAGCGATCCACATGGTAGCGTGAAAGCCTAACAGACCGACACGGGTTGCGTTTTCTGAATCGCTCGACGTCCGCCATTCGAGCAAGCGTTTCTTCGTCACGAGCAAGCGCATCAATGTTCTTGTGATCGCGTCCAGGCTGATGAACGCATCATAGGGAAGAAATACGAAGGTGAGAAAAATCTGACCGAGCTGCCGACCGAGGGACGAAACCACTCCGCGCAAGTGGATGGACCATGGAAGATCGTAGGGTCTGTGAAGTGCATCGACCCAAGCCGCCAACAAACCTGGAAGTAGGATGGTAGCTGCGACGAGCAGCGCTCCGTAACCTCCGATTTCTGGAAGAAATAACCATGTTCCCAAGATGAAAAGCATCAGTCCTATGGGGACTAGACTGCGCCGTAGATTGTCAAAAATTTTCCACTGTGATAGCGCGGAAAGCGGATTGGGGAGCTTCTGCGCGTCCGGGCCTGGAACGAATGGTAGCAGCCATTGGGCGATCTGCCAGTCGCCACGAATCCAGCGGTGACGGCGTTCGATATCCACGTCGTAGCGGGACGGATGTTTTTCGTAGAGTTCCACATCGCTCACCAACGCCGATCGGGCATGGCAGGATTCTAACAAGTCGTGACTGAGAATGGCGTTTTCTGGGAAACGCCATTTCAATGCACTTTCGAAGGCATCGACGTCGTAAATACCTTTTCCGATGAACGAGCCTTCGTGGAAGATGTCTTGATAGATATCGGAAACCTGACGGGTGTATGGATCGATGCCCGCGTCACCAGCAAAAAGTCTAACAAACCAGGATCGACGTGACGAAGGAAGACTCACCCCGATGCGCGGTTGCAGGATAGCGTAGCCTTCGGTCACGACGCCGCGTTCGGAGTCGAATCGCGGACGGTTGAGCGGATGCGCCATGGTGCCGACGAGTTGACGGGCGGCATCGCGCGGTAGCTGAGTGTCGGTATCGAGCGTGATGACATATTTGATGGTGGGCAGGATTCTGGTTTCGCCTGAGATTTCGCTAAAACATTTGCGGCCGCCGCCACGCAGAAGCGAGTTGAACTCCATGAGTTTCCCGCGTTTGCGTTCGTAGCCCATCCATACTCCTTCGACTGGGTTCCAGAGACGTGGTCGGTGAAAGAAAAAGAACAAGGTTTGGAGTCCGGCGGGGTATTTCTCGTTTAGTTCTTCCACGCCTTCGCGGATCCGCGCCAGCAAGGCGTCGTCCTCCGGCATGGATTCTTGAGAGGCGTCTATAAAATCTGTTAGAAGAGCGAAATGCAGGTGCGGATCGCGGTTAGACAAATGATGGAGTTCTAGGGTTTCGATCAATCGATCTACGCTATCTATGTTTGAAATCATCGTCGGAACGACGACCACGGTGCGGCAATCCGCATCGATGCCATCAGAGAAATCCAAGCGCGGGAGGGGCTTAGGCTTTACTAAAATGCTACTTACCCAGTTCATGAGTGCTACTGCCAGCTGACTTGCGCAAAGAAGGAACACGATGGCGAACGGAACAATTTTCCATCCACTCACCCCAAGCAAATGGTTTGTCCAGACGAAGCTGAAAGTGGCGAGTAAGGTCAATAGCACACCACCTCCAGCATAGAACGCAAGTGGCCAATGGCGGATGCCTTGGTCGATGTTTGTGTGCCATGACCAGCGCACGTTCGCGGCGGCCTCTAACTCCGGAAGCCCTTTGTCGATGAGATAGTAGCCGACATGCGCGGATCGATCATTCATGCCATGATCGCGCGCGCCAATTTCGGCGAGTTCAATTGTTTTCAGGGCGACTTCAGATTCTGTTAGATCACCATGGCGAGCGATGGATTCGACGGAGTGGCGGTATTGATCCCGCGTGGAAAATTCCATGTCGCTGTAAACGTCGGCGGGGTCGCCGCGCAGGGTCATTTCCACGACGCTGAGGGTTTCCACAAATTCTTTCCAATCCATCGCACCGAGGAAACGTAGGCTGCCGATGCAGTGACTGACGGAAACTTGATCCGCTGCCTGATTTTGGCTGTCGAGATGGACGAGCAGTTCGATGGATCTGCCTTGTTCGATGAGGACGTGTTCTAACCACGAGCGGGCGAGTTGCAAAAGCGGGCTGCCTTGTGACAATCGCAGGCAGAATTCCGCCACGAATGCGCCGGATAGTGGAGGCTTGGATTTCGCCATATCCGCAACCACGATGACGAGTTGTGAGGGATTGGTCTCCGCCATTTCTTGCAGGGCGCGCACCCACTTTCCAGCGAGCTCACAATCCTCGCGGGCAGTTATTAACATTGCAGCAATGCGCTGGAGGTTTTCGATCAGCCCCAACCTCAGCATGATGGGAATGGCCCAAAGCTCGCCAAGTTTCAGGGAATCGACTGTCTGATAGGAAGCGACAAATGCGCTGAGAGAATCTGCGTCGATGCGTGCATCCACATGCTGGATGAGCTCTATAACCATATCGAAGACACGCGGCAATCCGATGGAAGGTCCGTTTGTGAGGCGCGGCAATTCACGGCTGTAACCTCGCGGCAAATACCGCCGAGCCATTTGAATCTGCTCTTCGATCAAATAAAAATTATCCAGCATCCACTCGGCTGCGGGAGTCAGTCGGCAGTGAGGATTTCCACCACCGGTCGTACGATTGAAGGCGCGAAGCCCGCGCTCGTTGGCGTCGAGCCGCGCAAGCAGTTCGTTGGCTGCGTGACTGATGACTACGTTATGATCAGTCGCGAGTGCGCGAGCAAGCCGCGCGAGTTGTTCCACGCTAAACAACTCCGCCCGCAAAGGAAGATCGTTTGCGGGCGAAGTGGCCTGTCGACTAGTCCGATGGGCGGGTCGAGTTTTCGGCATTTTCCGCATGAGCTTATCCCAATTCATATTACGTCACGCCCAATCCAATCCGATGACCGGAGTAGGCGGTGATGCGGCAATGATGATGGGGAGCTCCTACAAATTAGTATGAACGTGTTGTTTTGGTTTGCACGGTGCCATAAGTGGTCGGGCCGACCTCGGATGTCGTGGTGCTTGTTTGTGTGGCTGGGCTACGTGGTGCGACATAAGTGCAGCTTGAAAGAAGGCCAAGTGCGCTGAGGCTAAGGATTAGGATACTAGTTTTCATGGTAATTTAGTTTATAATAAATGGGGTCTTGATTACCCCAACGGCTAAAAATTAGTTGGCTTCGCCCAGATACGCCATGGGGTGTAACCCGTATGAACGGGAGGGAGATTGTGGTGCGATGCACCACCAAGCAGTATGCGGCTACGCGGGCTTGGGTTACGCCGCAAGAGCGCTGATAGGGCGTTGAGATTACGCTCACACTCGGAACGAGAGGGATTGACTCCACTGCGTTACGTCCCTGAGCAAGGGAGTGCTTTAGATCACTCAGCCACCGTTCCGCGAATTGGACAGCTCAGTTCATCACATCGCTGGATTTCATGATCAAACACTTTGCGCTTGGCGGTTTTCTAGCGAACTCTATGAATGTGGGCATAACTCTTTAACCACTCCCACCAATTTCAAAGAACCCAACCATCACCCTGAACTATCGTGCCCACTCGGCACTCGCAACCGGGAGCAACGGAGCGACCCTGGCTCTATCCGCTTTGCGCGAAGGGCGTGACGAGCCGTTTTTCCAGGGTAGTATCCGGCAGCCGAGACTTGCCGCCCGAGCGCTGGCCTGTGTGAGTCGTGTCGTCAGTGAGCGGTGGTTCGATGCGGCGGCAATCGCCGAGGCGAACCGAAGGATGCTCGATCCCTTGGTTACATCGGGGGATGGTATCCTTCGCTTTGAAGGGTTCTCCGGCTGCCGGTCACTGTACGTGCGGCTAGACATGCTGCCCGAATCGGTGGAAATCGTCCACCAGTCCAGCGGCACAACCAACGTCGATTTCAACCAGCCAATGAGAGCGGCGCTGGCTCGCATCCGCGACAGCGACGCGCTGAGTCTCGCCATTGATGAAAATGCGTTCCTGCTTGTTCATGGCGCGGAGGCGATTCTTGAGCATAAGGTCGAGCTGCCACTGGCGTGGCTCAGGGGGCTGGCATCCATTCCCAGCATTGCCTCTCGCTGTGAAGTGGTCGCCGAAGTTTCGGGCGCACCTTTGCTCGATCTTTTCCGCAATCTTCCACGCACCGGAAACGGTCGCGACACCCATTGGCTTCAGCCCGTGGGAAATGGGGTTCGCATCGCCCGTACACCTTCCAAGGAGGGAATCCGGCTAACCGGCGCGAAGCGTTTGCTCGCTTTGCAGGAATTGGTTCCCTCGGCGAGGAAACTGAGCATCGCGACCAACCCGGCGGGCGATCTGACATTATGGACGATTCATTTCGACGGAATGCGCCTCACGCTTGCGCTCTCGCCCGAAGTCTGGCGGGGGTTTTCGGGGGAAGGTTCCGCGCTTGATGATTTGAGCAGGGTGTCCAATCCCGACCTTGAGGAATCCTTGCTCCAACAGTTCGAAACCGGGTTTGACGCGGAGGAGGCCGCCATCGAACTCGGTGTCTGCCTTCCGGAAATCCGCACCGCGCTTGCTGTTTTGGCAAGCCAAGGCCAACTCGGATTCGACCACCTTGATGATCGCTGGTTCCGCCGGATGCTTCCGGGCAAACAGGCTCTCATCCGCCAAAGCAATCCGCGGTTAGCCAAGGCCGAATCGTGGGTTACCTCAGGAGCAGTCTCCATCGAAAGCAATCTCAAAGACAAGGTCCGTGGGCGGGTGCAAATCGATGCCGACACCGCCCACCATGTAACGATCGAATCGGACGGCGCGCGATGCACATGCTTCTGGTTCGGGAAATTCGGACTTTCCCGTGGCCCTTGTTCCCACATACTCGCGCTTCGTCTCGCCGCACGCATTTCCTTATGAAAGCCCTCGAAGATGCCCTCGCCGCCGTTGATTTTGTGGATCAATTCAAAATCCTGGAAGCGATCCCTCCTAAGGAATATCCCAACCTGCTGGAAGCGCTGCGGAAGAAGCGGGAAATCATCGAGCTGGAAAACAGGGCCAGTTATGAACTCTGCCGGACCGATGGTGATGCTAAGCGCGAGGAGATTGATGCGAAGCGGCGTTGTCTGGAAGCCGCCGCACTCATCATCCATCAGGATCGTAAAAAACTTCCTGCCGAATTCGCTCTGTCCGATGAACTGATGGGAGAGCAAGCGGTTCTTGACTTCCTTGCTACCAAACAGCCCGCATGGTTGGCGGCGCTTTTCGCATCTAGCAATTACTACCGCACCAGCGTGATCCTTCGTTATTTGGAAGCGGGGGTGATTCCGATACTGCCGGAAGGACATTTTTATTATACGGAGCTGCCGCACTTCGTTGCCACCAAGGCGATCGGGCGGATGGATTTAGCCAAGCAGTTCCTCAGGGAGAATCCCGGGATTGTGACCCGGGATCTCCATTTCAGCATTCGACTCATGGCGCGGAAGGGAGCCGCATACCCATTCTACCCGAACCAGAACCACTCGGACCAGCCATACCGTTTTTTTGATAAGGAGAATGGCAGCCGTTTCACTACAATAGTGTTGGAAGAGGATTTCTCGGTGATGAAGGCGGTTGGCGAGTTATGTACCGAAGGCGTATTCGATCATAAACCCATCCTGCAAACAGCCATCGAGACCCTTGTCGATGCGGAACGGGAACTCGAAGCGCGCCGCGTCCTGAGTGTGTATGAACGATTTTCCCCGACTCCCTCCCAGTGCATAGAGGTACAGGAATCGTATTTCACTCTATTCGCTTCACAACACAAGGCAGTCGTGAAATTCGGAATCGACACGATCAGCGGCTTTCGAAAGCTATCCGGATTCGATGCCGCTGGGTTCATCGATCTTTTGGCGCCCATCTTCACTCACGACTCCAATCCGTTGCAAATCGACGCGTTGAAACTCATCAAGGACGTTGTGACGGATCAGCCCGGAATTTCTGGGAATATCTCCGATTCGATCGCTACGGCTCTACTCAATCCGAATCCAAAAGTGCAGTCCGCCGTCCTGGCGGTTTTGAAATCGCTGCCCGCTTCCGGACGTGACCGGATATCGGCAGCCATTTCACCCTATGCGTATCGGATACTGCCGTCACTCAAGCCGGAATTCGCGGAATGGGTGTTAGATAATCTTTATGCTAGGGAAATCGACCCGATGCCGGTCCCGGAATTCCATCCTGACATCGGGGAGCCTATACCGCAGATCTCCTCGGCTACCGAACTCGCTTTCGTGGCCAATGAACTATTGGACCGGGATCTCGAACCGATGCGTTTCGAACAATTCCTCGATGGTCTCGCCCGATATGCTGCGGAAAACCGTGCGCTGTTAGCCGACACATTCCGTCCAATGCAGAAGCGAGCGCTCAACTTTTCAGCGGGAAGGGACAGTAACGGAGGTGATTACCCGAACCTGCTAATTTTCACCAGTCGCCTCGTTCTCCTGTTCGGGCCGAACCCGCCGGAACCCGGTGCTTCTGTCATCGAAATTCCGCCACCACCCGGCACTGCCGCGTGGCCGGCAGTCTATGCGGAGCGGTGGTTCAATCACTTGATGGAATTCGCTAGATCACGGATCGGGGAACTACTAAACGGCATCCGTGAAGGCCGCAGCTTGCCGCTTCTCGCTCTGCCGGAATTCGATTTGGGATTCATCTCCCCACGCACCCTGCTTGCACGCTTCGAATTCTACAAAGACTTGGGATTGGCTCCGGGACATTTCGATTTCATCCAAGCTATAGCGCGTTGTTATGTTGATGGGCTCGTGCCCAGCTCGCTCGACCTTCCTTCGTCCGACGACGAGGCGTCGCGCGTTCTGCACTTTCTTTTCAGTGGGGAATTCCATGGTCCGATCTCGACCCCTTCCTGGTGGCTCACTGCCGCGCGGACTCGGGAACCTTTCGGCGACTTTTCAAAGCATCCGCAACTCGGGCGGTATCATGATGACCACCTTCCTGACTGGAGTCTTCCAGCGGCATATCAAAGTCCGCCCTCAAATCGTTACGAATGGTGTAATCATAACAAATGGTATAACCGGACCAGCCCCTTGCTTCCGAAATTTGAGAAGGAACCTCCGGTAGATTGTCTTTATTCCCAACAGCATAGTGACATCATCTCCAATTATGGTCGCTATGGCAGCGATCTGCGCTGGCGTTACAGCTTCACTCCGGGATTACTCGACGGAGTAGTAGCTCAGGATTTGCAATACATCCACGAGCTAGCGGAACTAACGGAAAAAACCTTGGTCAACGCGATCTCTGCTGTGATGTCGGAACTTGCGAGGAGAAGGCTGCCGTTGCGTTACACGATGCAGGTTCATATGCTCATGGCGCTCAATAGCCCGAACCGCGCCGCCAGGGAGTCGGCCATCGATTTGTTCATCCAAGCAAGCGATGACGGGCGTCTCGTTGCGGCTGTCCCTGGACTTGGCGAGATTTTTTCCAAACTCATGCACGGTGCTCCTGATCCCGAAGACGGAATCCTGCAACTCGCTAGGTTGGTACCATCATTCCGCCAACTCAGCACCCAAGACACTAAGCTACGGATCCAACTCCGCGAGATCCTTTTGAGCGGGCTCGAAAAACCCCCACACAGTCTGCCCAAAGGCCTCCCGGCCTTGCTCGAAATTCTGCTCGATCTGATGCTTGCTCATCCTCCGGAACGTACTATCGATCTCAATACCGCATGGGGTGGTATGCTCGATGGTAAATCGAAAGCCCTTGCTACTCGGATTGCAAAGGTGACCGCCGCATGATGGAAATCATCATCTTCGCCAGACCGAACTTTCATATGGGGTTAGGCTTCACACATTCAGGAGAGTCAGCTAATCGCGATGGATTAGGGATGCGTCAATGACGCGGAACGAGAGAGATTGACTACGCTGCGCTCCGTCCCTGCGGAATGCGCTTCGCGGTAGTGGTGAATGTTTTGCGAGATCGCAAAACTCGGCAGTCAAACCCTGTTTCGCCTGCGGCTCAAGGGGTTCTCGGCCATCTCGTTCCGATAGTAAAAAAGCTCCCAGATGGGAGCTTTTTAAAATGGCGGAACGAGAGGGATTCGAACCCTCGGTAGAGTCACCCCTACGTTCCCTTAGCAAGGGAGTGCTTTCGACCACTCAGCCATCGTTCCGTTGAAAAGAAGAGTCGAAGCGCTTTGAAACATACTGGGCAAGTTACGTCAAGAGCGGCTTGGAAAATAAATGCTGGAGAGCCGTGTCTTTGACCGGCTTCTTGGATTTCTCAGCCGGCCGGAGGCGCGGCTCTCCAGTATCTCCGCACGGTGAAAGTCTCGTGGGTTTCGACGATTTCGACGTTGGGGAAATCGGTCTCGAAGGGGGCGAGGTGGGTGTCGCCTTGGTGAGTTTGGTGGACGTGGCTGACGAGCCATTCGTCGATTCGGTCGGTGAGAGCGCGGTAAATTTCTGCGCCGCCTATGACGAAGATTTTTTCATCAGTGGTCGGGATCTCGGTGGGGCTGTGGATGACTTCAACGCCATCATGTTTCCAATCGCGATCCCTGGTGAGGACGATGTTGCGGCGTTTTGGTAGGGGGCGGCCGATGGATTCAAAAGTTTTTCTACCCATCAACACCGGATGGCCGAGGGTGGTTTTTTTGAAGAACGCGAGATCTTCAGGCAGGTGCCATGGCAAAGTCCCGCCAGCGCCGATAAGGCGGTTAGGATCCATGGCGACGACGGCGATGAGCATGATTGGAGTTGAAAGTTAGAAGTATAATTAAACCGCGATTGGAGCTTTGATGGTCGGGTGGGAATCGTAGTTTTCGAGGGAAATATCATCGAAGGTGAAATCGAAGATAGATTTGACGTTGGGATTGAGGCGCAGGGTGGGGAGTGGGCGAGGGTCGCGGGTGAGTTGGAGTCGGGCTTGATCGAGATGATTCTGATAGAGATGGAGATCGCCGAAGGTGTGGACGAAGTCGCGGGCTTCGTAATCGCAAACTTGCGCGATCATGTGAGTGAACAGGGCGTAAGAGGCGATGTTGAACGGCACACCGAGAAACAGATCCGCGCTGCGTTGATAGAGCTGGCAGGAAAGGCCGGGCTTGCCGCCGTCTTTTGGCTCATGGACGTAAAACTGAAACAACAAGTGGCAGGGCGGAAGCGCCATGCGGTTCAGATCGCCAACGTTCCATGCGGAGACGATGTGGCGGCGCGATTGGGGATTTCCCTTCAAGCCATCGATGAGCAATGCGATTTGGTCAATCGTCCGACCGCCATCGGCCTGCCAAGAGCGCCATTGTTTTCCATAAACCGGACCGAGCTCGCCTTCCGCATCCGCCCATTCGTCCCAGATCGTGACGTTGTTTTCCTTGAGGTAAGCGATGTTGGTCTCGCCTTTGAGAAACCACAGCAACTCATGAATGATCGAGCGAAGGTGAAGTTTTTTGGTAGTGACGCAGGGAAAACCTTGGCGCAGATCGTAACGTGCCTGTCTACCGAAAACCGAGAGCGTGCCAGTGCCGGTGCGGTCGCCGCGCACTTCGCCGTTTTCTAAAACATCACTCAACAGATCTTGGTAGGCTTTCATTGCGGGAAACTTTAAATTTTAAACTTTAAAGCTCAAGGACTATTGGAGAGCCGTGTGTATGTGCGGGGTTTGGTTGTTAAGAAGACGGGCAGAGAAACGGGTCTCCAAAAAACATAAGAGTATTAAAAATAAGATTTTGACCAAATCCCCCGGCGGTTG
>JANPMK010000098.1:0-32581 GCA_031422775.1 Akkermansiaceae bacterium | reverse complement strand
TGTGCTTACGCTCCCACTCAGGGAAGACATAGAATGCGTCTCCTGTCGGAACATTGATTCCTTCGAGTTCCTCAGCCATAGGAATTGGGGGCAATATCTCGGGCGGTGATTGCGACTTCTGGCGCGTTGAGAGAAAGGTGCCGTCTGCGGCGACTACTGTCTTGTATGACTGCTCATCAGTAGTGTTGCGAAAGTAGACAGCAAACTGACGATTTTCCACGCGGACCGAAGGATGGATGTCACCCGCGTCGTCCTGATGAGCGAACGCGACCGAATACCCAAAGAGAACGCAGATCAAGAATGATAGGAGCGCGCGCATATTTTTTGCAGAACGATGAGTGGTGGCGCCGGCGAGATCAAGCGCCGATTCAACTAGAGACGTTGTCGCCGGTTGCCACTCACGGCTTGTTAGCGATTCTTGATTCTGGGATAGTGTAGGAAAATTTGTTATCGCCGATTCTAAAATCGACTCTCCTCGTTTTTCGATCAAATGTAATTACCTCTGTGGCCTTAAGACTCGCAAAATTATCGGGTAAATCGGAAATATGCAGATTCCTCTCGAATAGAACGGTAGAACCTTCTTCGTGTCCGAACTCGACATCAACCGTGTAGAAGTCGGGTTCCTCATTATCTTCGTCCTGATAAACATTCGGGCCGACTGCTGCTGTGAATCTGGAAAGTCCGAGCTCAATTCGATCCGACTCCCATAAGCAAGACCGACCCATCTCGTGTATCTTTTCGCCGTAGTCAGTGTGATCTGTCAACCATTCCACTGAATACCCATTACCAGCATTATGGCTTGCTTGTTCTTCAGTATTACAAGCGTTGAGCATAATAATGGCTGCGAGTGTGACGGCGTGATGTGATTGAATCATTTTCTTCGCTAACAGTATTGCTTATTAGTAGGACGTCTGGACCGTATATCCAGCGTCTGTCATTTCCAGACATGATAGAAAAATCCTTGATTTGAAAAGGATTTTTTCACTCTGCGTGTGTATATCAGGTTCTCTTTGTTCGACTTTAGCGGCAGCTTTTGGATTAAAGATTTATTACAGAAGGTAACGAAGTGAACGAAGTGAACGAAGGATGTTCCAATACCTCATTCTCAAATTTCCGGCCAAAGAATCATAAAAGCAAAGCCAAGCCGCACGCGAAGCACCTTCGTTGACTTCGTTACCTTCTGTAAAAAACTGAATTCATGTAGTTTCCAAAAATAACTTCAAATTTCAGATTCTAAGCCTTAACTCCCTTTATGCGCTTTGCCATTTGCAACGAGACTTTCCGAGATCACGACTTCGCTGGTAGCTGCGCCGAGGCGGCTCGCCATGGATACACGGGGCTTGAGGTGGCACCGTTTACTTTGGGAAATCCAGAAACGCTGTCGATATCGGAGGCCGAGAATTATGGGACTATCGTCCACGATCATGGTTTGGAAATGGTCGGGCTGCATTGGTTGTTGGCAAAAACTGAAGGTTACCACCTCACCGATCCCAATCCCTCGATTCACCAACGCACGTTTGATTATGCGCGTAGGTTAGCGGAAATTTGTGCCGCCATGGGCGGAAAGATTATGGTTTGGGGCAGTCCGCAGCAGCGCTCCCTCGCGCCTGAATGGTCGCGAACCGATGCCGAAACACGTTTCATCGATTTTTTCCAACGCCTCTCCCCTCACCTCGCGGCGCTTGACGTGACGGTCGCTTTCGAATTTCTCGGCCCATCGGAAACCAATTTCATCAACACCGCCGCTGAGACGATAAAGCTGTTAGAGCAAATTGATTCACCCAGCGTCCGTCTCCACCTCGACGTGAAAGCGATGTCAGCCGATACGAAACCCATCCCTGAAATCGTCCGCGATTCCTTGCCGTGGACCGCGCACTTCCACGCAAACGATCCCAACCTCCGCGGCCCGGGCATGGGCGATATCGATTTCCCATCAATCGCCGCCGAGCTCATCCGAGGCGGTTATGATAAATGGGTTTCGGTCGAAGTTTTCGATACCACCATCAGTCCAGAAACACTAGCAGCGGAAAGCATGAAACATCTCCGCGCTGCGTTTCGATGAAAATTCTTCATTCCCTGCATACCATTCCCCTGCCTAAAATCCACCTTTTGAGCAAAAGACTAAAATCGAAAGCTAGGCGCGTAGCCCCTTCGTTTCCTTCGTTACCTTCTGTTCAAAATGTATTTCACAGAAGGTAACGAAGATAACGAAGGGCTGTAACAACCCAGCTATCACAAAAGTTTATCTATATCCATTTGCCTACGGATATGTCCGCGGCGCTTCCATTGAGGTTCATTTTACCATTATTCCTCGGGCATTGGCTGCCCCTTCGTTTCAGGAAGGAAAGGCAAAGCAATCAGCCCGAGTAGGAAAATTAAGCACATCCATGAGGCGGCATCACGAAAAGCATCGATCTTTGCAACCGCCACATCTCCACCCATTTCGGTGGCTTTGATTGCTGCTTTATCAGCAAGATTTTTCGCTAACAGAGCGAGGGTCAAAGGTCCGGTCGCAGCGAGGTAGCGCCCGACGTTGTAACAGAAGGACACACCGGTTGCGCGCAAGCGGGTTGGGAAAAGCTCAGGCAGGTAGATCGAGAATCCCGCAAACACCGCGAGCTGGAAGAAGCCCATGAGAGGTGCCATCCACAGGATATCCCATCGACCGTTGATTTTTCCAAGCATTTGGAATACGAAGACCGTGACAATCAACGCACCGATAAAAAAGAATGCGAAAGCTTTCTTGCGACCTATCCGTTCGGTTACCCGAGTGAAGATCATCATGCCGAAAAACGCTCCGACGTTGAAACAAAGAAGATTCAGAGAACCCCATATTTGTTTTCCTTTGTTGATCGCTTCCGGCGTTGCGCCACTCGCTTTGAGATGGTTGGTGATAATATCGCCGACGAGATCGGTTGAGAACACTCCAATACCCCAAAGCCCAATGACGCCGGCGCATGAAAGAACCATTCCAAGTAGGGCATGACGTCGCCACGTGGGATGGCTGAAAAGATCTTTGTATGAACCAGATTTTTTACCTTGAGCTGTGGCACGATCCCGCGCTGCAACCCAAGCTTCCGGCTCTTTGACGCGCATCTGAATCGTCGCAACCATGAAGGCAGGCAATGCACCGATCACGAACAACCACATCCAGTAATCTGGATTTTTGCCAATAGCGGTGAGCGCAATACCCAAACCAATCAACCCTGCCGCGACGTTTCCGACTGCTGAAAAGGATTGCAATACTCCAAGCGCACGAGGTCTTACCCCGCTCGGCACGGTGTCCGCTACCAAAGCCACCGCAAGACCGAACACACCACCTACCCCAAGGCCGGTGATGAAACGGAAAATGGTGAAATCCATGTAATGAGGTGAGAGATCTTTGAACCATGAGATCGAGGTCAATTGTAAGGTCTGAGCGATCGTTGGTAACTTGGGAAATCCTGCCAGCGCCGATAGACCCGTCGCCAAGGAGTATAGCAAAACCGTAACCGCCAGCATCTTCGCGCGACCGTATCGATCTCCTAACGATCCGAAAATCATTCCGCCCGTGGCCCAACCGAGCACGAAGATCGCTGTGGCGATACCCCCGTAAAATTTGGTATCTTGTCCTTCTTCCAAGAGGGCTGCCATCGCCGGATTTCTAGCCAAGTTAAAAAGTTGCTGATCTAAGCAATCGAAAAGCCAGGCCAAGGTCGCCACAATAAACACGAGGCGCTGATATGGCTGAAGTTGTGACCACCAGCCGTTGGCACCATTCGGGGAGTTTTCTACAGGATTCGACATAAGGTTTAGGTAATAAGGATCGCAGAGACTCCAACGACAGACGCCCTAAGTCGCAAGCACTATTTACGCTTTCTCAGCCGCAGCATCCCTAGAATGTCGATGAGCCCTTAAACTTCTCACCTCCGCGCTTGCACTTTCTAACCTATTCCTGAATTCTTCACTTATGGATCATGCTACCGAAACTGAAGTTGCCGAAGCCGCGAAGCATTTGCGCTCACTTGAACAAGGCCTCAACCAAATCCTCTTCGGACAAGAACAGATCATTGGCTTGGTGATTACCGGCATCCTTGCCCGCGGTCACATCCTTCTCGAAGGTCTTCCGGGCTTAGGAAAAACCGAGCTAGTCAAAGGACTTTCCAAGCTCCTCCAGCTCGATAACAAACGCGTCCAGTTCACGCCCGACCTTCTTCCCGGAGATATCACCGGAAACCCCATTCTTCAGGAAATCGACGGACGCCGTGAGTTCGTTTTCCAACCCGGTCCGTTGTTTGCAAACATCGTCCTCGCCGACGAGATCAACCGCGCATCACCCAAAACCCAGTCAGCCTTGCTTGAGGCCATGCAAGAGCGCCGCGTCACAGTTCTCGGAAAAACTCACGAACTGCCCCTGCCGTTCTTCGTTCTTGCCACCCAAAACCCCATCGAGCTCGAGGGCACCTACCCGCTTCCCGAAGCACAGCTCGACCGTTTCCTTTTCAAACTGGAAATCACCCGTAACGACGTCGCCACCCTGCAACGCATCGTTTCACACCGCGAGCTCGGCACAGAACCCCAAGTCTCCGCGATCATGACTGCGGAAACTCTCAATGGTCTACTCGCTTTAGTCCGCCGCATCTATCTGCCAGATGTCGTCGCGAACTACATCGCCCGCTTGGTCGATTCCACCCACCCCGGCCAACACGAGGGTGCAAAACAAATCCGTTTCGGCGCCAGCCCTCGCGCCGCGCTTGCCATGTCATCCGCTGCCAAAGCCCGCGCCCTCATCCATGGTCGTTCGAATGCCTCATTCGAAGACGTGAAAGCCATCGCCCCAGCCGTTCTTCGCCATCGTATTGTGTTAGATTATCACGCAAAAGTAGACGGCCACACCACCAACTCCGTCATCGAAAATCTCATCAATCAAATTCCTTTCCAAGGTAGCGCTACTCCAAAAAATCTCACCCCAGCTTAAATGAATAACCCAGCGAACCGGAACGGTTTCCGGAAACTTTTCATGCCCGCACTGAAGCTCGCGGCCATTCTCTGCAGCTTCACCTTCGCCGGTGCTCAAGAGGTGTTATTCCGCCAGGTCGCGGATAAGAAAACCGATACTCATGTGGAAGTCACCGGATTATTTTCAGCACCTAGCCTGGGTGGATTTCATCCAGTGCGAGTTTATATTTCCAACAGACAGTTAGTCCCGCATACGATCCACTTAAATTTTCAAAGTTCCAAAGAAAACGGAGGCACGATATCTACCTCATCGGAATATTCTTTTAGCGTAAAGCCAGGTGAATCAGCTACCTACGACATCCTCGTTCCTCTAACAGCTCAAAATGGCAATCACACTTATGAGCAATTTAGAGCATCCCTCAGCGGTTCGATGGGAAATAATAGTCATAACGATAATATCCGCTTCAATGCCAGCCAACCTAGCGTTCTTTTAAGCAATACCCTGCATACCCCAAACGCCTCGGCACTTGATTCCGAAGTAGCATCCCGTTCTTCCGGCTACATGTCTGGCTCGCAGTTTTCCTCTCGCTTCAGCCCATCTCAGTTACCAGATGATTGGCGCGCATACTCTGGTTTCGATTCAATCTTGATGACCGATAACGACTGGATGTCCGTTCCTCCTGGCCCTCGTAATGCCATCTCCGCTTGGATGCGTCTAGGCGGACATCTCATCATCTATACTGAAAATTCAAAAAAACCATCCGCACTCGGTTTGCCTAACGATACCAGCTTTGGAGAATACTCCATCAAAGATATTTCTGGAGATCGCCTCGATGCGAAACCAACGGTCGATTTCGTCTGTAATCACAGAAAAATCAAAACTCGTATCGCTTCTGTGATCGGCGATTTCAATGTAAACTGGCCATTGCAAAAAGAGCTCTCGGAAAAGGATTTCAACTCCGTTTTCTTCATCCTCATCCTCGTTGCCTTCGGTATCATTGTTGGCCCGATCAATCTTTTCGTATTCGCTAAATCGGGTCGCAGGCATCGCTTGTTTATCACCACCCCTATCATTTCGATCTCAACCTCCCTGCTTCTAATCGTCCTCATTATTTTTCAAGACGGTTTTGGCGGCGAAGGTAAACGGCTCGTTCTCATGGAAGTCCGTCCTGATGAAAATCAAAACGCCGCATTCATTCATCAAGAACAATTCTCCCGCACCGGTGTGATGACCTCCCCAAGTTTCTCTATCGATGCCTCCGCACTCTTCGTTCCAGTGCCTATAAAATCAAGTCGATGGTCGCGCTTTACTGACGACTCTAATACAGCTGGAAACTACGACCTCCAACCCACAGGTGGAAAATTATTTACCTCAGGCAGTTGGTTCCAAAGCCGCTCGGAACAAGGCCAACTCATCTCCGCCGTAGTGCCAACCCGTGGTCGAATCGAACTGACTCAAGAAGCCGGCCGCTTGGTTTCCAACTTTGATTTCCCCATCAAAACCCTGCTCTACCGCGATGATGACGGCAACTGGCATCGCGTCGAAAACCTAACCAAAGGTAAATCAGCAAAACTCACCCCCATCGACCCCTCCATGGTTCAACCCATCTTGAACAAGATGAACCTTAAATTTACAGAGCGTAACAAATTGTTCCTTAAAAAAGTCCAAGAGCGCAACGGCCACTACATCGCTATCACCGACGAAGCCTCCGCCATAGAAACCCATCCATCCATCGATTGGGATACCACCACCATAATCACCGGCCCCATCGTCCGTTAAGTTTCAAATTCCAAATTCCAAATTTCAAGGAAGAGCAGGCATGAAATCAGACAAACCTTATAATCTCGAAGAGCGCACTTATGCATTCGCTCTGGAGATCCGCCTGTTTCTCAGAAATACGATATGGGATCCTGTCTCATGGCCTGACATTAAACAATTGCTACGATCGTCCGGTTCTGTTGCCGCGAATTATGTCGAATCCATTGAAGCAATAAGCCCTGATGATTGCGTCTATCGACTACGTCTTTGCAAAAAGGAATCTCGTGAATCCGGACTTTGGTTGCAACTCATCAGTGATAGCAATCCTATAGACGATAAAATCCACCGCAAACTTGAAGCCCTCATCGCCGAAACCAAGGAGCTTGTAAAAATATTCGTCACGATGATCCGCAATAAAACTGCACAACAGACTCTTCCTTGAGAATTGAAATTTGATTTTTGAAATTTATGAGCGACTCAGCAATTACAGTTCACAACCTTTACCGCTTCTTTGGTCCGCTTCAGGCGGTTAACGGTATTTCATTTGAAATCCCTCACGGCTCGGTCTGTGGATTTGTGGGTGCGAACGGCGCTGGCAAAACCACGACCATGCGCATTCTCGCGAGCCTGGATTACCCAACCATGGGACACGCGGAAATTTGTGGCATCAATGTGATACACCACCCCGCAGAGGTCAGACGCTTGATCGGCTGGATGCCGGATCATTTCGGAAACTATGATAACATGACCGTCTTGGAATACCTCGACTTCTATGCACGCGCCCTCGGCTACAAAGGCAAGGAACGTCGTCAACGGATCGACGAAGTCATGGATTTCACCGACCTTGTTCCGCTGGCGGATCGGTTTTCTAACAAACTTTCCAAAGGCATGACCCAACGTCTTTGCCTTGGGCGTTCTCTCCTCCATGATCCGCAAGTTCTCATCATGGACGAACCTGCCGCAGGACTTGACCCAAAAGCACGGGTCGAACTCAAACACCTCATCCGTGTTCTCGCCAAGGAGGGAAAAACCATTTTCATCTCTTCTCATATTCTCTCCGAGCTCGGCGAAATGTGCGACACCCTGCTATTCCTCAACAACGGTCGCATTGTTCACCACGGCGATTCCGAATCCCTGAAACGCACGTCCGACTCCCTAGGCGGAGTGCTTTATGATGTGCAGTTAGATGGTGATCCACAGGCACTCTCCGATTGGGCGATACTGCAACCTAATATTGAATTGCTAGAATCCCGAAAAATGGGCGGCCGCATCCGCATCGATACGGAAGATCCAGCAAAGGCGGCGGATGTTCTAGCGCGCATGGTAAAAGACAACCTTCGAGTCATCGATTTCCACCGCGAACAACGCAACCTCGAAGATGCCTTCATCGACATGCTTTCCAATATCGAAAATGGCAACCAAGCAGTCCGGACTACACCTCCTATCATACCTCCAATTTCACAACCCATCGAAGAACCAGAGGCTCTGATCTGAGTTTTCCCAACTGCTAAATACTTTCCTCATGAAAATTGCATTTCCCGACGATTTCTCAGACCGCCTTTCTCCCATGCTGGTGAAAGAGCTGCGCCAAGGTCTACGCACTAAGGCATTTATCGGTGTCTTTCTCACACTTCAAGTCGTCCTCGGTATCATTCTTCTCGCTGCTGGCACTACCTCTTCTTCTGACCAAGCAGGCGGCATCATCTCTAACATCATCTTCATATTCTTTGCTGTCGCAGTCATCGGGATTCAACCCATGCGTGGCATGGGAGCGTTGTCTTCTGAAATCAAAGGCAACACGATAGATATGATGGTGCTCACCCGTCTCTCGGCATGGCGCATTGTCACCGGGAAATGGTCAGCCATCGTCAGCCAATCAGCTCTGATCCTTGTCACGATCATCCCCTATCTCATTCTCCGCTACTTCTTTGGCGGAATGAATCTCGTAGGAGAAGTGGTTATGCTTTTTCTAATTTTCATCACATCCGCCACTCTCACAGCAATCACCGTCGGCCTATCTGCGTCATCATCAGTCATCCTTCGCTCCATCCTACCCATGATTGGTATTCCGATGGGCGCTTATGCAATTCTCGTGGGATTAATGTACAGTCGTATGGGTGGTGGAGGTGGATCTATGGTGGATTTCTGCTCACTTGAAACTACCGAATCAAGAATCAGCATCGCTCTCTACATATCTGCATGCATGTATTATGGTTTCTTTCTTTTATCGATCGGCACTTCTCTCATTGCCCCGTATGCAGAGAATTACTCTACCATCCGCCGCATCATTGCTTTTATCGTCACGATAGCAGCTGCAGTTATCGGGATGATTTACGTCGATGAAATCGAAGTCATGATCGCCGTATATTTCCTGATTTTCGCTCCGATTTTCACCATCAGTCTGACTGAATTCGGAGTACTTGTTCCTCCAGTCGTTCGTAAATTTGATCGATACGGATTCATCGGAAAATTTCTCGGAGTCTTTCTACTGCCTACCTGGGCTACTGGTGTTTTCTTCTGCTATCTGATAACGTTCATCGCTTGCGTATCCATGTTCTTCATTCCTGATAGCTACATAAACGATGACGAAATCGTCATCGGCATGGGAATTATTTCATCCATGATCTTACCTGCAATTTTGGTGAATTTCTTTAAAATTTATGGACCCGCGAGAGTCTCGAATTACATTCTCCTAACCGCCGCATCCGGAATCATTTCTTTGACTCTCTTCGGTGTCGCAGAATCTCTTTCGAGCGACGCATTTCTGTGGCTCTTAGTTTGGATTCCTCCGGTATCCATGATGATGATGGAAAGTGGCAGCATCGATGATGAAGCTGTGATGTTCGCATCCGCTTTCTTTAACGTTCTCTATTTCGTCATCTTCACATGCATGGCCATCCGCCACTACAAGCGATCCATCGGCGAGCTGAATAACAGTGGATCGTAAAAATACCATTTGTATTTCCAACATGAAACCCATCCACGGCGCTGCTTCGCATTCCCTCTCCTCTGATCTCGTCACACTCTACGTCACGCAAGATGGCGGCCATTTGGCACCGGTGACTTTCAAGATCGATGACCGCATCGTTTCTCCCTACGCGCTAGCGCCTTGGCAGCCGAATGAAATCGATCCCACATTGCCTGTCCTTTTGAAAAATCTGCGTGGGGATTTTCTCTGCCTACCCTTCGGACCACAAGACGATGGACCTCCTCACGGAGAAACGGCAAATGCGGCATGGAAACTTGTCGCCCAAGATTCATCATCCCTCACCCTTGAAATCGAGGCTTCTGATGTTTCCGCGAAAATCACTAAAACCCTCTCCCTCCGCTCGTGTGAAACTGCAATTTACCTGACCCATCGCATCGATGGACTCGAAGGCGATTGGTCTTACGGCACTCATCCTATTTTAGATCTTTCTAGCTTAGCTCCCGGATCAGCAAGACTCAGCGTCTCCCCTTTCCGCTGGGCATCGGTTTACCCAGAATACTTTTCCAATCCTGCAGACGGCGCGCACCAACAACTCAAAATCGGTGCCATTTTTTCTAATCTATCGGAATTACCATTGGCCGATGGCGGGACAACCGACCTCAGCTTTTACCCTTCCGGTTCCAACAGCGACGATCTCGTGATGATGGTTTCAGAAGCCAGCACGGAAGAACAACCCTTCGCATGGTCGGCTTGTGTGTTCGATGGCTTTGTCTGGTTTGCGTTGAAAAATCCAACCGACTTTCCAGCAACCATGTTCTGGATTTCCAACGGCGGCCGTTCAGCTGCTCCATGGAATTCCCGCCACACCGCACGCATCGGAATCGAGGATGTTTGCTCTCATTTCTGCGACAGCGTGGACATATCGCGCAAAGATCTGCTGCAAAGCCTCGGCGTCCCTTGCACTAGGAGTTTTTCAAAAGACCAACCTGTGACTTTGAAAAACATCCAAGCCGTCGCCGCTGTGCCTGCCAGCTTTGGAAAAGTCGAATCAATCGTTCCCGTGAGCGACACAGAAATCAGAATCACCGCTGAAAACGGCGAAATGGTCACCGTTCCGCTGAATTGGAAATTCGTTACGGGCTGTTGATTTTTTCAATCGAACCGCGCGTCTCCAGACGCGCTGATTTCATGACGTAGAGCGCACGCACCGCTAGTAGCTGGCTCGGCAGTCGCTCACTGGGTTGGGGTTGTAGTTACGTAAAATTATCACAACAGAACGGCTACTAGCGGTTGCGTAGCGCGGCTTGATGGCATTTGAAAATTGGATTCTATAGGTGCATATCTATAGGATGCAGGTTACCACTCCATCGGCGACCGGCGAATCCTTCTGCCATGAGATGTCAACATGGTGCCAATACTCAAACCAAACCTCAAAGCTAGTCCCTACGCAAATCCATTCTGCATCTAGTTCTTGCTCATCGAATCCGAATGTTACGGTGTGAGCATCTCTTTCAATATTAAATTCGTAAAAATCAATTTCTTTCACTGAAACTAACAGACGCGCAGGAGAACCTATGGGCTGTAATAAAAGACAAACGTCGTGCCACAGACCCCATGATAATCCGCCGCACTCGTATGCTCTAGCTGTGACGTCTGCTATTATTGTTTTCATATAGCCCAACAGTTATTCTATAACCAGTCACAACGAAAAGCGACTAGTCGTTTTTGATAGATCGGAGATTTGCGTCATGAACGATTGATACAAATGAATCTCAACAACTTCAATCTCCTACACTGGCCTCAACAAATACCCCGCAACCCAACCCTGCGCGCCCGCTTCATTTTCACACCAATGCCAACCGTGGATTTGTTGGAGTGAAGTGAGTTTATCACCCCGCTTAATTTTTAAAACGGTAGGATCAAAAGGTTTCATCGCCGCCCAACGGTCTTCACCCAGAGGTTCTAGGAACTCCGCAGGCACATAACCATTACGCCCCGATGAATCTGTCGCCCAAATCCAGCCGGGCCATGTTTTGTCTGCGGGGCCACTCGTTACTTCTTGGCCGGCTTCGAGTCGGATCGCGTGGGTGTTGTTTTCCTCATAATCTGCATTCGCAGTGAAACAATGCTTCTCCATGATTACTTGGCTTTCACCTTTTTAGCATCTTTTCCAGGTCCACCATCGGTGTTTGAGGTATCGAAAATCAATTCCTCCGTACCTTCTTTGCGTGTGACTCTTACCTTATCGCCGGTTTTCACCGTGCCACGCAGCAAGGCTTCAGCCAGCGGATCTTCCAAGTAACGCTCCACTGCACGGCGCATCGGACGAGCTCCATAATTTGGATCAAAACCTTTCTCGCTAAGCAACTCTCTCGCATCTTCTGCAAGTGTCATTTCGATATCTTTGTCCATCAAACGGGCAACCAGTTTGGAAACCTCTAGATCGACGATCTGATTGAGATCCACTTTTTCCAACATGTGGAACACCACGAGATCGTCCAAACGGTTCAGGAACTCAGGTTTGAAATAGCGTTTCGATTCTTCGAGAATCTTATCCTTCATACCTTCGAAGTCAGCTTGATCCGCATTCATCGCTCCAAATCCAAGCGTAGTCTGACGCTTGATCGAAGATGCACCGACGTTAGAGGTCATGATGATGATCGTGTTGCGGAAATCGATTTTCCGTCCCAACGAATCCGTGACAGTTCCGTCTTCCAAAATTTGGAGTAGAAGATTCATCACATCCGGATGGGCTTTTTCAACCTCGTCGAACAACACCACCGAGTAAGGACGACGACGCACAGCCTCAGAAAGCTGACCGCCTTCTTCGTAACCGACATAACCCGGAGGCGATCCAATCAAACGCGAAGCGGTGAATTTCTCCATGTATTCTGACATGTCGATTTGAATCAGCGCTTCTTTGTCGCCGAACATGAATTCCGCGAGGTTTCTCGCGAGATAAGTTTTACCAACGCCAGTTGGACCTAGGAAAAGGAAAGAACCAATCGGACGTTTCGGATCTTTCAGGTCCGCACGTGAGCGACGCAGCGCTTTGGAAATCGCAATGACCGCTTCGTCTTGGCCGATCACGCTGCTTTTCAATTCTTCCTCCATCTTAAGCAGCTTCTCGGTCTCCTTCTGCTCCATGCGTTTCAATGGAACACCTGTCCATTTGGAAACGACCGCCATGATATCCTCATCATCCACGATAACGATTTTCTCTTCGGACGATGCACGCCAGTCTTTAAGGGTGTCCTCAAGTGCCTTTTTCGCATTCTTCTCATCGTCGCGCAGTGCAGCCGCTTTTTCGAAATCTTGTTCAGCAATCGCAGCAACTTTGAGCTTATTAATTTCCTCAATCTTCTTCTCCGCTTCCTTAATCGATGGCGGACGAGTCATGGTGCCGATCCGTGCTCTTGCGCCGGCTTCGTCCAACACATCGATCGCTTTATCCGGAAGGAAACGTGCGGTCAGGTAACGTGAGGTTAGTTTCACCGAAGCCTCAATCGCTGCTTGGGTATAACTCGCCTTATGGTGAGTTTCATATTTATCACGGAGACCTTGCAGAATTAAAATTGCATCGGCCACCGATGGTTCATCGACTTTTACCTGTTGGAAACGACGCTCCAGAGCGGAGTCTTTTTCGATGTATTTGCGATACTCGTTGAGTGTGGTCGCGCCAACGCACTGCAACTCAGAACGGCTGAGTGCGGGTTTGATGATATTAGAAGCATCCATCGCGCCTTCAGCGGAGCCAGCTCCGACGATCGTGTGAAGCTCATCGATAAACAAAATCACGTTCTTCACTTTGCGGATTTCATCCATGACCGCTTTGATGCGCTCTTCGAACTGACCACGGTATTTGGTTCCAGCGACCATAAGTGCGAGATCCAGAGTGATCACTTTTTTATCGCGTAGTAGCTCGGGAACATTGCCGCTCACGATCTCTTGGGCAAGGCCTTCGACAATCGCGGTCTTACCCACACCTGCTTCACCGATCAGCACCGGATTGTTCTTTGTGCGACGGCAGAGAATCTGAATCACGCGTTCGATTTCAGATTCACGACCGATCACCGGATCAAGTCCACCTTCTTGCGCGAGCTTGGTTAGATCACGACCGAATGCTTTGAGCGCCGGGGTCTTGCTTTTTGCTTCGCTCGATTCCTGCGAGCTAGCCTCGGGTTGATTTGATCCCTCATCTTCAAAGACGCCCATGTCGTCATCATCATCGTCGTCATCATCGTCATCCATGTCCTCAGGTGAGAAATTAGGATCTATTTCTGCCAGAATCTCATTGCGGGTGCGTTGGATATCGACATCGAGTCGTTTTAAAACACGAGCGGCAACGCCTTCGCCTTCACGAAGCAAACCTAACAGAAGATGCTCTGTGCCGACGTAAGAATGATTCAGCGCTTTGGCTTCTTTGTTGGCTAAAGCCAAAACTTTTTTAACGCGCGGCGTGTAAGGAATATTGCCGGGGCTTTTCTGTGGCGGACCTGAACCCACTTCTTTTTCAACTTCCAACCGCACGGTATCGAGTTCAAGGCCCATGCGCTCAAGCACATTGACCGCAACACCTTGGCCGAGCTTGATCAGACCCAGAAGCAGATGCTCCGTGCCGACGTATGCGTGGTTGAATCGATCCGCTTCTTTCCTTGCCAAGGCCAGGACTTGTTGCGCTCTAGGAGTGAAATTATTCATGATTTAATCTAGGTTACCGCCTTCATCAGGACGGAGGGTTTTGTGATTTGAAGAAAAGTTATCTGGAGAATTTAAGGATTGCAAACGAGAGCGTAAAATTTCTGCACGGATGGAATCTCGATGTTCTGGGGAAAGTTTCATCCCCGCATGAAGCTGCAAATGCGCTTGTTGGATATCCATGAGTAAAGAGTCGCACAGATTCACGGTTTGTTTTGGAAAAAATCCTAAATTTCCGCCAAGCCGCAGCAAGGAAAGATGATTGAGCGCCTCTTTGGAATCGATGAGGTAAGCATGTCGTAAAACCCCGTAGGCACGGCCGATTTTGTCCGCCACCATATCTGGATCATCTTCCATGAGCTTCTCGCGTGCGTTTTGCTCGTGGCTTGCGACCTGTGAAATCACCCGCTCCAAGCGACTGATGATCGCTACTTCGCTCTCGCCGAGGGTTGATTGATTGGAAATTTGATAAAGATTACCGAGCGATTCTGTGCCCTCGCCATACAAGCCGCGCACCGCCAGACCGATTTTATTGACCGCTTGCAGGACTTGTCCGATCTGATCGCTCAGCACCAAGGCCGGCAAATGCAACATCGCAGATGCTCGCATGCCCGTCCCAAGATTCGTCGGACAGGTCGTAAGATATCCGAGTTGCGGATCAAACGCATAATCCAGTTCTTGCTCTAGCTGACTGTCCAAATCATTCAGCGCCTCGTAAGCCTCCGTAAGCCGCAATCCAGGACGAATCGATTGCATGCGCAAATGATCTTCTTCATTGAGCATAATCGAAAAACTCTGCCTGCGTTCAATCACCGCGCCCGAGCCATCAGTCCGCGCGGCATGTTCGCGTGAAATCAAATGACGTTCGACCAATACCTGCTTTTGAACTGAGCTCAATTCGCCGAGTTCACGGGAAAAACCATCTTTCATCGGTGGTAAATCTTCCACTGCCGGGCGGATGATATCCAAAATCGCCGCACGCTCGCTTTTCTTCGCCCAACCTGGAAACGGATGTCCGCGTAAATTTCTCGCAAGACGTATGCGTGAAGTGATCACCGCACTGTGCGCCTCATCCGATCCAATCATCCAGTCGGCCGGATGTTTCAACAATGTCGAAAAACGCATCATTTCGCCACCCCCGTTTCATCCAGCTTGCGGATTTCATCACGGATATCTGCCGCCTCTTCGTAACTCTCCGATGCGATCGCCTGTTCGAGTTTTCCCTGAAGTTCTTCGATCCGTTGAATCCTGAAATGCGTCTCGATCAAACCCTCGGGAACCTTCCCAACATGGGTCGCACCTTTGTGCATGCCTCTCAGCATAGGCGCTAATTCGTTCGCGAAAACCTTATAACAATTCGCACAACCAAATCGCCGGACTTTTTGGAAATCCTCCATCGAAAATCCGCACTGCGGGCAGCTTTTTCCGGAGCCCATCGGCTTGACGACGTTTGGCGTCGACACCGCACCGGTCACGGCTTTTTGGAAATTTCCTAATAACATTTCCGCCATCGAAAATCCTGTTGGATCCGTGACACCGCGCTCTTTGGCACAACTCTCACAGAGACAGACTTTTTTCATCTGTCCTTCCGCGAGTTGGGTGAGAAACACCGTCGCCTTTTTATCGCAGTAATCACACTTCATGGTTTATCGAATCCAATATCTACATCAAAACGGAGTACCGGTGTTGTTGGCAAGCTCATGAAACTCAGAAAGGAACTTTTTCGTCAACGGACCGGGTTTGCCATCGCCAATCACGCGTCGATCCAACGATACCACCGGAATCACTTCCGCAGCGGTTCCGGTTAAGAAACATTCGTCCGAAATAAAGATGTCGTAGCGGGTCATCGAACGCTCCACGACTTTCACACCGATCTTGTCAGCAATTTCCAAAATCACCGAGCGGGTAATTCCATCCAACGCACCATCGGAGATCTGAGGCGTGATCAACTCACCGTTTTTGATGATGAAAAGGTTATCACCCGTGCACTCAGCCACGTAGCCCTGTTCGTTGAGCATCACCGCTTCAAGCGCGCCTCCTTGGATCGCTTCCACTTTGGCCATGATGTTGTTTAAGTAGTTCAAACTTTTCACCTGTGGCATCATCGCTCCTGGAGCGGGTCTGCGAGTTGCGCAAGTAATCACTGCTAAGCCTTTTTGATAATGCTCTTCGGGATAAAGTTTAATCGTCGAAGCAATGATGAACATCGATGCTTTCGGGCAGAGATACGGATTCAAGCCCAGCTCGCCCGCACCGCGAGTGACCACCAAACGAATGTATCCATCCCTGATACCATTCGCTGCGACGGTTTCACAAGTGAACTTGCAAACCTCTTCCTGCGTCCAAGGCATGTTCAGCAAAATCGCTTTTGCGGAATCGAACAATCGATGAATGTGCTCCTCCAAACGAAATATGCGTCCGTTGTAAAAACGAATGCCTTCAAATACTCCGTCACCATATAATAAACCGTGATCGAAAACCGAAATTTTCGCGTCCTGCTCATCTACCAACTTGCCGTCTAACCAGATCTTCATGTGTGTCTCAGGCACAAACCTAGGCTTACCCAGTCCCGTGGCAAGCTGGAGATGAGAAAAAACTCGATTTTCTTTGTTCAAAATTCCTTTAAAATCCGATTCGCGGTTGAATCTTTTCCCAGAAAGCGAAACTCTTCCCCCATGCTTCAAACCACAGCCGACCTCAAAGCCCTCCTTCTCAAGAAATCCGTGCGCACCGGAACGTTCACCCTGGCCTCAGGAAAACAATCGGATCTCTACATCGATTGCCGAGTCACCGCCCTCGATCCCTTTGGTGCAGCGATGATTGGCGACCTCGGCTGGCACGCGGTCCGCTCCAAAATCCATTCGGAAAAACTTTCCATCCAGTCTATCGGCGGCATGACCCTAGGAGCCGATCCGATTTCACTCGCCATCGGCATGGCCTCGGCCCGCCAGCATCCCGATGAAGCGATCCAAGTTTTCACGGTTCGCAAGGAACCAAAAGGCCATGGTGCTGGAAAACAGATCGAAGGCAATTTTGCCCCGGGTCAAAATGTGATCGTCGTCGATGATGTCATCACCACTGGCGGATCGACTCTCAAAGCCATCGACGCCATCGAACGCGAAGGCGGCCACGTCAAATTCGCTATCGTCCTAGTCGACCGCGAAGAAGGCGGTCGCGAAGCCATCGAGGCGCGCGGCATCCACGTGATCCCGCTCTTCACGCGCAGCACGTTGCTGGATTGATCACTTCTTCCACTTTTCCCAAGGTTTCTTCTCAGTCTTTTTGGTTTCTTGGGGAAGTTCGTCGTCGTAAAGAGAGCGTCCTGTCCAGCGAAGCAAACCTGCGATTTCTTTGGCTTCTTCGAGCAGTTCTTTCATGCGTTCCACGGAAAGTCCGGGTTCATTGAGTGCGGCTTTGACTGCTGCATCGCGTTTCTGAAGAACAATGGAAGACAGCATACTGAGTGCTTGTTCGGCGGATTGGAGTCCGTTTTCCGTTTTGATTTCGACACCCATTTCTTTGTGGAGCGCCAATTGTTCATTTTTACGCAGGCTCGAAACGAAGGCGTTAACCGCAGCATTCGACTCGGGATCCGGGGCGGCGGCTAAAATTTTCTCTAACAAACCAATTCCCTCAACCCAGGCTTTTGCTTCGTGGAGTGTTTCGAATTGTTCGTTTAAAAAATGTTGGGCGGGAGCAGATGTCATCGCGAGGTGACATAGATATCCGACGGTGCGATCCAGCGGAACCGCTTGGATAACCACTTCCCCAGGCTGATTCGAGTCATCACGATTCAACGAACGCTCAGCCATGGCTTTCGCTTTTTTGGTAGCGAGTCCGATGTTTTGCCTGAGGGTGGAAGAACCCATACCGAGCATCGATGCCACGACATTGATCTGTTGATCACGCGCTGCATGATCGCCCATCACGGCAAGTAACTCCGTGCACTCGCGGGTCATTTCGGTCCGTCCTTCTGCGGTTTCTAATCGTCCGATTTTGCGACCAGATTCAATTTTGAAATCGAAGAAATCCCGGGCTGCTGCGACTTCTTTACGAAAGCCTTCGACGCCGTGTGCTTTGAGGAATGTATCCGGATCATCGCCTGCTGGGAGCTCGACAACTTTCACAGAAAGCCCCTCGGGAGCGAGTTCGCGAAACGCCCGCTCGCAGGCTTTCATCCCGGCTAGATCGGCATCAAAGCACAAGACGGCGGTTTGAGCGTAACGTTTTAAAATACGCGCATGTTGTGAGGTGAATGCGGTGCCCAATGGTGCGATCGCGTTTTCAACACCACGCTCATGGCAGGAAATCGCATCGATCTGACCCTCGCACAGAATGACGGTCTTTTCTTTGAGAATCGCTTTCTTCGCTCTGTCCAAAGCAAACAACACGTTAGATTTTTTGAAAATATCCGTCTCTGGTGAGTTGATGTATTTTCCGGATTTCGGATCTTCCCTGAGCTGGCGTCCGCTGAACGCGATGACATCGCCCACTTCGTTTCGGATCGGAAACATCAAGCGATCGCGGAAACGGACATACAATCCAGCCGCCGGTCTGTTTTCGTCTCGCAAAGAGGTCAGGCCGGATGCGACGAGATCTTTACCAGTGAAATTGCAGTCCCGTGCCCAGTCGAGAAAGGTTTGGGGATTATCTGGCATCCAACCGATTTCCCAACGCTCTGCCATTTCTTTTCCAAATCCCCTGCTCTTCAAGTAATCCCGCGCGTGCTGGCATTTCGGATCGGTTTTAAGTAACTCGTGAAAAAAGGCCGATGCCTCACGGTGCAAATCCAGTAATCTCCCTCGCGATCTTTTTGCCGCACGCGCCTGTGGATCATCAGGTTCTTCTTCAAGATGCACCCCGGCTTTCACAGCAAGTTTCTTTAACGCATCCATAAAGACCAAGCCTTCATGATCCATCACAAAACCGATCGCGTTGCCACTCTTGCCGCAGCCAAAGCAATGAAAGAATTGCTTGCTTGGACTGACGTTGAACGAAGGTGATTTCTCGTGGTGGAAAGGACAGTTGGCTTTGTAACTCGTGCCGGCCCGCTTCAACGGGATGTAAGATCCGATGAGGTCGACGATATCCGTCGCCGCCAATACCTGCTCAATCGTTTCTTTGGCAATCAGGCCCACAGCTTAGCTCGCTTTCTCAACATGTTTTCCACGTCCTAATTTCTCCTCAAGAATCGTCCACTGCTCACGACTAACGATGTAACCCACGCAGGCGTCACGTCCGCACAAGCAAGGATGATCCTCATAACAATCCACATCGAAACCGTAATCAAAAGAAAGCTCTTCACCTTCTTTGATGTCGCGTAATGCGTGAATAAATATTCTTTTTCCGGTCATCCACGCTTCGCAATTCGGCTCGCAAGAATGATTGATCAAACGTGCGGTGTTCCATGGCACATTGCCATCGAGATCGAATTTATTACTTACATTAAAAATATAAACCGCAGCATCGCCGTTTTTCACAGATAGTTCATGCTGATTCGATCCACGTTTAGCACTTTCATCTTTATCAATCAGTTCGCCCACATATTCGATGATTCTCTCCTCAGCAGCGATATCGCGCGTCGCATAAACGCCTCGTCCATGAATTGATGATCCACGCACCTCACATAGATCGCTTTGAGCGCGGCTCCAAAACTTGAGAAGTTGCCTGTGAAGCTCTTGATCATTGAGCTTTAGCTTATGTTTTTTATCAGATTTCGACATTCGGTTCAATTATTTGATCTGTTTCTTTTCAAGCGGAGGCAGTTCCATATTCTCAGGCAGAGTGATAAATAAGCTGCGAAGTTCATTCACCGTGACTGCCGATCCATCGATGAAAAACCATTCGTTACTGCCCTTATCTGAAATAGCTACCTGAAATCCTGTGCTTTCAAAATTGACTGGAATTGGGTCGCCATCAATTAACATTCGCACACGAGTCACGGTTGGAACTAACACCAGCCACTTTGTGTAACGCATAACTTCTGTCTCTTTACCGTCGATAATCTGAACTGCCTTACCCGGATAAACCTCAAATGCACGTGGTTGCCCTTGTGGCTTAAAATCTGTGATTGAAATACCGCGTTTGAGCATTTGTTTGGCAACGTCTTCTAATTGCTTTTCGAGCTTTTCCATTCCGCCCATTTTCTTTGCGGTGCGCTCTTTCCACTGTGGATACATTTGATCGATCGCTACCTGATATTTACCAAGCACGACTTCTTTGCCGAGTGACTCGACTGCGGTAACTGCAGTTTTGATGATTTCAGGAGGAACATTTTGAGAATCCAAATCCTGTCCCCACAGACGAGTTGCCATCGCTATAAACAAGAACCAACGTTTCATGGTCATACCCATGCCCATCCCTAAGTCAGCCGTCAATATCCAACCTTGTTTAAATCCCTAAACGACTGACAAATTCTTCTAATAAAGCATTGAGCCTCGGTTCTGGAGCTATCTTCTTTGGAGTATCGAAGCCAATCCATATTGCAGTGGATCCACTCGGCCCCAGCCGCATCACCCAGGCATCACGCTCAGAACCGGTCGCCCCGGTGAACGAACGTGTTCCAGACATATTTTTTAATACCGATACCGCATCTTCCGCAGCTGACTTGGATAAGGCTGGCTGAGATTTGATTTTCGCTTGGTAGATGACATTCCCATCGCTGTCGGTGATCTTACGAATCAAATATGGACGGGGTTTATTGCCTTTGTTTCCAAGCGTTGCCAAGCCTACTGACATCTCCATAGGCGTTGCTGAAACGGCGCCTCGAAATAAATCTTCCGTATCAAGAAACGGTCCGGAGATCCCGCAACGCTTGGCTAAACGTTGAACTTCCTGTGCACCGATTTGACGACCTGTTTGAACGGGTTTACCCGCTAAAACCAACATGCCGCGCTCTGCTGCCGCAGCCGCAACGAAAGGTTCAAAGGCCGAACCTAAATCACGCTTCGCTTGTGTCCGATCATAAGTTGAATGCGCAAAATCTCTGCCTCCGATAAAGGCCAGAATTTCGCCGGATTTGGTCTCCGTGGTCACTGCTGCGTATTGCACATAATCAGCTTCCGTTCCTATTTCATGCTTTGCATGAATATTGTGCTCCCATCCCTTTTCATTTTCCAAAGCTTTAACCGCAAGATTTAACTCAGCTTCCAATCTTGCCTGCCAACCGATGTCTATGGTGGTATAGATTTTTAAGCCATTTAGCAAAATATTCTCCTTTTCCATCACTGCCTCTAACTCGCGCTCAACTGCACGTAGGGCATACGAACGCTGCGCAACATTTTGCTGAGCTTTTTCATTCAAAGTAATCTTCATCGCTTTAATCTCCTCTGCACGCACTTGAGTGATGAGCTCTGCATCCACCATCCTAGCTAGCGTTTGATCCCGCTGTTCAATAGCCTTATCAAAATTTCTCAGAGGAGAAAATATATGTGGGCCTCGGATAATTCCTGCTATCATCGCACACTCACCCGGATGCAATTCGGAGGTAGGTTTACCGAAGTAAGTTTCAGCTGCTTGTTCCACGCCATAAGCACCTGATCCGAAATAAATTCGGTTCAAATAGTTTGTTAGAATTTCATCTTTTGAATATCTCCCTTCAATCCTCATCGAAAGTGCGATTTCAAGTGCTTTTCGATGCAGCGATTTTGCGCGCATTTCGAAAGTGTTTCGCGCCAACTGCATGGTCAACGTGGATGCTCCTTGAGTGAAATTTCTATCCTTAATATTTCGTAGCGTAGCTCTTGCCAACCCCCTCACATCAATTCCGCCATGTTCAAAAAACCGAGCATCCTCTCGTGCAATCAGGGCATGAACTAAATCATCCGGTATATCTGAACGTTTGATAATCTTTCGCCCTTCATCAGCCGGCACGTCTAGGACTTTTCCTGAGCGATCATAAAAAATGTTTTCCTGGGGGAGTTTACCGACTTCATCGAGATTATAATCTGATGCCTTCAAATAGTAAAAAAACACTAGCCCTAGACCTACGATAAATATGATTCCCGATGCCCAAAACATCAAAATCACCGGTGTGTGTAGCCATGAGGGAAGCCATCTTCTCCAAAATATCGTTTCAGTGATAGGGCGCCAAGTCGACATGCTCAAAAATTCCTCTAAGGAACTCACCACACAATTGCATCCACTCCAACCTCAAACCGACTCAAAATCGTTATTGAGCCCCAACCGGATAGCTGAAGTGACCCAGAATCTGATAACTAGTCAAAGCGTTCTCCCATTTCACGGTGTCGTATGCAGGATGATGTACAACCCACGGTGACCCGTTTTTACCTTCTGGACCCGGTACCACGATTCCTATGTGAATCTCCGCATTGGAGAGTGCCCAGACTACAATATCTCCCACGTGGTAATCTTTTTCATCACGACTGGTTTTCAATACTTGTCCCTTACGACTGAAAAAACGTTGTAAGTTTGGAACCCGCCGATGATCGATGTTTTCATCCGGACTCATGGACTCCCACAACTGCGGATATACCCGAAAATCATGACTCATGTCCTGATGAACCAATTCCTGTAGATCCAAACCGATTTCTCGGTAACAACGCACAATTAAATCCGCTGCCATCCCTTTTGAACGAGGAATATCTCCGTTTGGATAGGGAATTTCGTAATAGGTCGAATCATAAGAAATCCCAAGCGTAGCATATCTCAAAGCCTCTGCCGCAAGACGATCACCGGATAAATCTGACGCTTTTAGCTCACTGATGAGCAACTGGCTCTGCTCATCTGTGGGTCCATTCTGAGCCGTAACCAAGCTACCAATCCAAGGTTTTGCAAAGAAAAACCCCGCAGCTACGGCGATCACGACTATCACCCAACCCCCAAAAAAACTAGTTTTTTTGGGCTTTTTAGGACGCGGACCGATGTATTCGATCGTGTTATAATATCCTGAACGGTTACGTGACATTGAGTGAAAAACTTAAAAGATTAAAAGCAAAGAACATCCCTAAGACCATAAAATTATGAGAATTCTTTCATTAATTATAGAGAGAATCGATCCGATCTCAATGGGTTCTCGCCATTTGAAGAATTTTATGTTGAGTGGTTGCCATGCAGATTTTTACATCAGATCTCCCTCTAATCTGGGGGGAACTTGATCTACCTTTGATGGGCATAACCGAAGATTGGTATGGTAAGACCCTTGATGAACCCTGCACATTCACCCTCGCGAATGACCCGGAATCCCTTTGGTTTATTGCTATTTTTCCTCATTCCGCAAATATTCATCCCTCTGCTTCTTCCGGTCAATTCACCCCCGAGCTATGGAAATATGATGTTGCTGAGCTATTTTTAGCGGACCCTAGCACGGGCGAATACTTGGAATTCAACCTCACTTCTAACGGTGCTTGGTGGGGCTCTAAATTCGCATCCATTCGCAAGCCATCCGCACATCAACCAGATTTTACCACTCATATCCGCTCCCACCAAGATCTTGCCGGAATCCATCACCACGTGGTTGGTCTCCAGATCCCCTTAAATTTTCTAAAAAAGGAAATAGACTTTGGACTCGATACAGCTGCAAATATAACTGTGATATGTGATTCCCCTTCCCAAAGCTATCTTAGTGCTTCCAAACTTCCGGGAGCTCAGCCAGACTTTCACCAACCCGCTAATTTCGCAGCCGTATCCTTCACTCCACTACATTCTGGTTAATTTTCCGTCCGTTTCTTCTCTCACCCCATGACACGTTTCGAAATCCAAGACATCGCATCCCAAAATCAGGATGGTGTCACGTTTCGTGCCCTAGATAAATCGACCGATCAAATCGTCTCCCTGCGCCGCTTTTTTCCCTTCGGCCAAGACGAAGAAGGTGGTGAAGGCTTTAATCAGAAAGATGGCGAAGCCTTTTCAAGCGCCTGTCAAAATCTATCCCAAGTCGAACATCCTGCACTTCGAAAGACTATTTTCGGCGATACAGACCCCGTCGATGGGATGCCATTTCTTGTTACGGAATGGATCGAAGGCGAATCGCTTGCCGATGTTCTTGGAAATGACACTATGGACCCGGCCATGACCATCGGGCTAGTTCGTCTAGCACTCGATGTTTGTATGACTCTATCAGTCACTCTCGAAAACGAGGCAGTATGGATCGATACCAAGTTAGAATCCATCATCGTCAGCAATCCTTCAGAAAATCCTACATTTAGTTTCAGGATCTGCCCGTTTAAATGGCTAGGAACACAATCACATACAAGAGACCTAACAGGTATCGTAAGCTTAGTTGAGGCGCTAATGGGCTGGAATTCAAAACCTGTTAATGACTTTGCGGGCCTCGGGCTTGGAGGATGGCTCAAACTACTGCGCCAAAATCCTCAAATGGGACTCAATGATGCGCTCCTATCATTGCCAGATTCAGTCACTAAACTTACAGCAGAAACGAAGACTGCCAATACGACAAACCAACCTGACCAGCAGCCCTACATTCTAAAAAGCACCAATCAGTCTCTTTTTACAAAAAAGAGGATTTCCATTATGGCTTTATCGGCATGCTTCACCGGTGCCTTGATCTTTTTTCTATACCAGCAGAATTCAAAGAAATCAGACGCCACCGCACATAACGACGGAGATAAAAATACTATAGTCGAGCAGCAGACCAGCACTCCAGAAATCTTGCCGATAATAGACACTACCAAACTGATAGTAGAAACAACCACACCAAAAACAAAATCGTGGTCTCCATCTGAAATCCCGACGGCGGCTTGGTATGATGCATCAAATTCAGCCACCATTACAGCGAGTAATGGATTGGTTTCTCAATGGAATGATATTAGCGGAAATGAAAACCATGCCACACAGTCATCAAACGCTCTAAAACCTCAAACGGGAACGCGGACTATCAATGATTTAAATGCTATCGATTTTGACGCGGATAAGTTAAGCCGAGTTGAACTAGATATGTCTGGTAAAGCGATTTTCGCTGTTATCTTGGCAGACAAAACGAGTGAAGGAGGTCAGATCTTCTCACACAGCACGATGAATAATCAACTGAGAGTAGTACCTGGTGGCCAGATTCGCTATGCAGCAAATCCACCACACTACGATAATAGTCGCGCCAGCACTGATACTCTATCGATGGAAAAGCCAGGTATTGCTGGTTTCATATTGAATACGACCTTGCAGTTTTCTGTAAATGGCGTGTTTGACGATACATTGGCCTCTAAAAGAGCCACTGTCGGCACAGCATTTAACCAGTTTGGCGCACGAGAAGAAAACAAAGAGGGCTTTGATGGCTTGATAGGTGAAATCATCATCACGGACTCCATCCCAGACACCGATGTAAGACAGAAAATCGAAGGTTACCTCGCCCACAAGTGGGGTCTTACTGAAAACCTTCCAGCCGATCACCTACATAAATTATCAGCGCCAGCTTCCTTATCATCAGAGTCAGAAAGTCTCAAAGACTTACCAAAAACAAAAATAGTCCCGCTGAAAACAGAGCCAGACCCGCCGAATATGACGCTGTGGTCTCCAGCCGAAATTCCATCTACTGCTTGGTATGATGCTTCAACTGCAACATTCAAGGACGGCACGGTCAGCATCGTTAACGCCGGCAGCGGTGGTGGTGCTATTAGCGGACCCGCATCACTCGCAGCCAACGGGATCGGCAATCTTCAGGCAGTCCAATTCAACGGGAGCAGTCAGTATCTAACTGGCGATTGCACTAACGCGGGAACATCGTTGACTGTATTCTTTGTCGGTAAGTCATTAAACACGAACCAAGCACCATTTGCCGGCATGATGTCCATATGGGAGAATAGCCAAACTTTTGACTGGGACAATGTCAGCAGTTCGGTTTTGTTTAGCCAGAATGATACATTAGTGAACTCCATCTATTCGCATCGGAATAGATTTAAACTTTCATCCGCAACTGGTAAGCTTACAGATGGATTTCTGGCTACTTCGGAATTCAATGGTTCAATCCACACATTTTATCTTAACGGAACTCCTTCCGCTGCCGTTCCATCAACGAACAGCTTCAATGCTAACAAAGTGATCCTCGGAGCAAGATGGCAGGCAAGTGCTATTGCAGCCCCCCACTGGAATGGAAACTTTGGTGAAGCTATAATTTGCAATGCTGACTTGAGCACGTCCGACCGTCAAAAGATTGAAGGCTATCTCGCCCATAAGTGGAGTCTTCTTGGGAACCTTCCAGCGGATCATCCATATAAATTATCAGCTCCAACCTATTCAACATCAAAAGCCGAAAGTCTCGAAATCCCACAGAAGCCAAAAGTAGATCCACCGGAGAAAAAACTAGACCCACCTAAAACTGAGCCTACCCCGAAAATAACGTTGTGGTCACCCATCGAAATTCCAACTACTGCTTGGTATGATGCCGCCGATGCATTGACCATCACCGCCAAATCCGGCGCGGTCAGCCAGTGGCGGGACAAGAGCGGAAATAGTCTGCATTTGGGACAAGGCGCGGCTGCAAATCAACCCACCACAGGAGCAAAGATCAACGGCCGTGAAGCCTTGGATTTCACCGGTGATTCTATGACCACGGCAAGCAATCCATTCGGTGCCACGGTCAGCGACGCCTTTGTAATCGTAGTGCACAAGGTTGATTCGATACAAAATGGCATCCTATTCTCCTTAACGGGGTCTGATGCTATAGCGAATCGTTGGAATGGCCATGCCCCTTGGCTAGATGGGAGTATGTTTTTCGATTGCGGCGCGGCGGCAGGACCCAATCGTGCGGGAACTTCATACGGTGTCAGCCCAGGTCATGTGGTGCTTACAAGTTTCTACTCCTCCACAACAAATAATGTGCAGCAAGTATACAAGAACGGGAGCCTCTTGGTTGGCGACAGTTCAGGCCACGCGGTTAGCACTGTTGGCAATATCTCAGTGGGAGGCGTTGCTACAGGTTATCAGGATACAACCATCGGTGAATTCATCATCATCAATGGAACCGTGGATGACGCCACACGCCAGAAATTGGAAGGCTACCTCGCCCATGAGTGGGCAACGACTGCGAGCCTTCCTGCTAACCACCCATATAAATCATCAGCGCCTACTGGCGCTCCACAAATCCTTGATGTTCTCACACCTCAAAATACTGAATATATCAAAACTCTGAAGGAAAGTGAACCGGTTACCCTTCAAGGCATTGTCCGCTCAGCTATATTCTCCAGCACCGAAAAAAGCATCTATATTTCCTTTTCTGATCCTGTCGTTGAAACGGATATCCGTGTAGTGATTCATGGAAGCGAATACGAGGGCGGACCGTTCACGGAAGAGGCATTTGCCCCACTAATAGGAAAAGACTTAGTCTTCAATGGAGCGGTTTACACAGAAAAATTTAATGATAAACCACCCTTTGTAAAAATTACCGCGAAGGAACAAATTAAAGTAGCAACAGAATCAACGCAAAACAAGCTCGCCATTGCGACAACACCCGGACCCGTTTCAAAACCTGACACAGTATCTGATATACCAATCCTTGTGCCAAATGACATTAAAGGCATTGCTAAATTAAAATTGGAGCAACCCGCGGCAGTCAAAGGAATCGTAAAACTTGTCAAAATTCCAAAACCTGGTTTTGGACTCTACATATCCTTTTCCGATCCGATTGATGCAAAACAGATTAACGTCGTGCTATATCCAAAACCGTTCGAAGGTGGACCTTATGGTGACGCGCAATTCAAGAAAATCGAAGATGAATACCAAAAGCTAGTAGGAAAGACCGTTACCTTCCATGGAAATGTACACAGACAGAAAGACCAACTTGAACCACACTTCATATATGTTGGAAATCGCGGCCAAATTAAAATAGAGGAGCAGGCGCAGAAAACGGCGATCGAAACACCAAAGGTGATTTATACACCAGAAGATTTAAGCAAGATAAAGCTACTCGAGGAGAAGTCCCCAGTCAAACTCGTAGGAATTCTTAACGACGCTAAACTGGATGCTTCCCGCACTGCTATAATTTTTAATTTTTCTAGGGGAGAAATCCAGGGGGTTGTCAATAAATTGAGTTTCAAAGATGATTTTGACCAGAAATCTTTCGATAAATTCAAAGGCAAAAAAATAGTGCTCGATGGTGTTCTTACAAATGATAGATCCAAAGACTTATATCGGATAGAAATCGACGAATTAAGCGATATCACTATCGCTCCAAAATAAGATTCTCATCACCACTCTGGCGCTTGCTGTCTAACGGCCTCATATAAAACGATCGCTACAGCGGTAGATAAATTCAAACTCCGCGTTCCACCAGGCACCATAGGGATTTTCAAAGCCGATTCCCCCGCCCCTTTTACGACATCAACCGGCAATCCTTTGGTTTCTTTACCAAAGATCAAACAATCGCCCGGAGAGAACTTCGCCTGCCATGGTGATTTCTCAGCCTTGGTAGAAAGCATCCACATCTTTTTTCCTGCCATCGCCGTTTCAAATTCCTGAAACGATTCCCATACATGCAGATCCACATCCTGCCAGTAGTCCAAACCCGTCCGCTTCACATACTTGTCTTCAAGTGAAAATCCCAAAGGTTTCACCAAATGTAGAGTAGACCCCGTGGCAAGCGCCAGTCGCCCTGCCGCCCCTGCGTTGTGGGGAATCTCTGGCTCGACTAATACGATGTTGAACATAACCAGAAACTAAAAAGTGAGATAGGTTATGTCGATCCAGAAGCCGCGACATCACGGATTAAAAAAGATTTGCTCCATCTTCACCCAACCCGTTTCGCCTTTCAGCGGCAGATGCATCGGGTCACAAATTTTCATCCATTCTTGATTTCTTTGCTCCAACGCCAGCTCAGCCATATCTCCAGCGAAGTCACGGCCCGCGTATTCGTAATATCCAAACTCAAACCAGCGGTCGTCAATTTGGTGCAAAAAAATCGAATAGTTCCGCAGACGATATTTCACCAATAAATCACGCACACCCGGATAACCCTCCGTATGAAGCTTCCGGTATGCCTCGATGCATCCAGGTCGGATCTCAATGACTGACCCCACTCTTCTGAGCAGCTGGATATTCGCTTTATCAGAAATGAGCGGGGTATTGTAACTATCCATGAAATCGTTAGATTTTCACTGCTTCATATAGACGTGATAGCCGCAATGGTAGTCTTTCGTGATTTCAACAACATCATCACTTGTGGGCGCTACGTTGAAACCGCCGCGTTCGATGATCAGGAAATCACGACCACCCACGTTTCGGACTTCCATCTTGAGCGCTTGATTATCCTCATTGCCAATCAGCATGTCACCAGACCAGAAGTAACCTTTAAAGAATCCGGAATTTCCAACCACTCCATTATCCGCAATTTTGATGACATCCTTGGGTTTATCAATTTTCGCAGGTGCCTTGGCGACGAAGGCATTGATCTTCGCATCGATTTCTCCCGGATTATTTGGTGCAGGATAAATAGCCCATGCCCAGGTTCCTTCTAAAGCTTTATTCGGCACGAATGTGCCGCTGTAGATATACATATCGGCATCTTTCCCGCTGATGTATGATTTGAGAGTGGTTTTGGGGATTTTCTTAACAAAATCCAGCCCACCTGGAAGTTCTTGAACGATGCTTCCAATGCGAGATTTCACAACTTTGCCACCGCCACCCAGAACCGCACCTGTGTTAGGCTCTTTCAATACCGAAGGCATGCTGGTGTAAGTGGTTTTAAGAATCTTATCTGCAAAAGTTTTCACTTCCGGGCTAGCTGCTTTGATTCCATCTGCGATGGCTTTGGTGGATCTTGAAGATGCCGAATCCACGCGGAAAGAAGCCGCTTGTTTCACAATGGCAGGAAGCACGGTTTTGTAATGATCCGGTTCCGTGCAAATTTTAGCTAGTGTGCACGTAGCAGCCGTTTGAATCCATGTGCACTTGTATTCCATAAGCTTCAACAAACGGTCGCGATGTGGAGCGATGAGACTCTTATCTCCACGACCCAGAGCTTCGATCGCATGCAACACAACCCACCAGGATTCATTCGGATCGTTGAGCATTTTTACAACTTGCTCATTCATTTCAGGCGTCACTTTATCCAGTGCCAATGGTGAACCTTTGAACATTCCTGTTAGAGCGAGCAGGCCCGCCTGACGGAGACGTGCATCAGAGGATTTCAAAAGCGGTACGATCATTTCGACTTTGCCGCGTCTCACAACCTGGTCCATCGCCATGCTACGCAAATCGTATTCGGGATGATAAATGTATTTCAGAATTGTTTCATCGGTGCATGTCGGGCTCGTTAGCGCGGCAATCACAGAAACAGAGCAGTCTTTGCCTACCGATTCGTTCATCAGTTGCTCCATGGTTATTGAGCCTCCAGGGATGGGATCTAGGGAGTGGAATATATCATCCGTTGCATTTCCCCATGGTCGTTTGATTGGCATATTTTTTGCCCACTTGCTGCGAGGTGCACCAAAGAGCTGAAGATGCTTGCGATGAAGTGTGTAGGTCAGCGCAAAGAAAGTCCCCCAATCCATGTTTTCTTCGGTAGCGGATCTGTCATAGCGGTCATCCATTCCAGCGATGCCGATACTGCCGTCGAAGCGACGTGACAGATCCATCACCCAACGACGGGTGTCCATGTACGAGCGATACGCAACCGGACGTTTTTCGCGCACTTGATTCATCGCGGTGTGGTGCCAGATTTCGCCCATCCCCCCACCAGTGTGGGCGGCGTGGAACCAGTTGGTTGCGTAGAAAGCTTTCATGGCGCTGTTATCACGCGCTTTTGCAAACACTGAAGCCTCCCCCTCCGGCGAAGCCAACGCGGCCGCACCTAAACCGAAAGCGAGTCCGCTGGATTTTCCGTTATCGCGGAAACCACCTTCTGGAAGTCCGTTTCCATAAGCCACGTTGCCGTGTCCTGCGAAACGGTAAAACTGCGAGAACGCCTCTGTATACATGTATTCATCAACTTCGACTCCACACAATTTCGCCATATTAAGGAAAGACATGCAGTTGACACCTGATGCATGCACTTGACCTGTTCCTGTGGAATAAGTGAACGCCGCCGGTGCGCCACGTCCGCTCCAACCACCACTATACATGTGTGATTTAAGCTCCTCGGTCATCTGCTTGATAACAGGAAGGACGTTTTGATCCCCTGTGCGCAGATAATATTCGCAGAGACCTTGACCAGTGTAGCCTTTCTGCCAGCTAGTCATACTTACGAATTTGATATCTTTCATCCAGCGCTTCACAACTTCGAGATCTTTCTCTTCGCCAGTGGACAAAAGGAAAATAACCGATCCCCATTTTGGCTCGGCTTGTTTTCCAATGAGATCCGCTAGATTTCTAACAATTTTATCGGATTTCGGGCAGTTCAATGGCCATGTTTTGCTGTAAGCTCCCATGACCGGGATTTGAACCATCACATCACCGACATCTTTGATTTTCAAAACGACTTTACCGTCCTTGGCTTCTGCCTCTGTGACAATATCACCGAGGATAATGCGAGGGTCGGTGTCTTTGAGCACGACACCGTTAATGCTCTCAATGATCTGACCCTTCTGAAGTTTTTTGGTCGCATCAGCTGGAGAGCCTGCTTCGACATTGTTGATCTGCATGGTCATTCCCGGGCGAATCAATTGGATACCGATTCCAACGGGGCCCAAGTTTCTAACCAACCACGGCCCCCTGTCAGTAATGTTTGGATACGGGTTAAATAATGGAGTGTATCCTGCAGCGTAGTATGGTGCTTGCGCAGGAGCAGCTGGCTTATTTTGTGCCATCACGTTGGACGAAAATGTCGTTGCAACGAGTACTAGACAGACACCTGAGACTTTTGAGATTTGAGTTTTAAGAGTGTTCATTAACAAATGTTTTTTCGAGACCTCGATAAGCTACCTAGAACACGTTTCTAGGGAATAAAAAAGTCACGGAGATATTGCAGTAACTTGGTGGAAAATGACTCAGGTTACTTCAGCCCGATAGGTCGGGGTGCCAGAAGCAAGGGGCTCACTTACTAGGAAGACCAAAGGCCGCCACTCAACAACTTGGCTTTTCCTCACCTGTAAAGCTAACCCGCGGGATTGACTCCGCTGTGCTACGTCCCTGCAGTATGCGCTTCGCGTAAGAAATGATTTTTCGCCACTGGCGAATTCTGCAGTCGAACCCTGTTGCCGGAGGCAAGGGGCTCACTTACTAGAAAGACCAAACCCCACCACCCAACGAGTTGGATGGTGGGGTTTGGTCGGGCTAGCGGGATTCGAACCCACGACCTCTACACCCCCAGTGTAGCGCGCTACCAGGCTGCGCTATAGCCCGTTTCCGGAAAG
>JANPMK010000097.1:0-38046 GCA_031422775.1 Akkermansiaceae bacterium | reverse complement strand
TTCTCTGCTGCGGCTTTCTCTGCTGCGGCTTTCTCTGCTGCGGCTTTCTCTGCTGCGGCTTTCTCTGCTGCGGCTTTCTCTGCTGCGGCTTTCTCTGCTGCGGCTTTCTCTGCTGCGGATTGCTCTGCTGCGGATTGCTCTGCGTCGAAGATGATTGCAGGTGTTGAGATAGGATAAAGTTCGGATTTTAATACCTCCGATTCATCTGCACTAAGGATAAATTCGAAGTCCGTATCGCCAAGTTTTACAGTCATCCCTGTATGTAAGACCACGGTTTGCTGGCATACCCCGTCGAGATAGGTGCCGTTGGTCGATCCGACATCAATTAGATGATAACAGCCCTTCACGCGATGCATCTCCGCATGATTGCCCGAGACCGAGCCACAGCTGATTAGGATATCGTTGGTCTCGCGTCGGCCAATCGTGACTACCTCGCGATTCAGGTCAAAATCAAAAGACTGTGGATGATATCCAGGGATGGTAAAGGTGACTCTAGGCATGGGATTTGTGGGTGATGAGATGATCACTAGCCTCGTTCTAAGGGACAGACAATCTGAATCGAAGCCAAGACCTCACGAGGCGTGGCGGAGGTCGCGATATCGAAATCTTTTGGCTCCACCCCCAACAGTTTGTCACGCACACAACCACCCGCGAAATAGGCGGCGTGTCCTGCTTCGGCGAGCTTGGAAGCGAGGGATGTGGCTGAACGTTTTGCGGACATTGGGAAATTCGGATTTATCTTCTACAAAACCAATCCATCACTCAATAGCTTTGTGTCATCCATCTATCAACCTCAACGTCTCGTAGTAGTCCTGGAATTTGACGGCTATGCGGTGGGCGGCTAGACCGAAGCGAGCTGAAGTGTTGCGAACGGTTGCACCGAACCAGTTTGCTCATTTCTGCTGTCGAGGAACCAGGTGCGCATCGCACCCTTACCCTTGATCTCGATGGCGCCGCGTTCCTCGAAAGTGAACGATTCGCCCAATCGCTGCCGCGTCAAGTCCGTCACCTGAATTCGCCCCGATACGCCGTGGGATTCCATCCGGCTGGCGGTGTTCACCACGTCGCCCCACAGGTCGTAGAGGAATTTGTTCTTGCCGATCACACCAGCGACCGCGGCCCCGGTGCTGATGCCGATGCGCACCCGCAGTTGGTAGGGACCTTCCGCATTGAAGCGTTCCATCACCTCCATCATGTCCAGCGCCATGAGGGCCGCCCGCTCGGTGTGATCGGACACTGGCACGGGCAGACCCGCGGCCGCCATGTAGGCGTCGCCGATCGTCTTGATCTTCTCGAGGCCACGGGCGTCGGCGATGCGGTCGAAGCGGGTGAAGATGTCGTTCAGCACATCCACGAGTTCCTCGGGGCTCAGGTTAGCGGAGAACTTGGTGAACTCTACGAGGTCGGCGAACAACACGGTCACCTCCGGAAAGCTGTCGACGATGCGCTCGGAGAAATCGCCGTCCGCGATTTCGGAGCGCCGTTTCAGGCGCTTCGCGATGGTTTGCGGCAGCACGTTCAGTAGCAGCCTTTCCGACACCTTCTGCTCCGCCATGACGCACTCGTAGAGGCGCTTCGTCTCCCGGTGCAGCAGGCGGACTTCGAGCATGTTGTGCACCCGCAGCAGAATCTCGGCGAGGACGAAGGGCTTGCTGACAAAATCCTTCGCGCCGGCCCGCAGCGCGCGCAGCTTGTGGTCGGGTTCGGCCGTCAGCACGAGCACGGGCAGATAGCCGCTGGTCTCGATTATCTTCAGGCCTTCCATCACCTCGAAACCGTCCATGCTGGGCATCTGCAGATCGAGCAGGATGAGATCGTAGCGGTGCTGGCGGTGGAGTTCGCAGACCGCGCGCGGATTCCGCGTGGAGGTCACCGACTCATAGCCGGCCCCGACCAGCATCAGCTCCAGGAGGGCGACGTTCGCCTCCTGATCGTCCACGATCAGGATCTTGGCGTTGAAGATATCTGCAGAACTGATCATGGTTTTGGTTCTGAGTGATAGGTGCGGGTGAACCGTTCTAAGGGACAGACAATCTGAATTGGACAATCTGAATTGGGGGAAACGACCTGACTCATATAAACGCCGGAGTGTGCGCTGGCGGTGGCTCCTCTGCCATGGGGTGTAACCCTACGCGTCGATATCGCCCAACCCACCGTCAGTGGGACATGGCCGTTCTAAGGGACAGACAATCTGAATTGTGAAGAAGGCATGGGCGTGAGAGTAATTTTTGCTTTCTGTATGTGTAAAATCACGCCGAATCGCCAGGATTACATCATTGAAAATTTGAGAGATGACGTGGATAGTCAGGTGGCTTGATTAAAGTCTAAACCCCATGAATGCAGAATCCGAAAAATCTGAAGGTCGCAACTGGGCGCGAATCGCTTGGATCACGGCCGCATGCTTGTTTGTGATTTTAATCGGGACTGTATTATTTCTTCCGCGAACCGATCCTACGCCAACCGTCTATCATCGCACTGATGGCACGTTCTCTTTAAATCGACCTAATGGTCCGAACATTGCTCCTAAGGATCTTTTCGTTGTTCTGAAAAACTATGATACTTTCGGCCAAGTCCGGCTGGTGTGCAATCCATTGACGAAGATTAGTGACTGGCATGCCTATCTGGATAGTGGAGGTCAGGCCGGCGCTGCTTCTTATGTCATCGAGTCAGGTCAGAACCAATTTTCGTTCTCTTTGCCTAGCTGTTCATGTTCTCAAACATTTGAGCCACTTCCTACCATTATCAACCTCAGTGATATAGAACAGCCATCTTTGGATGCGGACCCAGGATCCGATGTGATTATTTTTGTGAATCCTGATATAACTAGCGATAAAGCGCTTGAGGCGGCTAGGGAGTTTGAAGGTCAAACTAAATCGATTTCGATTATTGGGGCCTGGATTCCGGAGGGTCAAAAATATCAGGTATTTTTGCTTCACCCAAAGCATGATCATTCACACAAGGCCGGAACTTTCAGACTCAAGAATTCAACATTCTGGAATGATTATATCCAGCCAGTCACCTCTCGGATAAGAGCGTTGTTTTAAGAGGGCGGGTTCAAGGTGGATGCGCATGAAGCGTTTCCACACCGGAATTACAAGGATTATTGAAGGTTAGACTCCGCTGACTTCGGTGAAATGTTTTCTTTCTCCACTCGGTATTTCTCTGACTATGAAAATGTCTCTCGCCCTCGTGTTCGCTGCTATTCTGAGTTCCTGTGCTACCATCGCGCCTCCCGCGCCCAAAGGTTCAGTGGATCACGTGGTGCTGATGTGGCAGAAAAATTCCGGAAATCTATCAGATCGAAAACAGATCACAGATGCTATCGAACGTCTGCGTGTGATCGAGGGTATCACGATTCTGGACTACGGCACTGCTGTGGCCAGTGAGCGACCTGTGGTTGATGATTCGTTCGACATCGGCTTGTTGGTGCGCTTCAAAAATGTCCAAGCCTTGCACGCTTACGAAACCGATCCACGCCATGTAAAAGAAGTGAAAGGCATATTGCTGCCTCTAACGAAAAAGATCCAAGTCTATGATTTTACCCGCTGACCCCAAATGACAAATTCCGTGGCGAGACGCCACTGACACGGCCTGCTGCGAGACGCAGCAGCTACGACTGTATCTTATGTATGGTTGCTTGATTCAGCGCATGAAGCACCTCACCGCTTTGATTCACAAAACGATAAGAAGTTTCCAAGCAATGGTTGAGATATGCTTTAGCTGCTGAAACTGCGTTGGGTAAATCTTTGCCGTTCGCGAGGTTTGCGGCAATGGCGGCGGCGAGGGTGCAGCCGGTGCCGTGGGAGGCTTTGACGTTTAGACGTGGAGAGGTGAAACGATGTTCGGTTTCGCCATCGTAAAGGAGGTCGGTGCAGTCTGGGGAATTCAAGTGGCCGCCTTTGAGCAGGACGGCACAGCCGAATGTTTCTGATAGAGATTTTGCGGCGTGGCTCATTTCATCGATGGATGAAATGGTTTTTCCGATTAGGGTTTCTGCTTCCGGAAGGTTGGGCGTGATGAGGTGGGCGAGGGGTAGGAGTGTTTCACGGTAAGCGGTGATGGCATCGGGTTCGATCAAGCTGGCGCCAGTGGAGGCGATCATCACCGGATCGATGATGAGTTTAATATGGGGTTGTTTTTTGAAAATAGCGGCGACGGTTTCGACGTGTTTGGCGGAGCCGAGCATACCGGTTTTGACGACTTCGAGAGGAAATGCATCGAGCATGAGCAGGATTTGATCTTGCAGCATGGAAGGATCCACGGGATCGACCCTGCGCACGATATTCGCAGTTTCAGAGACGATGCAAGTGACAGCTGTTAGGCCGTGGAGGCCGAAGTGTTGGAAGGTTTTGAGATCCGCTTGTAAGCCTGCACCGGCTGAACAATCCGATCCCGCGATCGTCAGGATGGCGCGAACGGGTTTGATGGATGGATCAATTGGTTTCATTGCTTCTTGATTCTTTGTCTGTGACTTCCAATGGTTTCCACATGCAAGATGACATCAAGGAATTTCACGAGCTTCGTGTGAAGGTGGATGAGGTTATCTACATGTCGAGCTTGGATGCTCCGCCGAATAAGCCACATCCGTTCGTTTATTTCATTTCTATTTTTAATGATTCGGCGGTGCCGATCACGATATGTGCGCGGAAGTGGGTGGTGACGGAAGATGGTGGTGAAACGACCGTAGTGGAGGGAGATGGTGTGGTGGGTCAGCAGCCAGTGATCAAACCTGGCGAGCATTTTTCCTATAACAGCTATCACGTGGTCGGGAGGAGTGCGTTGGTGAACGGGGCGTTCTTTGCGGAGATGGCGAGTGGCGAATGGATTTTTGCACGCATTCCGGAATTCAGGTTGGAGATTCCCTATTTGGCGTGATCGAATCAATCTTGATCCATATCGCCTTGGATTTTCATTTGTTCGAGATAGGAGCTACGGTCTTCTAGAGAATCCCAAACGGCGCGGGTCACATACAGTGGAGCTTCCGCACGTGCGGCAATCGCCAGGCAATCTGAGGGGCGGGCATCCAGCTCGATGATTTTCTTTTCCATGATCTCGTTTTCCGCAGTGAGGATTAAACGTGCGTAGAAGACATCGCCATCGACCGCATTGATCACGACCCGGGAAACTTGTGCTCCAAAAGCTTGAAGCGTGAGCATATAGAGATCGTGGGTGAGGGGACGCGGCGCTTTCTGTCCGGTCATCACGGTATTGATCGAGAGCCCGACCGCAGGATCGATGTAAAATAAGATCACTTTTGATCCGTCACCAAGGAATACAGCGCAACCTGCTTGGGTGGGCAGAAGGGCGATGAGTTCAACACGGACAAGATTTGGCATGAAGACACCTTGGATTGGATGGCTCGGAAGTCGATAGGAAAGAGCTTCGAGTGTTTGAAGGCTGGGGTTTTCACGATTCTGTCATATTCCCACGAAGCAATGCTTGCACGGGATCGTCTTGTCCACTAGCACATTGCCCCTATGAGTAACGATCCGGACCAGCATATTTCCCTTGGGGCGATGTATTCTGATTATTTCTTGGATTATGCGAGCTACGTGATTTTGGAACGTGCGGTGCCCCATTTGCATGATGGGTTGAAACCGGTGCAGCGGCGGATTTTGCATTCGATGCGTGAGCTCGACGACGGCCGCTACAACAAGGTCGCGAACGTGGTGGGAAACACGATGAAATACCATCCGCACGGTGATCAATCGATAGGCGACGCGATGGTGCAGCTCGGGCAGAAAGATCTGATGATTGACACTCAGGGAAACTGGGGAAACACCCTGACCGGAGACGGCGCGGCTGCTCCGCGGTATATTGAAGCGCGTTTGACGAAATTTGCGTTGGAGGTGGCGTTTAATCCGAAGACGACCCATTGGCTGCCTTCGTATGATGGACGGAATCAAGAGCCACTGACTTTGCCGATGAAATTTCCGCTCTTGCTTGCGCAGGGTGTGGAGGGAATTGCGGTGGGTCTTGCGTGTAAGATTTTGCCACACAATTTCAATGAGCTGATCACCGCTGCGGTGGCTTGTTTGCGGAAAGAACCGTTTGAGTTACTCCCGGATTTTCCGACCGGTGGCATCATGGATGCGAGCGAGTATCGCGATGGTTTGCGTGGTGGGAAAGTTCGAGTTCGCGCACGGATCGATGCTGAAAAAAAAGGAATTCTTCGCATCACGGAAATTCCCTTTGGGACGACTACCGGAGGGTTGATGGATTCGATCGTTGCGGCGGCGGATAAGAACAAGATCAAGATTCAAAAAATCGAGGACAACACCGCAGCGCATGCGGATATTTTGGTTTATTTACCAGCAGGTGCGGATCCGGAAAACACGCGGGATGCGCTTTATGCGTTCACTGATTGTGAACTGAGTATTTCACCGAATGCGGGTGTGATCGTGGATGGCAAGCCGGCGTTTCTTGGGGCGACAGAAATCCTGAAACGTTCTACCGAGTTGACCCGGGAGTTGTTGAAACTGGAGCTCGAAATCAAGCTCGGGGAACTCGGCGACAAATGGCATTTTTCCTCCTTGGAGAAAATCTTCATCGAGAAACGCATCTACCGCGATATCGAAGAAGCTGAGACGTGGGAGGCAGTTCTTAAAGCGATTGATGATGGCTTGAAGCCATACAAAAAATTGCTCAAGCGCGAGGTGACTGAAGAGGATTTGGTTCGCTTGACCGAGATCCGTATCAAACGCATTTCCAAGTTCAATGCCTTCAAAGCTGACGAGGAGATCAAAGCGATCGAAGACGAAATCGCCGAGACGGATAAGAACCTCCGTAATCTGACGCGTTACACGATCCGTTGGTATGAAGAGCTTGGGAAGAAATACGGCAAAGACCGCAAACGCCTGACTGAGATTTCATCGTTCTCACGAGTGGACAGGACACAGGTCGTCGCTGCAACCGAGACGCTTTATCTCGATGCGAAGAACGGCTTCGCTGGAACGAGCTTGAAGAAAGAAGAGGCTTTGGAAAAATGCTCGATGTTAGATGACATCATTATTTTTACAGCGGATGGGAAAATGAAGATCACCAAGGTCGCGGATAAATTGTTCGTCGGGCCGAAGCCACTGCGAGTGGCGGTTTATCGCAAGGATGAGGATTTGATTTACTCGATGATTTACCGCGACGGCAAAGACGGCAACGTGATGGCCAAACGTTTCACTGTGGGTGGAACGACACGCGATAAAGAATACGATCTCACCAAAGGCTCACCGGGCAGCAAGGTGTTGTATTTCAAATGGCACAGCACCAACGAGGAGAGTTCGGCGCAGATGCTTATCGTGCACATGAAATCCGGTCTACGCCTGCGCAACCTCACGCGTCCGGTGCACTTTGCGGAGTTCGGGATCAAAGCTCGTGGTAGCTTGGGAAATATCGTCACGAAACACCCGATCGAGAAAATCCTCCTCGCTCCGAAAGATTTTACTCCTTAAACTAATAAGAATTTCAACGCAGAGGCGCAAAGAACGCGAAGTTACGCAAAGAATATTTTTTAAAATTTAATTCCTAACAAATGCACCCATTTTCCTAGCTTTGCGAAACTTTGCGACCTCCGCGGCTTTGCGTTGAAAAAATTACCACATCCCATGATTAAAATCGGCACCAGAGCGAATCTTCGAATCGTCCGTGAACAACCGTTCGGTTTGTTTCTTGATGCGGAGAATCTTGGTGAAATTTTACTACCACGTGGAGAGATGCCCAGAGAGTGGGCGATCGGTGGGGAAGTGGATGTTTTTATCTATCTTGATTCCGAGGATCGCTTGGTGGCGACTTTGAAAACGCCGCGCGCCATGCCGGGACAATTCGTGAAACTGCAATGCGTGGCGGTGACTGGGGTGGGGGCGTTTATGGATTGGGGTTTATCGAAAGATCTGCTCGTGCCATTTCGTGAGCAAAAGACCCGCATGGAGCCGGGAAAAAGTTATTTGGTGAAAGTGCTGGTCGATGAACAAAGTCAGCGCTTGATGGCGACGAATCGTATCGCGCGTCACATTGATATCACTCCAGCGATTTATGAATCCGGCCAGGAAGTGGAACTGACGGTTTATGGCAAAACGCCGATGGGTTACAAAGCGATCATCAACCATGAACACACCGGCTTGTTGTATTCGAATGAGGTTTTCCAAAAGCTCTCGCTCGGAGAAAAACTCAAGGGCTGGGTCGCTGCTGTTAGAGGTGATGGAAAGATCGATCTGATTCTCACTCCCCCAGGTCGCGCGCGGGTGGATGATTTGGAGAAACAGATTATCGGAGAGCTCGTCGCGCGTGGCGGTTTTTGGGCGCTCACTGATAAAAGCTCGGCGGAAGAGATTTACAGCGAGCTGGGAGTTTCGAAACGGACTTTCAAGCAAACGCTGGGAGCGTTGTTGAAGAAGCGCTTGATCACGCAGACGGAAGCGGGGATAAGGTTGAATTAAATTTCAAATCTCAAAATTCAAGTTTCAAGAAGAGGGAAGAAGACTGGAGTGGATGTGTCGCGGCATTATGGCATGGTAGGGTCGTTTTGATAAAACGACCGAGAGGGAGAAGAAGCGCGAGTGGACTCACGCGGTCCTAGAGGATGACTCGGTTTTGTAAAGTAACAGGAACTTATTATCAATTGCTTGGCTAGTCTCACATCATTACATGCGGCGCCCTCCCCCGACATTTTCGGGGCTACCATTTCTGATCTCTTCTGCTCCTGATTCTCCTCCCTCCCTGTAAAAGAAAGCTCGAACCATCCTAGACGCTCTAATTTAGGATCTGATTCAGGGTCTTACTCGGACGCAGCGCTTCAAACGCTTTCTTGTCATCGGGCATGTAGTAGCCGCCGATGTTGACGGGTTTGCCTTGGACAGCATTGAGTTCGGAAACGATGGTCGCTTCGTTGGCGATGAGTTTTTCTGCGATGGGCTGGAAGATGGCTTTGAGCTCGGGATCGCTGTTTTGCGCGGCGAGTTCTTTCGCCCAGTAGAGTGCGAGGTAGAAATGGGAGCCGCGGTTGTCGATGGTGCCGAGCTTGCGACCTGGGGATCTATCGTTTTCGAGAAACTGGCCGTTGGCGGCATCGAGGGTTTCGGCGAGGACTTTGGCTTTGGCGTTGTTCTGGGTGAGCGCGAGGTGCTCAAAAGATGCGGCGAGCGCGAAGAACTCACCGAGTGAATCCCAGCGGAGGTAGTTTTCTTCGAGGAATTGCTCGACGTGTTTGGGAGCGGAACCACCGGCTCCTGTTTCGAACAAGCCACCGCCGTTCATGAGTGGCACGATGGAGAGCATTTTCGCCGAGGTGCCCACTTCGAGGATGGGGAAGAGATCGGTTAGATAATCGCGCAGGACGTTTCCGGTGACGGAAATCGTATCCAATCCTCTGACGATGCGTTGAAGTGTGATGAGGCACGCGTCGGCAGGAGGGAGGATGGAAATGTCGAGGCTGGTGGAATTTAGCTGAGCGAGGTAGGTTTTCACCTTGGCGATGATTTGGGCATCGTGGGCACGACTTTCATCGAGCCAGAAAATAGCTGGGGTGCCAGAAATTCTTGCGCGATTGACGGCGAGTTTCACCCAATCGCGAATCGATGCGTCTTTGGTTTGGCAAGCGCGCCAGATGTCGCCTTTTTCGACCTTATGTTCGAAGAGCACGTTTCCTTCGGTGTCGGTCACGCGGACGGTGCCATCGGCTGGGACTTCGAAGGTTTTGTTGTGGGAGCCGTATTCTTCAGCTGCTTTCGCCATGAGGCCGACGTTTGGAACCGAGCCCATGGTTTGTGGGTCGAGCGCGCCATTCTCGCGGCAGAAATCGATGACGGTTTGATAGATACCGGCGTAGGATGAATCCGGAATGACGGCGAGGGTGTCTTGAGCTTTGCCTGCGGCGTTCCACATTTGTCCGGAGGTGCGGATCATGGCGGGCATGGAGGCATCGACGATGACATCCGATGGGACGTGGAGGTTGGTGATACCTTTGTCGCTGTTCACCATCGCGAGATCCGGGCCGGTTTCGTAGGCTTTGAGGATGTCTGTTTCGATTGCAGCTTTTTGATCAGTTGGGAGAGTTTGGATTTTCGAAACGAGATCGCCCAAGCCGTTGTTGAAATCGATGTTCAAAGGCGAGAGGACAGTGGCGTGTTTGGCGATGAGGTCTTTGAAGAACACTTTCACCGCATGGCCGAAAATGATGGGGTCGCTGACCTTCATCATGGTGGCTTTCATGTGGAGGGAGAAAAGGAGGTCGGCGGATTTCGCCTCGGCGATTTGTTTTTCGAGGAACGTGGTGAGGGCGTTTTTGCTTAAAAATGTGCCATCAAGGATTTCACCTTCTAACAGTGGGGTGGATTCTTTTAGGACGGTTACCGATCCGTCATTTCCGATCAGCTCGATTTTGACATCGGTGGCTTTCGGGACGACTACGGATTTTTCGTTCGAGAAGAAATCGCCTTTGCCGTCCATGGAACCGACATTGGTTTTTGAGTCTTTCGACCAAGCACCCATGGAGTGAGGGTGCTTTTTGGCATAATCTTTAACGGCTTTCGGAGCCCGGCGATCGGAGTTTCCTTCGCGCAAAACAGGATTCACTGCGGAGCCCATGACTTTACTGTAGCGGGCACGGGCGTCATTTTCAGCGTCGCTCGATGGATTTTCTGGAAAGTCAGGAATCGCGTAACCGGCGCCTTGGAGTTCTTTGATAGCGGCTTTGAGCTGAGGGACCGATGCGGAAACGTTCGGGAGCTTTATGATGTTTGCATCTGGCAGAAGCGTCATTTTCCCGAGTTCGGCGAGGTGATCGGGGATTTGTTGGTCCTTGGTGAGCAGATCGGGAAACTGGGCGATGATGCGACCGGCGAGCGAGATGTCGCGGGTTTCCACGTTGATTCCAGCGGGTTTCGCGAAAGCCTGTACGATGGGGAGGAAGGAATAGGTCGCAAGTGCTGGGGCCTCGTCGGTCTTGGTGTAGATGATCGTGTTGGACATGGAGTGATTCGTTGGTGCAAGTGCATAGGGGAATGCGGCAGGCGGGTCAAGAGGGGGGAAACTTTAAGTTTTAAACTTTAAACTCCAAGGAACACGGCAGAGGAGGAGGGTAAATGAATTGGCGATTGCGAATTAGGAATGAAAGTGTCAAATTGCCTGTATGAAATTTTGGGCTGCGTTGATGATTGGTGGAACGGTGAGTGGGCTTTGCTTTGGCGAAGAGGAGGTGAAGCCGCCGGTTACCGGAGAAAAGGCTCCAGAAAAGGTTGAGGAGAAAGTCCCCGAAAAGGTTGAGGAAAAAGCGGAGGAAAAGGTTGAGGAGAAGCCGGCGGTGACTGAGGGGAAAAAGCCAGAGATTGCCGAAGAGAAGGAGAAGCAGCCAGAAGGAGAAGCGAAGATTCCTGATGATTTGGTTGAAGATCAACATTTGAGAGAAGAACTGGGAGTGAATGAATTTACGGCACCATCGATTTCTAAGTTATTCGACACCCTGCAATTTTTGATGCCCTTGCCTTTGGTTGAAACGCAGCGCCAAGTGAATGAGCGCATGCCGTTGGATCGTGCGGATCTTGCGATTGAGCTCGGTTTCCTGATTGCGGATGGTTTCCTGATCGTGCAAGCGGGTCAAATGGATCAGGTTGAGCGCATCGCTTCTGATCTCACACGCTATGGAAAAGCGTTGGGCGCGGGGGATAGAATCAATCGTCATGCTGCGGGTTTATTAGAGAGCGCGAAAAAGCAGGATATCCCTCAGTTGAAAAAGGAGCTCGCTGCCACGCAGAAAGATGTGGAGGCCGAGTTGGTCACGCTACGTGATGCAGATTTGGCGCACTTGATTTCTCTCGGTGGCTGGATTCGGGCATTGGAAGTTTCATCGGTGGCGGTCGATAAACAATTCTCAGCTGAGCGTGCGACCAAGATCATGCGCGAGGACATTGCGGATTATTACACCGAGATCGTCTCTGGCTTGGAGCCGAGAATTTCTGAGCGACCCAACTACATCGCGATTCGTGATGTGCTTTCAGGTTTGAGAAACGAGATGGTGATTCCCGAAGAAGAGGATCCAACTCATGCAAAAGTGAAAGAAATCAGAGAGCAGGCAACCAAGCTGGTGAAGCTCGCACTGCAACGTCAGGACTGATTTTTAATCGATTCAGTTAGATTTTTATCATCATGGAAAAGCAGTCGATTGCGATTTTGGGTCTTGGTATTGTCGGCTCCCGAGTGCGCCAACGATTGCTTGAAGCTGGATACGAGGTTTCGTGCTGGAGTCGGACTTTTCGTGGGCAGGACGGAGAATTTCGTAGCCCTGAAGAAGCGCTTGCGAATGCGGATATCGTTTCGATCTATTTAAAAGACGCGCCTATGGTGCGGAAAGTTTTCGGCACGGCGAAGCAGGCGCTGCGTAAAGGAACTTTGGTGTTGAATCACGCGACTGTTGATTTGCCGACCACACTCTGGCTGGCGGAGCAATGTGCGGCGAGAGGTTGTGATTTTCTCGATGCACCATTCACTGGCAGCAAGGAAGCAGCGGGGGCGGGGCAGTTGCTTTATTACATTGGCGGCTGTGAGGAGACCATGCAGCGCGTGGCGGAGTTTCTAGCGGTTAGCTCGAAAGCCTGCATGCATTGTGGTGAGATTGGCGCGGCGACCGTTACCAAGATTGGAACGAATTTGATTTCTGCCTGCACGATCCAAGCGATGAGTGAGGCGATGACCATTGCTAAAAAACACGGGGTAAAACCTGAGGTTTTTGCGGAGGCAGCGATCCGTAATGGTTCGGGTTCGCCGCTGATGGCGATGAAATATCCTGGCATGATGAAGGGCGATTTCGAAGCACATTTCACGATGGCAAATATGCTTAAAGACAGTCGCTACGCCTTGGCGCTGGCGGAAGCGGCGGGTGTGGAATTGCCGGCGATGGCGGTGGTTTCTCAGCGAATGAACGAAATGTGCGAGCGCGGTATGGCGGATTTGGATTTCTCCGCATTGATCAAAGCCTATGAATGAGCTGGGTGAAAATGTGGGGGTGTTAGAATTTCGTGGGCCGGATGCGGTGCGATTTCTTAACGGGCAAGTGACTCAGGATGTGCGCAAAGTGATGGCGAGCGGTGACGTGCTGCCGAGCTGCGTGACAGATGCGAAAGGTAAGTTGCAGTTCCGCGTTTGGTTGGCGAAAGCAAATGCTGACGATGCGGTGTTGGTATTTTGTGCCGAAGAAATGTTAGAAGATCTTGAAGCCAGATTGACCCGATATCTGATCGCTGACGATGTTGAGGTGAGAAATGTGAGTGATGAAATAGCCTTGGATGATTTTCAATTTCCACACGCGGATCTGATCGAGCGGGAGAGAATCGAGCAGGGAATCCCGCGTTGGGGTGCGGAGATCACGGCTGGCATGTTGCCGCCAGAAGCGGGCTTGGACCTTACGGATATTTCCTACAACAAAGGCTGCTACATCGGGCAGGAAGTCATTTCCCGAATCAAAAGCGCGGGGAAGGTGAATAAACGACTGGTGAAACTCGCGTTCGAAGGTGTGGGGGAGTTGGGTGAATTTTCGAATGCAGAAGGAAAGGTCTGTGGGGAAGTCACGAGTGCGGATGGGGAAATTGGCTTGGGGTATTTGAAGCGTAGCGCGGAGGATGAGATGGAATTTTGGGTTGGCGGGGTCAAGTGCCGAGTGGCCAGTGGTCAGTGATCAGTCAAAAGAAGTCATCATAGGCCATGAGAGAATATTCAAGCAAAGCCAACTGGCTCTCATTCGTGCTGCATTTCATTTTTGGCTTATTCGTTGGGTGTTTGGGTGGACTGGTTTTGATTTCTCGAAGAAGACACGGAATCTGGCTAAATCATGAACTCATCCTTCCCTATTTGATAGGGGCCGCCCTAGTCGGAGCGGGTCTTGGGGCGAGATTGGGAGATCGATTGTGGATTGGTCTCAACTACCTCGTCATTCCACCGGATGTGCCTACACACAATAAATGGGGTTATTACTTGTCACATTTCGTGACCTGCGTGGGAGCTATCATCGTTGCGATATCGTTGCTTCGGCATTTTGCCCCGTGACAATGATTTGAAGAAATATGCCCCCCTTAAGTTAAGGTTTGATGTTTTTTAAAGAACCCTCTTGAATCCGCCCGCCCCAAAACCATGGCTTTAATTGTTCAAAAATATGGCGGAACTTCTGTGGGTTCCATTGATCGCATTCGCAATGTTGCTGCGCGGATGAAGCGGACCCGTGACGAGGGGAATCAGGTGGTTGGCGTGGTTTCGGCAATGTCTGGCGTGACCGATAGTCTGATTGGGATGGCGAAAGAGCTGGATGAAAATCCTTCTGAGCGCGAATTGGACGTTTTGCTAGCGACCGGTGAACAGCAAACGATTGCTTTGGTGGCGATGGCTTTGCTAGCGCAGGGGGTGGATTCGGCATCGGTTACTGGCAGGCAGGCCGGGATATTTACGACGGGAAGTCATACGCGGGGACGGATTTCCAATATGGATCCCACATTGATGAAGCGGTTTATCGATGAGGGAAAAACCCTAGTGGTGGCGGGTTTCCAAGGGATCACGGTGGACGGAATGGTTCACACCTTGGGTCGGGGTGGTTCGGATCTGACCGCGATTGCGGTCGCCGCTGCTTTGAAAGCGGATGTTTGCCAGATCCTCACCGATGTGGATGGGGTTTATACCTGCGATCCACGAGTGGTGAAAAACGCCCGCAAATTGCCTGAGATTTCGTATGATGAAATGTTGGAGATGGCATCGTCTGGATCCAAAGTCATGCAATCGCGTTCGGTCGAATTCGCGAAAAAATTCGGCGTAGTTTTCGAGGTTCGATCCTCACTTAATGATAACCCAGGAACTCTCGTGTTAGAAGAACATCCCAATATGGAAAACGTCGTCATCCGTGGTATTTCGATCGAGCGCTCACAAGCGCGGGTCACCATCTCCGGCATCCCAGATCTTCCCGGCATGTCCGGAAAAATTCTCGGTGTGCTGGCTGAAGCGGAAATCAATCTCGATATGATTGTCTCGAACACATCGAACGATGATAACCTCTCCAGGCATTCATTTACGATGCATTCGACAGATCTCGGAAAAGCACAAGCCGCGCTCAAACCGTTGCTTGCAGAACTCACCCCGAATGCGCAGATCCAAACGGAAGCAGGTATCGCTAAATTATCCGCAGTCGGTATTGGCATGCGGTCGCACTCCGGTGTGGCAGCAACCATGTTCAAGGCTCTCGGCGACAAAGGCATCAACATCGGCATGATCTCCACTTCGGAAATCAAGATCGCGGTTACTGTCGATGAAGTGCATATCGAAGACGCCGCCCGCGCGGTGCACGATGCGTTCGGTTTGGATAAGGCTCCGGTATAGGAGAGCCTGCCTCCGGCTGGCTTTTTGATTGAGGTGAAGATTTTTTTAACCGCAAGGATCAGAGAGACACATAGAGAGCTGACGCGCTTCAGCTTTAACTTGTCTTTTATTTCTGTGAATCGATTTTCAATAATTTCAGCCAATGGAAATGGAATCTAAAAACCACAAATCATTTATCAGCTTCATTGTTGCCTGCGTTCTGATTTCGGTTGGTGTGATGATCGTTATTGGCTACCGCGCATGGATGCTTTTCACAACGGACTGGAGAGAAGTTTTCCAGCAGATGCGCCCTATAGATTATCTAATCACAGTCATGATGTTGGTCATGCTTTTTACGATCAATCGATTGGCTAGATCAAAACCATGAAGTGATTTGCTAAGCGTCCACGTTTACTTTAGAAAGGCGTCTTAATTAGCGATGAGCGACTTACCCAAAAAACGACAGCGGGAGGAATTGAGACGGATCGCGTCGTTGAATCACGCTACTGATTCCGGAGCTGTGGTGGAAAAATTAGCACAGGAGTTGGGGTGTCTTCCGACCGCTCGGATTGTAGCCGCATACATGGCGTTGCCGGGTGAGGTGGATTTATCTGAACTTTTCGGTCGGGTTCATAAAGACTGGGTGTTTCCACGGGTGAGGGGGGAGAATCTTAATTTTTATCGGGTGAAAAACATCGATCAGGACATGCAGGTTGGCGCGTTCGGGATCATGGAACCGATAGATGGTCTGGAAGAAGTAAGGGTTGAGAAAGTCGATGTTTTTTTATGTCCTGGGCTGGGATTCGATCGCAACGGAGGAAGACTGGGGCGGGGTCGAGGGTTTTATGATCGCATCCTCAAACAAGCGAAACCGGAGTCGGTGAAGATTGGAGTGTGTTTTCCGTTCCAGATCGTGGATGATATTGTTATGGAAGATCACGATGTGCGGATGGATCTAGTGGTTGGGTAAAAACTAAAGAACTAAAATGCTGAAATTAAAGAACAACTTAACTGCTGCCTTGTTGGTGTGCGCGCTTGCTTTCGTGTCCTGTGCGAAACCAGAGACGAAGCCAACCGAGGTCGTCAAAGAGGCGGAGATTAAAAGCAAGCCGTTGAAAACACCGCCACGGGTGAAGAAGTTAGGGAAGTCGACAGGAATGGGGATCGAAGAGTTCTACACGCTTCAGCAATCCGGAGATGTTTTGATTTACGATGTTAGAGTTCCTTATTTTTATGCGATCGATCACATTCCAGGAGCAATCAACTGGCCTCATGATAAATACGAGGAGCAAGTCCAGATGCGTGATATAGAAATTCAGAAAGCTCAAGCGGCAGGCAAAAAAGTGGTGTTTTACTGCTTCGGCATTACCTGCACGGAGGCGCGAAACGTCACTCAAAAAGTGGCCAGACGCGATTATGAGATTTACGTTTTTACGATGGGAATCAATGCGTGGCGTGAGGCGGGGCTACCTTTGGAGACGCCGACTCAGTAAAAAGTAGCTGGGGTGACCGATTATTTTTCTTTCTTATTCGCAGGCTCTGAAGTTTGTAAGTAATTTAAAAGCTCCATCGCGAAATGAATGTCCTCTTTGTCAACGAGTTTCCCGGAGGTCTCTTTAAGTCCTAAGATATTCGTTTTTACGACGTGATCCTTTCCGTCCTGAGTCATATCGGAATTAGGATTTTGATGCTCCTTCGGACTTAGCTGGCTAGCGAGCGTGGCTGGAATTTCGGTTTTGGGGGATGTCGAAGGACCGGGTTTGTAAGTGAGTAGAAAAATAGCGGCCCACATAACAAGGATAGCGATCGGAATGCCGACCACAAAACTGAAATTTTTCCCAGTTTTGTGGATTTCAGTAGATTTACGGATCTCTGCGGCTGCCAATAGCTCGTGCAGATTTTCCTCCGGCTGGGAGGGTTCGGGTATCTCATTTTCCGATTTCAATAAGGCAGTCTAGATTGGAATTAAAGTGAAGTCAAAGTGATTGGTAGGAGGGGGAAATTCGCAGAGATTTATCGATTCTTGGTGAGAGCTTATTTGCGAAGAGATTGACAGCATCGTCTGCAAATTGCTAACGATAGATCACTCGCTTCCGCTCAATCTCTGATTGGTCATCCAACAAAAATATCCATTATGAAATCCACTTTGCTTTTATCGACGGTTCTCGCATTCAGTTTGATCACACATGTGAAAGGAAACGATGGGGAAGATGAAAAGGAGGAGATGAAGCGCACAGCTGAGGAATATCGCAAAAGTGCGGCCGAGAACAAGAGTGCGAAATTGGATGATTGTGATCAGGATGCCCCAGAACTCGTGAAGAACGCGGCGGCCAAAGCGATAGAGCTTCGTCATAAAGTGGGTGAAGTTGAGGAGAAATTGGCGACTGCTTATGAAGCGGGAGATAAAAAATTGATTCATCAACTCCATGATCAGAAGAATGCAGCAGAATTAGATGCTGAGTTTTGCGACAAAGAAAAACGAGTGGCATATGTAATGAGTAATGTAGATGAAATGCTTAAAAGTATGCCGGACTCGTCAGAGGCGAAAGGTCTCAAAGCTAAAACCGAAGTAAACATGAAAGCTTATCTCGATAACGCCAAGAAACTCATCGAGCTGCAGAAAGAGCAGATGCGCTTGGAGAAAGGAATCGAGTCGGTCGATTCCAGCATCGAAATTCTTAGAAAGCGTGAAGAGCTTAAAAGGCTCGAAGCAGAGGCTGTTGCTCAGTGATTTTTTTGAGAGCCTGGGGCGCTGATGACTTATTTAGAAATCGAATAGATTCATCTGCGGCGAATTCGGTTTTGGTAGGGAGTCTTCTAACTGGGTGGTCTTGGGCTTTGGATGTTTCTCTTTGGACTCGGGTTTGGAGGAATTCATTTCCAAGTGCGATAAAATGGATTTGGCGCGGGCTAGGACCGGTTTGGGTAAACCGGCTAAGCGGGCGACTTGGATGCCGTAGGATTTATCTGCGGCACCGGGGAGGATTTTGTGGAGGAAGATGATTTCTTCGTTCCATTCACGCACGGCGACGTTGCAATTGACGACGGCTGGGCGGGTGTTGGCGAGGTCGGTGAGTTCGTGGTAATGGGTGGCGAAGAGGGTTCGGCATTTGATTTCGTCGTGCAAATGCTCGGCGACCGCCCAGGCGATGGAGAGTCCGTCGAAGGTGGCGGTTCCACGGCCGATTTCATCGAGGATGACCAACGATTTTTCGGTGGCGTGGTTGAGGATGAGGGCGGTTTCTGACATCTCAACCATGAAGGTCGATTGACCACGCGAAAGATCATCGGACGCGCCGACGCGGCAGAAGATCCGATCAGCAAGTCCGATGGTCGCGGAGTCGGCCGGGACGTAAGCGCCGATCTGTGCCATCAAGGTGATGAGGGCGAGCTGGCGGATGTAGGTGGATTTACCGGCCATGTTCGGGCCTGTTAGAATTTGTAAACGCGATGATTCCGGGAGGAGTTCGGTATCGTTGGGGACGAACTTGGTATCGGTTAGCGTTTGTTCGAGAACGGGATGGCGACCGTTGATGATGATGAGTTCGGTGCCTTCGGTGAGGGTTGGGCGGGTGTGGCGGTTGAGCTGTGCGGTTTCTGCGAGGGCGCAAAGGGTATCGATGTTTGCGATGGCAGACGCGGTTTCTTTCAGTTCGGCGAGGTGGACGATGATTTGTTCGCGGAGTTGTAAGAACAGTTCGTATTCAAGTTGTTTGGAACGTTCCTCGGCGCCCAGTACTTTGTTTTCCATCTCTTTGAGCGCTGGGGTGATGTAGCGCTCGGCGTTCGACATGGTTTGTTTCCGCTTGTAGTCGTCGGGAACTTTGGCGAGCTGGGAGGTGGTGATTTCGATGAAATATCCGAAGACGTTGTTGAACTTGATTTTCAGGGAATCGATTCCCGTGCGTTTGCGTTCGTCTTCCTGAAGTCGGGCGATCCAATCTTTTCCGCCGCTGGCTGCGGAGCGAAGTTCATCGAGCTCGGGATTGTAACCGTCGCGGATGATGTTGCCGTCTTTGATGTTGGCGGGGGGTTCGTCGGATAAGGCGGCTTCTAGGAGTTGAGTAAGCTCGGGAAGAGAGTGGAGTTGATTGACGATTGATGATTGTTGATTTTGGATTTTTGAATTGAAGAGGGAAGAGAGTAATTCCTTAAGGGTGGGGATTTGTTGGAGGGAAAGCGAGAGGGATTGGAGGTCGCGGGGGTTGCCGGAGTTTTGGGAGAGGCGGGAGGTGGTGCGTTCGATGTCGCGGATGTTTTTTAAGGACTCACGAACTTTGGATAAAAGGAAAGGCTCGGCGAGGAAGGCGGCGATGGTTTCTTGGCGTTGGTTGAGTGCGCGGATGTCGCGGAGTGGGTGGAGCAACCAATCGCGGAGGAGTCGGCCTCCCATGGGGGTTTGGGTGCGATCCAACACTCCTAACAAGGTGTGTGATTTTCCAGCACGGGAATCGATGAGGTCGAGGTTGCGTTGGGAGGCGGAATCGATGAGGACGTGTTGGTCGTTTTCTAACAGACGCGGTGGGTTGAGATGTTCGCAGGAGCGGCGGAGCTGGTGAGTCAGGTAATGCAGCGCGGCACCTGCGGCGGAGGATGCGGCGGGTTTGTCGGCGCAGCCGAAACCATCGAGTGAATGGACGTTGAAATGGGATTTCAGGAGATCGACCGCATGTTCGGGGAGGAAGGTGTAGCCATCGTAGGGAAGGGCGTGGGGAAAGTTTGCTGAGAAATCGCTGATCTGGTGATCAGGGATGAGGAGTTCGGAGGGGGAGATGCGGGCGATTTCGTCGAGGAGTTGGGCGGCATCTAGAAACTCGGCGATGATGAATTCGCCGGTGGTGTGATCGATGGCGGCGAGGCCGAAGGATTTGGTGGTTTTGGAAAGGGCGGCGAGGTAGTTCGGGCGTTGGTCGTCGAGCAGGGTGAGGTCGTCGATGGAGCCGGCGGTGAGGATACGGGCGATTTCGCGTTCGACGAGTTTCCCGGGAATGGCCTCCGATGTCTGCTCGGCGATGGCGACCCGTTTCCCCGCTTTCAGCAAACGGGCGATGTAGTTTTGGGCGGCGTGGTATGGGATGCCGCACATGGGCGTGCCGCCACGTTTGGTCAGGGCGACGTTGAGAATAGGGGCGGCGGTCTTTGCGTCCTCGAAGAACATTTCGTAGAAATCGCCCAGTCGGTAAAAGAGAATGATGTCAGCAGGCAGGCTTTTCCTCATCGCGAGGTATTGGGCCATCATGGGTGTGGTTGCGGACATGCAGCGATGCTGAGGGGTGAAATTTCAAATTTCAAATTTCAAGTTTCAAAATGAGAAGAAAAGGGAATCGCGGTTGGATGGGTTTTGGGATTTAGGAACCACGAAAAACACGAAAAGGAGGTGAGGATTCTTATGAGTGGCTCTGTGGCAGTGGTTGGATTTTCGACAAGCGTGGGTTTCTATGGGGCTGTCGCTGGATGCGGTTACTTATGCTCTTTCAACGCAGGATCTTGTTCGCCGTCCCATGACTGGTAAAGCACCCTGCTGCCCTTAGTCACAACAAAAAAGTCGAAGGAACTTCTTTTAGCCTCTTCCTTTAGAGTTGCTCGCGGAGAGGACATGATCATCTTGCTGAATTCATCTCCGTAGCTAATAATTGCGGGCTCGGAGTCAGTTGCCGTGATCGTAAATCCTGATTCGTGACCCCACGTCTCTCTATGAAACATACCTTGGCAAATAATGTCACTACTACGCCATCCGGATTGTTCTTCAAGGAATAGCGCGGATATAAAAGTCTCTCGTTTAACCGGAAAATGGTTAATTGTGCGGGCAGTTCGAAGGAATTGCGCCTGCTCGCTTGTTACGCAGCTAGACCCAATCAAACAAAGGAGTGAAGTGAGAATTGGGCATATGAAGAACCTTCTCATTTTATGGCGAACAGAGTTAGTAAATAGAATACTTATGGCCCTTTAGGAGCCAAGACTTGTTGGACTTCTTGTGTTTTTTTGATGATTGCTCTGAGTTGGATATCAGCATCTTCGCTTGGTTTTCTGAATTCGACAAGATGTCCCTCCAAGAAGGTGTGTGCAAAGACTCGCACTTTGTGATCCTCTAAATGAACTAGTGTAATCTCGATGAGCTTTAGTGGAGGTTGGTTCTTGAATCCACTTTTGTCAGCAACACTCTTTGTTGAGCTCAGTCGAATAATGGTGATGGGTTGTGTGGCTACAAGATCACGGAAATCCAAGATCGCCAAGGAGCGAGGTGCGCCTGCTCCACCCGATAAAGGTGTAGAAGATTCGCAAGAAGATATGTAGGCGAGTGCTGCTTCCTCAAGCTCTGAAGCCTGTTGAATTATTTTCATGTCCCGCTTGCCTCCAATTCCCTGTGCCGAGGTTTTTTGCTGAGCTGAGGATACTGAACAGAATGATAAAAGTAGGAGTGCGAGGAAGGCTAGTTGTGCAATACGAGTATTCATTTTTTTGCAGCGTTCAATGTGATGTCACCGCGTTAGCGGGGTGACGTTGTTGGGTGGTTGGAGAGCGGATGGGCGGATGGCATCCATGACTTCTGCTTCTTCGATGTTTCTCATAACCTCAGTAATCTGTGGGAGCTGCCATCGAATCGATAAGCCACATACGATCAAAATTAGCGCCGCTAGCAGAGGTAATAGCAATGTCAGCCGATGCCCCAACGAAAACAAGATGAAGTAGGTATCGTGAAAATGAAGGGTTCCATCCGAATCGAGTGCTTCCGGCGAACCCATCGAAATGCCGCTGCCTGCGATTATAAAGAGCACGACTGAAGCAATTCCTAGCGCAATGCCAAACCCGATTAAGCCTGTCCCGATGTAGCCGTAGCTAGTGATGGTCATGTCTTCGTTTATTGCAAAATATTGTTAATATGCAGCGCGCAATTTTTGTCCTGTAAATGCAGCATGCGGTGTAAACCATGCAAATACGGAACGGAAGGTTATGTGTTTGGAATTTTCGTACATTAAGGGATTTTCTAAGTCGTTATGAAGGCACTGCCAAGGGAGAAAATGAATTTGAGTAGATCGGGAGTCATCATCTGGATGAGCACCACTTTCTAAATGGTCTGTAAATCGATCCAAATGATGCTAGGGCTTGAGCGCTGATTTAATCTTGTCGGGAATAACCCATGAATCGGTTTTGTTGGAATCAATCCACGCACGAACAGATTCTCGATCGGTGCCTTGCGTAATTTGCTCAATATCATAAGCGTATATTTCCCAAAAATCGGGGCCAAATTCAAGTTGTGTGTTCGTGAGAATCTGAAATTCACGTAACGTCAGGCCTGATTTTTCTTCGTTCAAAATCATCGAACTCATCGGGTCTTCTTCAAAATAGATCGTCCGGATAATATCGGGTAATTTAATGGAAATGCCTTCTGATGAATCCTGCTGAACAATCAGTTCACAAACGGCTCTAAACTCAAACATAATGACTTTATCGGAGCATTGAGAGGGGATTGGTTTGAGCGTAAATTCCTGACATGGGGCGGCAGTGGACATTCGTTGATGTCCTTTAGTGGGCAAAGCAAGGCGTTCTTGAATATCATCATTTCCGATTTTCCAAAACCGACTCCAGTAGGTTGCGATACCAGTTCCCGCCCCGACACACTCCTGTGACTCCAGCCAGCGGGTGCCTGGGAGCAATCGGAGGCTGGGAGAATCATAGCGTAGCTCCTTAAAGTCAGCTACTGAGCCGAGCAATTTTGATTGGCCTCCCAAATCTCGATAGAGCAAAAAGCGCCCAGTGAAGGAGGGACCCACCTCTGTTATTTTCATTGTAAAAAGAGTTTCATTTAACGGCAGCTTTTCGCTGCGGATTTCTTTAGAACGATCCCACGCTATCGTGGTAAACAGATCATTTTGATTCGTTGTGAATAGCCCTTTTGATGGTCCATTGTAGGGGGTCAGGCATTTTAATGCTTCATAGTGAATGATGCTTTGGTCTTTTTGATCGGCGGATTTCGGGTCGATTTCGCCCTTTTCACAGGACAGGACGCTAAGCATGGAAACGAATAAGAGAGGGATTTTAGTCATCGGGATTCTTGGATCTAATAGTGATTATCGGATATTGATTGTGTAGTAGATCGGGACACACAATTTGAATGGCTACCATCGCTGCTCTAGCTGAAATTCGGCCTCAAGGCTGTCTAGAACTTCGGGGTAATGCCGAATATAGAAGCTTGGCGCTGTGCCGAGGTGCGATACTACCTCTGTTCCTGGCGGAAATCTATAGCCATACTTCTCCAACGCTGATTGAAACTCTTTAGGTGGGGTGCCAGAAGTGAAGAGCTTCATCAGCTTAACTTGGCCAGGCTTATCGATTCGGTGTTTAATTCGATCCAGTCGTGCGTTGAGCGAGGTTCCATCAAGGGGACTTACTATGAAGTTGTAGTCACGCCTCTCGATCTTTCCAGTGTATGAAGGAGAATTCCGATTAGGGTAAAAACGCCAGATAATACCAATTACAAAGAGAAATCCGATGCCGAAAAGGAGTAGGACGCGGACAATCGACCTTTTTGACGGGCTTCTCATTACAGAATATTGTTAATATGCAGCGCGCAATTTTTGTCCTGCAAATGCAGCGTGCGGTGTAATCCATGCATATACGGAACGGAAGGGGATGGGTTTGAAATTTCCGTTCATTAGGGGATTTTCTAAGTGGTTATGAAGGCACTGCCAAGGGAGAAAATGAATTTGAGTAGATCGGGAAACACGATCTGAATGATGATTCTTTGGCAGGAGATACGAGAATGAGGGGTTGGCACATCCTTCGTTCTCTTCGTTGCCTTCTGTAAGAATCTTGAATTTTTTCACAGCTTCGACACATCGGGGTGTGAAGGTAACAGTAAATCGGGACACCCAATCTGAATGAGATTTTGATGAAAAGCGGTTGGAGTCGCGATTGAAATTGCCGACATACTGGAGGAAAGGAGGTCGGCCATCTCCGCTGCGCTGCGATTCACGGTTCCTTTCTGAGTAGCCAGCGGCTCTGCGACCCTTGTCAGGGTCGGGGATTATTTGGGTATTTAACCCGGGGTGTCGCTTTGCTCGACCCCAGGCTAATATCTTTGATCCCTTTGGGATCAGATGCAGGTGCCGGCTGGGATCAGATTTAGCGAATGGTTGAATTCCTTATAGTTCGGGCTTTTCTTGAGGTTTGAGATTTAAAGTTTAGAGTTTAAAGTTTGAAATTTAAAACATCGGGGTTGTGGAATTATTTCTGCAGGGAATGATGGGGGCTGTGAAGGATCAGAGAAAAGTGCGGGATGTGGTGTTTGCGGGGATTGATTTCGAGGGGGCGGGGGCGCAGCGGGGCAAAGAGGATTGGCCGGTGCAGATTGGGATGGCGACGTGGTCTTTGGACAAGGGTTACGGGGATTTTTATGTTTCGCTTTTGGAGAGCGAGGGCGAGGTGGATTGGTATGCGAAGAAGATTCACGGGATCGATGTTGGTGATTTAACCGGAGCCCCGAGTTTGATCTCGTTGTGGCCGGAGGTGAACGGTCGGTTAGGTGATGAGGCGGTTCCGGTGGCGCATGCGAAGGGGACGGAAAAACGATTTCTGCGAAAATTTCCCGGCAATCCGTTCGAGCCGTGGGTTGATACTTTGTTGTTATCGCGTGCGGCGATGCCGGAACAGAAAAAGCATTCGTTGGGGGCGTTGTGCGAGGAGTTGGGACTGGGCGATAAGGTGCGCGAGTTGGTGCCGGAGCGGGATTGGCATGATGCGTTGTTCGATGCGGTGGCTTCTTTGGTTTTGTTAGAATGGATGGTTCACAAATACGGGCTGCAAGATTTGCCGTTGTGGTCATTGGTCGCTCCTAATACGGGGGCGTGGTATCGTTTGCGCAAGGCGATGAGTTGAGGATATGTGTATTCGTTGAGATCTGTTCTTGAAACTCTCTCTGCGACTGGAAAGGATGGTGCGCGATGACTGAACCCAAATCAAAGCGAACTAGCGGATCGGTGGCCATGGATGACTATCTTGAGCAGATTCTGCATTTGATCGAGGAGAAGGGTTATGCACGGGCGGTGGATATTTCTGGAAAGCTCGGGATTTCTCAAGCGAGCGTAACCAACATGCTGCAAAAGCTGGATGGTGAGGGTTTGGTGAAACATGAGAAATACCGTGGCACAGTGCTTACCAAAGAGGGTTTGCGAATTGCCGGTGCAATTGTGGAAAGACATGAAACCCTGACCCGATTTCTCAGGTTATTTGGGCTTAAAGAAGATACCATTTACCGAGATGTAGAAGGAATGGAGCATCACGTTTCAAGGCCAACTTTGGAGGTGATCCGTGCGGTGGCGGATGCTTTGGAGGGCAGCGACACGTTTCTCGATGAGGTGAAACGCCGTATTCGTTTGGATTCTGGTAAATAATTCAAAAAAGTGAGTTTTTAGCAATTTCTGCATGGCAATTTTGCAGATCATGCTTCAAGTTCATAGATGGGCATAGAAATTTTCTGTGCTCACTTATTAACCTAAAACCATAAAGAAATATGCAAACTGCAAACGTCAATTTGCCTGTCACCGTAACGGTGAGGCATGAAGAAGTGACCGATTCCCTCCGTGATTACGCCCATAAGAAGATAGAGAGCTTACATCTAGATTACCCGAAAATCATTGAGGCAAAAGTGATCCTAGACGTTCAGAAAAACCGCCAAATCGCGGAGATTATCCTTTTCTGTACCAACCACATCACGATTGAAGCCCATTCCGAAGGACGCGACATGTATGTCGCCCTGGATGAGACGATTGAGAAAATCGCTCGTCGGATGCGCAAACACAAAACTCGTTTGATGAAGAAAAACCGGCCACACCGGAATGAGTCGATCCGTTATCTCGATGAGAGACATTTCAAAGAAGAAGCGATGGATCATCCCGAGGAGTCTGCGCACGATCCAGAGCCGTTCATTGTTTTTCCTGATAAAATTGCAGTGAAAACGATGTTCAAAGAGGATGCGATCATGGAGCTGGAGCTCTCGGAGCGGCCTTTCGTGCTCTATAAAAGTGCACGTCGGCATTGTTTAACGATCATTTACAGAAGGAAGGACGGCGAATACGCAGCGATTGATATCCAGCAGTAGTTGGATGTTGAATCGATAGAATAAGAAGGGGTGGCCGCGAGGCTGCCCCTTCTTTGTTGATTGGACTAGAATTGAAATCAAAAATCCAAAATAAACAATCATCAATCGTCAATCAAACCGAGAGATGAAACCGCTCCGCCCAATGCATTGATTTCCGATTGATGATTGACGATTGTTGATTTTTAATTTGGAAGAGATTGGCCTATTTCCATGGAATTTTGCTTTGGGCTTTACCTCAGTGTGTGGTGGTTTAGACAAGACCTGCCTGACTTTTGGGCGATAAACTTTTTTCGATATGGATATTCAAATTGCGACACTTTGTGACTTTGCGGCTGACTACAACGGCAAGTTGGTTGTTTCAGGGACTTTTGACACCTTGGCTGCGAGGGCTTTGCCGGTGGTGCATCCGTCATGTGCTTTGGCGATGCGGTTTTGTTTCACTCAGGAAGATGTGGGTCGGCACAAGCTTTCGATCACGATCATCAATGAAGATGGCGAAGCATTGGATCCGGCGAACATGCCGATTGAACCTGAGTTTGAGGTGAAAATGCCAAAAGAAGTTCCGTTCAACACCCGCAACATGGTAATGAATTTGCAGGGGCTTCGTTTCAATGAAGATGGGATTTACTCGGTTGATATCGGTTATGACGGCGAGTTGATGATGCGTTTGCCGCTGCGAGTTGTGAAAGTGAACGCAGAGGTCTAACCATCATGGAAAGGCGATACACCTGCGCGCTGATTACCGGAGCTTCTGCTGGCTTGGGTGAGGAATTTGTGAAGCAGCTGTTAGGGCAAGTGGATCAATTTATTTTGGTGGCGCGTCGTCTGGATCGACTTGAGCGAACAGCAGATGAAATCCGGAAATCTCATCCGGCGACCAAGGTCATGGTGTTTGCGGTGGATGTATCGAATCAGGATGAGCGCGTTTTGTTAGGAAAACAAGTGGCGGACGCGGGGTTGACTCCGGATCTTTTGATCAACAATGCGGGCTTGGGAGATTACGGTGAGTTTGTGACTGCGGAGTGGCGGGCGATCGATCAAATGCTGCGGGTCAACATAGATGCTCTCACTCATCTAACACATTTATTTGCGCCAAGCATGGCGAAGCAAAAGCGAGGATGGATTTTGAATGTTTCATCGTTGGCTAGTACGTTGGCGATTCCTGATTTCGGGGTTTATGCCGCGACGAAGGCGTATGTGAGTAGTTTCAGCGAAGCGTTGAGGATTGAGTTAAAAGATTCCGGAGTGGAGGTGATGTCGTTGTGTCCGGGTCCGGTGAAGACCGAGTTCGGTGAAGTTGCGAGACGTGAGGGCGCGTCATCGGGCATGCCGCCTGCGCGTCGGCTTTTCTATGTAAGTAAACAACAGGTCGTGGCTGAGGCGTTGACTGGGCTGGAAAGAGGCAGAGCTCGCGTGTTTCCGGGACTGCAAACTGCGATTGCTGGCTGGTTTATAGGGTCATTGCCGTTGTTCGTGATGAGGTTGATCATGCGGAATCGACCGCGGCGCTGAGGGTTTTTATCTTCACAAAAACTTTAGGAGCGATAGGTTCTTGTTGTGTTTCGGAATTTAGGTATTGCGGTTGTTGGGTTGCTATTCCTTACGGGGACGGGCTGCGCGCCTGTGCCTTCTTCTAGACCGTCATCGGGATCGGGAAATAAAATTTCCACATCGGCCATGATGCGGGACGTGAGGTTGAAAGTGGATATGGTTCCGCGCGGCACGCATGGGCGGAGAGTGGTGCGGCCGATGAATCCTCGTTACATCACGATCCACAGCACGCAGAATTATTCGGCGGGAGCGGAGAAACATTCATTGGCACTGAAGCGAGGCGCGCTGCGTGCGCCGAAGCGACCCGGTGGAAATCGGATCGGTTATTTGATTTGGCATTTCACGGTGGATCAGGGATTAGCGATCCAGCACATGCCGACATCTGAGCAGGGTGAACATGCGGATTTTGACGGGCCGGGTAATCGGTATTCGATTGGCATCGAGATGTGTGAGGAGAGTGGGTCGAATAAACAGGCCACGGTTGAACGCACAGCGAAGCTTACGGCGATCTTGATGAAGAAGCATGGGATTCCGCTGAAAAACGTGGTTCCGCATTATCATTGGCCACGCAGAGGGACGAATATGTTGCATAAGAATTGCCCGCACTTCCTCATGGATGACGGTAGGCCGGGTAAAAAGTGGCGCTGGTTTCAGGGTCGGGTGAATTATTATTATCAGCGACTTGAGTGAGATGGACCAAGAGCGCGTTTCATATGGCAGTCCGATCAATGATCAAACGGTGCTTGAGCCGGATGTGCATTATGTCTGTCAGCGCTGCAATGCTTGCTGCAAATGGCCGGGAGATGTCCGGATCGAAGATTCCGATGTCGCGGCGATTTCGGCGTTTTTGGGGATGACTGAAGCGGAATTCGTTGCGAAATACACGCGGTTGCGATCGAATCGCCAAGGGCTCTCGATCCTTGAAAAGCCCAATCATGAGTGCATCATGCTGGAGGACGGCGGGTGCCGGATTCATCCGGTGAAACCTGCCCAATGTGCGGGCTTTCCAAATACGTGGAATTTCCCAGGTTGGCATGATGTCTGCAAAGCGCTGCCCGTCCCAGTGAACAATTTGTAACAAAGTGATGGATTTTCTTGATAGGAGTCGCCTGCGCCTAAAGAGTGTGCGTGAAACTACGCTAAAACTGCACTGATGCCTTTGATTTTGCTTTAACCATGGCCAAGAAACCGAAATCCACGAACCCCAGAATCCTGATTGTAACGCCGGAGATTACTTATCTTCCTGCGGGAATGGGGAACATGGCACAGCGGATGTCGGCGAAAGCGGGTGGTTTGGCAGATGTTTCGGCGTCTTTGGTATCGGCCTTGTTTAATTTGGGCGCTGATGTCCATGTGGCGATGCCGAATTATCGGAAACTGTTTCAAGGAGACGTTTTCAACCTGCATGAGAAGGAATTAAAAAAATACCATGAGGTCCTGCCTGAGGATCACATCCATCTCGCGGAGGACAGGATTTTTTATTATCGGGATCAGGTTTACAGCAGTCACTCGGATGAGGCGATGCGGATTGCCTTGGTATTTCAGCGGGAGGTGATCAATCACATCGTCCCGAAAGCGCGGCCGGATTTGATCCATTGCAATGACTGGATGACCGCGTTGATTCCAGCGATGGCGAAGCGCCGTGGTATTAAAAGTTTGTTCACCGTGCACAACATCCACACGCGTCAGGCGAGTCTCTCGCAGGTTGAGGACACCGGAATTGATGCGGCGGAATTTTGGATGAACCTGTATTTCTCAGGTAATCCAGTGAGTTACGATCATGCACGCTCACAAGTTCCGATCGATTTACTTACCTCAGGAATTTTCGCTTCGCATTTCATCAACACGGTCAGTCCGAGGTTTCTTTGGGAAATTGTGGAAGGTTGGCACTCGGTGGTTCCGTGGTCTGTTAGGCAGGAGATTCGGAATAAATATTATGCCGGATGTGCTTCGGGTATTTTGAATGCGCCCGATCCCTCTTATCATCCATCGACCGATGATGCCTTGGTGCAAAAATTTGGAGCGGATGATTTCTTTGAAGGGAAGCGTGCAAACAAACAAGCCTTGCAGCATGAGCTAGGCTTGGATCGAAATCCTGATGCACCGTTGTTTTTCTGGCCATCCCGTTTGGATCCCGTTCAGAAAGGCCCGCAATTGGTGACCGATATCATGCTGAAAATGGTTTCGGATTACTGGGATAGAGGCTTGCAGATTGCTGTGGTTGCGAACGGGCCGCATGAGGTTCATTTTAAGAAGATCATCAAGGATTTCAATCTTGGGAATCGGGTGGCGATTGTGGATTTCGATGAGCGTTTGTCGCGTTTGGGTTATGCGGGATCGGATTTCATGTTAATGCCTTCGTTGTTTGAACCGTGCGGATTGCCGCAAATGACGGCTCCTCTTTATGGATCGTTGCCAGTTGTTCATGGAACGGGTGGTCTTTATGATACGATACGTCCGATCGATGTTCATCATTCAACGGGCAATGGATTCCGTTTTGATCATTATGATGCGAGCGCGTTGCGTTGGGCGGTCGACCAGGCGATGGAGTTTTATGGATTGCCGCATGAATTGAAAATATCTCAGATCCGCCGTGTGATGTTAGAGAGCGAGAAGGAATACAGTCACGAGGAAGTGGCGAGGAGATACATCGCGATCTACGAGGATATGTTGGCCCGTCCGCTGGTGGATGATATTGTGGCCTAGAGATGTTTCAAAAGCGTTTCTGCGAAGTTTTCCGAGATGCCTGAAATTTTAGCGATTTCTTTGGGTGTGGCTTTGCGGATGCGGGCGACGGAGCCGAATTTTTCTAGAAGCAGGGCTTTGCGGCGTGGGGACATGCCGGGGCAATCGTCGAGTGCGCTTTCCTTCATGCGGCGGCGGTAGAGGAGTTCGTTGTAGCCGTTGGCGAAGCGGTGAGCTTCGTCGCGGATGCGTTGGAGGAGTTTGAGGGCGCCACGGTCGTGGGGGATGAGGAGGGGGTCGGATTGGCCGGGAAAAAAGACTTCCTCACGTTGTTTGGCGAGGCCGATGATGGGAAGTTCCTGCAGGCCGAGTGCGCGAAGCTGTTTCAACGCGCTGGAGAGTTGGCCTTTTCCGCCGTCGACGATGATGAGGTCCGGTAGGATGATTTTCGCTTTGCCGTCCTTGGCGAGTCGGCGTTGGACATCGATGAGGGATTCTTGTGAGTGTTCGTTTTCCTCAGAAGTATTTTCACGAAGGATGCGCGAGTAGCGGCGGAAAACGACTTCCGCCATCGATGCGAAGTCGTCTTGTCCGGTGACGGTTTGAATACGGTAGCGGCGGTAGTTTTGATTATCAGGATGGCCGTTGGTGAAACGCACCATGGAGGCGACGATGTGGTTGGATGAGACGTTGGAAATATCAAAACATTCCATAATGCGCGGCGGGGCGTCGAGGCCGAGAGCTTCTGCTAGATCGGCGAGGTCTTCGGTGGGCTTCACCGTGGTCGGGACACCGCGACCTCGTGCGAATTGGCGGGTGGGGATGAGGGTTTTTTTGAGGTTCGCGATGATGTCGCGGAACGTGGCTGCTTTTTCGAAATCCAACGCTTCGGAGGCGTTTTGCATTTCATCTTCGAGTTCATCGAAGATGACTTTCTTGCCTTTCCCCTCAAGAATCAGGCAGGCCTCTTGGATTTTTTCTAAATAATCTTGTTGAGAAATGCGGCCGATGCATGGGGCGGAGCAGTTGCGGATGATATCGGCGTTGCAATGTTTGTAATCTTTTTCGCCGGGGATGGCTGCACGGCAGACACGTAGGCCGAGTCGGCGGTTGAGCCAGTTGATCGTTTCGATCAGTGCGCTGGAATGCGGAAACGGTCCGAAGTAGCGGGCGTTATCTTCTTTCTTGCTGCGGACGTAGGAAAATCTCGGGATGGGATCGGTCAGGCGGACGCGGGCGTGGAGGAAACGTTTGTCATCTTTGAATGCGATGTTGTAACGCGGACGGTAGTCTTTGATGAGCTTGCCTTCGAGAATCATGGATTCCTCATCGTTGCGGACGATGTGGAACTCGAAGTCATGGATGGAATCCATTAGCGCGCGGGTTTTGAGGCTGGCGCGGTTTTTTCCGGAGGGGACGAAGTAAGAGGAGACCCGGCGTTTCAGATCGATGGCTTTGCCGACGTAGATGATGGAGCCCAAGCGGTCTTTCATGATGTAGACACCGGGTTGGTGCGGGACATCACGGAGTTTGGCTTTGAGCTCTTGGGAAACCATGGATGGGTGGAAAATAGACGGAAAATAGAAGAGCGCCAGTCACTAAGTTTGTGGGTGGTAGATGGTTTCGGGCAAATTTTACAGGGAGGGAAGAAGGAGGAAAGGAGAACGGGGAGTTCTTAATTTGCTGATTTTTGAGAGGTTTGGATTTTTAAATAATACCTTAAGATTCTTCCTCCGTGACCTCCCTTCTTCCTCCTTCCCTCCGTGTAAAAATTGCCGGAATTACCCTAAGCCCGATTTCACCCTGAATCTGCTCTGGTCAGTTGCGGGAGGATGATTCAGTTTTCGTGGAGATGAATGGTCAGGAAATTCGTGAGGTATTGGATAGAGCGGGTGTGATGCCTAGCAAGCAGCTTGGGCAGAATTTTTTGATCGATGCGAATATCTCGCGCTGGATCGTTTCTCAGTTGGAGCTGAAACCGGATGAGGCGGTGGTGGAAGTTGGGCCTGGTGCGGGATCGCTGACGGAACATTTGTTAGGAAAAGCCCGACGGGTGATCCTGATCGAGTTTGATGCACGGCTGGCGGAGGATTTGCGCAAGCGTTATAAGGACAGGAATGATGTGGAGGTGCATTTGGCGGATGGCGCGAAGTTTGATCGGAGGTTTTTGTTCAAACATCGACCCGTGAAATTTCTAGGAAACCTTCCCTATTCATCGGGTGGGGCGATTATGAAGAATCTGATGAGTCGGCCCCATCCGTTTTCGCGGGCGGTGATCATGTTGCAGAAGGAAGTGATCGATCGCTTGGGCGCGCAGCCGGGGACGAAGGATTACGGAATCCTGAGTTTGCGGATGCAGGTGAATTGGAAGATCCAACCATTGAAAGTGGTTCCGCCGGAAGCGTTTCATCCGCGACCATCGATCGATTCGGCGGTGGCGGTGCTGACTCCGCGAGAGGAAAAAGACGAGCCGGTGTTTGACGCACGCTTGTTTGATGAATTGGTGCGTAGAGGTTTCGCGCAACGTCGCAAGCAGATGGGCAAGCAGCTTCCGGATACGCACGATTGGAAAGAGATCGCCGAGCAACTCGGCTTGTCGACCACAGTGAGGGGCGAGGAGTTGGATTTGAAAAAATGGATAGAGCTCACGCGCGCCTACGATACGCATCCGCTGAAAGACAAACCGCAGAGCGACGATGAAATTTTTGACGTGGTGGATGATAACGATGTTCCGGTTGGTAATGCCACGCGTGCTGAGGTGCATGCGAAAAATCTCATCCATCGCGCGGTGCATGTTTTGGTGTTCAATCGCAATGGCGATCTGTGGTTGCAGAAACGATCGCTACGAAAAGACAAGAATCCAGGTGTATGGGATTCCAGTGTCTCGGGTCATCTCGATGCCGGAAAAGATTATCTAACAGCGGCAATCCGTGAGTTAGGTGAAGAAATCGGGGTTGAGAAGAACGCGGAAGATCTAAAATATGCCGTTTCCGCAAAACCCTGTGAGGCAACTGGCTGGGAACATATTCAGCTTTTTACGACTCAACATGATGGAGCGGTTAATTTTCCCGCAGCGGAGATCGATTCGATGATGCCGTTTCCCGTGGATGAAATCGAAGCTTGGAGCGAGAATCAGCCAAGTGATTTTTCATCGGCTTTTCTGGAGTTGTTCCGAGCGTGGAGAGCGAAGCGGTAAGGAGAAGGGACATTCTTGTTCCTTGTTGTGTTCAGTCTGGAGTGCGGAGGCTTGCCTCCGCCGAGGTTGAAGCGGAGCTTGCTCCGCGTTGTGGGTGAGGAGCGGAGCAAAAAGAATAAGACTACCCGCTACGGAGCGTAATTTACAGCATCAGCTGAAGAGGCTGTTTCTTTTAGAGCCAAAATCAACAATCGGAAATCAACAATCGTCAATCCAATCTCTATCTGCCGCCCCCAGCGATGAGTCGGTCAAGTGAGGCCATATCTGTCCTGATCATTCCTGAGTCTGTCGAAGGGAGCCTGTCGCAGGGCTTGCTCCTACCTATTTTGACTGCTTTTGACTCTTCCTTATCTCTTGCATAATGGCAGCTATTTCCCGAATGTCCTGCCAGTTGATGCCCGAAGCTGAGTCAGAAGAGACCTTGTTGTTGGTGGATCCCGAGCTGGAATTTCTGGATTGGGCCACCAAGCATTTGGCTGCGAAGGGGTTGCGAATTTTACGCTGCGATGATGCAGGTAAAGCGATCAAGGTGATTGAGAAAACGCAAATCAGTGTGGTGGTTTCGGCGATTACGTTGCAGCCGTTTGATGGGCTGGAGTTGCTGGGTCGAATCCGAGTGCAGAGTCCGGATACGTTGGTGATTTTGACGGCGGGGTTTCCGACAACGGGTCAGATCATCGAGGCGACCCAAAAAGGCGCGCACGATGTGTTGCGGAAGGAGTCGCTATCGTTCGAGTTGCGTCCGGTGGTGGAATCGGCCTTGCAGACGGTGGAGGATAGGCGGGGAGCGGCTGGGCCAGCTACTGAACTTCCGAGTCAGGATGGCCGGGTGAAAATCATCGGGGTTTCGCGGGCGTTGCAGGATGTTTTTAAATTGGTGGGGAGGGTTGCTAGATCGGATGCACCGGTTTTGATTTCCGGGGAGAGTGGAACAGGAAAAGAGTTGGTTGCCAAAGCTGTGCATGAATACAGCCCGCGTCGCCAGCGCGAAATGATCACGATCAACTGCGGCGCGATTCCTGAGAACTTGTTGGAGAGTGAGTTGTTCGGTCATGAGAAAGGTTCGTTCACGGGTGCGATCGCCAAACGCGCGGGTCGATTTGAACAAGCGGATGGCGGGACTTTGTTCTTGGATGAGATCGGTGATATGCCGCTTTCGATTCAGGTGAAATTGCTGCGCGTGCTGCAGGATGGAACGTTTTCGCGCGTGGGTGCGAATGAGATGTTGAAAACCGATGTCCGCATTGTTGCAGCGACACATAAGAATCTCGCAGCAGAAGTTTCTGCGGGACGTTTTCGTGAAGATTTGTTTTACCGGCTCAATGTTGTAGAGTTACGTATTCCACCTTTGCGTGAGCGACCGGAAGATATTCCGTTATTGGCGGAATACTTTTTACAACGGATCACGAGGAAAAACGGGATGGCACGGATACGGATTTCCGCTGAGGCCACGGCTTCGTTATCGAGCCATCATTGGCCAGGAAACGTGCGTGAGTTGGAAAACACCATGGCGCGTGCTTGTGCCTTGGCTTCCTCACAGATTCTGCTTCCAGCCGATATTCCGCTCGCTTCGGCTCCCGAAAAATCATCGGTTCTGGCACAGAGTCTGGACCACATCATCAATTCCGCCCCATCCGATACGCCGATGCTAGAATGGTTTTCAAGACAGCTCGTCGGTCGTTTGTTAGATCGAACGGATGGTGATTTAAAAGATGCCGCAGTCGTGCTCGGAGTAGACTCTGCGGAGATCAAGCGCATCCTTTCGAAAAGGTAGGGTCAACACGCCGTTGTTGACCGTGATTCTGAAAGAGTAGGTTCCTATGAAGGTCTCACGCCGGTTAAAATGATAGCGCATTGAGATTTTTGATTAGGGTCGCGGACAGCGCCGCGACCCTACCTTCTAGAGGTTTACTATCTCAGGAACGCTTCGTGCAGACCGCCGTCGACGGTGATGACTTGGCCGGTGGTTTTGCTGAGGCGTTTGGTGACGAGGAGGAAGTAGGCTTCCGCTTGGTCGGCTGGAGTGATCGGAGACTTGGTGAGCGTGCGGTCAGCGTAGAACTGAGCGAGTTTGTTCACCAATGATTCCGTTGCTTCATCCTCGGTGAAGGGGATGTCGTATTTTGCAAGGGAACCGATGACGCGATCACGAGGGAACATGGCTGATCCAGAAACCACGGTTGCTGGAGCGACACCATTAACACGGACGAGAGGAGAGAGCTCGATGGCGAGTTCGCGGACCAAGTGGTTCGCGGCGGCTTTCGAGGTGTCGTAGGCGAGGGAACCTTTTTTCGCGACCGCGGCGTTGGCCGAAGTGGTGAGGACGAGGTTTCCTTTGAGGCCTTGTTCTTTCCAGGTTTTGTAAGCTTCGTCGGCGACGAAGTAGGAGCCGGTGACGTTGATCGCAAAAGTGAGTCCCCATTTGTCATCTGGGATGTGGCCAGTGGTGTCGGATGGGACAAAGATACCTGCGGTGATACAGATGTGATCGAAACCACCGTAAGCGAGCGCGACTTGGTCGAGCATCGCACGGATGCCGGCGCGGTCGGTGATGTTGCCTTGGAGGGCGACAGCTGGTCCGCTGTTAGAAATTCCTGTGCCAGCCACGCCGATGCCGAGGCCGTATTTATCGGTGATTTCTTTGGCGGTTGCTTGAGCTGCCTCAAGGTTCATATCGACGCAAACGATGTGTGCACCTTCTTTGACGAGGCGGTGTGCGGTTTCTTTGCCGATGCCTGAACCTGCGCCGATGACGATGACGACTTGGCGTTCGAGTTCTTTCTCAGCGGGCATGCGCTGGAGTTTGGCTTCTTCTAACAACCAGTATTCGATGTCGAATGCTTCTTGTTGTGGAAGGGAAATGTAGGTGTCGATTGCTTCGGCACCGCGCATGACTTCGACAGCGCAGTTGTAGAACTCAGCAGTGACGCGTGATTCTGATTTGTCCTTGCCCCATGCGATCATGCCAAGGCCAGGAATGAGGACGACCGTTGGGTTCGGGTCGCGCATCGCTGGGGAATTGGCGTGCTTGCAGGTCTCGTAGTATTTTGCGTAATCCTTGCGGTATTGAACGAGTCCAGCAGCAAGTTTTTCTTTGAGTGCAGCGAGATCCTCGGTTTGAGGATTCCAAGCAACGTAGAGCGGCTTGATTTTGGTGCGGAGGAAATGGTCCGGGCAGGAAGTGCCGAGCTCGGCGAGGCGTGGTGCGTCTGCGGAGTTGACGAAGCGGAGAATTTTTTCGTCGTCCTGAACCGTGCCGATGAAACGTTTCTGTTGGGAAACTTGACCGCGTAACCAAGGAAGAATTTTCGCAAACGTGTCGCGGCGTTGTTCTTCGGGAAGGGTTTGATATTTCTGACCGCCGAAAGCTTTCGCGTCGCCACCTTTGGCTGCGTATTTGTCTTCGATGTATTGAGCTGTTTTGTCAATGAGACGCAGGGTGAGTTCGTAGCACTTCTTATCGTCGTTGTCCCATGAGATGAAGCCGTGCTGACCCATCATGATCGCTTGAGTGCTTGGGTTCTTTTTCTCGATCTCCTGCATTGCAAGGCCGAGCTCGAAGCCAGGGCGCATCCAAGGCACGTATTCCATTTCGCCGCCGAAGATCTCTTTTGTTAGAGCTTGGCAGTTTTTGGAAGCCGCGATGGCGATGATCGCGTTCGGGTGCATGTGATCGACGTGTTTTCCGGAGAGGAAACTGTGCAGCGGGGTGTCGATGGAAGACGGGCGTGGGTTGAGGTTAAAGGTCGTGTGGAAATACATGCCGACCATTTCATCTTCCGCAGGGGTTTTGAGACCGTTGTTAGGCTTTGCTGCGTAAACCGATTGAAGGCCGATGAGTTTGTCCTGGTAGAGGGAGGAGAAATTTTCACGCTTGGAAGTGCGGAGGTCGCCGCCGGAGCCTTTGACCCAGAGGACTTCGGTTTGTTGGCCGGTGAGGGGATCGGTCTCCATGATTTTGGAGGAAGTGTTGCCGCCACCGGTGTTGGTGATGCGTTGGTCGGCTCCGAGAATGTTGGAGCGATAGACGAGGCGGGCTACGGGATCGAGCTTGGCGGCATGGGCGTCGTCCCATGAGTAAGTAACGTGTTTGAATTCAGGCATGGTATTTTTATGGTTCTTGACAGGGCGTTGAATAAGTCTGAGAAACGCAAAGAGCAAGAAAAAACCACAAAATCCCACATGCTAGCCATTGAAC